>JAODMO010000054.1 GCA_025464995.1 Microbacteriaceae bacterium
GGCGACAAGGTCATCTACTCCAAGTACGGCGGAACCGAGGTGAAGTACGGCGGAGAGGACCTCCTCGTGCTCTCCGCTCGCGACGTCCTCGCGGTAGTCGTTCGCTAAAAACACCGTCACGGCCGTCCGCGGCCCGCTCGGCAGAATCATCCGGAACGCCCGGTGGCCCAGCCACCGGGCGTTCCGTCGTCTCGCCGGCGAGGGAGTCGGCGTCGCTCGCGGATAGGCTGAATCCGTGTCATCCGCCCCCATAGCCCCCGTGCCCACCGCCTCGACGCACGACCGGATGGGTCCGGGCCTCGCCTTCGGACTGGCAGCGTACGCGCTGTGGGGCGTGCTCCCCCTCTTCTTCCTCCTGCTGCGACCGGCGACCGCATTCGAGATCGTGGCATGGCGCATCGTCTTGTCGCTCGTGTTCTGCTGCCTCCTCATCACCGTGACGCGCAGCTGGCCGGCCCTCGCCGCGATCCTCCGCAATCGCCGTACGACCCTGATCCTGGGCCTCGCGGGCGCGCTGATTCTCGTCAACTGGCTCGTGTACGTCTACGCGACTCTCAGCGGCCACGTCGTCGAGGCCGCGCTGGGCTACTTCACCAACCCCATCGTCACCGTGCTGCTCGGCGTCTTCGTCTTGCGCGAGCGCCTCCGCGTCCTGCAGTGGTCGGCCATCGGCATCAGCGCGCTCGCCGTGCTGGTGCTCGCCCTCAACTACGGGCAGTTCCCATACATCGCGCTCGCGCTCGCGTTCTCCTTCGGCCTCTACGGCCTGGTGAAGAAGCAGGTGGGCGGCCGCGTCGACGCGGTGAGCGGCCTCACGATAGAGACCGCGTGGCTCGCGATCCCGGCGACGATCACCCTCGTCGTGATCGGGTCGACGGGAATGCTCACCATCGGCACCGAGAGCACCCTCCAGACCGTCGCCATGCTCCTCGCGGGTGTGGTCACGGCCGTGCCGCTGCTGTTCTTCGCCGCGGCCGCGCGACGTCTGCCGTTGACCTATTTGGGCCTCACCCAGTACATCGCACCCCTGCTGCAGTTCCTCATCGGCGTCTTCGTGCTGCACGAGTCGATGCCCGCCGCGCGCTGGTGGGGCTTCGGTCTCGTCTGGATTGCGCTCGTCATACTCACGATCGACATGTTCCTGTCACCGCGCACGACTAAATCCGTCGTGGCGGCGGAGCCGCAAAGGTAACGGAGTATAACGATCGGGCCGTGTTACACGGCTGTAACACCCACGTATTGTGTCGGTGAGATTCGCCCAATAGCGTTACAGCACGCAATCAGCGCCGCTGTGCGCGCATGACAAACATCACATTTCCCTCACCAAGGAGCAACATGGGTGCATTCTCCCGGGCCAACCCGGCCACACGCTCGAAGTCGGTCAAGGCCGCGATCAGCGGCATCACCCTCCTCGGCGTGAGCGCGCTGGTCCTCAGTGGCTGCGCCTCAAGCGGCGAGACCTCCAGCGGTTCGGCCGAAGACCTCACCCTGAAGTTCGGATCTATCCTCCCGCAGACCGGCAGCCTCGCACAGCTCGGCCCGCCCGAGTTCGCGGGTGTCGACCTCGCCATCAAGGAGATCAACGATGCCAAGGCCGGCATCAAGGTCTCCGTCGAGCACAAGGACTCGGGCGACACCACGACCGACATCGCCACGCAGTCGGCAACGGCACTCATCGCCGACCAGGTCTCCGTCATCATCGGCGCCGCGTCATCCGGTGTCTCGAAGACGTTCATCGACCAGGTGACGCAGGCGGGAATCGTCCAGATCTCTCCGGCGAACACCTCGCCCGAGTTCACGGACTACCCGGACGACGGATACTACTTCCGCACCGCCCCCTCCGACGTGCTCCAGGGCAAGATCCTCGGCAACAAGATCCTCGCCGACGGTAAGACCAACGTCGCCGTGCTCTACATGAACGACGCCTACGGCCTCGGACTGTACGAGAACCTCTCGACCAGCCTCGAAGACGGTGGCGCGACGATCGTCGGCGAGCAGATCTTCGAGCCCTCCGCGACGGACTTCACGTCGGCCATCCAGGCGCTCCTGGCGACGAACCCCGACGCCCTCGTCGTCATCTCCTTCAACGAGATCACGACGATCGCCGAGCAACTCGCCGGACAGGGCTTCGACTTCTCGAAGCTCTACGGCACTGACGGAAACTACGGAATCATCGGAGAGGCCGACACGAACGTCGACATCGCCGGCGCGCAGTTCACGAACCCCGGTGTGCTCGCCCCCGAGGACTTCCAGGCCCGCCTCCAGGAGAACGTGGTCGCGTCCGGAGACCCGAAGCTCGACGTCTTCAGCTACGCGGCTGAGGCGTACGACGCAACGGTGCTCTCCGCACTCGCCGCACTCGCCGGTGGAGCCACCGACGGCGCGACCGTTCGTGACAACCTCCAGGACGTCTCCGAGGGTGGCACCGAGTGCACGTCGTTCGCCGACTGTGCGAACCTGCTCGCCGACGACGCGAAGGCCGACATCGACTACACCGGTGTCTCCGGCCCGATCACCTGGGACAAGAACGGCGACCCGACCGAGGCCTACGTCTCGATCTTCCAATACAGCACGGGAAACAAGTCAGAGGGCATCGACCAGGTCTACGGCAAGCTGTAACCAGCCGTAGCCGCACAGCACCAGCACGGCGGAGGGGTCCGGTCGGAAGACCGGGCCCCTTCCGCGTGCCGGGCACCGGCGGATCGTCGACTAGCGGTCGCGCTCCGACGGCCAGCAGTACTCGGCGAAGTACGTGCGCGCCCACGTCGACCGTCACGATGCCGCTCGTGCCGTCGCCCAGCGCCACGGTGAACGGAAGGTACGTTCCGCGCTTGTCCTCCGCGAGGATGCCGAGGTCGTCGGCGGGAACCGTCGTGGCGTGGCCGACCCTGCCATCCGCCGTCAGGAAACCTCGATGTCTCGCGTCCAGTCAGACCCGTCGGTGTCGAAGTGCGGCGACTCGAACGAGGCCGCGGTCACCGACAGCACGTCGCTCGAGCCGGTGGTGACGGATAACTCGAGCGCACGCGGCGCGTAGTCGAGGCGATACTGCTTGATGCTCGCTGTCACGCCGGGCGGCAACGCGTGAGCATCGGGGCCGCACAAGCAGACTGGCCTGTCTCCGCGAGGGCGCCGAGGCAAGCCAGTCTGGCCGTGCGGGTGGTGCGCGTGGCTACTTCTTCTCCTGGTCAGCGGCGAGAGTGCCGAGGTAGAGCTCGATCACCTTGGGGTCGTTCATCAGCTCGCGACCGGATCCCGAGTACGCGTCGCGCCCCTGGTCGAGCACGTAGCCGCGATCGCAGATCTGCAGGGCGCGTCGCGCGTTCTGCTCCACGATGAGAACGGAGACGCCGGCCTTGTTGATGATCGAGATATTGATGAACGTCTCGTCCTGGCGCACGGGGGAGAGGCCGGCGCTCGGCTCGTCGAGCAGCAGCACGGTCGGGTCCATCATGAGGGCCCGCGACATCGCCACCATCTGGCGCTCGCCGCCGGAGAGGGCGCCCGCCCGCTGTTTGAGGCGCTTGCCCAGCTCGGGAAACAGGTCGGTGACGAAGCCGAGGCGCTCCTTGAACATCTTCGGCTTCTGGTACGAGCCCATCTCGAGGTTCTCCTCGATCGTGAGGCTCGGGAAGACGTTGTTGTTCTGCGGCACCATCCCGACACCGCGGGAGACGAGCTTGTCGGCCTTCAGGCCGGTGATGTCGCCGCCGTTGAGCTCGATCGTGCCGGAGCGGATGTTCACCTGGCCGAAGATCGCCTTGAGCAGCGTCGACTTGCCCGCGCCATTCGGGCCGATGATGCCGACGAGCTCGCCCTTCTCGACGTAGACGCTGCATCCGTTCAGGATGTCGACTCCCGGGATGTAGCCCGCGATGAGGTCGGTGGTGCGGAGTACGGTCTCGGTCACTGGTTCGCCTTCTTCGTGTTCGGGTGCCCCTCGGTGGCCTCTTCCTCGATCTCGTGCCTGACCAGCTCGGAGTCCATCGTCTCGGCGATCTCCTGCTGCCCCGTCAGAGTGCCGAGGTCGACATCGTGGTGGGCGCCGAGGTAGGCGTCGATGACCGCGGGATCGCTCATCACGGTCGAGGGCGGACCCTCGGCGACGATGCGGCCCTCGGCCATCACGACGACCCAGTCCGCGATCTCGTTGACCATGTGCATGTCGTGCTCGACGAAGAGCACCGTCATTCCCTGGGTCTTGAGGTCGAGGATGTGGTGGAGGAGCGATTGCGTCAGCGCCGGGTTGACGCCCGCCATCGGCTCGTCGAGCATGACGAGCTCCGGCTCGCTCATGAGGGCGCGCGCCATCTCGAGCAGCTTGCGCTGTCCTCCGGAGAGCGACGAGGCGTAGTCGTCGGCCTTCGTGTCGAGCTTGAACCGCGCGAGCAGGTCCATCGCCTTGGTGGTGATCTCGTCTTCGCGGGTGCGCCACAGCGGCTTGAAGATGGCGGTGAAGATGTTCTCGCCGCTCTGCCGGCCGGCGCCGAGGCGCATGTTCTCGATGACGGTCATGCCGCCGAGCGCCTTGGTGAGCTGGAAGGTGCGGATCATGCCGAGGCGCGCGACGCGGAAGGCGGGCATGCCGGCGAGGTTCTTGCCGCCGAACGTCCACGTGCCGGTATTGGGCTTGTCGAAGCCGGTGAGCAGGTTGAAGAACGTGGTCTTGCCCGCACCGTTCGGTCCGATGAGGGCCGTGATGGATCCGCGGGGGATCTCGAGGTGCTCGACGTCGACGGCGGTGAGGCCGCCGAACTGCCGGCTCACCGAGTCGGCGATGACGATCGGGTCCTTCTTCTTCGCGCCGGGTCCGATGGTGTTGACATCGACAACCAGGTCTGCGACGGGGGTCTTATCAGACACTGAAGAACGCCTCCTTCTTCTTGCCGAAGATTCCCTGCGGCCGGAAAATCACAAGCAGCATCAGCGTGACGCCGATGATGATGAAACGAATGGGTCCCTGCTGGGTGCTGGAGATGGGAAGCAGCTCGTTGGAGACGAGCAGTGTGAGGATTCCGTCGGACAGCGAGAGCGTGACCCAGAAGATGATGGCGCCGACGATGGGCCCGAAGACCGTCGCCGCACCACCCAGGAGGAGGATCGTGTAGAGGAAGAACGTCAGCTGCGTGCCGTAGTTGTCCGGTTGCAGCGACCTCGGCAGGATGAAGAGCGCTCCCGCGAGACCACCGAGGATGCCGCCGAGGATGAGCGCCTGCATCTTGTAGGCGAACACGTTCTTGCCGAGGCTGCGCACCGCGTCCTGGTCTTCGCGGATGCCCTTGACGATGCGACCCCACGGGCTGCGGACCAGCAGGTAGACGATGAGGCAGGCGAGGCCGACGAGGCCCCAACCGACGATGCGCACCCACCACTGGTCGGAAGAGTAGGTGAGCACCCCGGCACCGAATCTGCCCTCGCCCAGCGGGTTCAGGTCGTTGAAGGTGCGGGACGCCCCGTTGATGCCCTCCGAGCCGCCGGTGACGTCGGAGAACTCCGGTGTCTTGACCGAGAGGCGGATGATCTCGGCCGCCGCGATGGTGACGATGCTGAGGTAGTCCGCCCTCAGCCGAAGGGTCGGGATTCCGAGGATGAGCGCGAAGAGGGTCGAGGCTACGATGGTTGCCAGCAGCGAACCCCAGAGGGGCCACTCCCACTTCACCGCCGTGATCGCGAACGCGTACCCGCCGACCGCCATGAACCCCGCCTGTCCGAAGTTCAGCAGGCCGGTGAACCCGAAG
Organism: Microbacteriaceae bacterium; assembly: GCA_025464995.1. GTDB lineage: Bacteria > Actinomycetota > Actinomycetes > Actinomycetales > Microbacteriaceae > Conyzicola. The sequence goes on from JAODMO010000054.1 coordinate 5,739, forward strand.
TGAACCGCGAGGCCGAGGGCCGCGAGGGCGTAGGCCGCGGTCGTCGGGGAGAAGATCTCTCCGAAAGCGAGGGGGATGAAGTTGAATTCCATGTGTTTTCCCTAGCCGATTCTCTCGCGGCGACCCAGGATGCCCTGAGGTCGGAAGAGCAGGATGATGATCATGATCACGAGGGCCGCGACGTACTTGAGGTTTTCGGGAATCCAGATCGTGGAGACGTTGATGAAGACGCCGATCACGAGCGAGCCGACGAGCGCACCGAACGCCGTGCCGAGACCACCGAGGGTGACGGCCGCGAAGACGAGGAGCAGGATCGAGGCTCCCGTGTCCCAGCGCAGCGACTGGTAGTAGCCGATGAAGACACCGGACAGCGCGGCGAGTGCGGCGCCGCCGATCCACACGATGCGGATGACGCCCTCGACGTCGATGCCCGACGCCGCCGCGAGCGAGCGGTTGTCGGCGACGGCGCGGGTCGCCTTTCCGATCTTCGTGCGGAGGAGCACGAAGGCCACGGCGAGCAGCAGCACGATCGCGACGACGGCTCCCGCGACATCCGTGAATCTCAGGCTCACCGAGCCGATCACGAGGAACGGCTTCGGGTCGCTCGGCAGGGAGAGCCGGTCGGCTCCCCAGATGAACGCGAAGAGGTAACGCAGCACGAGGGAGAGGCCGATGGTGACGATCATGAGCGGGATGAGGCCGAGGCCCCGCTTGCGCAGCGGCTTCCACAACCCGAGGTCTTGCACGTAGCCGAAGACGCCGCCCAGTATCACCGCCACGACGATGGCGAGCGGCGCGGGCCAGCCGAAGATGCCGCTGAAGGTGTAGGCCATGAGCGCGCCGAAGGTCACCAACTCGCCGTGGGCGAAGTTGTTGAGGCCAGTCGTGCCGTAGATGAGCGAGAGGCCGATCGCGGCGAGCGCGATGAGGAGTCCGAAGATGAGGCCGGATACGACCTTGGGCCAGAAGAGCGACATGAAGTCGGGTCCGGACGACTGCCCGCCCTTTCCCGGCTCGCTGGTCGGGGCCGCGCCCATCGCGGGGTTGGCCGGGTCGACGAGGAAGATCGCCGGGGCGCCCTGCTGGCCGTCGGAGACCGTCACCTCGCGCGGGTTCTTGTTGGGGAATCCCGCTTCGGGAGCGAGAGTCGACTCGTCGATCGTCACCGTATAGGTGCCGGGATCCGGGATTCCGATGACAACCTTGCCGTCGTCGCCGGTGACGAACTCCTCACTGAAGCTTTCGCCCTCGACCGCGACGCCGACGCCGGGGATCGGCGCCTTGTCGGCGTTCAGCCGGATCCAGACCTGGATGGTCTGGTCTGCCTCGTCGGGCGGAATCACATCGGTCGGTGTCGATGCCTGTGCGGCCAGCGGCATCATGGCCAGGAGGCTCACCGCTAGTCCGAATGCTCCAAGCGCGAGCTTTCGGGCTCGGCTTTTCTGCGCGGGCTCTGCCACGGATGAACCTCCAGGTGTTGTGCGCTGCATTGCTGTGTGGGTCGGACAACGCCTGTCATGCGACACACCACGAGTACTGCACAAAGTAGCGGGCGGATGTGTCCGTGGTGTTTCGACGCTGAAACGGGTAGTCGCAATACTCACCCGGGAACATAACAACGTCAAGCCGGGTTAATATTGTCTACCGGTATTCAGCGTGGCATCCGGGTCATTCACTTCCTTCCTATAAGGGGACTCATGGACCAGCCTGATCCTTTCGGCTTCATCGGCCTTACCTACGACGACGTCATGCTGCTCCCGGGGCACACCGACGTGATCCCGAGCGAAGCAGACACGAGCTCGCGGCTCACGAAGCGCATCACGGTCGCGTCGCCCCTCTCCTCCGCGGCAATGGACACCGTCACCGAGTCACGCATGGCCATCGCCATGGCTCGCAACGGCGGCATCGGCGTGCTGCACCGCAACCTCTCCATCGACGACCAGGCGGCCCACGTCGACAAGGTCAAGCGCAGTGAGAGCGGCATGATCACCAACCCCGTGACCACGACTCCGGATGCCACGGTCGCCGAGGTCGACGCGCTGTGCGGCGAGTTCCGCGTCTCCGGCCTCCCCGTGATCGAGCCCGACGGCCGACTCGTCGGCATCATCACCAACCGCGACATGCGCTTCGTCTCCGACTTCGAGAAGCACACGACGCTCGTGCGCGACGTCATGACCACCAGGGGCCTCATCACCGCACCGGTCGGCGTCAGCTCCGACGAGGCGATCGCCCTCTTCGCGCAGCACAAGATCGAGAAGCTGCCGCTCATCGACGGCGAGGGAAAGCTGCGCGGCCTCATCACGGTCAAAGACTTCGACAAGAGCGAGAAGTACCCCAACGCGACCAAGGACGACGAGGGGCGGCTGCGGGTCGCGGCCGCCATCGGGTTCTTCGGCGACGCGTGGGATCGCGCCGTCGCCCTCAACGAGGCGGGTGTCGACGTCATCGTCGTCGACACCGCGAACGGCGACTCCGCCGGGGTGCTCGACATGATCTCGCGCATGAAGAGCGACGCCGCCTTCGCGCACATCGACGTCATCGGCGGCAACGTCGCCACCCGCACCGGCGCACAGGCGCTCATCGACGCGGGCGCCGACGCCATCAAAGTCGGCGTGGGCCCGGGCTCAATCTGCACCACTCGTGTCGTCGCGGGTGTCGGTGTGCCCCAGGTCACCGCCGTCTACGAGGCGTCGCTCGCGGCCCGCGAGGTCGGAATCCCCGTCATCGCGGATGGCGGGCTGCAGTACTCCGGCGACATCGCGAAGGCGATCGTGGCCGGCGCCGACACCGTCATGGTCGGCTCGCTTCTCGCCGGTTGCGACGAGAGCCCCGGAGATCTCGTCTTCGTCAACGGCAAGCAGTTCAAGAACTACCGCGGAATGGGTTCGCTCGGCGCTCTGCAGACCCGCGGCAAGAAGACGTCCTACTCGCGCGACCGCTACTTCCAGGCGGATGTGCCGTCAGACGAGCAGCTCATCGCCGAGGGCATCGAGGGCCAGGTGCCCTACCGCGGGCCGCTCTCGGCCGTCGCGTACCAGCTGCTCGGCGGGCTGCGCCAGTCGATGTTCTACACGGGCGCTCGCACCATCCCGGAGCTGAAGCAGAAGGGCAAGTTCGTGCGCATCACCGCGGCGGGGCTCAAGGAGTCCCACCCGCACGACATCCAGATGGTCGTGTCGGCGCCCAACTACTCGCGCTAGCCTGGCCCGGTCACTCGGCTTGTCGAAGCGTCGTCGTGCGCTCGCCGCCCTTCGACAAGCCCTGTGGCCGCGCGCCGGTAAGCTTGTCGGGTGAGTGACATCGAGATCGGCCGTTCCAAGCGCGCTCGCCGCGTGTATGCCTTCGACGACATCGCGATCGTGCCGTCGCGCCGCACGCGTGACCCGCAAGACGTGTCGATCTCGTGGACTATCGACGCCTACACGTTCCAGATGCCGGTGCTCGCCGCCCCCATGGACTCCGTCGTGAGCCCGACCACAGCCATCGCGATGGGTCGGCTCGGCGGGCTCGGAGTGCTCGACCTCGAGGGACTCTGGACGCGGTACGAGAACCCCGAGCCGCTGCTCGCCGAGATCAGCCGGCTCCCCGTCGACACCGCGACGGCGCGCATGCAGGAGATCTACTCCGAGCCCATCAGGGCCGAGCTCATCCGTGACCGCCTCGCGGAGATCCGTGCCGCGGGGGTGCCGGTCGCCGGCGCACTCAGCCCGCAGCGCACCCAGGAGTTCTACGAGACCGTCGTCGCCGCCGGGGTCGACATGTTCGTGATCCGCGGAACGACGGTGAGCGCCGAGCACGTCTCCAAGAGCACCGAACCCCTCAACCTCAAGAAGTTCATCTACGAGCTCGACGTGCCGGTCATCGTCGGCGGCGCCGCGACCTACACCGCCGCCCTCCACCTCATGCGCACCGGTGCCGCGGGTGTGCTCGTCGGATTCGGTGGCGGAGCAGCATCCACCACTCGGGCCAGCCTCGGCATTCACGCGCCCATGGCCACCGCGGTGGCGGATGTCGCGGGCGCTCGTCGTGACTACATGGACGAGTCGGGCGGCCGCTACGTACACGTCATCGCGGACGGCGGCCTCGGCACGAGCGGCGACATCGTCAAGGCGATCTCCGTCGGCGCCGACGCCGTCATGCTCGGCAGCGCGCTGGCACGAGCGACCGATGCCCCGGGAGACGGCTACCACTGGGGCGCCGAGGCGCACCACCTCGAGCTGCCGCGCGGCAACCGCGTGCACGTCGGCACGCTGGCGCCGCTCGCCGAGATCCTCAACGGGCCGTCGTCGTCGGCCGACGGACGCGTCAACCTCATGGGCGCCCTGCGGCGCTCCATGGCGACGACCGGCTACTCCGACCTCAAGGAGTTCCAGCGCGTCGAGGTCGTGGTCGCGCCGTACCAGCAGAGCTAGCGCCACCCCGAGCGGAGGGGCAAGCTTCCGCTGCTCACGGGCGGTCTGAGGGTCGATTGCCTGCCCCGCCGGTCGGGCGGTTTACGCCGAGGGCGCACGCGGCATCCGGCCAGAGTGCCCTCCGGTAGACTGGGATTCACTGCCCGAGACCCCTGAAGGAGTTCCCATGGTCGATGTTCGGCGGGTCAAACTTCCCGGGGTCGGCGTACTCCACACCTTCGTCACGGATGACGGCGGCAAGGTCGGGGTCATCACGCACCGTTCCGGCCACAGCGACCTCATCTCGTTCGCAGACTCCGAAGACGGCGACGCGAGCAAGGTCTCGCTCCGTCTCGACGAAGACGAGGCGCACACCCTCGCCGAACTGCTCGGAGGCACGCGCATCACCGAGTCGCTGTCGAGCCTCGACCAGATACCCGGTCTCTCGATCGACTGGTTCACAGTCGACTACGAAGACCACATCGCCGGGCAGGAGCTCGGCAACCTCGCGAGCCGCGGAGTCGTCGGGCTCACCGTCGTCGCCGTCGTGCGCGGCGAGTCGGCGAACCCCGCTCCCGCCGACGACTTCAAGGTCTTCCCCGGCGACACCCTCGTGGTGGCCGGGTCGCCCGAGAAGGTGGCCAAGGCGTTCGCGTTCTATCGCACCGGCGAATTCAAGGCAAAGACGCCGGCCGATGCCCCGCCCGGAGGCTAGCCGTGCACCTGGGTGAAGAACTCCTGACGCTGGGGCTTCTGTTCATCATCTCGTACGTGCTCGGACGCCTCGGCAAGCTCATCGGCCTGCCGGCCATCCCGATCTACATGCTCGTCGGCCTCATCGCGAGCCCGTACTTCCACCTCTTCCCCCTGAGCTTCGAATCGGCGGATGTCGAGCTCATCGCCGTCTTCGGGCTCATCTTCCTGCTCTTCAGCCTCGGGCTCGAATTCGACCAGGACGAGTTCTACGGCAACGCGCCCAAGCTGCTGCTCTCCGGCGGAACCCGCATCATCATCAACATGGCGGCGGGCTTCATCCTCGGCATGTGGATCGGCTGGGGTACCCGCGAGGCGCTCATCATCGCGGGCATGACCGCTGCCTCGTCGAGCGCCATCATCACGAAGCTCTTCATCGAACTGCGTCGACTGGCCAACCGTGAGACGCCCGTCATCCTGGGCATCATGGTGCTCGAAGACGTGTTCATCGCCATCTACCTCGCGATCGTCGCCGTCGTCATCGGGGGCGAGGCGGATGTCTGGGCCGTCGTGCTGCAGCTGGCGATCTCCTTCACGTTCCTCATCGTCATGTTCGTGGTCGCCCGCTTCGGCGGCCGGATCGTGTCGCGGCTCGTGCGCACGAAAGACGACGAGCTGTTCACCATCCTGTTCTTCGGCCTCGCCGTCGCCTTCGGCGGAATCGGTGAGCTGCTCGGCGTGTCCGACGCGATCGGGGCGTTCCTCATCGGGCTCGTGCTCGGCGCGACCCGGTTCCGCGGCCGGATCGAACAGCTCGCCCTCCCGCTGCGCGACGTCTTCGGCGCGTTCTTTTTCCTCAACTTCGGGCTCGCCCTCAACCCGTCTACATTCGGCGCCGTGCTCGTGCCCGTCGCCGTCGCGGTCGCCATGACGCTCGTCATCAACACCGCGGGCGGCCAGCTCATCGCCTGGCAGAACCAGCTGACCCGGGCGGAGGGGTTCAACGCGAGTGCGATGCTGCAGAACCGCGGCGAGTTCGCCCTCATCCTCGCGACGCTCGCCGTGTCGGCGGGGCTCGACGACCGGCTGACCCCGTTCGCCGGCCTCTACGTGCTGACGATGGCGATCATCGGCCCCATCCTCGCCGTCAACTCCGAGAAGATCGGCGCACGGATCTTCCCGGCGAAGAAGAAGACGCCCGCGACGCTCGAACACGACCGCATGGCCGACGAGAACATCGCCCTCGTCGAGGCGGCGTTGTCGGGGAGGGGGCCGGCGGTGTCGGGCGACGACCAGTTCGACGACATCGGCGACGAGGTGCTCGTGCGCGACCCGATCGCCGAACAGGCCTTACAGCAGTCGGACGCCGAGAAGCCCCGCCGACGCGACCCGGAGTACTAGACCATGTGGCAACTCGCCCGCCGCCCCCGCTGGATCGCGGCCCTCCTGCTCTGCCTCGCGATCGCGGGCGGGTTCGCCGTGCTCGGCCAGTGGCAGCTGTCCCGCAGCGTCGATTCCGGCGCACCCGTCGAGGAGAGCCACGAGACGGCGGTCGCCCTCGACGAACTCGCGGAGCCGCAGCAGCCGTTGACGACCGAGGCGGCAGGCCGGCTCGCTACGGTCGAGGGAACACTGCTGCCCGGCGAGTATGTCGTGCTGAGCGGCCGCCTCCACGAGGGCACAGCCGGTTTCTGGGTGGTCGGGCATCTCGTCGAGTCGGGCAGCGGTGCTTCGCTCGCCGTGGCGCTCGGCTGGGCGCCGACGGCGAACGCCGCGGCATCCGCCATCTCGTCGCTGGAGGAGGAGGCGCCCGTCTCGTTCGCGGGCCGCTTCCAGCCGAGCGAGGCGCCGCAGGAGGACGACTTCGAGGCGGGGGAGCAGAACTCCCTGTCGACGGCGGCGCTCGTGAACCAGTGGGCAACAGAGCCCGCCGGCGCCTACCCGGGCTATCTGATTGTGGATGACGCGCCCGACGGCCTGACGACGATCGACGCCTTCGCGCCCAGCACGGAGGTGTCGATCAACTGGCTCAACATCTTCTATGCGATCGAATGGGCGGTGTTCGCCGGTTTCGCCGTATTCCTCTGGTTCCGCCTCGTGCGCGACGCGTGGGAGCGGGAGCAGGAGGAGGACGAGTTGCGCGAGGCTGAGACAGCCGGGGGCGGCACGTAAACTAGAGCAATGGCCCTCAAACCGAAGCTCTCCAACATCCCGAGAATCTGGAGTGCGCTTCGCCTCTACCGGGTGACGTCGATCGTCACGGGGGTGTTCCTGCTGCTGCTCGTGCTCATGATGGTGCTGCGCTACGGCTTCCTCGTCGACATCGAACTGAACGGCCCCGAGGGCTTCCTCGCGCTGACGCCGAAGGAGATGATCACGGGGGTCAACCTGTCGACCGCCATACTCATCGCCCACGGCTGGTTCTACGTCGTGTACCTGTTCAGTGACTTCCGGCTGTGGAGCCTCATGCGCTGGACCTTCTCGCGTTTCATCATCATCGCCCTCGGCGGCGTGGTGCCCTTCCTCTCCTTCATCGTCGAGCGCCGAGTTCACGCGCAGACGGTTTCCGAGCTCGAGACCCTGCAGCCCGCACAGAAAGTGGAGACCTCGCCATCAACAATCTGAGTCCTTCCCAAGCCAATTCGACGGCGGCCCAGCCGGTGCTCGTCGTCGACTTCGGCGCGCAGTACGCGCAGCTGATCGCTCGCCGTGTACGTGAGGCCAACGTCTACTCCGAGATCGTGCCGCACACGATCACCGCCGCGGAGGTCGCGGCGAAGAACCCGATCGGCATCGTGCTGAGCGGCGGACCGTCGAGCGTCTACGACGCGGGTTCGCCCTCGCTCGACCCCGGCATCCTCGAGCTCGGCGTGCCCACGCTCGGCATCTGCTACGGGTTCCAGGTCATGGCGCAGCAGCTCGGCGGCGAGGTCGCGAACACCGGACTGCGCGAGTACGGCTCGACCGCCGTGACGCTCGCGCCCGGGTCATCCACTCTGCTCGGCGACCAGCCGTCGGAGCAGACCGCGTGGATGAGCCACGGCGACTCCGTGTCGAAGGCCCCCGAGGGCTTCACCGTTCTCGCCTCGAGTGCCTCGACGCCGGTGGCCGCCTTCTCGAGCGACGAGAAGCGGATGTACGGCGTGCAGTGGCACCCCGAGGTGAAGCACTCGGAATTCGGGCAGCGCGTGCTCGAGAACTTCCTCCACGATGCGGCGGGAATCCCGGCCGACTGGAACAGCGCCAACGTCATCGAGGAGCAGGTCGCGCGCATCCGCGAGCAGGTCGGCGACTCGAAGGTCATCGTCGGGCTCTCCGGCGGTGTCGACTCCGCGGTCGCCGCGGCGATCGTGCACAAGGCGATCGGTGACCAGTTGACCGCGATCTTCGTCGACCACGGCCTGCTGCGCCAAGACGAGCGCCGCCAGGTCGAGGAGGACTACGTCGCGTCCACGGGTGTGCGCCTCATCACCGTCGACGCGGTCGACCAGTTCCTCGACGCCCTCGCCGGCGTGACCGACCCCGAGCAGAAGCGCAAGATCATCGGCCGCGAGTTCATCCGCAGCTTCGAGGGCGCCGCCGAGGCGCTGGTGCTCGAGGCGCACGGCGACGGCAAGACGATCGACTTCCTCGTGCAGGGCACCCTCTACCCCGACGTGGTGGAGAGCGGCGGCGGAAGCGGAACCGCGAACATCAAGAGCCATCACAACGTCGGCGGACTTCCGGAAGACCTGCAGTTCAAGCTCGTCGAGCCGCTGCGGACCCTCTTCAAAGACGAGGTTCGCGCCATCGGTCGCGAGCTCGGCCTGCCCGAGGTCATCGTCAGCCGCCAGCCCTTCCCCGGCCCGGGACTCGGCATCCGCATCGTGGGGGAGGTCACCCGCGAGCGACTCGAGCTGCTCCGCCAGGCGGATGCGATCGCCCGCGCCGAGCTGACGGCCGCCGGCCTCGACACCGAGATCTGGCAGTGCCCGGTCGTCCTGCTCGCAGATGTCCGCTCCGTCGGCGTGCAGGGCGACGGACGCACCTACGGTCATCCCATCGTGCTGCGCCCCGTCTCGAGCGAAGACGCGATGACGGCCGACTGGACGCGCCTGCCCTACGACGTGCTCGCCCGCATCTCGAACCGCATCACCAACGAGGTGGCGGGAGTCAACCGCGTCGTGCTCGACGTCACGTCGAAGCCGCCGGGCACCATCGAGTGGGAGTGACCGCCCGCTAGCCGAGGGGCGGCTCGGGCGCCGCGCGCCGCGGCGATGAGCGACGATCGCCAGTGCGACGACGAGAACTGGGCTCACGACCAGGAGGAGATCGAAGGAGGCCGGAACCAGAGCATCCGTCGTCACTCCCACGGGCCAAGCGTGGCGCACATTCGCTCGCTTGCCCAGAGCCGTTCAGTACTCGAGCAGGCCGTTCTCCTAGGCGAAGACCACGACCTGCACGCGGCTCTGAAGCTCCAGCTTGGTCAGGATGTTGCGGATGTGCGTCTTCGCCGTCGCCTCGCTCACGAACGCGGCGGCTGCGAGCTCGAGGTTGCTCAGCCCGCGGGCGACGAGGAGGAAGATCTCGCGTTCGCGCGGCGTGAGCGCGGCGATCGCTCGCTCAAGCGGGTGCTCCCCGGGCGGCGTCGGTGTGGCGAAGCGCCTCACCAGGTCGAAGGTGGCGGCGGGAGCGAGCACCGCCTGGCCGGCGTGGACGGTGCGGATCGCCGCGAGGATGAACTCCGGTGTCGCGTCTTTCGTGATGAATCCGGCGGCACCCGTGCGGATGGCGCGGAACACCGCCTCGTCGCGCTGGAACGTGGTGAGGATGACGACACGGGAGGTCGTGCCCGTCGCGACGATCAACTCGGTCGCCTCTATGCCGTCGAGCACCGGCATCCGGATGTCCATGAGGACGACGTCGGGTTGCGTGCTGGCCACGAGTTCGACCCCCGTTCGGCCGTCGGTCGCCGACCCCGCGAACTCGAGGTCGGGCTGTGAATCGATGAGCATGCCCATGCCGGAGACGAAGAGCGCCTGGTCGTCGACGACGGCGACCCGGATGCGGGTCACTGTGTGAGCTCCAGGGCGTTCGTCACGGGGATGTGCTCCGGCGCGGTGGGGATGTACGCGGTGACGATGAAGCCGGGCGGGTCGTCGGACTCGCCCGCCGTGAGCCACCCCCCCCGACGAGCCGGGCGCGGTCTTTCATGCCCCGGATGCCGTGGCCGGTCGCCAGGCCGGGAACGACGGGCCGTCCATCGCCGATGCTCGTCACCGTGAGAGCGAGTCCCGGCCCACGCCAGTCGAACGAGACGCGAGTCGTCGCGTTGTTGCCCGCGTGCCGGAGGCCGTTCGTGAGGCTCTCCTGGATGATTCGGAACACGGCGAGCTGCTGCGCGGGCGTCATGACCTGCGCCGCGCCGAAGTGGCTGGCGTCGGCACGCATGCCCGCACTCGACATCTGCGCCAACAGCGGCGGGATCTCGGCGAGCCCGGGTTGCGGCTGGTCGCCGGGTTCCTCACGCAGGCCCTCGATGAGGGTGCGCACGTCGACGAGAGCCGAGCGGGCTGCGTCGGCGATGGACCGCAACGCCGCATCCGCCATCTCGGGCTTGGCCACACTCGCGAATCGCGCGCCGTCGGCCTGGGCGACGACCACGGCGAGGGAGTGCGCGAGCACGTCGTGCACGTCTCGGGCGATCCGGTCGCGTTCGCGGGTCACCGTGAGCTCGACCTCGACGTCGTCGAGCTGCGCGGCGGTCGTGCGCAACACGAGGACCGCCCGGAGCTCGCGCATGGACACGCGGAGACCGTAACCGATGGCCCACGCTCCCACGTAGAGGCCCAGGCCGACGAGCGCGATCACCGTCACGGAGCTCGCGATGGTGCGGGTGCTGTCGGCCTGTCCTGTCCGTCCAGCGGGTGCGGGATCCCGCCTCCAGCGAGACGTAGAACGCGACGAGCATGGCCGCGCTCGCAGCCGGGTGGAATCGCCCGACTTCGGCCATCATCCAGAGCAGGAGGAAGAGGGCCCCGGTGGAGGGCGCGGCCCAGGTGCGCAGGAGAGGACGCGAAAGGCCCCGACTCCACGCGGGAGTCGGGGCCTTCCTCGGCTTGCTGGCTAGTCGCGGAAGATTGCGAGAAGGCGCAGGATCTCGGTGTACAGCCACACGATCGTGACCATGATGCCGAAGGCAGCCTGCCATCCGAAGATGCGCGGTGCGCCGCGCTCGACGCCGAGCTTGATCGTGGTGAAGTCCATCACGAGCGAGTAGGCCGCGAGCAGGATCACGACGACGCCGATGATGGCGCCGATGACCGGGTTGTCGCGCAGGCCGAAGGGACTGTCGACGACGCCGGTGAACGACAAAATCATGTTGATGATCGAGAAGGCGAGGTAGCCGAAGATCGCCACGGTGAACACCTGGGTGGCTCGCTTCGATTCGCGGATCTTGCCCGTGGCGAAGAGCGCGAGCGTCACACCGACGACGGCGAGGGTTCCGACGATCGCCTGGATGACGATGCCCTCCCAGCGGGCGTCGAAGACGGACGAGATGCCTCCGACGAAGACACCCTCGACCGCCGCGTAGGCGAGCACGAGACCGCGTGACGGCTTCTTCTTGAAGATGTTGACGAGCGCGAGCACCAGGCCGACGATCGCGGCGGGGATGGCGAGACCGGGGAGCACCCAGCCGACGGCGGCGCCCGCCAGGAGCACGACGAAGGAGATCGCGATCTTGACGATCGTGTCTTCGTAGCTCATGCGGTCGGTGTCGGTGGGCGTGGCCGACGGTCGGCCGTAGAGCTCGTCGAGCTGCTCCGGCGTCATCGTCTTGCCGTTGATGGTTGTGGAGTTCACCACGGCCTTCGTGGTGAACACGGGCGAATTGTTGAACGCGGGGTTCGAGCGTGCGGAAGCCATGACATCCTTTGTCTTTCTGTCGAGAGAGTTTCTCTCATGCAGATTTTAGCCGAGCGCGCCTGTTAAAACCGGGTGATCGCCGAGAGCGTAGTCACGAGGTGGAGAGCACTACCGCCGCGACGACCCCGATCGAGGCGAGGAGTACTGCGAGGCCCCAGCCGAACAGCCCGAGGGCGGTGAGCTGCGCGCGTGGTTCGGCGGGTGGTGCACGGACGGGCGCCACGGCGACGACGCTAACGGCGGTGCCGCAGTGGATGCAGAATTTCCACCTCGTCTGAAGCTCTGCTGAACAACTCGCGCACCGGTACATGCTGGAATCCTATTCGCGTAACGTGGGGGCGTGAGCATCCCGCGACCCCTCGTCATCGCCCACCGCGGGGCGAGCGGCTACCGCCCCGAGCACACAATGTCGGCCTACGCGCTGGCCTTTGCGCTAGGCGCCGACGCCGTCGAGCCCGACATCGTCTCCTCGAGAGACGGCGTGCTCGTGCTGCGCCACGAGAACGAGATCTCGGGCACGACAGACGTGTCGCGGCATGCCGAGTTCGCCGACCGCCGAGCGACGAAGGTCATCGACGGCGTCGAATTGACCGGATGGTTCACCGAAGACTTCACGTGGGCAGAACTCTCGACACTGCGAGCGACCGAGCGCATCCCGCTCGTGCGCCAGGCGAGCTCGAGCTTCGACGGCCAGGAGGGCATGCTCCGTCTCGTCGACCTCCTCGAGATCATCGACGCCGCGGCAGAGGCCTCGGGTCGACCGCTCGTCATGGTCGCCGAGATCAAGCACGCCACCTACTTCGAGTCGATCGGGTTGCCGCTCGACGAGCTGTTCGCGGCCGAGGTGCGGCACTGGGCCACCCCGCAGAACCTCGTCGTCGAGAGCTTCGAGCAGGCGGTGCTCATGAAGATCCGGGCCCACGGCATCCCGGGCAGGATCGTCTTCCTCGCGGAGGCCAAGGGGGCACCCGCCGACCTCGTCGCGCTGCACGGTTCTGCGGCGCGGTCATACGCCGACCACCTCGGTGCCGCCGGGCTCGCGGCCCTCGCCACGGAGGTCGACGGAGTGAGCGTCAGCCGCAAGCTGCTGCTCCGCCAGGACGCCGCGAAGAACGCGATCGGCATCACCGACATCGTCGGTCGCATCCACGACGCCGGCCTTCTCGCCTTCTGCTGGACGCTGCGGGCCGAGAACAAGTTCCTCGCCAGGAATCACCGTGTGCGCGGCGACTCGCGAGACTACGGCGACTGGCGCACCGAGTTCGAGCTCATCCTGTCGAGCGGGGTCGACGGTGTCTTCGCCGACCAGCCCGACCTCGCCGTCGCGGTTCGCGACGCTCCCTCGGGCTCCCGCATCCCACAGGGGAAGGTCGCAGGCTCCGTTTAGAATTGACGGCAAATGACCTTCGTTCTAGACCCCTTCGATTCACACCCGTCTCATGACGGTGCCTTCGACGACGCCCTGCTCAAGGGACTCAACCCGCAACAGCGCGAGGCGGTCGAGTATCGCGGTCAGTCACTGCTCATCGTGGCCGGCGCCGGCTCGGGCAAGACGAGCGTGCTCACCCGTCGCATCGCAGGACTGCTGCAGAGCCGCGAGGCCTGGCCCAGCCAGATCCTCGCCATCACGTTCACCAACAAGGCAGCGGCCGAGATGCGCGAGCGCGTCAGCCAGCTTGTCGGCAGCCAGGCCGAGGGCATGTGGATCTCCACCTTCCACTCCGCGTGCGTGCGCATCCTCCGCCGCGAGGCGGAGAACTTCGGCTTCACCAAGAGCTTCACGATCTACGACTCGGCAGACAGCAGGGCACTGCTCAAGCGGATCCTCAAAGAGCTCGACGCCGACACCTACGGCTTCACCGTCTCGAGCGCCTCGGGCAAGATCTCGAAGCTTAAGAACGAGCTGCAGGATGTCGAGACCTATGCTCGCGGTGCGAACTTCAACGACCCCGCCGAGGTCATGTTCCTCGAGATCTTCCGCCGCTACACGCTCGCGCTCAACCGGGCGAACGCGTTCGACTTCGACGACCTCATCGGCCAGACGGTCTACCTCTTCCGGGCCTTCCCCCGGGTGGCCGCGCTCTACCAGCGCCGGTTTCGCCACATCCTCGTCGACGAGTACCAGGACACGAACCACGCGCAGTACGCGCTCATCCGCGAATTGACCCGGCCCGTCGCATCCGAGATCGCCGAAGAGGTGGAGGGCCAGAACGGGCTCGCCCGCTCCCAGCGCGACACCATGGGCGCCATCCCCGGCGCGTCGCTCACGGTCGTGGGCGACAGCGACCAGTCGATCTACGCATTCCGCGGCGCAGACATCCGCAACATCGTCGAATTCGAGCGCGACTTCCCCAACTCCAAGGTCATTCTGCTCGAGCAGAACTACCGGTCGACGCAGAACATCCTCGACGCGGCGAACGCCGTCATCTCCAACAACTTCGACCGCAAAGACAAGAAGCTCTTCACCGACATCGGCGCGGGCCACAAGATCGTCGGATTCACCGGCTACTCCGGGCACGACGAGGCGCAGTTCATCGCCGACGAGATCACGAAGATGCACGAGCAGGGCATCGCCTACAAGGACATCGCCGTGTTCTACCGCACGAACGCGCAGACCCGGGCGCTGGAGGAGATCTTCATCCGGTCGGCGCTGCCCTACCGCGTGCTCGGCGGCACCAAGTTCTACGAGCGCGCCGAGATCAAAGACGCCATGGCATACCTCATCGCCGTGGCGAACCCGGCCGACCCGCTCGCGCTGCGCCGCATCATGAATACGCCGAAGCGCGGCATCGGGCCGGCGACCGAGACGGCCCTGCAGAGCTGGGCGGACGCGCACGAGGTGAGCCTGCGCGAGGCCGTGCGCAACGCGGGTGAGCTGGGCCTGGGGCCGAAGGTCACGGGCGAGATCCTCGAATTCGGGTCGATCCTCGACGAGGTCATGGCAAAGGTGTACCCGCCCGAGGGATCGGAGGCGCGGCCGGCTCCCGTCGCCGACGTGCTCATCGCTCTGCTCGAGAAGACGCGGTTCGTCGAAGCTCTGCGCGCGAGCCGCGACCCGCAAGACGAGGCTCGAGCCGAGAACGTGGAGGAGCTCGTCGCTGTCACGAAGGAGTTCAACAAGAACAACCCCGACGGCACGCTGCTCGACTTCCTCACCGAGGTGTCGCTGGTCGCGGCCGCAGACGACCTCGACGACTCGAGCGGAACCGTCTCCCTCATGACCCTGCACACCGCGAAGGGGCTGGAGTACGAGGCGGTCTTCCTCACCGGCGTCGAGGAAGATCTGCTGCCGCACCGCATGTCGGCCGGCGAGCCGGGCGGCCCGGCCGAGGAACGGCGGCTCTTCTACGTCGGCATCACTCGCGCGCGCCAGCGCCTGTTCATCTCACTCGCCATGACGCGCGCCGCCTATGGCAACGTGAACGTCGCGATGCCGAGCCGCTACCTGCAGGAGATCCCTGCCGACCTCATCGAGTGGCGCCAGTCGCCCGGCATGGCGAACTCGCGCAACGGCTCGGAACCGCGCGCCATCAATGCGCGAAGAGATGGCTCGTCCTGGGGTTCCTCGCTGCGGGAGGCCGCGGCACTCCCGCCTGGCAAGCCGCGCGAGAAGACCCAGTGGGCCAACATGGTCACGGGTGTCGTCCGCGACAACAGCGCTCTCGTGCTGGCCGCGGGCGATCGCGTGCGCCACGTCGACTTCGGCGACGGCCGCGTCACGGCGGTCACCGGCGAGGGAGCGAAGCGCGTGGCAGAGGTGCAGTTCGACACTGCCGGCCGCAAGCGGCTCCTCATCAAGATCGCGCCCATCGAGAAGATTGAGTAGACCGACCACATGGCAGAGAACGACGTCACGATCCTCTTCATCGGCGACAGCGTCACCGATTGCGGGCGCAGGGATGACACCGACCGCAACCTCGGCAACGGATACGTGCGTCTCATCAGCGACGCCTTCGAAGCGGGCGGCACACCCGCGACCGTCGTCAACCGTGGCATAAACGGCAATCGCGTGCGCGACCTCGCCGCGCGCTGGCAGAAGGACTGCCTCGACCTCGCGCCCACGCTGGTCTCGGTGCTGATCGGCATCAACGACACGTGGCGCCGCTACGACGACAACGACCCGACGGAGGTGGAGGAGTTCGAGGCGCAGTACCGCTCACTGCTCACCGCGCTGCCCGCGCGTGACGAGATGGCTCTCGTGCTCGTCGAGCCCTTCCTGCTGCCGGTGTCGGCGACGAAGGAGAAGTGGCGCGACGACCTGGACCCGAAGATCGCCGTCGTGCGTGCGCTCGCGGCCGAGT
The DNA here is from genome assembly GCA_025464995.1 of Microbacteriaceae bacterium. Classification (GTDB taxonomy): domain Bacteria; phylum Actinomycetota; class Actinomycetes; order Actinomycetales; family Microbacteriaceae; genus Conyzicola. The sequence goes on from JAODMO010000054.1 coordinate 22,030, forward strand.
TCGGTGCCGTCCTGGTGCCCGCCGACGCACACCTCAACGAGTTCGACGTCGACCCCCGCGAGCTCGCGGCCGACGGTGTCCATCCCACCCCGCTGGGCCACCAGCTGCTGGCCACGCTGTGGCTCGAAACGATCGAAGACGCGTCGAGCTAGGCCCATAGGCATCCGGTCGGCCGCATCAGCGGTGACCGGCCGCCGACCGGAATCTCCCGAGATAGTGGCGGGCCGGCCAGTGCCGCAGCGCGCGGGGCAGACGGGGATACACCTCGGCCAAGACGCGCACCGTGCGGTCGAACCGCCGCTGGCGACCGGCGTTCCACGGCAGGCCGAATGCCTCACGCAGGTCTGCGTCGAGAAGCCCGGCGGTCAGGAGCCGGGCGAGCGGCATGGCGGCGCGCACCCACGGTGGAGCGTGCACGGGGTGCAGCAGGTCGTGTGCGACGGCGCGGCTCGCATCATCCACCTGCAATTCGGAGCACGAGCGACGCCAGTAGTCGGCGAAGGCCGCGCGGTCGCTCGGCCAGAGCCCGGACGGCATCTGAAGTGCCGTGCCCAACACGGCGTACTCCCGGTACAGCGACTCTGCATCATCCGGTGCCGGCGCACCGAATACCGCGGTGTGCACCTTTGTCGCGGAGTCGTAGAGGGTCGCGGCCACCCACAGCTGCTGCCGTGGGTCGAACGCGTCGTACGCGGGCGACGCGCCGTCGGCGGAATGCACCGGGCCGTGGGCGCGGTTTACGTAGTGGGTGATGCGGGCGACCTCCTCGACTGTGCCGTAGACGATCACGTACAGGTAGGTGAGCGTGTTGCGCAGCCGGCGCAGGGGATCGGCGGTGAAGTCGCTGTGCTCGGCGACCCCCTGGCCGACCGCCGGCATCGCGACCTGCAACAGGATGGCGCGGGCGCCTCCGGCCAGGAGGATCGCCTCGTTAGAGATGTCTTTCAGTCGCAGTGCCACGGTCTCCAGTCTCGCCGATGCCCGACACGCGCATGCCCCCAGCTTTGGGGTACGAATTGTCGCGTAATTCTCGGTTCCGCCCGGCGACGCGATGCTAGGTTCGGGATGCGATCGAGCGCCATAGGAATGCCCGATGATGCTCGCGCGAATCGTTCATGAACAGCGACGGCCTGTCGCCCGAGAAAAGGTGCCCAATGAGTCGGGGGAATCGCATTCGACTGTCAGCCGCCGCGGCCGCACTCGCCCTGTCGCTCACCACCCTCACCGCATGCTCCGCCGACGCGGGCGCGGCGGGCCACTCCGGCCCGACACTCGCCGAGACCAAGTCACCTGTGCAACTGCTGCGCAACGAGGCCGCCACACGTATTCCGCCCGCCGTCATCGAGTCGGTGTCCCAGACGGCGGATGTCTCGGTCGCCTGCAAGACGGAGGCTGAAGACCCGAAGGGCCTGCGGCGCTCCTGGTACTCCGACGTACAGGTCACCGTGGAGGCCGGCAGCGCGTGGCGCGTCGACACGATCGTCGATGATCTCGCGGCGAGCTTCGTCGACCAAGGCTGGGTGGCCACCCCGCTCGACACGCGGTCGGACACGCACGCCCTCAAGCTGACGAAAAAGAGCATGCCGAGCGCCATCCGTATCACGGCCCATCGACCCGACCCCGCGGCGACCGCCGTGGTCGGGACTTCCGAGCCGGTGACCATCGACCTCGCCCTCAACGGTCCGTGCGTCGATACCGACGGCGCCAAGTCGGATGCCGTCATGAAGCTCGAAGCGCACGGATAGCCCGAACCTCCTGTCCCGCCAGTGGGTGCCCTCCGAGGCGCTCGCCGAGAGCACATCCCCCGTGCAGTTGATGGCCGCGGGCGCGTGCTGGCCCCTTCCCTGGCAGGATGTGCAGCGACGGACACGGGAGTCGGGGCCTCGAGCGCCCCCAGCGCAGCGACGCTCGCCCGGTCGAAGTTGTACGCGCAACTGTTTCGCAACGAGGCGTCGTCGCGACTGCCCGGCATGGTGCTCACAGAGGTCTCCGAATCGACGGATGCCGCGTAGCCTCGGAGCAAGCAATCGCGTGCGTCGCGAGCGGGTAGAGTCTTTCGTGGTCAAAGTCTCTTGACATCGAACTATCTCGAAGTCGAGAAATCCCGGCCTTCCAGCTAAACCGACGTGCGATTGGATAAGCCTCGTGGATCTTTTCGAGTATCAGGCTAGGGACCTCTTCGAGTCCTATGGCGTGCCTGTACTTGCCGGCATCATTGCCGACAGCCCAGATGAAGCAAAAGCAGCAGCCGAGAAGATCGGCGGCACGGTCGTCGTCAAGGCGCAGGTCAAGGCGGGTGGCCGCGGCAAGGCGGGCGGCGTCAAGGTCGTGCACAACGCGGATGACGCCTACACGGCGGCCGAGGCCATTCTCGGCCTCGACATCAAGGGCCACACCGTCAAGCGTGTGATGGTCGCCGCCGGAGCCCGCATCGAGCAAGAGTTCTACTTCTCCGTGCTGCTCGACCGCGCCAACCGCTCCTACCTGTCGCTCTGCAGCGTCGAGGGCGGCATGGAGATCGAGGAGCTCGCGGTCGAACGCCCCGACGCTCTCGCTCGCATCGAGGTCGATCCGGCCGCGGGCATCGACCTCGCCAAGGCCACGGAGATCGCCACCGCCGGCGGCTTCCCGGCCGAGCTGGTCGAGAAGGTCGCCCCCGTTCTCGTCAAGCTCTACGAGGTCTACAAGGGTGAGGACGCGACGCTCGTCGAGGTCAACCCGCTCGTTCTCACGGCCGAGGGCAACATCGTGGCGCTCGACGGCAAGGTCTCGATCGACGAGAACGCCGGCTTCCGTCACCCCACCCACGCCGAGCTCGAGGATGCGGAAGCCGCAGACCCCCTCGAGGCCAAGGCGAAGCTGCACGACCTCAACTACGTCAAGCTCGACGGCGAGGTCGGCATCATCGGCAACGGCGCCGGACTCGTCATGTCGACTCTCGATGTCGTCGCCTACGCGGGCGAGAACTGGGGCGGCGTGAAGCCGGCCAACTTCCTCGACATCGGCGGCGGAGCATCCGCTGAGGTCATGGCTGCCGGTCTCGACGTCATCCTCGGCGACCCGCAGGTGAAGAGCGTCTTCGTCAACGTCTTCGGTGGCATCACCGCGTGCGACGCGGTGGCAAACGGCATCGTCGGCGCGCTCGCCGTGCTGGGCGACTCCGCGAGCAAGCCGCTCGTGGTGCGGCTCGACGGCAACAAGGTCGAGGAGGGCCGCGCGATCCTGGTCGCTGCCGGCCACCCGCTGGTCACACTCGCGACCACCATGGACGAGGGCGCCGACAAGGCCGCCGAGCTGGCTTCGAAGTAAGGGCACGGATATGTCGATCTTTCTGAACAAGGACTCCAAGGTCATCGTGCAGGGCATCACGGGCGGTGAGGGCACGAAGCACACCGCCCTCATGCTCAAGGCCGGCACGAAGGTCGTCGGTGGAGTGAACGCCCGCAAGGCCGGCACCACCGTGTCGCACGACGGTGGCGTCGAGCTTCCCGTCTTCGCCGCCGTGGCCGAGGCCATGCGCGAGACCGGCGCCGACGTGTCGATCGCGTTCGTGCCGCCCGCATTCGCGAAGGACGCGATGATCGAGGCCATCGACGCCGAGATCCCGCTGCTCGTCGTCATCACCGAGGGCATCCCCGTGCAGGACGCCGCCGAGGCCTGGGCTCACGCCAAGGCCAAGGGCAACAAGACGCGGATCATCGGCCCGAACTGCCCCGGCATCATCACGCCGGGCGAGTCGCTCGTCGGCATCACGCCCGCGAACATCACCGGCACCGGGCCCATCGGCCTCGTCTCCAAGTCGGGAACCCTGACCTACCAGATGATGTACGAGCTGCGCGACCTCGGCTTCTCGACCGCGATCGGCATCGGCGGCGACCCCATCATCGGAACGACGCACATCGACACGCTCGAGGCTTTCGAGGCAGACCCCGACACCAAGGCGATTGTCATGATCGGTGAGATCGGCGGCGACGCGGAGGAACGTGCCGCCGACTACATCAAGGCGCACGTCACCAAGCCGGTCGTCGCCTACGTCGCGGGCTTCACCGCCCCCGAGGGCAAGACCATGGGTCACGCGGGAGCGATCGTGTCGGCCGGCGCGGGCACCGCACAGGGAAAGAAGGAGGCCCTCGAGGCCGCCGGAGTCAAGGTCGGCAAGACGCCGAGCGAGACCGCCGCACTCATGCGCGAGGTTCTCGCCGCGCTGTAGCGCAAGCGTTCACCGAACGGCCCGCCTCCTCGAGGCGGGCCGTTCGCATCGAGCTCGACCGGTGCGCTCAACAGTGCCGGCACGGGGAGAAACAGGCCGCGAAGGTGGAGCCACACGCTGGTGGACCGCCCGCGCTGCGCGGAACGCGCGCTCGTCGCGAATAGCCGCCGAGCATGCCGCCGAGCACGCCGCCGAGCACGGGGGCCGCTCGCGGCAGAATGCGCTTCCGGCTCGGTACGAACAGCAACACGCCGCGAATGGACAGCGGACGGCGGCGCGTCCGGGTCGCTCGCACGTGGAATAGGCTCCTTCGCAATGAGAACCGGAAGGTGCGCCGCCATGAACCCGTCCCGACTTTCCCGTGCGCTGGCCCTCGTGACAGTCGGCCTGCTCTCCGCTTCAACGCTCGCCGGGTGCACCCTCGTCGCGCCCACGACGGCTCCCGTGAAGTCGCCGGCCGGGCTCGAGGAGTTCTATCAGCAGCGGCTCGACTGGAAGGACTGCGAGCCGGCCGGCATGGAGTGCACGACCGTCACCGCGCCGGTCGACTGGGAGAATCCGGACGACGGCGACATCGAACTCGCGGTGGTGCGGCTCGCGAGCGACTCGAGCCGCCGACTCGGGTCGCTGCTCATGAACCCGGGCGGCCCGGGTGGCTCGGGCGTCGAGCTGGTGCAGCAGGCGGCGGAGTTCGTGACATCCGACGCCCTTCGCGACCGCTTCGACGTCGTCGGGTGGGACCCGCGGGGCGTGGGGCAGTCGACGCCCGTGCGGTGTCTCGACGACGCCGCGATGGACGAGTTCCTGTACGGCGTGCCCGCGAACCCGACCGGGTCGGACGCCTGGCTCGCCGAGCAGGTCGACCGGGAGAAGTCGTTCGCCGCGGCGTGCGCCGAGAACACGGGGCCACTGCTCGGCAACATCGACGTGGAGAGTAACGCCCGCGACATGGACCTGCTGCGCGCGGTGCTCGGCGACAAGAAGCTCAGCTATCTCGGCTTCTCCTACGGCACCTCCTTTGGCGCCCACTACGCCGAGCTCTTTCCCGCCAACGTCGGTCGGATGGTGCTGGATGGGGCGATCGACCCGTCGCTCGGTTCGGCCGAGGTGTTCACCGCCCAAATGGGCGGCTTCGAGAACGCCTTCCGCGCCTACGTCACGAACTGCCTGACGACGGCCGCCTGCCCGTTCACCGGCACCACCGACGAGGCGCTCGCGCAGGCGACCACCCTCTTCGCGTCGACCGAGTCGCGCGGGCTCGTCGCCGACGACGGTCGCCAGCTGACGGCCGCGACCCTCGGCACCGCCCTCAGCTACCCGCTCTACGACGAGGGATCCTGGCCCGCCCTGTCGCAGATGCTGACCGAGCTGCAAGCGGGTGACCCCACGCGGGCGTTGCAGTTCGCCGACGGTTACAACAGCCGCAACCCCGACGGGTCGTACTCCGACCAGTCGGTCGCGGTCTACACGGCGGCGACCTGCCTCGACGGCGAGTTCTCGGGCGGCCTCGAGGGCACGAGAGCGACCCTGTCGTCCATCGCGGCCGCGGCTCCCACCGTCGGAGCGTACGTGAGCTACGGCGACTGGGTTCACATCGACATCGCGTGCCAGAACTGGCCGCATCCTCCCGCGACCTCGCCGCACGCGATCACCGCGGAAGGGGCGGACCCCATCCTCGTGCTCGGCACCACCAACGACCCGGCGACCCCGTACGCGTGGGCCGAGGCGATGGCGAGCCAGCTCTCCAGCGGCGTGCTCATCACGCGCGAGGGCGAGGGGCACACCGCCTACGCACAGGGCAACGACTGCATCGACTCCACAGTCGACGACTACCTCCTCACGGGCACCGTGCCCGAGTCCGACCCGCTCTGCTGAGAGATTTCTCCGACGCCCGGAACGCCACGGCCGAATACCGGCCACGCGCGGGTACGCTCGCTCCCGTATGAATCGCACCCTCACCGCCCTCTTCGCCGCCTTCGAGGCGGCCCTCGTCGTAGCGATCGGCATCGGCATCTCGCTCGCCCCGCTCACCGTGCTGTGGGGTACCCAATTCGGTTTCCAGGTCGACTGGATCGTCTTCTGGCGTGCCGCCGTCGACGTGTGGCTGGTCGGGCACGGCGTCGACATGATCGTCGCCCTCGACCCCGCGGTCGCCGCGGGCCTCGGTCTGCCCGGCGCGGATGCCGCATTCCCCATCACCATCGCCGCACTCGGGTTCGCCGTGCTCACCATCGTGCTCGGGCTGCGGGCCGGTCGACGCGTCGCCGAGACGAAATACCTGCTGCTCGGCGAACTCGTGGCAATCGGCACGTTCGGGCTCCTCTCTGTCGCGGTCACCCTCAGCGCGCTGCATCCGCTGGCACGTCCCTCGATCGCGCAGGGGGCTCTCACTCCCACCCTGATCTTCGCCGCGGCCGTGGTCATCGGATCGCTGCGTTCCCATCGCCCGTCGACGGATGCCGCGATCCGCCCCATCCGCGGTGCGATCACCGCGCGGCTGCGGTCGCTGCCGCTCGCCCTCCGCGCCACGCTGGCGACGGCGCTTCGGGGTGGGCTCGCGGCGGCCACGGCCGTGCTCGGTGTCGGTGCCGTGCTGCTCGGCGTGCTGCTCGCCGCGAACTACGCCAACGTCGTGCGTCTCTACGAGGGACTGCACTCGGAGGCGCTCGGCGGTCTCGCGATCACGCTGGCCCAGCTCGCCTTCGTTCCGACCTTCGTCATCTGGGCGGCATCGTGGCTCGTCGGCCCGGGCTTCGCGATCGGCGTCGGATCGAGCGTGAGCCCACTCGGCTCGAGTCTCGGCCCCATCCCCGCCATCCCGATTCTCGGCGCGCTGCCGAACGGCGACCTCGGTTTCGGCTTCCTCGGACTCCTCGTTCCCATCGTCGGCGGGTTCCTCGCCGGCGCGCTGCTCTGGCCCCGCCTCGCACGCTCCCTCGCAGGGGTGCCCGCGGTGCGGTGGATCGTCGCGAGCGGCCTGGGCATCGGAGCGGTGGGCGGGCTCATCCTCGGGCTGCTCGCGCTCGCCGGCTCAGGTGCTGCGGGTCCCGGCCGCCTCGCGCAGGTCGGACCCGACCCGCTCTCGCTTGGACTGTGGGCGGCGCTCGAGATCGGACTCGCGGCGTTCCTCGGCCTCGTCGCCGCGTCGAAGCGGGCGCCGGCACGTGAGGTGGCGGAGGCCGTGGCAGCGACGGCCCCGCGATAGGCTTGCTTCCGTGCTCTCGCTGGTTGTTCTCATCTCCGGCGGAGGCTCGAACCTGCGTGCGCTGCTCGAGGCATCGCAGGACGCCGAGTTTCCCGCCCGCGTCGTCGCCGTCGGTGCCGACCGCGACGCCGACGGCTTCGAGCACGCCGAGGAGTTCGGCATCCCGACCTTCTCCGCAGCCCTCTCGAATTTCGACTCCCGCGAGTCGTGGGGGGAGGCGTTGCTCGAGCAGATCAGGGTCTGGCAGCCCGACCTCGTCGTGCTGAGTGGCTTCATGAAACTCCTGCCGCCGAGCGTCGTGAGCGCCCTGAGCCCCAACCTGATCAACACGCATCCCGCATTCCTCCCGGAGTTTCCCGGCGCCCACGGCGTGCGAGAGGCCATCGAGGCGGGCGTCACCGAGTCGGGTGCATCCGTCATCGTCGTCGACAACGGCGTCGACAGCGGCCCGATCATCTCGCAGGTGCGCGTGCCCGTGCTGCCGGGAGACACCGAGCACACCCTCCACGACCGCATCAAGCTCGTCGAGCGCGAACTGCTCGTGCAGGCAGTACTCGACATCGCCAACGGACACATCGACTTGAAGGAGTTGTCACTCGCATGAGCGGCCCGACCCACGACCCAGCCCTGTACCGCGAGCGCGACGTCGTTCCGATCACCCGCGCGCTCGTCTCGGTGAGCGACAAGGCGGGCCTCGTCGTGCTGGCCGGCGCGCTCGCCGACGCGGGCGTCGAGATCGTCTCGACGGGAGGCTCCGCCAAGGCGATCGCCGAGGCAGGCATCCCCGTCACGGAGGTCGGCGACGTGACCGGCTACCCCGAGTCGCTCGACGGTCGCGTGCGCACGCTGCACCCCGTCATCCACTCCGGCCTCCTCGCCGACCTGCGTCTGGAGTCGCACGAGCGTGAGCTCGAGAGCCAGGGCATCGCTCCGTTCCAGCTCGTCGTGTCGAACCTCTACCCGTTCGTCGCCACCGTCGCCGCGGGCATCACGGGTGACGCGGCGATCGAGCAGATCGACATCGGCGGCCCCGCCATGGTGCGGGCCTCGGCCAAGAACCACGCCAACGTCGCGATCGTCACCTCGCCCGAGAGCTACCCCGAGCTGATTGCCGCGGTGCGCGCCGGCGGCACCACCCTCGAGCAGCGCCGTCGGCTCGCCGCCGCGGCCTTCGCGCACACGGCAGCGTACGACGCCGCCGTCGCGGAGTGGTTCGCCGCGAACGTCGCACCCTCGGGCGGCGCGCACGCGAGCGGCCCGCACATCGGCGACGCGGCGCCGGCCGGCCCGGATGCGGAGGCCGAGGCATCCGAGGTCGCCGACACCTTCACGGTGTCTGCCGACCTCAAGCAGGTGCTTCGTTACGGCGAGAACTCGCACCAGGCGGCCGCCCTGTACGTTCGCGAGAACGGCACGGGCATCGCCCAGGCAGAGCAGCTGCACGGCAAGGAGATGTCGTACAACAACTTCGTCGACGCGGATGCCGCGGTGCGGGCCGCCTGGGACTTCGATGAGCCCGCGGTCGCCATCATCAAGCACGCCAACCCCTGCGGTATCGCGGTCGCGCGCGGAGCGGGCGACCCGATCCGCTCGGCGCACGAGCGGGCGCACGCATGCGACCCCGTGTCGGCATACGGCGGGGTCATCGCCGCGAACCGTGTCATCACCCTGGCCGCCGCCGAGTCGATGGTGGGCATCTTCACCGAGGTGATCGTGGCCCCCGGCTTCGAGCCCGACGCACTCGAGCTGCTGTCGACCAAGAAGAACCTGCGCCTGCTCGCGCTGCCGGCCGACTTCGCGCGCGAACACACCGAGTTCAAGCAGATCTCGGGCGGACTGCTCGTGCAGTCGGTCGACAACTACGACGGTTTCGACTCGAGCGCATGGACGCTCGTCTCGGGTGACGAGTCGGACGACGCCACCCGCGCCGACCTCGAGTTCGCGTGGCGTTCGGTGCGCGCCGTCAAGTCGAACGGCATCCTGCTCGCGCACGACGGTGCGTCGGTCGGTGTCGGCATGGGCCAGGTGAACCGCGTCGACTCCTGCCAGCTCGCGGTGAGCCGCGCAGGCGACCGTGCCTCCGGATCGGTCGGCGCCAGTGACGCCTTCTTCCCCTTCGCCGACGGCCTCGAGGTGCTGCTCGCGGCGGGTGTTCGCGCGGTCGTGCAGCCCGGCGGCTCCATCCGTGACGAGGACGTCATCGCGGCGGCCAAGGCGGCCGGGGCGACGATGTACTTCACGGGCGAGCGCCACTTCTTCCACTAGGGCGACGGCCGCGTAGACGCCCGGCGGGGAAACGCTTGCCTTCGCACGATCTCGGAGGCTAGTCTGGAGGGCTGTCCGGGCACGGCGCCGCGGCCGTCTCACTCGATCCGAGCAGCGCACCTTCACCCCTCCTCCGACCGTCACGGCGGTCGCGCCCTACCTCTCGGGATACTCTGATGCCTGCCTCACCGACCCCTACGGGTCATCGGGATGAACGCGGGGGCACTCTCGCCTCCATCGTGCGTCTCTACCCCTACGCCAAGCCCGCCCTGCCCCGAATCGCGCTCGGAATGGTCTCCGCCCTCATCGCGGGCGTCGTCGCGCTGCTCATCCCACAGGTGCTGCGGCAGCTCGTCGACGGGCCACTCGCCGATGGCGACGCCAACCAGATCTGGCCCGCCTTCGCGGTCGTGCTCGGGCTCGGCGTACTCGAGGCCGTGCTCATCGCCCTCCGCCGCTGGTTCGTGCTGACCCCAGGCACACACATCGAGGCGCGCATGCGCAACGCGCTCTACGCGAAGCTGCAAGACCTGCCGGTGAGCTTCCACGACCGCTGGCCGAGCGGCCAGCTGCTCTCGCGCGCGGTGAGCGACCTCAACCTCATCCGCCGCTGGATCTCGTTCGGTCTCGTGCTGCTCGTGGTCAACGTCGTCACGATTCTCGTCGGCTTCGTCTTCCTCGTGAACATCTCGTGGATCCTCGGCGTCGCCTTCATGGTGTGCTCGATCCCGCTCTGGGTCTACGGCTACCTCTTCGAGAACAAGTACTCCCGCGTCACCCGCCGCAGCCAAGACCAGTCGGGCGACCTCGCCACGACGGTCGAGGAGTCGGTGCACGGCATCCGCGTCCTCAAGGCGTTCGGCCGCGGCAAGTACGCGCTCAAGAACTTCGCGTCGCAGGCGGAGGACCTCCGCGGCACCGAGATCGAGAAGGCGCGCGCCATCGCGGGCATCTGGCTGTGGCTGCTGCTCGTGCCCGACGTGACCTTCGCGCTGTGCCTGCTCGGCGGGGTGTGGCTCGCCTCCGACGGACAGATCAGCGTCGGCGAGCTCGTCGCGTTCTTCGCGACCGCGACCGTGCTGCGCTTCCCCGTCGAGTCGATCGGATTCCTGCTGTCGATGACCTTCGACACCCGCACGGCCACCGACCGATTCTTCGAGGTGATGGACTCGGAGAACACGATCGTCGACCCCGTCCATCCCGCGACGATCACCGAACCGCGCGGACACCTCGTCTTCGACGACGTGCACTTCCGGTACCAGGATGCCTCGGCCGACCGGCCCGACCTCCTCGACGGCATCCGGCTCGAGTTGCAGCCGGGCGAGACGATGGCCATCGTGGGCATCACCGGCTCGGGCAAGTCGACACTCACCGCGCTCACCACGCGTCTCTACGACGTCACCGGCGGCGCCATCCTGATCGACGGGGTCGATGTTCGTGACCTCGGGCGGATCGAGCTGCGCACCCACATCGCGATGGCGTTCGAAGACGCGACGCTGTTCTCGGCGTCGGTGCGCGACAACGTGCTGCTCGGGCGCCCCGACTCGTCCGAGGAGGAACTGGCCTCCGCCCTGCGGATCGCGCAGGCCGGCTTCGTGTACGACCTGCCGCTCGGGCTCGACACCAAGGTGGGCGAGGAGGGCCTGAGCCTCTCCGGCGGCCAGCGCCAGCGCCTCGCGCTCGCCCGCGCCGTCGCCGCGAAGCCGTCGGTGCTCGTGCTCGATGACCCCTTGTCGGCGCTCGACGTCGACACCGAGGCACTCGTCGAGGCTGCGCTGCGGGAGGTGCTCGCCTCGACGACGGCGCTCATAGTGGCCCACCGGCCGTCGACGGTGACGCTCGCCGACCGTGTCGCGCTGCTCGAAGACGGGCGCATCACCGCCGTCGGCACGCACTCGCAGCTGCTCGCGACGAACGACCACTACCGTTTCGTCATCTCCAGTCTCGAAGACGAGGAGAAGCGCGAACGCGTCGACAGGCAAGCACGACTCGAAGAGGAAGAGGAGGTGGGCGCGTGAGCATCGGCGGAGTCGAGGGGGTCGAGGGCGAGGAACGCCACGACTTCACCACGGCGGAGAGCAGGCAGATCCGAGACCGGTCGCTGCGGCTGCTCGGGTCGCTGCTGCGCCCGGAGCGCGGTCGGGTCATCCTCACCATGGTCGTCGTGATCATCAGCACGGCCGCCCAGGTGGCCGGGCCGGCACTCATCGCCTACGGCATCGACCGCGGGCTGCCCGCACTGCTCGACCGCGACTGGTTCCCGATCGGTGCGACCGTGGCTGCCTACCTCGTGGCGGGCATCGTCGGTGCGGTGCTCATCGCCTGGTACACGGTGCTGACCGCGAAGATCGGCCAGGCGATCCTGTTCGACCTCCGCACCCGCGTCTTCCTCCACACGCAGCAATTGAGCCTCGAGTTCCACGAGAGCTACACGAGCGGACGCATCATTGCGCGCCAGACGAGCGACCTCGACTCGATCAAGGAGCTGCTCGACTCGGGCGTCAACCAGCTCGTGCAGGGTGCGCTCTACATGGTGTTCGTGGCCGTGGGCATGTTCCTCGTCGACGGCACGAGCGGACTCATCCTGCTCGCGGCCCTCGTGCCGCTCGCCGTCCTCACGCGCTGGTTCCAGAAGCGCTCGCAGCGGCTCTTCCGCCGCACGCGGGTCGCTTCCGCCCGACTCATCGTGCAGTTCGTCGAGACGATGACGGGCATCCGCGCGGTCAAGGCGTTCCGCAAGGAGAAGCGCAACGAGAAGGAGTTCGGCGACCTCGTCGAAGACTACCGCGACGTCAATTCGAAGGTCATCCAGCTGTTCGGCATCTTCGACCCGGGTCTCGTGCTCATGGGCAACGTCACGCTCGCCGTCATCCTCGTGGTCGGCGGACTCCGCGTCGCCGACGGCAGCCTCGCCATCGGAGCCCTGCTCGCCGCCCTGCTGTACGCCCGCCAGTTCTTCGGGCCCGCGCAAGACATGGCGATGTTCTACAACTCGTACCAGTCGGCCGCCGCCGCGCTCGAGAAGATCTCCGGCGTGCTCGAGGAGAAACCGGGCGTCGCCGACCCGACAGACCCCATCGACCTCTGGGCCGCGAACGGCGCAGTCGAGTTCGAGGGCGTCGAGTTCGCGTACAGGGCCGACCGCGTCATCCTGCCCGAATTCGACCTGGCCATCCCAGCCGGGCAGACGATCGCCCTCGTCGGGTCGACCGGTGCGGGGAAGTCGACACTCGCCAAGCTCATGGCGCGCTTCTACGACCCGAGCCGCGGTCGCGTCACCCTCGACGGCGTCGACCTCCGGCGGCTGCATCCGAAAGACCTGCGTCGTGCCATCGTCATGGTGACGCAGGAGGCGTACCTGTTCTCGGGCTCCGTGGCGGAGAACATCGCACTCGGCAAGCCGGATGCGACGATGGTGGAGATCGTGGCCGCCGCCAAGGCGGTCGGTGCACATGAGTTCATCGAATCGCTCCCCGCCGGCTACGAGACCGACGTGAACAAGCGAGGTGGGCGGGTCTCTGCCGGGCAGCGTCAGTTGCTCTCGTTCGCCCGGGCGTTCCTCGCCGACCCCGTCGTGCTCATCCTCGACGAGGCGACGGCGTCACTCGACATCCCGAGCGAACGCCTCGTGCAGGAGGGGCTGACGACGCTGCTGGCTGACCGCACCGCGATCATCATCGCGCACCGCTTGTCGACCGTGGCGATCGCCGACCGGGTGCTCGTGATGGAGCACGGGCGGATCGTCGAAGACGGAACGCCCCGCGACCTCATCGCGGGCACCGGACGTTTCGCGCAGTTGCACGCGGCCTGGCGCGACTCACTCGTCTGATATCGCTGCTGGTTGCGCGCCCGGTCTCGATACGGGCCCTGGCGGGCCCTGCTCGACCCGCTGCTACTCGGCGGGTGAGTGCCGGGCGGCCGCGAGGTCGACGCGGAACACCCCGTTCGACCACTTCACCGGCGTGCTCTCGGCACGATAGTGCTCGAGCGCTCGCGACTCGTGGTCGATCAGCGGGTGCCCGCTGGCACGGATGACGCGCCACCAGGCGACATCCGACCCGTAACGGGCCATCACCGAACCGACGGCGCGAGAGGCGCGGGATCCGAGTGTCGCCGCAACGTCGCCGTAGGTCATGACGCGACCCGAGGGGATCGACTCGACCACCTCGAGCACCCGCGACACGAAGTCGTCCGGCGCGGCGTCGGGCGCCACTACAGCTCGAGCGCGCCGATGTGCTCGCCGTACTGGGTCTCGCCGATGATCTTGAACCCCACGGCGAGGAAGAAGTCCTCGGGCCCCTCTTCGCCCGGTTCCCAGATCACCGTGAGCCGTGTGAATCCCCGCGAACGGGCCTCGTCGGCGAGGGCGAGCACCGCGAAAGTCCCCACTCCGAGGCCCTGCGCGTCTGCGGCGACGTTGATTCGCCAGATGCAGCTGCGGAACTCCTCTTGCGGGTTGTCGGGGTCGAAGTTGCCCCGGATGAAGCCGACGACCGTGTCGTCTTCGAGCACGACGCGCGGCCACGAGGTCAGCGGGTCGATGTACGCGTCGGCGATCGCGTAGGACGTCGGGGTGACGAACTGCTCCTGACCGGGACGCAGAGTGAGCCCGTTCGCAGCCACGATCGTCTTGGCCGACAACTCTTCAAGTCTCAACTCAGGCATGGCAACAGGGTATCCCGCGTCGACAGCGAGTGCCATGTTTGTTACCCAGGGCCCGCCGTGAGAGGGTAGCGGCACACCGACAACGATGTGGGGGAGCATGACCGCAACACCGAGAACCGCCGTCGTCACAGGGGCTGCCCGCGGCATCGGGGCTGCCATCTCCCTGCGCCTCGCCCGCGAGGGCCACCGAATCGCCGTCATCGACCTCGACGAAGACGACACCTCAGCGACCGTCGACGCCATCCGCGCCGCGGGAGGCGAGGCGATCGGCATTGGCGCCGACGTCTCCGACTCGCTCGAAGTGCCGGCGGCGATCGCGCGCGTCGTCGCCGAACTCGGGCCGCCCACCGTGCTCGTCAACAACGCCGGCATCCTGCGCGACAATCTCCTCTTCAAGATGACGGATGGCGACTGGGACTCGGTCATCGGAGTGCACCTCCGCGGCGCCTTCGTCATGAGCAGGGAGGTGCAGCGCCACCAGGTCGCGGCGAAGTGGGGGCGCATCGTGAACCTGTCGAGCACCTCGGCGCTCGGCAACCGCGGTCAGGCCAACTACGCGGCGGCGAAGGCGGGGCTTCAGGGCTTCACCAAGACGCTCGCGATCGAGCTCGGGCCCTTCGGCGTCACCGTCAACGCCATCGCCCCCGGACTCATCGCCACCGACATGCTGCGCGGCACCGCCGAGCGCCTCGGCGTGCGGCTGGACACCTACCTCGGCGACGCCGCGATGGACATTCCCGTTCGACGCACGGGTGTCCCCGCCGACGTTGCGGCGGCGGCGGCCTTCTTCGTGAGCGAGGAGGCGTCGTTCGTCTCCGGACAGGTGCTCTATGTCGCGGGCGGTCCGAAGGCGTGAGCGGCAGCATCCGTCGACCAGACACGACCGACCACATGCACCCAACTGTCTCGATGTCGAGATAGTTTGCGGAGCGAGTAGGCTGGAGGTGCAACCCGCCGGCACGTTCAATGAGGAGATTCGCTTGTCCAAGATCAAGGTAGAAGGCACCGTCGTCGAACTCGATGGCGACGAGATGACCCGCATCATCTGGCAGAAGATCAAGGACACCCTGATCCACCCGTACCTCGACATCAACCTCGAGTACTACGACCTCGGCATCGAGCACCGCGACGCGACCGACGACCAGGTCACGATCGACGCAGCGCACGCCATCCAGAAGCACGGCGTCGGCGTCAAGTGCGCCACGATCACGCCTGACGAGGCGCGCGTGGAGGAGTTCGGCCTGAAGAAGATGTGGAAGAGCCCGAATGGCACCATCCGCAACATCCTCGGCGGCGTCATCTTCCGCGAGCCGATCATCATCTCCAACATCCCGCGCCTCGTGCCCGGGTGGAACAAGCCGATCATCATCGGCCGCCACGCGTTCGGCGACCAGTACCGCGCGACAGACTTCCGCTTCGCGGGCAAGGGCAAGCTCACCGTCGAGTTCACGCCCGAAGACGGCTCCGAGCCGCTCAAGTTCGAGGTCTACGACGCCCCGGGCGACGGCATCGCCCAGGTGCAGTACAACCTCGACGAGTCGATCATCGACTTCGCGCGCGCGAGCCTCAACTACGGCCTCACCCGCAACTACCCGGTCTACCTCTCGACGAAGAACACCATCCTTAAGGCCTACGACGGCCGATTCAAGGACATCTTCGAGGAGATCTTCCAGGCGGAGTTCAAGGAGAAGTTCGACGCCGCCGGCCTCACCTACGAGCACCGCCTCATCGACGACATGGTTGCCTCGGCCATGAAGTGGGAGGGCGGCTACGTCTGGGCCTGCAAGAACTACGACGGCGACGTGCAGAGCGACACCGTGGCGCAGGGCTTCGGCTCGCTCGGCCTCATGACCTCGGTGCTCTCCGTTCCCGACGGCTCCGTCGTCGAGGCGGAGGCAGCACACGGCACCGTCACGCGCCACTACCGCCAGCACCAGGCAGGCAAGCCGACGTCGACGAACCCCATCGCCTCCATCTACGCGTGGACCCGCGGCTTGTCGCACCGCGCCAAGCTCGACGACAACCCCGCGCTCGCCGAGTTCGCCGCGACACTCGAAGACGTGGTCATCAAGTCGGTCGAGGCCGGCCACATGACCAAGGACCTCGCGCTGCTCGTCGGACCGGGCCAGAAGTGGGAGACCACCGAGGAGTTCCTCGACACGCTCGACAAGAACCTGGCCGCGCGCTTGGCGTAGTCGCACCTCGCTGGTTGAGCAGGTCGCGCAGCGGCCTACTCGACCCGCGGGTCAGCGTGGCGTCGTGCCATGATCAGCACCGGCACGGGTGCCACCGGCCAGATCGGCTACGCCCTGCTCTTCCGTATAGCGTCGGGCGCGATGTTCGGCCCCGACACCCCGGTCAGCCTCCGACTGGTCGAGCTGCCGAAGGCGATCGCCGCCGCCGAGGGCGTCGCCCTGGAGCTCGACGACTTTGCCTTCAGCGCGGCTGACGACGTGCGCGTGCTCGTCGTCCGCGGAGAACGCGACGCCGTGAGGGCGCTCGGCCTGCTCCGGCCGCACCGCGCGGCGATCTAGTGTTGAGGGGCGAACAATCGACCCGTAGGAGCCTTCCGAGCGTCGGTTGTCAGCCCCTCCCCTTCCGAAAGGCACCCATGACAATCCGCGCGGCAGCAGACGGTTCGGCGCTCGGCAACCCCGGACCGGCCGGCTGGGCCTGGTACGTCGACGACGACTGCTGGTCGGCTGGCGGCTGGAAGCACGCCACGAATAACCAGGGCGAGCTCATGGCGGTGCTGCAGCTGTTCCGTGCGACCGCGCACCTGCCCGACGACCTGCTCATCCTCTGCGACAGCCAGTACGTCATCAACTGCGTGAGCAAGTGGATGCCGGGATGGAAGCGCAAGGGATGGCGCAAGGCGGACGGCAAGCCGGTGATGAACGTCGAGCTGCTGAAGGAGATTGATGAGGCGCTCGTCGGGCGCACCTACCGCTTCGAGTGGGTGAAGGGCCACGCCAACCACCCGCTCAACGAGGCGGCCGACGCCCGCGCACGGGCGGCCTCCGAGGCGTTCCAGCGTGGCCGCCCCGTCGACGCCGGCCCCGGCTGGGTGCGCAGCGGCGATGCGGATGCCGCGGCTCCCGTCGTGGCGTGGATCCCCGCCGCAGACGCAGCCGCCCCGCCCGAGCCCTCCCTGTTCTCGTTCGACGACGAGCCGGCCGACGGGTCCGCCGTGACCGTCGAGGTCACCGCGAGGCTGACCCACCAGCAGCACGAGCGACTGCTCGTACTCGCATCACGACAGGGAGTGAGCGTCGAGCAGGCGCTCGCCGACCTCGTCTAGAACCGCCGACACAGCGGCTCAGGCGCAGGTCGTGCCGAGCTTCAACAGCGACTCCTGCACCGCCGTCGCCGACGATTGCACGGCAGCCTGGTCGCCCGCTTCGGGGTTGGCCGCGTAGGTCTCGATCTGTGCGGCGAACGCCGTGAGGGAGTCGGTGGCGTCGTCGACGACGGCACCCACCTCCTCGTTCGTGACATCGTCGCCGGTGGTCTGGAAGGCGTCGGCGAGCGAGTTGACCGCTGCGACGGCGGCGGCCGGGTCGGCATTGATGTCGGGCAGGCCGCTGAACTGGGTGATCGTTTCCGACACGCCGGCCTTGACGGCATCGCACGCCTCCGCCTTCGACTGGCCGGAAGCGTCCGACGTCGAATCGGGTGCCGCGCTCGACGAGCGTGCGCCCGACGGCTCGGAAGACGCGTTCGACGCGCATCCCACCAGCAGGAGGGCGGCGAGGCCGATGCCGGCGAGTGCGGTGGTTGCGGTGCCGCGCGAGGGTGCCACGATTCTCCTGGGGATTTGGGTGTGCCGGCTCCGTGCCCGCTGTTCCCAACCTATCGGCGCACGGCAGATTGTCCCAACCCCTTGCCGACGTGAGGCGGCGAGCGGCGGGGCATACGGCGAGGGGCGGGCCGGAGAACTCCGGCCCGCCCCTCGCAATGCGACCGTACTATTTCGCGATGCTCTCCTGGTTCTGTGTGGACGAGGAGCCGTTCGCGGTCACGGCGACTTTGCGCGGCTTCGCGCGCTCCGTGACCGGGATCATCACGCTCAGCACGCCGTTGTCGTAGTTCGCGCTGATCTTTTCGCCGTCGACGCCCTCGCCGAGGGTGAACTGGCGCAGGAACGAACCGCTCGGCCGCTCCTGAGCGAGCCACTTGACGCCTTCCCTGCCTCGCACCGTGCGCTCAGCCCGGATGGTGAGCAGCTGGCCGTCGACATCCAGGTCGACCGTGCCGGGGTCGATGCCCGGGAGGTCGGCATTGAGGATGTAGTGGTCGCCGTCGCGGTACAGGTCGATCGGCATGAGACGCGGGCTGTTGCGCGTGTCCATGAGTTCCGCGGCGAAGCGATCGAGATCGCGGAACGGATCGAAGAGAACTGCCATCGTTATCAACTCCTTCACGTCGGGCCGCCGTCCGGCGGCACCGTACCCATCGGTCAGAAGTTGAGTCGACTCGACTCAACGCAAAAATGTTAGCACTCAAGCTGCGAGAGTGCCAAGCCGATGTGGAAGCAGACTCCTCCCGGCAATCGAGGCTCAGTAGCCGCTGAAGTAGTCGGTGGAGACCCGCTTGACGCCGCGTTCGCGCAGCGCGGCACGCATGTCGGCGACGAGGGACGGCGGCCCGGAGACGAACGCGCGTCGCGTCGCCAGGTCGGGCACCTGCCCGGCGAGGGTGTCTCCGGTGAGGCGCCCTGATCCGGCCCAGGTCCATCCGGCGGGGAGCGACTCGGGCTCCGTCGGGCTCACCAGTACGACGCGCACCCCGGCCGCCTCGAGGAGCCCCGCGTAGCCGATCTCCGTGCTGTCGCGAACCGCGTAGACCACCACGACGTCGCGGCGCACGCCGCGGTCACGATCGTGCGCTAGCTGGCTCGCGAAGGGCGTGATGCCGATGCCCCCTGCCACGAGCAGGAGCGGAATCATCGGGTCGCGGGGGAGCGTGAAGTCGCCGCCGACCCCGGTGGCTCGCACGATGGCGCCGGGCTCTAGCTCGAGGAACGCACGCTTGAAGCTCGAGAGCCGCTCCGGCCCGCTGAGTCCGACGGTCAGCGGGCCGCTCGTGCTCGGCGGCGACGAGATGGTGAAAATGCGTCGGCTGCCACGGGAGTCGGCGCGGTGCGGAACCGTGAGCTCGACATACTGGCCGGCGCGGTGCGACACCGGCCGCACCGGCTGGAACGCGAGCTCCCACGCGCTCGGCGTCAGCTGCCGCTTTCCGAGATAGCGCAGACGGATGCCGCGGCGCTGGCCGAAAGCAAACCCGACGGCATTGCCGACGACCAGTGCGAGCTCGGGCGTGTTGAAGATCGGGCCGAGTTGAAAGGGCACGGCGAACGCCACCGCGACCACGGCCGCGACGATGAGCTGCTGCCAGCGCCGCGGCGGCAGGGTGAGCGGTTCGCTGAGCATGAAGCCGGCCAGGAACACGATGGGGAACGAGGTGAACGCGGTGCCGATCGCCGCGCCGACATCCGTACCGCCGGACACGAGGCGCACCACCACGATGACCGTCGCGACCGCCACGAAGGCCACGCCGATCGTCGTCCGTCGCGAGCGGTACAGCACGAGGAAGGCGCCGATGGCCGTGAGGGGAAGCAACACGCCCGTCGCCACCCACCAGACGGCGACGTTGAGGCCGAGAAGCGACACCACGAACGCGCCGATTGCCGCGGGATTGAAGATGTGCCGCCCGCGGATCGCGAGCAGGTACTTCGACGCGCTCGCGATCGTTGCCGCGAGAGCGACGCTCGCGAGGTCGCCGACCACGCCACTCGGAAAGAACAGGAAGAACAGCAGGAGGCCAGTGATGAGGGCGGACTCGGGGTGCGGGCGCACGCGGAACGCGAGCGCGAAGAGCCAACTCGTCGCGACGGAGGCGGCGACGGCGACCGCCGCGGTCGCGAGGAGATCGGTCGCGGGAAACGCCAGCCGGCCGAGCATCGACAGCACCACCGCGACCGCGGCGACCGCGATGAGCGCGAGAAGAACGAGCCGGTACATCGTGACCCTGCCGGTCACCCTGTCGAGCCACCGTCTCATCGGAACAGCTCCCCATCCAGGCCGGACGAGCTCTCGACTCGACCGTCCGCGAACATCCGCACGAAGTCGAAGTCGAATTCCTCCGCGAGTCGTGCCGGCTCGGCGAAGAAGAGGGCGGTAGCGAGACCGTCGGCGACGAGGCCCGAATCTGCGATCGCCCAGCTGGCGATCACGCGCCGCGCGGGCAGCCCCGTCGTCGCATCGATGATGTGGTGCAGTCCCTCGCCCCACGACCGCCGATTGGACGCAGAGGCGCACAGCGACGCGCCCCGGAGGTTCACAATGCCGATGGCCTTGCTCGCGTCGAGCGGATGCTCGAGCGCGACACGGATCGGGGCGTCCCCGGAGTGCAGGATGTCGCCGCTCGCGTCGATGACGAAGTCGACGATGCCGCGGTCGATGAGCAGCGCGCCGACGATGTCGACGAGATAGCCCTTGCCAGCCGCACCCACGTCGATGAGCACCGGGCGCACGGCGACGAGCGCGCTGCCGTCCCAGGCGAGGCTGTCGCGCCAGGCGGGCACGGAGGCGACCGTGGCCTGCGGGCGAAGCGAATAGCCGCGGTCGTACCCCATGGTCTCGAGGGTACGGCCGACGAGGGGGCTCACCGCGCCATCCGTCACCGCGTATAGGCGGCGGTACAGGTCGAAGAGCGCGCCGGCGTCGGCGGGGAAGGGGTGCGCGCCCGCGGTGGAGGCGACGCGAGTGACGAGGGAGTCGTCGCGGAAACGGGAGTAGGTGCGATCGAAGGCCTCGATGCGGGCGGCGATGGCCTCGAGCACCTCGGCAGCCAGGGGATCGACGGTGTCGACCTGCCAGTGGGTGCCGATGGCCCCGAAGCTGTGGCTAGCTGGCAGCGTCGGCCTTGATCTCGTCGATCGCGTCGTTGAATCCGGCGCTCGTGAGCGACGACCCGGCGACCTTGTCGACCGAGATCTGGTCGATGCTCTTGCCGACCACGACGTCGCCGATGCCCTTCGCGAACTTTCCCTGGTACAGCTTCGAGGTGGGGTTGTCGCCGCTTCCGACGACCTTGACGTCGGAGATGACACCGTCGGCGAGTGTCACGGTCACCTCGACCTCTTCGGTGCCGTTGGGTGACGTGTAGTCGGCGCTCGCGGAGTAACTTCCGTCGGTGTAGCTTCCGGCCGATTCGGTGGTCGATGCATCCGACTCCGATGTGTCCGCGGCGGCGGGGGCGTCTCCACCGGCGCCGGAGCTGCAGCCGGCGAGAGCGCCGACGAGGGCGAGGCCGGTGAGGAGGGCGAACGGGTAGTTCGCTCGTTGTGTGGTCATGGGTCTGCCTTCTCGCTGCCGATCGTCGAGCAGTTGTAGGTTCAAGCATTGCGTGCCCCCGGTGATTTGGCTATGCGGAAGCTGAACAATCGGCGCATCCCCAGCTACGCGAAGCACGATTTTCTCAACCCCCCTGTTCGGGGGTCGATCCCCGGGTTAGGGTGAGCGAGTGCGCAGGCCCGACTGCCTCAGAGTGTGCTGTTTGTAGCTACGACTTTGACAAGAAGGAATTCTGTGAGCAAACCCCTCGGTGGCCATTCCGCCGTATCGCCAGTCCGTATCCTCCTCTCCGGCATCGCCACCGCGGGTCTCCTCGCGTCCGCGATAGTCGTCGGCACGGCGACGGGAGCGACAGCGGCTCCGGTTCCCTCCGGCGCGTTACCGGGCCCGACCAGCTTCGATCCGGGGCAATACGTCGTCACCCTCTCCGACAGCGCGGTCGCGACGTATGGCGGGGGAGTGTCCGGATTCGAGGCGACGGCCCCCGACGCCGGCGACCAGTTGAACGCGCGCAAGGCGCCCGCCCGTGACTACAGCGGGTACCTTGCCGACAAGCAGAAGGAGGTCGCCTCGTCGGTGGGAGCGGAGATCGACTACTCCTACACGATGGCACTCAACGGCTTCAGCGCCGACCTCACCGCGGCGCAGGCCGCAAAGCTCGCCTCGACCAAAGGTGTCGTCGCGATCACGAGAGATGAGCTCAAGCACGTGACGGCCACACCGTCGACCGCTTTCCTCGGGCTCGAGGGAGACGACGGAGTCTGGGCGGCCGTCGGCGGCGCCGACGAGGCGGGAGCCGGCGTCGTCGTCGGGGTGCTCGACACCGGCATCGCGCCCGAGAACCCCGCCTTTGCAGGCGATCCGCTCGGCACGAGTGCCGGCAGCGAACCGTACCTGTCGGGCGGCGACACCATCAGCTACGTCAAGAACGACGGGGGAACCTTCACCGGCACCTGCCAGACGGGCGAGCAGTTCACGATCGACGACTGCAGCACGAAGATCGTCGGAGCCCGGTACTTCCTCGAGGGCTTCGGCGCCGACAGCATCGGCAACGCGTCGACCGGCACAGGCGAGTTCGCCTCACCGCGAGACGGAGACGGCCACGGGTCACACACCACGAGCACGGCCGCCGGCAACTTCGGCACCGACGCGGACGTGCTCGGCCGCGACTTCGGGGCCATCTCGGGAGTGGCTCCTGCGGCAAAGGTCGCCACCTACAAGGTGTGTTGGTCGGGCAGGCGGGCGGGTGAGACCACCGATGACGGATGCACCACGACCGACATGCTCGCCGCCATCAACCAGGCGGTCATCGACGGCGTCGACGTGCTGAACTTCTCGATCGGCGGTGGCGCGGCGGAGTCGACCAACTCGGCCACCGACATCGCCTTCCGCGGGGCCGCCGCCGCCGGCATCTTCGTCGCGGCGTCCGCCGGTAACTCCGGCCCGGGCGCCTCGACGCTCGACAACGCCTCGCCGTGGATCACCACGGTCGCTGCGAGCACCGTTCCCAGCTACTACGGCACCGTGACGCTCGGCGACGGGCAGGCCTTCGTCGGCGCGACGATCACGGTGACCGAGCCCGTGACCGGCCGTCTCGTGAACTCGACCGCGGTGGCGGTGCCCGGAGCGGCCGGAGTGCAAGCGAATCTCTGCGCACCGGGAAGCCTCGACGCGACGCTGCTGCCAGCGGAGCCCACGATCATCGTGTGTGACCGTGGCGTCGTCGACCGCACGGCCAAGTCGGCAGAGGTCGCCCGAGTCGGCGGCATCGGGATGGTGCTCACCAACGTCACACCCAGCTCGATCGATCCCGACGCCCACGCCATTCCCGCGGTGCACGTCGACGCGCGATTCCGAGCCCCCATCGTGGCCTACGCCGCTACCGAGGGCGCGACAGTGACGCTGACCAACGGCAACCAGACGACCTACGTGCCGCCGACGCCCGAGCTCGCGGGATTCTCGTCCCACGGACCGGTGCTCGCCGACGGCAGCGACATCCTGAAGCCCGACATCGCGGCACCCGGCGTCGCCATCCTCGCGGCCGGACCGAACCAGGAGGGCGGAACGCCGACCTTCGAGTTCCTCAGCGGAACGTCGATGTCCAGCCCGCACATCGCGGGTCTCGCCGCGCTGTATCTGGGTGAACGACCCACGGCGACACCGGCGGAGATCAAGTCGGCCATGATGACGACCGCGTACAACACCGTCGACTCCGACGGCAACGAGATAACCGATCCGTTCGCGCAGGGTGCGGGGCACGTCGACCCGACGAGGTTCTTCGAACCGGGACTCCTGTACCTGAACGGACAGGATGACTGGCGCGCGTACCTGCAAGCCATCGGCTACGACGAGGGTGTCACCCCGGTCGACCCGAGCAATCTCAACCTCGCCTCGATCGGCATCGGAACGCTCACCGCGCCCGAGGTCGTCACGCGCACGGTGACCTCGACCCAGGCGGGCACGTTCACCGCCTCCATCTCGGGGCTCACCGGCATCTCGGCGGTCGTCGAGCCGTCGGTGCTCACCTTCGGCGCCGCGGGAGAGTCGAAGTCGTACACGGTGACGATCTCGAGGACGGATGCTCCGCTCGACACGTTCGCGACGGGAGCACTCACCTGGACGTCGGGGCACACCACCGCGCGCAGCCCTATCGCGGTCAAGCCGGCCACCATCCTCGCGCCGGGCGATGCGGAGGGCGCCGGCGTCGCCGGTTCGGTCGACATCAGCGTCACTCCGGGCGGCAGCGGGGAGATCCCGCTCGCCACCCCCGGTCTCAGCTCCGGCACGTTGTTGCCCGACCCGACCGGAGCGGCGCCGGGTCGCTCCGGAGCCGGGCCGAAGGACACGGTCGTCACCTATGACACCTCGGTTCCGGAGGGCGCGGAGTTCGCGCGCATCGATCTCGACTCGGTGGATGACACGGCCGACCTCGACCTCGTCGTCTACCAGCTGGACGCCGCGGGCGATCCCGTGGCCGGCTGGGCGTCGGCGACCGGGGCGGCCGACGAGCGCGTCGACCTCGTGGCGCCCGAGGCCGGTGACTACCGGGTCGAGGTCACCGTGTACGCGGCAAACCCCTCGACGGCGTGGGACGCCACGGTGACATCGGTGCTGCCGGAGGGCAGTCCGTTGTCCCTCACGCCGCCGGTACTGCAGGGGCAGCAGGGCGTACCCGCCACCTTCACGGCAGCGTGGGCGGGACTCGCCCCGAACATGACCTACCTGAGCCTCGTGAGGTACGGCGAGACGAATGCGTTCACCGTGCTGCAGGTCGAGACCGGCGAGGCTCCAGCACCCGACGCCCCCGTCAACGTGTCACCGCCCGTGATCACCGGGTCTCCTCAGCCCGGCAAGACACTGACCGCGTCGCCGGGGGAGTGGAACACGGAGGGCCTCACGTTCAGCTACCAGTGGCAGTCGAACGGGGTCGACATCGTGGGCGCGACGTCGTCGACCTACCGCGTCACCCCCGCTGACCGCGGCGTGGTGATCACGGTGGTGGTGACCGCGACGGCCGACGGGCTGGCGCCGGGCACCGCCACATCCGCGAGAGTCACCGTGCCGTTCGCCTCGACGACGAAGCTCGCGCTGAACCGTCACATCGGCTTCTCCTGGCAGAAGGTGACGGCCACCGTCTCGGTTGCGAGCGCGTCGCCCACTCCGCTCGCAGGCACCGTGACGGTGACCGTCAACGGCACGGCGGTCGACGTGCCGATCACCGTCGCCGACAACGGGCGGGTGACCTACACGCTGCCCAGGCTGAAGACCGGTGTCTTCGTGGTCTCCGCGGCGTTCGGGGGAGCGGACGGTGTCACCGGCTCACGCAGCGGAAGCAGCTTCGTGATCATCCTGCTCTAACGGTCGACTTCCACAAGAATCCCGCTCCGGCGGGCGGTGCGCCTCCCAGTGCGCTCGCCCGCCGGAGCGGGTCTTTCTGTGCGTCCCGTCGAGACGAGAAGTCGGCCGTGTTTCCCCGTGTAACGAATTTGTAAACACCCCTAACCAATCGCGCCGAAACTCTTGCGCGGTCGGGGTTCGTAAGGTTCACTAACAAACAAGTCTTTACCGGATGTTCGGAAAAGTCCCCTGTCCTCAGAGTCGAGCCGACGCTAGGCAGCACCATGATCTGGTTCCAGAGCGCACATCATCCGCACCGCTCGGCCGCCCGTTCGGCGGTCGACAACCTGCTAGGTAAGGACATCATGAGAAAGTCATCCCGGATCGGGGCGGTCATAGCGACCGCCGCCGTCGCATCCATGGCACTGAGCTCTTGCGGCTTCAGCAACGACTCGGGCGGAGAGGGTGGATCGAATTCCATCGACCTGCTCGTCCCCTCGTACTCCGACGGAACCCAGAAGCTCTGGGAAGGCGTGATCGCGGGATTCGAGAAGGAGAACCCCGGCATCACGGTCAACCTCGAGGTGCAGTCGTGGGACAACCTCAACGATGTCGTGACGACGAAGGTCCAGGGAGGAAAAGCCCCAGACATCATGAACGGCGGCCCCTTCGCCGGCTTCGCTGCCGATGACCTGCTGTATCCGGTGGAGGATGTCGTGTCGCCCGATACCGCGGCCGATTTCCAGGAGTCGTTCGTCGAGAGCGCATCCGTCGGCGACACGCAGTTCGGCTTGCCGCTCATCGCGTCGTCACGCACTCTGTTCGTCAACAACGACCTCCTCGCGAAGGCCGGCGTCGACGCTCCCGCCACCTGGGACGAACTCCTCGCCGCCGGCAAGGCGATCAATGCGCTGGGCCTGCCGTCCACATACGGCTACGGGTTGCCGCTCGGCTCGGAAGAGGCCCAGGCCGAGAGCGCCATCTGGTTCTTCGGCGGCGGCGGCTCGTTCGGCGATGCGGATGCCATCACGATCGACACCCCGGAGAACCTCGAGGCAGCGACCTTCATCCAGCGCATGGTCGACGAGGGTGCGACCCAGCCGGATGCCGGCGCCACCGACCGGACGCCCCTCATCGACGTCTTCATCCAGGGCAACATCGGCATGATCGAGGGCCTTCCGCCCACCGTCGGCCAGATCGAGGAGAAGAACCCCGACCTGAACTACTCGATGGTGCCGATCCCCACGAAAGACGGCTCGGCGTTCACCCTCGGCGTCGCCGACCACCTGATGGCCTTCAAGAACGACGGCGACAAGAAGGAAGCGATCACCAAGTTCTTCGACTACCTCTACACGCCCGAGGTATACGTGAAGTGGGTGACCACGGAGGGGTTCCTTCCGACCACGACCTCCGGCGGTGAGCAGCTCGCCGACGACGAGAAGCTCAAGGTATTCCTCGACGCGCTGCCCGACGCCAAGTTCGCGCCGACGACGAACTCCAACTGGTCGGCCACAGACGCGGCATTCAAGAGCCTCGTCGGGCAACTCGCCCAGGGCAAGGACCCAAAGGCCGTGCTCGCCGAGATCCAGGCGAAGTCGGACGAGGGCTAGGCGGCGCAGGACGCGGACGGCGAGCACCGAGATGAGCACCATGACGAAAGCGTCGGCGACGATCGCCGCCGCGGCCCCGGCTGGGGCGGCACCACGTCGCTCCCGCCGGGGCGCCGGCACTTCTCCTCGCGACCTGATGCGGGCGCTGCCATGGATAGCGCCCGCCCTCGTGCTCATCTTCGGTGTCGTGCTGTTCCCCGCAGGGGTGATGTTCTACAACTCCACGCGCGACATCAGCCAGTCCGGCGTCGACCGAGGGGCGGCAGGATTCGACAACTACCGCGCGCTGCTCGACTTCGGTCCGATCTGGGGTGTCCTCGGCCGCACGTTCATCTGGGTCGTGGCTGTGGTGGTCTTGACGGTGGTCGTCTCGCTGGCTCTCGCACAGCTGCTCAACAAGGCGTTCCCCGGGCGGCAACTCGTCCGCATGGCGGTCATCGTGCCGTGGGCTGCCAGCGTCGTCATGACGACACTCGTGGTCTACTACGGCCTCGACCCGTTCTACGGCATCATCAACGAGGCCCTCGTGCAGCTCGGCGTCATCGATGCTCCGTACGGATGGACCAAGAATGCGGCATCCGCCTTCTCCTGGTCCATAGGAATCGCTGTCTTCGTCTCCTTGCCGTTCACGACCTACACGATCCTCGCGGGGCTGCAGACGCTGCCGGCCGACGTCTTCGAAGCCGCCAAGGTGGACGGCGCGGGAAGGGTGCGCACGTACGTCTCGATCGTGCTGCCGCAACTCCGCAGCGCGCTCGCGGTGGCGATCCTCATCAATATCATCAACGTGTTCAACTCGCTGCCGATCCTGAAGGTGATGACCGGATCGATCCCCGGCTACGACGCCGACACGGTGATGACGCTCATCTTCAAATACATCCAGACCGACCACAAGATCGACGTCGCGAGCGCCCTCAGCGTGGTCAGTTTCCTCATCGTGCTGGTGATCGTGGCCGTGTACGTCAAGGTCGTCAAGCCCATGAAGGAGGTGTGACGTGACGGTCACAGCCCCAGCCCACGCACCCGAGGCATTCGTGCCCGTCCTCCCCGTGCCACACCCCCCGCGCCGGCGTCGCTACACCGCCGACCAGGTCGGTATCGCGGCTCTGCTCTGGCGCATGGCTGCCGGCCTCGCCGTGCTGGTCGTGTTCGTCGCCCCGTACGTGCTCATGCTGCTGAGCTCACTCAAGTCGAAGAGCGAGATACTGCGGGTGCCCGCCACCTTCATCCCCGAGGAATGGCACCCGGAGAACTACTTCACCATGTGGTCTTCCCCCGAGACACCGCTCGTGCAGAACCTCATCTCCACGATCGTGATCGCGGTGTTCGCGACGCTGCTCGTGCTCGCGGTCGCGCTCCCCGCCGCGTACTACACCGCCCGGTTCAGGTTCCCCGGCCGCATGGTGTTCCTGTTCCTCGTCATAGTCACGCAGATGCTGCAACCGGCGGTACTGACCGCGGGGCTGTTCCGGGAGTTCCAGTTCCTGGGTATCGGCGACACCTGGCTCGCGATGATCCTCATCAACGGTGCCTTCAACCTCTCATTCGCGATCTGGATCATGCACAGCTTCTTCGCGGGGGTTCCGCGCGAGATCGACGAGGCGGCGCAACTCGACGGGGCGGGTCGTTGGGCCGTGCTCATCCGCATCAACCTCCCGCTCGTCTGGCCCGGCATCGTCACGGCGATCGTGTTCACGTTCGTATCGTGCTGGAACGAGTTCGCCGCGTCCCTCGTCATCCTCTCGACCGCCGGCAACCAGCCGCTCTCCGTCGCGCTCACGAAGTTCGTCGGCCAGTACGCGACGAGCTGGCAGTACGTCTTCGGTGTATCGATCGTCGCGATCGTGCCGGTCGTCATCCTGTTCATGCTCATCGAGAAGCGCCTCGTCGGCGGTCTCACTGCGGGAAGCGTGAAGTAGCCGTGACCACACAGAAGCTGCCCTTTGCGCCCGGTCGCAGTCGGGGATTCGCGGGTGGACGGGCATTGCGCCCCAGCGGCAAGGTGCTTCCGGAGCACGCTCGTCGCCACAACCGCTCCCTCGTGCTGCAGACGCTCTACCTGACCGGCCAGCAGAGTCGCGCCGACATCGCGCGCGAGACCGGCCTGACGCGGGTCACGATCTCCGCGCTCGTCGCGGAGCTCATGGTCGAAGGCCTCGTGCTCGAAGTCGGCCAGCGCGAAGACGCCCGGCCCGGCAAGCCCGCGATGCTGCTCGAACTCAACAGCCTCGCCTTCCAGATCATCGGCATCGATCTCAGCGACGCGGCTATCTTCCGTGGCGCAGTGCTCGATCTGCGCGGCCAGGTGATTTCCCGCGTCGAGATCGCGCTCGAAGGCAGCATCGGGGCGGATGCCACGGATAAAGTCGTGTCGCTCGTCGAGTCGCTCGTGGCCGCCGCGACCCTGCCGATCCTCGGCGTGGGCGTCGGGTCGCCGGGAATCGTGGGGAGGGGCGGCGTCGTGCTCACTGCACCCAACCTCGGCTGGGTCGGCGAGCCGCTCCAGGAGACTCTCGTCGACCGATTCGCTCTCCCCGTGCTCGTCATCAACGACGCCAATGCGGCCACGCTCGCCGAACACAGCTTCGGCGGCGCCGACAGCGACATGATCCTCATCAAGATCGGCCACGGCGTCGGCGCGGGGCTCCTGCTCGACGGCAGCCCGCTTCTCGGCGGCCGCTTCGCCGCAGGAGAGATCGGGCACGTCGTCGTCGGCACCGACGGCGGCGCCGAGTGCGCGTGCGGCAAACGCGGCTGCCTCGAGACGTGGCTCGCCACGCCGAGGCTCGACGCCGCACTGGCGGCGGCGGCGACATCCGATGAGCGCACGACGATCCTGCGGGAGGCGGGCCAACGGCTGGGCATCGCGCTCGCTCCCGTCGTCGGCGCGCTCGACCTCGCCGAGGTCGTATTGAGCGGCCCCGGCGAACTGCTCGACGGCACGCTCGCGGATGCCGTGCTCGAGACCCTCCGCGAGCGCACGATGGCCGAGTTCCACGGCGGTCTCGTGCTGCGGATGACAACCCTCGGAGAGGACATAGTCATGCGCGGCGCCGCCGCCATGGTGCTCTCCGGCCAGCTCGGCGTCTCCTGACCCGAGCATGCACCGGCGACGCGGCCACCGTGGTCCATCGCAATCACGTTACGAAGGAGAACCACAATGAAGAAAAGGATCGTAGCGGTCGCAGCAGCCACCGCTACAGCGCTCATCCTCGCGGGGTGTTCCTCAGCGGAAACGCCCTCCGAGGGCGGCGGAAAGAACATCACCCTGTGGTTGAACGGTGGTGACACCCCGGACGCGCTGCGCGACTACCTTAAGACAGAGTTCGCAGACGCGACCGGGGGCACACTGACGATCGAAGAGCAGTCGTGGACGGATGCTGTCGCAAAACTGACCACGGCACTCCCCGACGCCGAGAATACCCCGGATGTCGTGGAGATCGGCAACACGTGGGCTCCGACATTCACGAACGCGGGTGCATTCACCGACCTGAGTGACATGTACGACGACCTCGGCGGTGACAAGCTGCTGCCGTCCTTCGTCGAAGTCGGATCGGTCGACGGGGCCGAGTACGCGCTGCCCTACTACTTCGGCTCGCGCTACGTGTTCTACCGCAAGGACGTGTGGGCGCAGGCCGGCGTCGCGGTGCCCGCCACCCTCAGCGAGTTCAACGACGCTGCGGCGAAGTTGAAGACGGCCGATCAAAGCGGCTTCTACATCGGTGGTGAAGACTGGCGCAACGGCCTGTCGTGGATCTTCGCCAACGGCGGCGACCTTGCCAAGAAGGACGGCGACGACTGGAAGTCGTCGCTCTCCGACCCGAAGACCGTTGAGGGACTGACGCAGCTGCAGGCGCTCTACGCCAGTGCGTCTCTCGCTCCCGTCACGGAGGCCGACAGCACGCCGTGGGTCAACATCAACAACAACGAGTCGACGGGCAAGCCCGAGGCCGCGACGATCATCGCACCCGGGTGGGCGCACTGGTCGATCGGCGACCTCGCTCCCGACCCGGAGGACGCGACGAAGACCGTTGCGACGTGGAACGACGACGTCTTCGGATCGTTCGTGCTTCCGGGAGTCGACGGCGGAGTCGCTCCGGTGTTCGCTGGTGGCTCGAACATCGCCATCTCGGCCGCGAGCAAGAACCAGGACGCGGCCAAGGAGCTCATGACGATCATCTTCTCGCCCGACTACCAGAAGATGCTCGGCGCGAACGGACTCGGTCCGGCCAACCTCGACTACGCGTCGTCGCTCGGTGACGACCAGTTCGCCACGGCGCTCATCGACTCGGCGGCGAAGTCGAAGCTCACCCCGGCCGCTCCCGGCTGGGCGGCGGTGGAGGGCTCTGGCCTGCTGGAGGAGTTCTTCGGCAAGGTCAACGGCGGCGGCGACGTCGAGGCCCTCGCCCAGGAGTACGACGGCAAGATCGACGAGCTCCTGAACGGCTAGGTGCGAACACGCTGGTCGAGTAGCCGGCCACGGCCGTATCGAGACCCGGTCTCGATACGCGCGAGAGCGCGCTACTCGACCAGCTGCACCGTCCACACCACACACTGAAAGGGGGAAGCCCGTGTCCGTCAGCATCGATCGCCGCCGCAAGGCGCGCGTTCCGTACCTGCTCCTCATCCCGGCCGTGGGCATCCTCCTCATCGGCATGGGGTACCCCGTCGTCTGGCAGGTCGTCACGTCCATGCAGGAGTACGGGCTGCAGCAGCAGTTCGGCAAACCCGCGCCGTTCGTCTTCTTCGACAACTACGTCGACTTGGCGACAAACGCCCAGCTGTGGGCGGTCGTCGGCAGGTCGATCGCGTTCTGCCTCATCACCGCCGTCATCACCCTCGTCATCGGCGTGCTGTTCGCGCTGCTCATGAACGCCGTCGGCAAGGCCCCCCGCATCGTGTTGCAGATCGCGTTGCTGCTGGCGTGGTCTATGCCGGTCGTCGCCGCGATGACGGTGTGGATCTGGCTCTTCGACCGCCGTCGGGGAGCGGTGAACTATGTGCTCGACATGCTTCCTGGCGTCGACATGAACCGCTTCAACTGGCTCGAGTCGCCGTCCACCTTCTTCCTCGTCGCGGGTGTCATCGTCATCTGGATGTCGGTGCCCTTTGTGGCTTTCTCGAGCTTCGCGGGACTCACGCAGGTCTCCGACGAGGTGCTCGAGGCCGCCCAGCTCGATGGGGCGTCGGCCACACAGCGTTTTTTCGGAATCATCCTGCCCATGATCCGACCGGTGATCGCGATCGTCTTCCTGCTGCAAATCATCTGGGACCTGAGGGTCTTCACCCAGATCACCATGCTGCAGGACGCGGGGTCGAAGTCGAGCGATTTCGACCTCCTCGGCACCTACATCTTCAAGCTCGGCACGAAGTCGCAGGACTTCGGCATGGCGTCGGCCGTCTCCATCCTCGTGCTCGCCATCACCATCGCGCTCAGCTGGTTCTACATCCGCAGCCTGCTCAAGGAGGACGAGCAATGAGAGCCCGCACAGCACGGTCACTCCTCGGGGTGCTCGCCATCGTCATCGCCATCCTCTGGGTATTCCCCGTCTACTGGATGGCGAACTCCTCACTGCTGCCCAACGTGACGCTGCAGTCGTTCATCCCGACCTTCGTGCCCATCGGCGGCTCGCTCACCAACTTCACGAAGGCCCTCGCCGACGGTGAGTTCTCCACGGCGCTCGGCATGAGCGTCTCGGTCACCCTCATCGCGGTGTTCTTCTGCATCATCTTCGCCTTCCTCGGCGCCGTCGCGATCAGCCGCTTCCGCTTCCGCGGACGCAAGAGCTTCATCATCGCGGTGCTCGTCGTGCAGATGCTTCCCGCGGAGGGCCTGTTCATCGCCCAGTACAAGATGATCGCGAGTGCGCACCTGCTCGACTCGGTGATCGGCGTGAGCGTCATCTACATCGCCGCGGTCGTGCCCTTCACCATCTGGATGCTTCGGGGATTCGTCGCCGGAGTGCCTGCCGATCTCGAGGAGGCCGCGATGGTCGACGGGCTGAGCCGGTTCGGGGCCTTCATGCGCATCACGTTCCCGTTGCTCGCACCCGGGCTCGTGGCATCGGGCGTCTACGCATTCCTGCAGGCCTGGAACGAGTTCACCGTCGCTCTCGTTCTTCTGCCGTCGGAGGCCTCTCAGACGCTGCCGCTCTGGTTGCGCGGCTTCGTGCAGGCGAGCGCAACCCGGGAGACGGACTGGGGCCAGGTGATGGCGGCATCGACACTCGTCGCGGTGCCCGTCATCGTGTTCTTCCTCATCGTGCAGGGCCGGCTCACGTCGGGTCTTGTGAGCGGGGCGGTGAAGGGATGACGCGCTCCGCCGCATCCGCCGTGCTCCTCCCCGGCTTCGTCGGCACCACCCTCCCCGGTTGGCTCGAGGCGCGACTCCGCGCCGGTCTCGCCGGCGTCTGCCTGTTCGGCGACAACGTTGCCTCGCGCGATGAGCTGCGCGCCCTCACGGCCGCGATCACCACCGCGAACCCCGACGCGCTCATCGCGATCGACGAGGAGGGCGGCGACGTGAGCCGCCTCTACCAGCGCACCGGTTCGCCGTTCCCGGGCAACGCACTCCTCGGACACATCGACGACGCCGCCTACACGTCGTCCGTCGCGACCGCGGTCGCCCGGGAGCTGCGTGACGTGGGGGTCAACCTCAACTTCGCCCCGGATGTCGACATCAACTCCAACCCGGACAACCCCGTCATCGGTGTGCGCAGTTTCGGCGACGACGCGTCGCTCGTCGCACGTCACTCGGCCGCATGGGTAGCCGCACACGAGGCGGCGGGCGTCGCGGTGAGCGCGAAGCACTTCCCCGGGCACGGTGACACCGCCCAGGACTCGCATCTCGCGCTCCCTGTCGTCGACCTCCCGCTCCACGCTCTGCGTGCGCGCGAACTGCTGCCCTTCGAGGCGGCGATCGCCGCCGGTGCGAGCTCGATCATGAGCTCGCACATCATGCTGCCGCAGCTCGACGCGGTGAACCCCGCGACCTTCTCGAGCGGCATTCTCGGCGGACTTCTTCGCGACGAGCTCGGATTCACCGGGGTCATCGTGACCGACGCCCTCGACATGGTGGGCGCGAGCGGCGAGATCGGCATACCCGAGGCGGCGGTGCGGGCGATCGCGGCCGGCTGCGACCTGCTGTGCATCGGCACGGACAACTCCGACGCTCAGCTCGACGAGATCGAGCGCGCCATAGACGCCGCGGTGGTCGAGGGGCGCCTCGACGCCGGCCGGCTGCACGACGCCGGGCGGCGCAACGTCGAGCTCGCGCGCTCGCTCGCGTCGGCGACATCCGCAGCGCCCGTCGTCGGCGACGGCGTCGGGCCCACCTTCGATCGCGCCCGCGCCATGGCGGCCTTCGACGTGCGACGCGGCAGCTCGGTCGCCGTCGAGCGCACGGTCGTCGCGCTCGAGACCGCGCCGAACATCGCCGTGGGCGAGTCGCCGTGGGGGCCACCCGTCGATGCGCGGGTTCGCGAGGGGGAGGCCCTGCCCGAGGTGCGCGGCCAGCTCGTGCTTGTCGGCAGGGGCAACCACCGCAGCGCCTGGGTGCGATCGCTCATCGACGAGGCGCGACGTCAGGTTGCGGACGTGCTCGTCGTCGACATGGGCTGGCCGCACCCCGATCGCCGGTACGCTGACGTCGCGACTTTCGGAGCATCACGGCACGTCAGCGAGGCGCTCGCCGCCTGGTTCGAGGGGGAAACACGATGAAGATCGGTGTCGACATCGGTGGCACGAAGACCGAGGCGGTCGCTGTCGCCGACGACGGAACCGTCGTCGAGCGGGTGCGGCGGCCCACCGGCTTCGGCCCGCGCGACGTCATCGCCTCGACGGTCGCCGTAGTCTCCGACCTCACGGCGGCGACGGGGCTCGGCATGGCCGACTTCGCGACGATCGGGGTGGGCATCCCCGGTGCGGTGGATGCGGCGACGGGACGCGTGACGCACGCGCTCAACCTCGGCCTCGACCGGCTGGAGCTGGGCGCCGACCTGGCCGGCCGGCTCGGCGCACCGGTGCGCGTCGAGAACGACGTCAACGCGGCGGCGCTCGGCTCATTCCACCTCTTCGAACAGCCGCCCACATCCTCGCTGTCGTATCTCAACCTCGGAACCGGCCTCGCGGCCGGGCTCGTGTTGCGGGGTGAGCTGTGGCGCGGCGCTCGCGGGGGGGCCGGCGAGATCGGCCACATCCTCGTCGACCCGTCGGGGCCCGTCGACCTCGACGGCCAGCGCGGCGGGCTCGAGGTCATGGCGTCGGGATCCGGCATTGCGAGGCAGTGGGCGCGGGGCGACGACAACGCCGTGAGCGCCGTGCTCGACGCCGCCGACGCGGGCGACGAACGGGCGATCGAGATCCGACGCCGCCTCTACGAGGGCGTCGCGAACTCCGTGCGCATACTCGTGCTCACCGTCGACGTCGACCTCGTGGTGATCGGGGGCGGCATCAGCGCCCTCGGCGATAGGGTGATGGGAGGCGTCAGGGAGATCTTGCGCGCGTGGGGCGGGCAGACGCCGTTCATCGCCTCGCTCGGGCTCGAGGAGCGCATCCGACTCCTGCCGCATGGCGCTCCGGTTGCCGCACTCGGAGCAGCACACCTGGGAGGTATCTCGTGGCCGAAGTAGTCATCGTCGAGTCAGACGCGGAGGCGGGCGAGATCGCGGCGTCCGCCATCTCGGCACTCGTGCGGGAGCGGCCCGACGCCGTGCTGGGGCTCGCGACCGGCTCCACGCCGCTCACGACCTGGCGCGCGCTCGCCGCCGCGGGCACCGGGCTGGCCGCCGTCCGCGGTTTCGCGCTCGACGAGTACGTCGGGCTGCCGCCCGGACACCCGGAGAGTTACCGCGCCGTCATCACTCGCGAGGTTGTCGAGCCACTGGGCCTCACGCCGTCGCTCGTCCGGGTGCCGGCCGACGACGGCGGACCGATCTCTGGCGCGGGCGAGCGCTACGAGGCCGACATCGTCGCGGCCGGCGGCATCGACCTGCAGATCCTGGGCATCGGGCGCACCGGACACATCGGCTTCAACGAGCCGGGTTCGTCGCTCGCGTCGCTCACGCGGGTCAAGACCCTCGCCGAGCAGACGCGCATCGACAACGCGCGCTTCTTCCCCTCGCTCGACGACGTGCCGACACACTGCATCACGCAGGGGCTCGGCACGATCCTTCGTGCACGCCACCTGGTGCTGCTCGCGTTCGGTTCGGCGAAGGCGGCGGCGGTCGCGGCCGCGCTCGAGGGGCCGGTGTCGGCATCGACCCCCGGCTCGGTCGTGCAGATGCATCCGAGGGTCACGGTGATCGTGGATGAGGCGGCCGGCGCCCAGCTCGAGCACGCCGACTACTACCGCTACGCCTGGGCCAACCGTTTCGACTGGGAACGGTGGAGCTAGGCGCGGTTGAGCTATGGCAATCGCGCCAGCGATTGCGCGACCCAGCGCCGAGCGAGCCTGCGAGCGAGGGAGCAACTTCGTTGCCCTCTACCGGGCGCACTACGACCCGGTTTTCGATTTGGTCGCTGCGCGACCTACTCAACCAGCGGAAATCGCCCGTCCGTCGGCCCACACCCCGGTGACCTTCCAGTCGTGGTCGAGCAGCACGGCGTCGGCCGCGAAGCCGGGGGCGAGCAGTCCATGCCGGTGCTCGAGCCCGAGGGCGCGCGCGGGCGTCAGCGTGAGCGCCTCGACGGCCCGACGCGGGTCCACCCTCGATCGCGACACCGCGACGCGCAACGCCTGGTCTTGCGTCAGGGTCGAGCCGGCGATGGTCGGGGTGCCGCGCAGCCGAGCGATGCCGTTCGACACCGTGACCGTGAGCGAGCCGAGCGAGTAGTCGCCGTCGTGCGAACCCGCGGCCGCCATGGCGTCGGTCACGAGGGCGACACGGCCCGGCGCCGACGCGAAGACCATGGCCGCGACATCCGGGTGCACGTGTTCGCCATCGAGGATCAACTCCACCGTGACGCGGTCGTCCTCGAACGCCGCGATGACGGGGCCGGGCGCGCGGTGGTGGATGCCCGGCATGGCGTTGAACGCGTGCGTGAGCACCCGCGCCCCGCGGTCGAACGCCTCCCGCGTCGCGGCGAAGTCGGCCTCGGTGTGTCCGACCGCGACGGTCACCCCGGCTTCAACGAGAACGTCGATCGACTCGAGCGCGTTGGGCAGCTCGGGGGCGATGGTGATCTGGCGCAGTGTGCCCCGTGCAGCACCGAGCAGTTCCTCCACGGCGTAGGCCGACGGTTCGCGCAGGAACTCGCCGTTGTGGGCACCTCGGCGGTTCGGCGCGAGAAACGGGCCCTCGAGGTGGGAGCCCAGCACGAGCGGGTCGGCATCCACGATGTCGGCGATCTCCGCGAGGCTCGTGCGCAGGGTCGCGAGCGGGTTGGCGACAAGGCTGATGACCGAGCGCGTCGTGCCGTGCGTGCGGTGGGTCTCGAGGGCGCCGGCGATTCCGATGGCTCCGTCGTCGTACGAGTAGCCGCCGCCGCCGTGGCCGTGCAGGTCGATGAACCCGGGAAGGAGCCAGTGGCCGCCGACGTCGACACGAGTTGCACCATCGGTCACGGGAGGTTTGCCGTTGCCCGTCGAGTGGATGGTGTCTCCGTCGACGAGCATCCAGAAATCATCGATCTGGCCGTGAGCGTCGAGCTTGCGGGCGTTTTCGAAGAGCGTGCTCATGCGCTCAGCTTAGGACCGCCCTCACTTGAAGATGATGGTGCGCGCCCGGTCGAGCAGCACGCGATGCTCGGAGAACCACTTGACCGCTTGCGTGAGGGTGCGGCTCTCCTCGTCCTGACCGATGGCGACGAGCTCTTTCGCGGTGCGTGAGTGGTCGACGCGCACGACGTTCTGCTCGACGATCGGACCCTCGTCGAGGTCGCTCGTCACGAAGTGCGCGGTCGCGCCGATGAGCTTGACCCCGCGGGCGTGCGCCTGCTTGTACGGGTTGGCGCCCTTGAACCCGGGCAGGAACGAGTGATGGATGTTGATGGCCCGACCACTCAGAGCCTCGCAGAGTTCGGGTGAGAGGATCTGCATGTAGCGCGCGAGCACCACGAGTTCGATCTCGTGTTGCTCGACCACCTCGAGCACGCGGTCTTCGAAGGCGAGCTTCTGGCCGGCGCTCATCACGGGATGCGCCTCGAACGGAACTCCGTAGAAGGAGGCGAGATCGCGCAGGTCGGGATGATTGCTCAGCACGAGCGGAACGTCGATGGCGAGCTGCGCCGCCCGCTGCCGGTAGAGCAGGTCGTTGAGGCAGTGGCCCGCCTTGGAGACGAGCACGAGGGTGCGCAGCGGGCGGCCGACCACGTCGAGCTCCCACGTCATGGCGTACGTGGTCGTCACGGGGGAGAGCGCCGCCTCGAATGCGTCGCGGCTTGCCGCGGACTCGACCTGCAGGCGCATGAAGAACCGGCCGGTGTCGTCGCTCGAGAACTGCTGCGACTCGGTGATGTTGCCGCCAGCCCGCACGATCGCTCCGCTGATGGCGTGCACGATGCCGGGGCGGTCAGCGCAGACGAGGGTCAGGATCCAGTGCGTCGAGGTGTCAGTCACGGCTCCAGAGTATTCTGGAAAGACGGCCGCGCTCGTCTGCGACCGTCCGCGGTTGCACGCGCCATCCACTTCGAACGGATCCCTCCCCGTTGCCATCGCTCAACAGCACCGCCCCCCGCTCGACGGATGCCTTCCCCTGGGCCGGCCTCCTCGCGCTCGCTGGGGCGATCTTCGTCTCCGTCACGAGCGAGTTCCTGCCGACCGGGTTGCTCCCCGACATGGCGGGTGAACTGCAGGTGTCCGAGTCGCGGATCGGCCTGCTCGTCACGATCTTCGCCGGAACCGTGGTCATCTCGACCACGCCTCTCGCCGCCCTCACACGCAACTACTCGCGCAAGTATCTCGTCGTCGCCGTGCTCGTCGTGATCGCGGCGGGAAACATCATCGCGGCGTCCGCGCCGACCTACGAGATCCTCGTGGGCGCCCGCATCATCGGCGGTCTCGCGCACGGCCTCTTCTGGGCCGTCGTCGGCGCGTACGCCGCCCACCTCGTGCCGAAGCACCAGATCGGCCGGGCCGTCGCCATCACGAGCGGAGGCGGAACGGCGGCGTTCGTGCTCGGCGTCCCCCTCGGCACGGCCCTCGGGCACGCGCTTGGCTGGCGCCTCGCCTTCGCGGTCATCGGCGTCATCGTGGTGCTGCTCGCCCTGCTCGTGCTGCGCTTCCTGCCGGCCGTCGACCATCGCGTGACTCTGGCGACGGGGGAGATCGCCCTGCCCATGCGCAAGGACCGCAGTCTCGCGGGGGTGATCGTGCTGTGCGTCATCATCATCGTCGTGATGACCGGGCACAACCTCTTCTACACCTACATCGCGCCGTGGCTCATCGGCGTGGGCGGGTTCGACAAGGACTCCATCGCGATCCTGCTGTTCCTCTTCGGCGGCGCGGGGGCGATCGGTCTCGTGCTGGCCGGGCTCGTGAGCGACCGGTTCCCCCGCGCGGGTCTCATCGTCGCCACGACGTTGGTCGCGGCATCCGTTCTCGTCGTGGCGCTCTTCTCCCGCTCGCAGGTCGTCATCGTGGGAGGACTCGTGGTGTGGGGCATGGCCTTCGGCGGCCTGCCCGCCATGCTGCAGACGCGAATGCTGCACACCGCATCGGCGCGCCTGCGCGACCTCAGCGCCGCCCTGTTCACGACGTCGTTCAACTTCGCGATCGGCTTCGGGGCGTTCGCGGGTGGGCTCGTGCTCGACCAGGTCGGCATCATCACGCTGCCGTTCGTCGACATCGTCATCATCGCGGTCGGAGTGGTGTTCATGCTCGTGAGCAACGTCTGGCTCGCGGCGCGCGCGAAACGCAGCCGGCTCGCCTGAGTCGGGCCCCCGAAAGGGGCGGGGTACAAACTCTCGTGGAATGACGCGGTTTCGCGCCTCTCCAGTAGTCTGTTGATAATCGGTACGCGACGTTTTGTAACGTGTGCCCACATCACAGACACAATCGCTTTGGAGAGCTCTATGCGCGCCCGATCTTTTGACCACTCGGCCACCCGATCGGGAGCATTCGCTCGCCGTGCCGGTATCGTCACCCTCGCTGCGGCTCTCGTTGCCGTGCCCGTATTCACCACCGCCCCGGCCTACGCCGCCATCGGCGACTACATCACCGCCGCCGCCTTCCCGGTGGCCACCCTCTCGGGCGGCCAGCAGACCAGCGCCTACTTCAACGGCGACACCTCGCTCACCTCGGTCGCATCGCCCGGCGTCTGTCAGACGGTCTTCATCGACGGCGTGGCAGTCGACGACGCGAACTACACCGACCCCACCTCGACGCAGCTCAGCTACGACAGCCTCGCGGGCCAGTACAGCGCGACGGCAGGCCAGACCGTCACCGTCGGCTACTTCGACCAGGACAGCAGCCGCGACGACGGGCTCGACTCTTGCGCGGCTCCCGCGCTCGCCGACATCGCCATCACGGCCTCGGTGACCCTGGGCGAGCCGACTCCTCCCGCTCCTGCTCCGGCCCCCGCAATCGAGCGCTCGGCATCGGCCGCGCCGCTCACGCTCAAGCAGGGCGTGCCGTTCGACCAGATCGTCACCCTCACGCTCGACCCCGGCTTCGACTTTACCGACGGCGGATTCGTCAGCGCCGGCCCGCAGTCGTCGGCCGGTCTCGAGAACGGTGAGCTGAACCCGCTCGAGGGCATCACCTTCGAGTATGACCAGCCCACGGCCGGCCCGCCGAAGCTGCGCGTGCACGGAACCCCGAAGTACTCGGGCGCCCTCACCACCGGTTTCGGGATCGGCGATGGCGTCTCGTTCGCCACCGGCCCGCTCGTGCTCAATGTCGCCGACAGGAACGGCTTCGTCGGCCCGATCTCGCTCGACGCCGCCATCGGCAAGCCCATCGCGGGTTCCACCGCCACCATCATCGTCGAGGGCCTGCAGGTCGGTGCGGCGTGGAGCGCGACGCTGCGTTCG
Source organism: Microbacteriaceae bacterium (assembly GCA_025464995.1). Taxonomy (GTDB): domain Bacteria; phylum Actinomycetota; class Actinomycetes; order Actinomycetales; family Microbacteriaceae; genus Conyzicola. The sequence goes on from JAODMO010000054.1 coordinate 63,154, forward strand.
ACGCCGGTCGTCATCGGCACCGGAGCGGTCAACGATGCGGGACGCATCGCGGCCGTCGTCACTATCCCGGCCGGCCTCGAGGCCGGCACCCACTCGATCACGGTGCTCAGCACCTCCGCCGCGGGCACCCCCTTCAGCACCGTGGTGTACTTCACGCTGAGCGCGTCGGGCACCCTGCTCGCGATCTCCGCCTCGGCCGCACAGCTCGCCGCGACCGGCCAGGACCTCGCTCCCAGCCTGTTCATCGCGGGCGGCCTGCTGCTCGCCGGTGCGGCCCTCGCCAGCATCACGGTGAACCGTCGACGACGCAGCGCCTAGTCGAAAAAGCCGACCGGGGGCCCTCGCGCGAAAGCGCGGGGGCCTTTCGCTTCCCCCGATCTTCGCTACACTGGTCGGGTCGCAACTGGCGTTGAGATGGGTAACCATCAGGGAGCGAGAAACACGATTCGGCCGTACGCCTGGGCTGAACGGATACCTTAGTTACATCCGTTCGCTGTCAAGGAGTCGCTCGTGTCCTCTACCTTCAATTCGCCCCTTTCCGAAGTCGACCCCGAGATCGCTCTCGTGCTCGAGCAGGAGCTCGGCCGCCAGCGCGGCACGCTCGAGATGATCGCGAGCGAGAACTTCGTTCCCCGTGCCGTGCTTGAGGCGCAGGGCTCGGTGCTCACCAACAAGTACGCCGAGGGCTACCCCGGGCGCCGCTACTACGGCGGTTGCGAGTTCGTCGACGTCGCGGAGTCGCTCGCCATCTCGCGCGCGAAGAGCCTGTTCGGCGCGTCCTACGCGAACGTCCAGCCCCACTCCGGCGCCTCGGCGAACGCCGCGGTTCTCGCCGCCATCGCGAGCCCCGGCGACCGCATCCTGGGACTCGAGCTCGCCCACGGCGGCCACCTCACCCACGGCATGAAGCTCAACTTCTCCGGCAAGCTCTACGAGGCGCACGCCTACGGCGTCGACCCCGACACCTTCCTCGTCGACATGGACGTCGTGCGCGAGAAGGCCATCGAGACAAGACCGCAGGTGCTCATCGCCGGGTGGAGCGCCTACCCGCGCCAGCTCGACTTCGAGGCGTTCCGCGCCATCGCCGACGAGGTGGGCGCCAAGCTGTGGGTCGACATGGCGCACTTCGCCGGGCTCGTCGCCGCCGGACTGCACCCGAACCCCGTGCCCTTCGCCGACGTCACGTCGTCGACGGTGCACAAGACCATCGGCGGGCCGCGGTCGGGCTTCATCCTGAACAACGATCTCGACATCCAGAAGAAGATCAACTCGAACGTGTTCCCCGGCCAGCAGGGCGGGCCGCTCATGCACGTCATCGCGGCGAAGGCGACCGCGTTCAAGCTCGCGGCCGAGCCGGAGTTCAAAGACCGCCAAGAGCGCACCATCCGTGGAGCGCAGATCCTCGCCGAGCGCCTCACTGCCCCCGACGCGAAGGCCGCGGGCATCGACGTGCTCACGGGCGGAACCGATGTTCACCTGGTTCTCGTCGACCTGCGCAACTCGGCCATCCACGGACAGGACGCCGAAGACATCCTGCACTCGGTCGGAATCACCGTGAACCGCAACGCCGTGCCGTTCGACCCGCGCCCCCCGATGACGCCGAGCGGCGTGCGCATCGGCACGCCCGCTCTCGCCACTCGCGGCTTCGGCGACGCCGAGTTCACCGAGGTCGCCGACATCATCGCGACGGCCCTCAAGCCGACTCCGGATGTCGCGGCCCTCCGTGACCGAGTGCTCAAGCTCACCGACGGCTTCCCGCTCTACGAGGGGCTGACCAGCCCGGGTCAGTGGAGCTAGCATGATCGCAACTCGACTCGACGGTGTGGCCACCGCGACCGCCGTCAAGAACGAACTCAAGGCGCGCATCGACGCCTTGAAGGCGAAGGGCATCACCCCCGGTCTCGGCACCCTGCTCGTGGGCAGCGATCCGGGCTCGCTCTCGTACGTCGCCGGCAAGCACCGCGACTGCGCGGAGGTGGGCATCGAGTCCATCCGGGCCGACCTCCCCGAGACAGCGACGGCGGAGGAGGTGCGCGCGGCGATCATCGCGCTCAACCAGAACCCGGCGGTGACCGGCTACATCATCCAGCTCCCGCTGCCCGCCGGTCTCGACGAGAACGCGATGCTCGAGCTCATGGATCCCGACAAGGACGCCGACGGACTGCATCCCACCAACCTCGGGCGGCTCGTTCTCGGGGTGTCGGGAGAGCTCGACTCGCCGCTTCCATGCACGCCGGCCGGCATCATCGAGATGCTTACGCGCTACGACGTCGACATCCCGGGCAAGCACGTCGTCGTCATCGGCCGCGGCCTCACCGTGGGTCGGCCACTCGGACTGCTGCTCACGCGCAAGGGTGTCGACGCCACCGTCACCCTCACCCACTCGCGCACCGTCGACCTCGAGAGCTACGTGCGCGAGGCCGACATCATCGTCGCGGCGGTGGGCGTCGCGGGGCTTGTGAAGCCGGAGTGGGTGAGACCCGGCGCCGCCGTGCTCGACGTCGGCATCACGCGCGTCGTCGACCCGGAGACCGGCAAGGCCCGGCTCCTGGGCGACGTCGACCCGGCCGTGGGCGAGGTCGCCGGTTTCCTCTCGCCCGTTCCCGGCGGAGTCGGTCCGATGACCCGCGCGATGCTCCTGGTGAACGTCGTCGAGGCGGCCGAGCGCCGAGCGGCCGAGGCGGCAGACCGTGCCTGAGCATCCGTCCGTCGCGCGGGTCGAGGCCGCCCTGCGCGAGAACGGCGTCGAGACCCAGGTGGTCTGGCTGGATGGCGCGGCGAAGACCGCCCCGGAGGCCGCCGCCGCCCTCGGCATCGACGTCGGTGCCATCGCGAACTCGCTCGTCTTCCTGCTCGACGACGAGCCGGTGCTCGTGATGACGTCGGGCTCGCACCGCGTCGACACGGAATGGCTGGGGCAGCGCGTCGGCGGCAGGTTCTCCCGTGCCGACGCCGCCACGGTGAAGGATGCGACGGGCCAGGTGATCGGCGGAGTGGCACCGGTCGGCCATCCCGCGCCGCTGCGCACGTTCATCGACGAGGCGCTCGCCGACCACCCGGAGATCTGGGCCGCCGCGGGCCATGCGCACACCGTCTTCCCCCTGAGGTACGAGCAGCTGGTCGCCGTCACGGGCGGCGTGGAGACCCCGGTCGTCCCCTAGCGCGGCGGGGGCCGCGGCCCGGCACCGCTCGCGGCATATCGCTGTTCGGGCGGCCGGACAGGTGCAATATGCCGCGAGTCGGCGCGGCACTCGCGCGCGAGCGGGCCGCGTCGGCTGGTTTGTCAGAAGCGCGTCTTCCGCGGCGTCCGGAAGCTGCGGAAGTCGCAGATGAATTCGGTGGCCGCGGGCAGGGGCGGCATATTGCACTCTGCGCCGCCTCCGGACAGCAATTCGCCGCCGCTGGGAGCCGTGGCCCGGTTGGCTCGACACAGACCCGCCGAGCGACCCGCCGCGCCCGCGGAGCGCGCCGGACGCATCATCCGCTCCCGCGCACGCCGGTTACAGTGGAGCCATGACTTCGCGATCGTTCTCGTCTGGCAAGTTCCTCGTTGGCCTCGCGGCGGTGCTCGCCGTGGTTCTCGCGGCCGGGTTCGTCGCCGTCTTCTTCTTCGACGTCAACCTCTTCGGCGCGAGCCTCTAGCTCTCGCGGACCGCCCCGTCTGCCGCGCTCACCGTGAAGGTGACCGGCTGGCCGAAGCCGTGCTCGGCGAAGGCGCCGTCGATCGCGACCTGCAGGCGGGAGACCGCGTCGCTCGCGATGAGGGCGATGGCGGCACCGCCGAACCCGCCGCCCGTCATGCGGGCGCCGATCGCGCCGTTCGCGAGGGCGGTCTCGACGGCGAGGTCGAGCTCGGGCACGGAGATCTCGAAGTCATCGCGCATCGAACGGTGCGAGGCATCCATGAGTTCGCCGATGGCGGTCGGACCTTCCTCGCGCAGCGCTCGCACCGTGTCGAGCACGCGCTGGTCTTCTGTGACGACGTGACGCACACGGCGGAACGTCTCGTCGTCGAGCAGCTCCTGCGCTCGCGGGAGGTCGTCGACGGAGAGGTCGCGTAGCGCTGACACGCCCATCACGCGGGCGCCCTCCTCGCACGAGGCGCGACGCGACGCATAGCCGCCGGTCGAGTGCGCGTGGCTGACGCCGGTGTCGATGATGAGCAGCTCGAGTCCTGCGGCGGCGAAGCCGAGGTCGACGACCTGGGCCTCGAGCGACCGGCAGTCGAGGAACACCGCCGAGTCGCGCTTGCCGAGCAGCGATGCCGACTGGTCCATGATGCCGGTGGGCGCGCCGACGGCCTTGTTCTCCGCGAGCTGGCCGATCCTGGCGAGTGCCGGGCGGTCGAACTCCAGCCGCCAGACATCGTTGAGGGCGAGCGCGACGGCGCTCTCGATGGCGGCGCTCGAGGAGAGGCCCGCGCCGACGGGAACCACCGAGTCGATGTAGATGTCGACGCCGGGCACGGCCGCGAGGTCGGCACCGAACTGGCCCATCGCCCAGGCGACGCCGAACGGATAGGCCGACCACCCGTCGAGCGCGTCGGGGGCGAGGTCGGCGATGGCGATCTCGGCGACCTCGTCGGCGAACGAGCTGGCGATGCGCAGCACGCGGTCGTCGCGGAGGCCGAGCGCGAGCACGGTGCGCTTGTTGATGGCGAAGGGCAGCACGAAGCCCTCGTTGTAGTCGGTGTGCTCGCCGATGAGGTTTACGCGGCCGGGCGCCGACCAGACGCCCTGCGGCTCATGGCCGAAGAGCTCGGTGAAGTCGGCCCGGACGTCGTCTCGAATGTCAGTCATACCCGTGCGATTCCCTCTCGAATGAATGCTGCCGTTGCTTCCGGTGTCACATCGCCGATCCACGCGCCCATGGCGGCCTCAGACCCGGCCAGGTACTTCAGCTTGTTCTCAGCCCTGCGGGGCGACGTCACCTGCAGCATGAGGCGGATGTCGTCACGCCCCACGTTGACCGGTGCTTGGTGCCACGCCGCGATGTACGGCGTGGGGGTGTCGTACAACTTGTCGATGCCGCGCAGCAGCGTGAGGTACAGCCCCGCGAGCTCGTCGCGCTCCTCGTCGCTCGTCGCCGCGAAGTCGGGCACATGGCGGTGCGGCAGCATGTGCACCTCGACGGGCCAGCGGGCGGCGAACGGCACGAACGCGGTCCAGTGCTCGCCGCTCAGCACGACGCGATCGGAGGAGCGTTCGCCCTCGAGGATGGATTCGAACAGGCCGGGCCCGAATCGCTCGATCGACTCGAGCAGACGCTTCGTGCGGGGCGTCACGTAGGGGTAGGAGTAGATCTGCCCGTGCGGGTGGAGGAGGGTGACCCCGATGGCCTCGCCGCGGTTTTCGAACGGGAACACCTGCTGGACGCCCGGCAACGCCGAGAGAGCGGCGGTGCGATCTGCCCACGCCTCGATGACTGTGCGCGCGCGCGACCGCGTCTGGCTGCCGAACGACCCCTCGTGCTCGGGGCTGAAGCACACAACCTCGCACCGGCCGATCGACGGCAGGGTGCGGCCGAGTCCGACGCGGTCGAGCTCGTCGAGATCGAACTCGGCGCCGATGCGCGGGCCGAACGACGGTGACCGGTTCTCGAAGACGGCGACGTCGTAGTTGCTCGGAACCTCGGAGGGATTGGTGGGCGTGGCGGGGGCGAGCGGGTCCTGGTCTGCCGGAGGCAGGAAGACGCGATTCTGGCGCGCAGAGGCGATCGAGATCCACTCGCCCGTCAGCACGTCCTGTCGCATGGTCGCCGTGTCGGGGCGCGGGTCGAGGTGCCGGGCGTCCGCCGAGCGCTCCGGGCCGAGCGTCGTGTCCACGTCGTCGAAGTAGATGAGCTCGCGGCCGTCTGCCAGGGTCGTGGGCCGTTTCACGATCGCCGAATCTGTCATGCCATTACGATAACGAAACTCGACCTTTTCTTTTCGCAACAATACGCAAGGAGCAAACGACGATTTGGATGCTGCACCGGCCCTCGTGCGCAGGGAGCGCCTGCTCGCCGAGATCGTCGACCGCGGCTTCCTCCGTGTCGCCGACGCGAGCGTCGAACTCGGCGTGAGTGTCGTGACCGTGCGCGCCGACCTCACCGCCCTCGCGCTCGCGGGCAGCATCGTGCGCGTGCACGGCGGCGCGATGCCCCGCGGAGCGCTCGTCGACCGGGAGAGTTCGTTCGAGCGCTCCCTTGCCCTCGAGTCGACGGCCAAGGCGGCGATCGGTCGTCGAGCCGCCGCGCTCGTGGCCTCGGGCGACAGCATCCTGCTCGATGTCGGCACGACGGCGCTCGCTGTGGCGCACTCGCTCGTCGACCGGCGCGACCTCAGCGACGTCGTCGTTGTCACGAGCGGGCTCAGCATCGCTCTCGCCCTCGAGCAGGCACTGCCGCGCTTCACCGTGATCGTCACGGGTGGCACGCTGCGCCCGCAGCAGCATTCCCTCGTCAACCCGTACGCGTCGGCACTGCTCGACTCGCTGCACGTCGACATCGCGTTCATCGGCTGCAACGGCGTCGACCCCGTCGCGGGAGTGACGAACGTCAACCTGCCCGAGGCCGAGGTGAAAGCGCGCATGCTGCGGTCGTCGACGCGGCACGTGATCATCGCCGACGCGAGCAAGATCGGCAAGCGCGCGCTCGGACTCATCGGCGCGACGACGGAGTTCGACACCCTTGTCACGGCGGGCGACATCCCCGTCGACGTCGTCGCCGCACTCGAGGAGCAGGGCCTCGCAACCCTCTTCGCATGACGCGACCGGCCGATGCCACGGGGCTAGGCTGATCGAATGCGAGCCCTCACCGGAGAACAATTCGTCCTGACCCGCGCCACGGCGACGGGATCGTCGACCGCAATCATCACCGAGGTGGCCGCGGCGCTGCGCACACTCGAGATCGACGGCGTGCACCTCACCGAGCCCTACGGGCCCGACGTCGTGCCGCCCTTCGGTGACGGCATCGTGCTCGCGCCGTGGCCCAACCGGGTGGAAGACGGCATCTGGATGCACGAGGGCAAGCGCCAGCACCTCGACATCACCGAGCCCTTCCGGCACAACGCCATCCACGGACTGCTGCGCAGCACGGCGTACCGCGTCGCCGAGCAGTCAGAGAGCTCCGTCACCCTGTCGGCGACCGTCTTCCCGCAGCACGGCTACCCCTTCATGGTCGACACCCGCGTCACCTACGAGCTCGTCGAGGGTGGCATCCGCGTCACCCACGAGTTCCGCAACGCCTCCGCCGTCAAGGCGCCCGTCGCCGTCGGCACCCACCCGTTCCTGCGTCTCGGCGACGTGCCGACCGACGAGCTCGTGCTGCGCCTGTCGGCGTCGACGCGCTTCGAGACGGATGAGCGCCTCATTCCGATCGCGGAGAACCCGGTCGACGGCACGAAGTACGACCTGCGCGAGGGCATTGCCGTCAACCGGCTCTACCTCGACGATGCCTTCGGCGGCGTCGACATCGCGAACGGCGAGAGCGTCAGTTCGCTCACCGCCCCCGACGGTCGTCGGGTCGAGATGTGGCAAGACGAGAACTGCGGTTTCGTCCAGGTGTTCACGACCCGCAAGTTCCCGAAAGACGGAGGGCTCGGCCTCGCGGTGGCGATCGAGCCGATGACCGCCGCGCCGAACGCGTTCAACACCGGCGAGGGGCTCCGCTGGCTCGATCCCGACGAGCACTGGGTCGTCACGTGGGGCATCCGGTATTCTGGAGACACCGCAGGGCAGTAGCCCTCATGCCGGTCCGCCGGCATCCCACTCCATTTTCAAGTCTCGGTGGGCCCGAGCCGAAGGACAGCACGTGACCCCGCCATCCCGAGCCAGCATCCGTCGTTGGCGGCAGTATCTCGCCGACGAACGAGCAGAGGCCGCGGTCTACCGCGACCTCGCGGGCAGGCGCACCGGTGAAGAGCGCGAGATCCTGCTGGCGCTCGCCGAGGCTGAGGCGCGCCACGAAGCGCACTGGGTGGAGCTGCTCGGCGACCAGATCGGCAAGCCCCGCCGGGGCGCACTCCGCACGCGGGCCCTCGGATGGCTCGCCCGTCGTTTCGGCTCGGTGTTCGTGCTCGCGCTGGCCCAGCGCGCGGAGGCGCGATCCCCGTACGAGGACGACGTCGACGCGACCGCCGCGATGGCCGCCGACGAGCGCATCCACGAGGAGGTCGTGCGGGGGCTCGCGACGCGCGGGCGAAACCGCCTCTCCGGCACGTTCCGCGCGGCGGTGTTCGGCGCGAACGACGGCCTGGTGAGCAACCTCGCGCTCGTGCTGGGCATCGGCGCGACGGGCGTCTCGACCCCGATCATCCTGGCCACCGGCCTCGCCGGGCTCCTCGCGGGCGCCCTCTCGATGGGCGCCGGGGAGTTCGTCTCGGTGCGTTCGCAGCGCGAGCTGCTCTCCGCCTCCAACCCCAACCCCGAGACGCGGAGCGCACTGCCGCACCTCGACGTCGACGCCAACGAGCTGTCACTCGTCTACCGCGCCCGCGGCATGTCGGAGGCCGACGCGACCGCGCACGCGACCGAGGTCATGCGCGACCTCACGGTCGATCACTCCAACCCCGACGACATCAACAGCCACGAGGAGATCGGCTCGGCGCTCGGCGCCGCCGTGTCGAGCTTCCTGTTCTTCGCCTCGGGCGCGATCATCCCCGTGCTGCCCTACCTGTTCGGTCTCGAGGGCGCTGCCGCCGTTCTCGTGGCCTCGGTGCTCGTCGGTCTCGCCCTCCTGGGCACCGGCGCCGTCGTGGGCCTGCTGTCCGGGGCGCCGCCGCTCCTCCGTGCCCTCCGCCAGCTCGCCATCGGGTTCGGCGCGGCGGGCGCCACCTATCTCCTGGGTCTCGCCTTCGGCGTGAGCGCATGATCTCCCTCGAGCTCGGCAGGGCGCTGCGCGACTCGGGGCTCGTCTGGCGTCCCGAGCGCGGTGACAACTTCCGCATCGACCGCGTCGAGGCCGACGCCGAGGTCTACACGCTCAGCGACATGACCGTCGAGGCGCACACCTTCTCGAGCGGCACCGTGCTCGGGTTCAACGGAACCACCGAATGGGCGCTCGACTCGGTCGCGCTCGACGATGCCCTGTGGCTGCCGCGCGAAGACCAGCTCCGCGCCCTGCTCGGGCCGGGGTTCGTATCGCTCGAGCGGCTCGAGGGCGGGCACCGCGTCGTCGCCGTTGTCGACGGAACCCGCCTCGAGTTCGAGGCGGCGGATGCTGCGGACGCCTACGCCCGCACCCTTCTCGCGCTGCTCGACGCGGTCGCGAGCTGACGCCCGGCGCTCACGAAAGACGTTCAACTCGCACCATAGGCCCGAAAGCGGCGTATGGCGAGGGGCTTTTTATTATTGGCCCCCTCGATGATTCTGGATCAGTCGGAGACGACACGGGATGCCTGAGGTTCCCGACCCATGCGAGAAAGGACGAACATGTCGGACACGTATTCAACGACACCCCCGGTTCAGCCGTATCCCACCGATGGCGGCACGGATTCGACGGCGGATGTCGCGAAGGAGCAAGCGTCACACGTCGCCGAAAGCGCCGCCGGCGCGGGTGCGAAGGTCGCCGGAACCGCCAAAGAAGAAGGCGCCAAAGTGCTCGGCGAAGCCAAGACGCAGGTCAAAGACCTGTACGAGCAGACGCGGGGCGAGCTCTCGGAGCAGGCCGCGTCGCAGCAGGCGAGAGTCGCGACCGGTCTCCACTCGATCAGTGAAGAACTGGGCACCATGGCGGGCAGCGCGTCCGGCGGTGTCGCCAGTGACCTGGTGCAGCAGGCAGCGACCCGCACGGAGAGCATCGCCAGCTGGCTCGAACAGCGCGACCCCGGTTCGCTCCTCCACGAGGTGCAGAACTTCGCGCGCCAGCGTCCCGGCACGTTCATCGCCATCGCTGCGGGCGCCGGAATCCTCGCCGGTCGCCTCACTCGCTCGGTGAAGAGCGTGGCGACTGACGCCGCGGAGTCGAAGGCCGCATCGTCGGGCTCTGCGAGCACGTACACCGCCCCGGCGTACACCGAACCCGCCTACACAGCTCCCGCCTTCGCCGAAACGGCCTACACGGAGGAGGTCGTCACCGCCGACGCGAACACCGGCCTCGTCGCCGACGACATCACGGGTAGCTACCCCGACGGCCAGTACCCGGTGGACGACACCGTCGTCGGAGAGACCCGACTGGGGGAGACGCGCCCGTGACCGACGTCCCCACCCCCTCCGAAGAGAAGGCGGCGCGCACGTCGCTCGGCGACCTGCTGGGCGAAGTCACCCGAGATCTCTCGACGCTCATGCGCCAGGAGATCGAGTTGGCCAAGGCGGAGCTGACCCAGTCGGCCAAGCAGACCGGTAAAGGAGCAGGCCTCCTGAGCGGCGCGGGCTACGCGGCGCTGATGGCGATCTTCTTCCTCTCCATCGCCCTGTGGTGGGGCCTCGGCCACCTGATCGACAACGGCTGGTCTGCCGTCGTCGTCGCGGTGATCTGGGGCATCATCGGCCTCGTCTTGTACTCCATGGGCAAGAAGGAGATGAAGAAGATCAAGGGTGCGCCGCGCACAGTCGACTCCATCAAACAGGTTCCCGAAGCATTGAAGAGAAATGAGGAAAACCGATGAGCAACCCCGACCAGATCAGAGCGGACATCGAGTCCACGCGCAATGCGCTCGGGCAAGACGTGGACGCCCTCGCCGACAAGGTGACGCCGGCGAAGATCGTCGACCGCCAGGTCGACAAGGTGAAGTCGGCGTTCGGCTCCGTGCGCGACAGCGTCATGGGAGCGGCGTCCGATGCACGTGACTCCGCATCATCCGCCGTCGGTGGCGTAGGGGATGTTCCCCACCGCGCCGTCGAGAAGGCGAAGGGCGCGCCGGTCGCTGTGGGCCTCATCGCCTTCGGCGTGGGATGGCTCGTGTCGTCGCTCATTCCCGCGAGCGAGAAGGAGAAGGAGCTCACGACCTCGCTCAAGGAGTCGGCCCAGCCCCTCATGGCCGAGGTGACCGACGCCGCCAAGCAGGTCGGCTCGAACCTCGCCCAGCCGGCGAAGGAGGCTGCGCAGGCGGTCGCGAGCACCGCGACCGACGCGGTGGACTCCGTGAAGTCGGAGGCGTCGTCGGCCAAGGACGAGGTCGCCTCTGACGCGCGCGAGGCGAAGCACGTCGTGGACGAGCAGCGCTCCTAGGCGAGGAAGCGAGCGGGGTGTGCCACGGGCGCACCCCGCTTTCGCGCGTAAGGCGGACCCGGCGCCCTACCCCAAATCGGCGCGGGAGAGAACGTCTAGGTACGGGCCGCGAGGATTGATACGGTACTTCGTGTAGAGATGCGCACCTCGACGCATTCGGACACAGAGAGTGTTGCGATTATGGGAAAGCTTCTGTACAGCAGTTCGGCCATAGACATCGGCTTCGACGACCGTGCGCTCGCTCACCTTCAGATCGTCATCGGAGCGAAGTTGCGTCGCGGCGAGAAGTTCTTCTTCTCCTGGCAGGACAACGTGAATGTCGGCAGCGGCCGCTCATCGATCTGGCTCGAACCGTCCATACCGCTCTACTTCAAGTTCTCCGGCTCTAAACCGGTCAGCATCAACAAGGCATGGGTTGATGCGCTCGTGCTGTCGGCGAACAGCACCACCGGGCTGACCTTCCTCCCCGAACCCGGTGCGCCACGCGGAGTGACCGAACTGCCTCACAGCCACGTGTAGCGCTCGTTGCAGGAGGGGCTCTATGGCCACCCGATCTCGAAGTCGTCCGCGGTAGCAGAGGCCGACCCCGGTTCGGCGGCAATGGCGCGGCTCGGCTGGATTGCGGCGAACTTGGCGCGCAGCATATCGATCGCCTCGGAGTCGTCGATCTCGAAGTCCTCCGCGGCGGGCAGTGCCAGAAGCTGGCTTGCCGGGCCGATGAGGATCTCGGCTGTGCCCGGCACGCCGTCCACGGTGACCACAGGGATGGCGACGGTGTCGGACGAGCTCTGAAGCGCCAGTGCCTCGGCATACCGCAGCAAGGCGTGGCTCGCCTCGTTGCTGAGGAGGAGTTCGCCGCCTGCATACTCGAGTTTCATCATGTTTCGTTGCCCGTTCACGGCTCGTGGCCCGCAGATCTTAGGCCTGGTCTCGCTGTCTGGTTCAGCTGGTCACTCGAAACTATCCTTCCGCGGCCAGCCGATTCATCTCCTTGCCGCAGCCCGATTCGTCTGTTAGGAAGCCCCCTGTACCCGTCGGGTCCCGTGGTCAAGCCCCCGCCGGCTCGACGACGACTCCGTAATCTAGCCTCGATGAACAACCGTATGAACCCGAGATCGGTGACGGCCGAAGGGCCGGCCAGGGCCGTGTTCGCCGCCGCCGGAGTGAGCTACGCCGCCAGCTGCGCGGTGGGTACCGGCGTCGCATCCGGGGCCGTCGACCTGCACGGCGCACGGTGGGTTCATCACGCGCTCTACATCACCACCGCCGCGCTCGCCGGGGCTGCCGTCAGTTCCCTGTTGTGGAGCACGAACAGGGCGGGCTGGATGCTGCTTCCCGCGGCCGTGCCGCTCGCCGCACTCGCCCGGCTGGGCCCGCGATTTCCGCGCCATCCCATCGTCGCCCTCGCCGCCGCGCCCTTCTTCGTCGCCAGCCTCATCTACTCCCGGAGGTAACCCCAGTGCAGCTTCTCGATGCGATTCGACGTCGGCGCACCACCAATGGGCACATGTTGCCCGCGCCGGTGAGCGAGGAGCACCAGAGGCTGCTCATCGAGGTCGCGAGCAGGGCGCCCTCGCAGCTGAACAGCCAGCCCTGGCGGTTCGTCATCATCGAGGAGCCCGAGACGATCCGGACGATCGCGGCCATCAGCGGTGAGAGCATGAAGACGACGATGTCGAACGGCACCTTCTTCGAGCGCTACAAGCCGTACTTCAGGTTCAGCACGGCCGAGATGGAGCGGCGGCGCGACGGGATGCTGTTCGACAGGCTCCCCGCGCCGCTGCGCCCGTTCACGAACCAGGTGTACACGTCGCGCGGGCAGATGCTCATGAACGCCCTGCGGGTGCCCTCGACCCTCGGAGCCGAGAACGAGAAGCTCGTGGCCGGGTCACCGCTGCTGCTCGGCGTCATGCTCGACAAGGCCGAGAACCGCCCGGGCGAGCTGTCGTCGTTCTACTCCACATTCAGCCTCGGTGCCGCGATCGAGAACATCTGGCTCACCACCGTGGAACTCGGCATGGGCATCCAGTTCATCTCCTTCCCGATGGAGGTGCCGGAGAACTGGAGGAAGATCGAGCGGCTGCTCGAGGTGCCCGACGATCTCGAGCTCATGGCGGTGTACCGGCTCGGCTACCTGCCGCCCGAGCAGCGCCGCCCCGCAATCGACTGGTCGAGCCGTCAGCGGAAGCTGCCGTCGCAGTTCGTGTTCCGCGGAACGTGCGCGACGCCGCAGGAAGGATGGGACGACCCCGTCGCGGCGCCGTGACGGGTGTCGGATCTCGCCTGCGCGCGTTGCCGCGCCTCTACCCAGGTGCACGACGACGCTGAGCGTCGTCGCACCGGGCGAGGAGTCCGCTGTTCAATTCAGCGCGGTGCCGTTCGTGGTGAGCGGTTCCCGCGCCCGCGGCGAGACGCCGAGCAGCAACGCCGCGCCGCCCGTGCCGAACAACAGCAGGTGGTCGATGATCGTCGTGCCCGATGGGAGCAGGCCGCCGAGGTGCTCGTCGAGCGTGCCGCCGATGCCCATCACGACGAACAGCGCCCCGACGAGCAGCAGCACGCCCTGGATCACCTTCGCGGGGGTGTGCGTCGACCCGACGAACAGCAGCGCGACCGCGCACAAGGTGTAGACGATGTCGTTGAACGTGTCGACGTTGAGCACCCCGAGCATGCGTTCGCCTTCGATGAACCAGCCGACGAAGGCGTGACTCCCCAGCAGAACCCCGAGCATCACCGCGTAAGCCTTGGCCATCTCTCTCCCCCTACAGAATCGGCTTGCCGCCGGTGACCGCGATGACGGCACCGGAGATGTAGCTGGCCTCGTCCGAGGCGAGCATCACGAAGACGGGCGCGACCTCTGCGGGCTGGCCGGGACGACCGAGCGGGGTGTCCTTCCCGAACTGCTCGACCGCCTCGGCCGGCATGGTCGAGGGGATGAGCGGCGTCCAGATCGGCCCGGGCGCGACCACGTTGGCGCGGATGCCCCGCGGTCCGAGCAGCTGCGAGAGAGACGCCGTCATGTTCGAGATGCCGGCCTTCGTCGTGGCGTACGGCAGCAGCTGCGGAGACGGGGTGTCGCTCTGGATCGAGGATGTCGCGATGATCGACGACCCGCTCGACATGTGGGGCAGCGCGGCCTTGACGAGGTAGAAGTATGCGCTCAGGTTCGTCGCGAGCGTGTAGTCCCACTCCTCGTCTTCGATCTCGGTGATGTCGTCATGTGTGCGCTGGAAGGCGGCGTTGTGCACGAGCACGTCGACCCGACCGAACTCGGTCACGGTCTGCTCGACGAGCGCGCGGCACTGCTCGGGCTTCGAGAGGTCACCGGGAAAGAGCACGGCCTTGCGCCCGGCGGCCTCGACGAGCTCGCGCGTGCTCTGCGCGTCTTCCTCCTCTTCGAGGTAGGAGATCACGACGTCGGCGCCCTCGCGCGCGAACGCGATCGCCGTCGCCTTGCCGATTCCGCTGTCGGCGCCCGTGATGATCGAGACCTTGCCCTCGAGCCGTCCGGAACCCCTGTAGCTGTCCTCACCGTGGTCGGGGGCCGGGGTCATCTCGTTCGTGGCGCCGGGCGCGTCCTGCTGCTGTGCGGGCTGGGACATGGTGTCTCCTTCGATGGCGATGTGGGGTGCCTATCAATCTCCGCAGAGTCTCGTCGCCGCAACAAGGGGGTTGATATCCGGACGTGTCAGCGTCGAGCCTTCACGACCGACCGGACCACGCTGATCGCGATGCCTCCGGCGAGCAGCCATGGACCGGCGACGAGGATCGGGTCGATCCATCCGTGATTCAGGTCGACGCGCTTCGTGCCGAACCGCGATGAGACCCCATGGCGTTTCGCCTCGCTGAGGATTCCCGTCTGGGTGATCGGATTGTCGGGCTGGGCAGTGGCGAACGAGCGGATGTGGCTCTCGATCGCGTCGACGCGGTCTGAGGCCAGAAGGATGAGCCAGTGTGCGGCTCGCCCCTCGCTGAATTTCGCGTACGAGTAGCGGCGCATCGCCCCGGAGAGTCCCCGCAGCGGCGACGAGGTGCCGAAGACCGGGGTGAGGAACTCGTGCTCGATCGACCGCTCCCGTGGCCATCTCTCCTCCTGGCGCTCTGGGAATGTCCAGTGGGCCCCGGTCTCGAGGTCGTGTCGCTCGCGCGGCACCGCCGGCCGGTCGGCGGGGTCGAGATCGGCACCCCACCCCGGGATGCGGGCGCGCAGCTCCTCGCGCGACGGGTGGTGTTCGTGCTTGTCTGCGGTGTATGGCATGGCGTTTTGCTCCTTCTCAACCGGCGTTCGGAACGATCACGGGCTTGATGCAGCCATCGAGCTTCGCGGAGAACATGTGATATCCCTCGGCGATGTGCTCGAGCGGGATGCGGTGGGTGACGATGTCGTTCGGCTTGAAGTAGCCGCTCTTGATGTGTTCGAAGAGTCGCGGCCACTGGCGCTTGACCGGCGCCTGGTTCATGCGGAGGGTGAGGCCCTTGTTCATGGCGTCGCCGAACTTCACGGCACTGAACATGGGGCCGTAGGCGCCCATGACCGAGACGGTTCCGCCCTTGCGCACCGAGTCGATAGCCCAGTTGAGCGCTATGGGTGAGCCGCCCTGCAGCTTGAACTTCGTCGCCGTGACGTGCTGGGTGAAGTTGCCGTCGGCCTCCGCACCGACCGCGTCGATCACGACGTCGGCCCCGAGGTAGTCGGTGGCGCGCTTCATCTCGACGACGATGTCGTCGTACTCCGCGAAGTTGTAGGTCTCGGCATGGGCGAAGGTCCGCGCCTTCTCGAGGCGGTACTCGAGGTGGTCGATCACGATGACGCGGCCTGCGCCCATGAGCCACGACGACCTGGCGGCGAACAGCCCGACCGGGCCGGCGCCGAAGACGACGACCGTGTCGCCCTCGCTGATGTCACCGAGTTGCGCGCCGAAGTAGCCGGTGGAGAGGGCGTCGGTCATGAGCAGCGCGTCCTCATCCTCGATTCCCTCGGGGATGATGGATGGCCCGACATCGGCGAAGGGAACCCGCACGAACTCCGCCTGGCCGCCGTCGTACCCGCCGCAGGTGTGCGAGTATCCGTAGATGCCGCCGACCGCGGTCGCGTTCGGGTTGACATTGTGGCAGTTCGAGTACAGGCCGCGCGCGCAGAAGTAGCACGAGCCGCAGTACACGTTGAAGGGCACCATCACGCGGTCGCCACGCTTGAGGTTCTGCACCGACGAGCCGACCTCTTCGACGACGCCGATGAACTCGTGACCGAAAGTCATGCCCACCCGGGTGTCGGGCATGAGCCCGTGATACAGGTGGAGATCCGAGCCGCAGATGGCGGCGAGGGTCACCCTCACGATCGCGTCGTTCGGATGCTCGATCTTCGGAATGTCTTTCTCGTACACCGCCACCTTGTAGGGCCCGCGGTACTCCATTGCTCGCATTCTCTGCCTCCTCTGTGGGTGATTGGGCCAGCGTCACACGCGTCGCCAGCCCAATCAAGGCCTTGCGTGTTGGCGTGGACTCGGCCGACCGGTCAGTTGGTCACTGCCGGTCGCTGTGCGGATGGTGCAGGTGCCACGCCGGGGCTTCAGAACGGATGCCGGGCATCGTCGTGACGTTGTGGCGGGGCGGTGGGCACGATGTCGCCCACTCGAGCGACCGCGCACCTCCCCGCGGATCGTCGGCCGTGACCACGGGTGCCGCGCGGGTGGTCAGGTAGACGTTGTAGAAGAACGGCATCATGCAGGTCGTGAGGATCGCCCCTCCGACGGTCGACAGCTGATGTATCCACGTCACGTTGTCCTCGGGCGGGTAGGCGGCGTAGCGCCGCGGCATGCGGTGACGCCGATCCGGTGCTGGATGAGGGAGGTCGTGTGGAACCCGATGAAGAGACGCCAGAAGTGCATCTTGCGAGCGTCTCGTCGAGCACCTTCCCGGTCCACCTCGGAGCTGGTTGTGCTGCTCCTGAGTGTCGACGACGCCGAGACCCGGCGCGAAGAGCTGAGCCCGGATGACGAGGGCGAGCCCTCCCGCGAAGCAGAGGTACGCGAACGACGTGACGAGATACGTGTACCCGATCTGCTTGTGATCGGTCGATGTGATGTGTTGGGCCAGACCGAAGCGACGGTGCATCGTCGGTGGCGCGGCCGGGTGACGGTCGGTCGCCCCATGGTCGCTGTCATGTTGCACCTTTCGTTCGTGGCACTCGCTACGAATGAATCACGGAGTGTACGCCGGGTCAGGGGAGCTGACGGATGCGGGCGCGCGGGGGCGGATCATCGCCGTTCCGACGTCCCTTGCCGGAGACACATAATTCATCCGATTTGTCTACCCCAACCGCGCATCTGCTCGGGAAGGCTTGTAATGGGAGAACAAATTGAGGAGCAGCAATGAGCATGGTGACCACCGCCCCAGGGCAGCTGGAGATCATCGCGATCTCGGACGCCGAGTGGCGCGTCAGCGACCCAAGCCGCCGCCAGGACGACGCCCTGTGCCTCGTCGGGTTCGTGCAGCGAGTCGACGACGTCTTCGAGGTAACCCTCATCGGCCGCCCACGTGAACGTCTCTACTTCGCCTCCTTCGACGAGGCCACCTGCTTCCTCGGCGTCTCCGCTCGCGACTCCAGGAGTCCCGCGCAGGCCCCGCGCCGGCGCACGTCGACGCAGGGCGGCGCCTGACCGCATCCGCCGTCTCCATAGACGCGGATACACTGCCCCCGTACCTGCTGCCCCGGCAGACGACGAGCAACGACCGCGTATCGCGATGCGAGGCGCCAACTGAGGGTCGCCGTCGCCGGAACGGTCGTGGCGCGGACTACAGGTTGTCGAGCACCTCGCGGTTCGCTTCGTGCTGGATCGCCTGCGCGGCCTCGGTGTCGGGCTGGTCGTTGCCCACCACGAGCTGGGTCCACTGCACCGGCATGCCGGGCGAGAAGAGTATCTCGACGCCGCTGCCACCGTTGATCGGTGGAATGCGCACGTAGCCGCCACCACTCTGGATGGCGGTGAGAATCTGATCACGGAGCTCAGCGACGGGATCGGGAAGGAAGTAGTCCTTACCATCCACGGTGAGTCGATTGATGAGCACGAATTCCTACTTCCACATGGGGACTGCATTTGCAGCTCGGGTTCACACGTTACCCTTGCCGCAGAACATTTTCGGGGGCATCGGTCGAACCGGGGCAATTTGATGAATCTAGCGGCAGACCTTGACGGCGCAGTGCTGCGCGGTGAGATAGTCGCCGTCTTCCAGCCCCAGTTGGATGTCCGCACCGGCTGCATAGTGGGGGTCGAGGCGCTCGCACGGTGGAATCATCCGCACCTCGGGTCCATTCCGCCCCAGACGTTCATCGCCATCGCGGAGGAGCACGAGCTCATCGGCGAGATCGGCGACTTCATGATCGACGAGGGATGCCGGTGCGCCGCGGAGTGGAATTCGCCGGGTCGCCGGGTGGAAGTCGCGGTGAACGTCTCGGCTGCCCAGCTGCTGACCCTCGATTTCCTGGAACGCGTGACCGACAACCTCGCGAAGTACTCCCTCCCGGCAGACCACATCGTGATCGAGATCACGGAATCGCTTCCGGTGCTCGATGTGCCGGAGGTCGCAGACCGGCTCGTGCACCTCCGCCGACTCGGTCTCGGGATCTCGATCGACGACTACGGAACGGGATACTCCTTGCTCGCTCGATTCGGAACCGTGCCCGCGACGGAGATCAAGATCGACCAGAGCCTCATCCAGGCCAGCGGGGAGAGCACCCACCTCATCGGTGACGCCGTCGAGAGAGCCCATGCGATGCGCGTGCGCGTCGTCGCCGAGGGAATCGAGACCGAGGAGCAGTTGCAGCGCGCCCGCGACCTCGGCTGCGACCGCGTGCAGGGCTATCTGCTCGGACGTCCCGCCTCGGAATGCGACACGGCGCGCCTGCTTTCCGTAAGCTGAGGAGTCGGCGCGGCGTGCGTCGGAGAGCTGGACCTGGGAGGATCTGGGAGATTTGACCGCTACCGATGAGCGCTCGGTCGTCCGGCGCAACAATGTGACCGTCAGCGGCAACCCCGACGGTCGTCCCATCGTCTTCGCGCACGGCTTCGGGTGCAACCAGGACGTCTGGCGCGACGTGACGCCGGCCTTCCTGGCCGAGTACAAGGTGGTGCTGTTCGACCACGTGGGCGCCGGGGATTCCGACCTCGCCGCGTACGACTTCGCGAAGTACGACTCGCTGCACGGATACGCGGACGACCTGCTCGAGATCCTCGACGACCTCGACCTCGTCGACGTCGTGTTCGTCGGACACTCCGTCAGCGCGATGGTCGGAGTGCTGGCGGCGAGCCGTGCTCCGGCGCTATTCGGCGCGCTGGTTCTCGTCGGGCCGTCGCCGCGTTACATCAATGACGCGGATTACGTCGGCGGGTTCGAGTCCGTTGACATCCATGCGCTTCTCGACGACCTCGACTCCAACTATTTCGGCTGGTCGGCCCTCATGGCACCGGTCATAACGGGCAACCCCGACCGGCCCGAGATCGGGCAGCAACTCACCCGCATTTTCTGTGCGACGGACCCGACCATCGCGAGGCACTTCGCGCGCGTCACCTTCCTCTCCGACAACCGTGCCGACCTCGCCTTCGTTACAACGCCCACCCTCGTCCTCCAGTGCTCCGACGACGTGATCGCGCCGGCCGTAGTGGGACGTTACGTGCACGAGCACATTTCCGGCAGCACCCTCGTGACCCTCGAAACCACCGGGCACACCCCGAGCCTGTCAGGACCGCTGGAGCTCGCGGAAACCATCCTGGCCTTCGTGGAGTGAACCTCACCGAGGGGCTGGGTGAGTCGCAGGCCTCGTTCGAGCACCTCTACGAGAACGCGCCGTGCGGCTACCTCTCCATCGCACTCGACGGCGTCATCGTTCGCGCCAACGGCACGTTCCTCGCCTGGACCGGCTATCGGCGCGACGACCTGGTCGGCGTGCCTCTCGTGACGCTGCTCCACACGGGAAGCCAACTGCTCTACGAGACGCGGTACCTCCCTGCGCTGCTGCTCAACGGCGAGGCGCTCGAGGTGGCGCTGGAACTACGGCGCGCTGACGGCACGTCGATGCCGATCCTCGTCAACGGCGCCCTGGTGCGCGACGAATCGGGCGCGCCCCAGGGCGTGCGGTTCGCGATCTTCGACTCGAGCGTGCGCCAGGGGTACGAGCGACAGCTGCTCGCCGCCCGGCGCCTGGCCGAATCATCCGAGTCGCACGTCCGCTCGCTGCAGGATGCGTCGAGTCGCTTCGGCGCGGCGACGACGGATGGTGCGCTCGCCGACGCTATCGCGCTCACTGTGCGCGGGGCGTTCGCTGCATCGGGCGCCTCGGTGTACCTGGTCGACGACGAGGGTTCGCTGCAGCGGGCCTCGGGTGATTCGCCCGCGGGATCGCTTCCGCCCTTCGGATCGGGATTGGCGGAGGTGGCGATGCGCGGGTCGCGCACCGTCGTCGTGAACCGGCCGAGCGCGAGTGCCCGGCCCGACATCGCCGACGCACTGCGGGCAGCCCGCGCCGAGACGCTCGTCGTGGTGCCGTTGCGCGACGGTGACCGGCCACTCGGCGTCGTCGTCGCAGTCTTCGGCCGCGCCCGAACATTCGACACCGCCGACACCGACCTGCAGGAAGCGCTCGTGCGCCAGGCGGAGCAGGCGCTCATCCGCATCCGCCTGCAGGGCCAGCTGGAGCGCTTGGCGCTCTACGACCAGTTGACGGGCCTCGCGCGACGGAACGTCGTGCGCGAACGGCTCATGGACGCGATCAGGCTTGCGGAGCTCACGAACAGGTCGATGGCACTCGTCTTCATCGACCTCGACGGCTTCAAGGCGATCAACGATGAGCTCGGACATGTCGTGGGCGACAGCGTGCTCACGCAGGTCGGCGAGCGCTTGCAGTCGGTTGTGCGCAAGGGAGACGTGGTCGGCAGATTCGGCGGCGACGAATTCGTGGTCATCTGCGAGAACGCGGATATCGGAGCCGTCGAACGCGTCAGCGAACGCCTGCACGCCGCCATCCGCGAACCGTTCACGGGCACGGCGAGCGGGGCGGTGCTGACGGGCAGCATCGGCGTCGCCATCCATTCCGCGCGCGGGCACAGCGACCTCTCACCTGACGCCATGATCGAGTGCGCGGACGAGGCCATGTACCGGTCGAAGCGTGCGGGCAAGAACCGCACCACGATCGTGGCCAGTGAGGCGGAGAATGAGCGGAGGAGGTGACTGTCATGACACGACGTCCCATGCCGGTCGATCCACCGGCTCTTCTCACCAGCCCGGCATTCGCGCAGGGCAGGGTGCTTCCCGCGGGGCCGACCCTGTACGTGGGCGGCCAGAACGGCACCGACGCCTCGTGGCGCCCTTCGTGCGTCGCAGGGCCGTCTCCGTGCCGGCGGTGACACCCGCCCGACCGGGAGCCCTCGTCGAGATCGAGGCCGTGGCGGGGGTGCCCGAGCGCCCAGCTCGCCTCTAGTGCCCGCGAGGCCCCACGGCGACGTTGGTCCCTAGGGCGTCACTTCGATGCGAGCATCGTCACAAAGAGAGGACGACAAGCGTTGCGGACGGAGCCTCTCAATGATGGCAAGTGGGTGAAGACCTGTCTCAATGTTGCGACCGAAATTGAATGTAGGTGCCCGGTCTCGCTTGGGCGAGGTGGGCCGCGGCGGTTTCGGTGATCACACCCACTACTGGGTAGCCGCCCGTGACGGGATGATCCGCGAGAAACACGATTGGAAGTCCGGTAGGCGGAACTTGAATCGACCCCACGACACACCCTTCGCTGGGTAGAGACCCTTCAGAGACTGCGAGAGGACTCCCCGAAAGTCGGGCACCCACTCTGTCGCAATCGTTGGTCACCGTCCATCTTGTAGTCAGCAACACGTCGCGACTCGGTTTGTCGAGAAGGTGATCCCTGGGCCCCCAGAAGAACCCGAGGGTCAAGGTGGCTGGCGCCTCAAAAGTCGGGACCACTCCCGTGTATCGCGGTTCTCCGTCCGACTGCAGAAGCTCCCACTGAGTACCTGAAGTGGCGGGACGGGTTCCGAAGTTTCCGAGCGAATCCCAGGAGGCGGATCCGAGGACTCGGTTTCCGACGATTCCCCCTTCGATCGCTAAGTAGGCGCGGAGGCCGGTGGTGGCGGGGTCGAGCCGCAGAATCGATGCTGCCGGGAGGAAGAACAGGCTCGGTTCGGGAACGGGGTGCGAGTCCACTGTCACGCCGACGGTGGCTCCGGCGACGGAACACCAGCGGCCTTCTGTGAGCCGGGCGGAGAAGCCGCCGAGCAGTATCTCAATGCCAGCGGCGGTAGGCGGATTTCCCACTATGCGATTGGCAAGAGAGTGGCTGGCAAGATCTGCTGCACCTGATGTGGAGACGCCGAGGTGCGCATACCCTGGGCGACCGAGGTCTTGAACTGTCGTGAATGGTCCTGGGTCGATGATTTCAACGAATCCAGTCATCGTCATGTCGCTGTTGGCACGAAACGGATCGCATCCCCGACATCGAGTAGGGCCGGAGAATCCGCGTTGACGTCCCAGAGAAGGGCATCAGTGTGACCGATGCAATGCCAACCTCCCGGAGTGCCGCCAGGATAAATCAAGGTCTGATTGCCTGTGATCGCGACGGTTCCGGATTCAATGCGTTGCCGCGGGCTGGGGAGTCGGGGCACGGCGATCCGGTCGGGAGTGCCTTTGATGTAGGCGACTCCAGGAGCGAACCCGAAAAACTCGACGATGTGTTCCGCGTCACTGTGCGCCGCAATCACTTCCTCCACAGTGAGGTGCGCTGCGCGTGCGACGGCAGGTAAGTCGGGTCCGTCGTATCGCACCCGAATCTCACGGAGAGGCCCCATCGGGGCTTCGGCTCCCTGCTCCAACGATGCGAGGGCATCGTTGATCACAGCTCTGAGCAGCGGGAGTTCGTGAGCGTTCCGCGCGACGACGAGAACTGTCGTTGCGGCTGGGACGATGTCTTCGGCGACATTGTTCTTGTCGACTGCACGGAGGGCTGAAGCCAGGGCTCGCGGAGAGCTGTCCGCTGGCTCGATAAGGAGTCCTCGGGCGCCAGCCGGGAGTACGACTGCATCAGTCATGTCCGAGTCCTCGGAGACTCACGCCGGCGTCTTCTAGCGCGGTCCGTACGGCGGAAGCTATGAGTGCTGCGCCGGGGGTATCGCTGTGCACGCATATGGCGGCGACGGGTTCGGGTAAGTGCACCTCGACGGTTTTGTCGATTGACGTGATGCGAAGTTCGGTCACCGCGCGTACAGCGCGGGTTGCTGCTTCTGCGGGATCGGTGATGACGGCGCCGGGTTGACTGCGCGGAACCAGAAGACCGTTCGTCTGGTACGCGCGGTCAGCGAATATTTCGGACAATGTTGCCAGCCCGGCATCGCGAGCCAAACGCTCCATGACTGTCCCGGCCTGGCAGACGATCGGCAGCCCGGGATTGAAAAGTGTCACGGCCTCGACGATTGCGCCTGCTGCATCAGGGTCGAGAGCGGCCGTGTTGTAGAGAGCCCCGTGCGCTTTGAGGTAGGAAACGTGACCACCGACAGACCGAGACAGAGTATTCAGTGCCCCTAGCTGGTACAGGATTTCGTCTACGAGGTCAGCGGGCGGCACCTCCACGCGTCGCCTGCCAAATCCTGCAAGATCTCGGTAGGACACGTGCGCCCCGATCGCTACGCCCCGATCGACGGCTGCGCGACAAGTCCTCCGGATGATCATCGGATCGCCACCGTGAAAGCCGCAAGCTATGTTTGCGCCGGTGACAATGTCCAGAAGCGCTTCGTCGTCACCGAACGCCCACGCGCCAAAGCCTTCACCCAAGTCGCTTTCTAGAAGAACCATTGTGGTGTCTCATTTCTAGTTGTGCATGTCTGTGGCGGAACGTCTCAGTGTGCCGGCGAACCTTTGGGTGCGCTGTCGACGATTCCTGGAAGCGGCAACACGGTTCAGTGCAGAAGAGACGCCCTATGCCCACTGCACCGGATTGATTGCGTGCGTCCCCGTGTAATTCGC
Source organism: Microbacteriaceae bacterium (assembly GCA_025464995.1). GTDB lineage: Bacteria > Actinomycetota > Actinomycetes > Actinomycetales > Microbacteriaceae > Conyzicola. The sequence continues at coordinate 87,325 of JAODMO010000054.1, forward strand.
TCGAGTCGGGGGCGCCCATCCCTGCAGCGCATCTTCGGGGAGCTTGTAGATGTCCACGCCAATGGGGTGGCAGGTTTCAACGGGGTCTTGAGCATTCTCTCCCCACATTGGAAGCGACAGGTCGCCGCCCGGACAGGTAGAAAGTGCCATGAGGAGGTCGATTTCTGCGAAGAGCTCGAAGTGGTCGCCTGGTTGTGCCGGACAGGTCTTCATAAAGTACTGGTCATCACTGTTGAGCCCGGTGCACTGGAAGACATTGATGACGTCGTGCACGTCGAATTCAGTCAACCGGTAGGGCTGGATAGCCCGAACGAGGTTGGAGTGGCAGTGATAGTCAAAGTCCACGTCGACCAGCATCTTGTTCACATAGGGGTCGCAACGAGTGCCGAGAAGGTCGTGAACTCGCCCCCCCTCTGAATCGACTCCGTAGTTCTTCAGCGTGTCGGAGATGATCGTTGCGAGAGGCCGCAGGAACGGCAGGGTTGACCAGAGTCGATCGAATTCAGTGACGTGTGCGGCGTGGAGCTGTCGGGTGCGTGCGGCCCAGAAGCGCTCGCGGGGGTCATGGCGATTCCAGATGTTGAGGTCCCCCACCTGAGGCCCTCCCACGGTGCGAAGTCGAACGACATGTCCAGCCGGCACCTCCCAAGCACGCCCGGAGCGAATGGGAATCTCGAAACTGTCGACGAGCGTACGCCCATCCGTCTCTGCGAAGCGGCCGTAGAGGTCGCGGTCGACCGTAAGGGGGCTCTCGGCCTGTGCCTGGTATGCGGCTTCGGTACTCATGCGTTGCTCTCCTGAGGTGTCTAGCTATGGCTTTTTGTGGCTTAGCGGATGGTTAGCGTCGGCGGTCGAGCGCGCGCAGATTTTCGATAATCAAGGCTTCGGAGTCGTCGAGGTAGGACATCAATTCCCGCCGCGCTTGATCGCGGCGGCCCCCGACGAGCGATTCGTAGATTTCCCGATCTCGCGGGGTCCAGATCTTTTGAAATTCGCCTTCGTCGGGCATGAATGCGAGAACGAGCCGTAGCTGCGCCACGATGTTTGCGAAGTACTCGTTCATTAGAGGTGATTGAGCGAGCTTGATAATAGCCTGGTGAAAGCGAACGCCGGCGGTTCCGACCCCGCTCCAGTCACTTGCTGCTCCGCGTTCCTCGGTTTCTGTGACGATAGAGGAGAGTTCCTCGAAGACGTGCTCCGGTGCGGTCGAAGCCCGGTCGATCGCGGCCGCTTCGACCATCCTCCTCACCTCGTAGATGTCGTGCACCTCTGCCATATCCAGACGGCGAACGGCGACGCCGCTGTTCAGCCGAGATACAGCTAGGCCGTCGCGAACGAGGATGCGTAGAGCTTCCCGTGCTGTGTGCCGCGAAACGTCGTGATTTGCCGCAATCTCGTTGTCCTTCAATCGATCGTCCGAACGAAGACGCCCCTCGATCACGTCGAGACGAAGCGAGTGCGCCACACGATCCGCAGCTGTTACGTCTGTCATGCATCAAGGTCTAGCAAATAGTCCAACGATCTGCAAATGGTCTTTCTGCGTGAATCCGTGACTTTGTACGGGACATCCGGGCAGCCCGCGACTGCCGAAACAAGATGTTAACAAAAAACGTAGGACAATCCGGCGCAATGGCTGTTAGCGTTCTGAAACCAACGTCGTCCCGCTTCCGAAAGGTTCTCACCGTGTCCAAGTCTGTCGACAAAATGCCCGCAGTCCAGATGCGGCATGTCTCGAAGGCATTCCATGGCCAGACCGTGTTGGACGATGTCTCGTTGGCGGTGAACGCTGGGAGCGTTACCGCATTGATCGGGCCGAGTGGGGCGGGCAAGAGCACCTTGCTGCGTTGCGTAAACCTGCTTGAACGGCCCGACTCGGGCGAGGTCGAAGTGGAAGGGCACGCGCTGGATGTGTCCAAACCCGTCCCGGCCAAAGAGCTCGCGGCCCTTCGGCGGTCAGTCGGCATGGTGTTCCAATCCTTCAACCTGTTCCCGCATCTAACGGTCCGGCGCAACATCACTCTGCCGCAAGAACGAATCCTGGGCCGGCCAAGCAAAGAAGCCGGCGTTAGAACAGACGCACTGCTGACGCGTGTCGGCCTTGGTGGCAAAGCAGACGCCTACCCGGGGACTCTTTCAGGTGGGCAGCAGCAGCGCATCGCCATCGCTCGCGCTCTTGCTCTGGATCCCAAGGTGATGCTCTTCGACGAGCCCACTTCCGCGTTAGACCCCGAACTCGGCATGGAGGTTCTCGCCGTCATGCGGGAGCTGGCCGCGGAAGGCATGACGATGATCGTCGTCACGCATGAAATGCATTTTGCCCGCGAGGTCTCAGATCACCTCGTCGTGATGGCGGACGGAAGAATCATTGAGCAGGGTAATCCAGTCACGCTCATGGCAGATCCTCAGCACGAAAGAACTCGCAAGTTCCTCGCGGCGGTGACTGATCGATGATCGACCTTCTCCAACCCGTACTGATAGGGCTTCCTTTTTCGCTCGGCGTTGCCACTGGAGCATTTCTCCTAGGCGCAATCCTTGGCGTTCCCATCGTGGCCCTTCTGCGGTCGAACTCCCGAGTTGCACGCGAGCTCACCAGGCTCGTCGTGGACATCATTCGCGGAGTGCCGATAGTTGTGTGGCTATTCGTTCTGTATTTCGGAGTATCGGTCGGTCAATTTCGGTTCGATGCCTTGTCGGCCGCGGTGATCGGGCTTGGAGTTGTGTCGGCCGCGTATCTCGCTGAGGTCTACAGAGGGGCGCTGCTCAGTATCCCTGCAACCCAATTCGAAGCGTCAAGCGCTCTTGGATTCTCGCGCTTCACCACTTACAAGGCGATCATTGCGCCCCAAGCCATCAAAGTCGCTCTCCCGGCTGCGACCACATTCGCTATAGCGCTCCTCAAAGACACATCAATCGCCTCGGTCATCGGAGTGACGGAGATCGCATTCTTGACCCAGAATGCTACGCGTGCGTCACCTGCCGGCCTCGAGTACTACGCCATCGCGTGCGCAGCCTATATCGCGATGGCTCTACCGCTAGGTTTGCTCTCCCGCGGGCTTGATCGCCGTCTACGCCGATCGGGGGTTACAGCATGATCGAGTGGCTGCCACCACTGTTGTCGGGGCTGTTGCTGAGTCTCCAGATCACCGCCATCAGCCTTGCTATCGGGCTTCCACTGGGGCTTCTCTTCGCCGTACTCGTTCAATCACAATCGCGGATTGTCCGGTGGGTGACCGTTGGCGTGGTTGAGATTGGTCGAGGTGCGCCTGCCTTAGTCGTTCTGCAGTTCGTGTACTACGGACTCCCCTCGGCAGGCATCACACTTGATGACATACCTTCGGCCTGGATCGCTCTCTCCTTCACGACCGCGTCGTTCACGAGTGAGATTATGAGAGGCGGGCTCGAGGCGGTCGCGCGGGGGCAGCACGAGGCCTCGTCAGCTCTCGGTTTCGCACGAGGTGACGCCTTCCGATTCGTCGTTCTACCGCAGGCCATGCGGGTGGCCCTTCCTGGTCTCCTAGGGTTCGCGATTCAGATTTTCCAGGCCACCTCGCTCACCTTCACAATCGCGGTTCCTGAACTTCTCAGCCGCGCCTACTCCATTGGCGCTTCATCGTTCCGGTATGTCGAAGTGCTACTTCTCGCCGGTCTCCTGTATGCCGTGATCGCCGTCCCCGCGAGTCGGCTCGTTGCCCGACTCGAGCGGCGCCTTAGTCGTCACCTCGCCTGATCCTGCACCGCCCAACTCACACAGAAGGACCATCATGAAATTGCGTATTACCTTCGTCGCAGCAGCCGCGCTGGCTGTCGTGATCGCTGCCACCGGTTGCAGCTCGGACACGACAGCATCGAATTCCGCCGCGGCAGATTGCACACCAGAGCACGAATTCGACACAATCACCGCCGGATCTCTGACAGTGGGCGTTCCCACATTCCTTCCTTACACGCAGATCCTCGACGGCGCCCCTAGCGGCGTCGATGGAGACATCATCAACGCATTCGCCAAAGCAGAATGCCTCGACGTCGTGGCCACCCCTCTCGACTACAGCGGGCTCATCCCGGCCGTCCAACAGAACCGCATCGACGTGGCCATTGGCTCGATCTACCGCACGGTGGCGCGCGCTGAACAAGCTAGTGTCACCGAGCCGATCTACCTCGACCAGATGGGCGTCATCTCGTCAGAGGGTGTGAGTTCAGTCGACGACATGAGAGGCCTTCGAGTTGGTGCGATCGACGGCAACCTCTGGGTCGAGGATCTCCAGGCCAGCCTCGGTGGAGATCTGTCTCTGTACCCGTCGTCGGTTGAGCTGCAACAGGATCTCGAAACTGGACGCATCGACGTGGCAATCGACAGCTATGGGGCTGCGAGTCTCAGCTATGCGGACTCCGATTACCAGGTGAAGGTCATCGATGAAAGCGACGAGATCGCCGCATCGACCAATCCCGGCCAAACCGGCTTCTACGCAGCCAAGAACGCGAAGGAGCTTACGGACGCTCTCGACGAACAGATCACGAGGATGAAAGATGATGGCACCCTTGCCGACATCCTCACCACTTGGGACCTCGATCCGACGGCGGCAGAGACCGGCGACAGCAGACTCATCTAAAAACGCGGGGTGGGCCTTGAGCGGCCCGCCCCGCTCCGAACTCGACAGGGAAGCAGCTCATATGTCGTCCTCACTCGCCCGCGTGGGCATTCTCGTGCCATCGACCGACACCATGGTGGAGCAGGAATTGCCCCATCGCCTGAGGGACCTAGCATCGTGCCATTTTGCGCGTATGTCGTTGAAGTCTGTGACAGAGCCGGACCTGCGGGCGATGGAGCTCGAGGCGGAGAAAGAGGCCGCCATTCTTTCCGACATGCGTCCCGACATACTTATTTTCGCCTGCACTAGCGGCACATTCATTCTCGGCGCTGAACATGAAGCGGATCTAGCCGCGCGTCTGGCAAGGGCTTCAGGCAGTGCAGTGGTGACCACGGCTCGTGCGATGGTGGACGCCCTCCGCAACCATGGCAGCCGGGTTCGCCTTCGGACCCCCTACGACGCCCAGATCACGCAAGCCGAAGTGACTTACCTAGAGTCATTCGGCTTGACGGCCACGTCCAGCGAAGCGCTGGGACTCACTCTCGATCACGACATCGCCGATGTGCGGCCTGGAGACTTGGAGAACTTCGTCAAAGGAGATGACGATGCCGATGTGGTGATGTTGAGTTGCACCAATCTCAGAGCCCTCGACAACTATGAAACGCTGGTCGCTCGGGCCGGCCTGCCTGTCGTAACGAGTAACCTCGCGGCTGCCACCGCGGCCCGCAGACTTCTGCTCTCCAACTGAATCACCAACGTTCTCACCGTTGGGGCCGGACCCACGGACGTACTCGCGCCTCATCGCTTGAGAGCGCCAACGGTCCGTTGTCGTCGCCCGTGCAACGGTCGAAGACAACTATCGGCAGCCAACGCTCAGGCCAGACGGGGTCACCGTCACTTGGTTGGGTAGTGGTGCCCCCACCCTGCGGGTAGCTCCTCGAGCCGAAGCCCATCGGCATGGACGAGGCAATCGCGCACGTCGTCACGAGCTAGGTAAGGCGGGCATGGCGGTCCCGACAGGTGCAGGCACGTCGCCAAGAGCGTCTCATACGCAACGCACCACAAGCTCTACTGTGGCGGCGACAAGCGCGACGGAGCGAGCGACACGAGAAGATCTAGATGGTGCAGGATCGGCTTTTCGAGGGTCCGAGGTCGACGCGGGCGCAGCGCGGAGGGCTCAACACGAAGCGGCGTGCAGCGCACGCTTGGTCACAAGTCGGCGGCAACGACCTCAGGCGGCTACAGCGACCTCTTCGATGACGACGTGGATGCCGCACTGGATGCGACCGGTTCAGCGGCGTTCGTGGGCAGATAGTGGGCACACGCCGACGATGCCGCTTCAAACACGCCGCGCGATCGTGGCCATTCCTCGCGACCGCGCGGATCCCAAGGGTGGGCCCCGTCGGGCTCGAACCGACGACCCACGGATTAAAAGTCCGATGCTCTACCAACTGAGCTAGAGGCCCCTGCGTTAAATGTAGCGTGTAGTGATGACCGATGAGTTCCATAAGCCGACGCAGTACTCCGGCGACAAGTTCGACACCTACGAGGGCGGACAGGATCCCGCTCAGATTCTGCGTGTCGCGCACGACAGCGCCCACGCCCTCGTGGCGCGAGGCCGGGAGACCACCGACCCCGCGGTCGTGGAGCGTCTCGTCGCGTACACAGACGAGAACGGCGTCGACGCCCTCTCCGAGCTGTGGGCACGCTCGAGCGCCAAGAGCCTGCCCGGGGCGCTCTGGCGCATCTACCTGCTGCGCCTGTTGATCCGCCAGGACGCGGATGGCACGGCCTATCTCTTCCAGCGCGGCACCGAGGTGCTCGGCACGATCGACGCCGCAGTCGCCGGCGCTCCCATGCCCACCGGCCCCGATGAGATCACCGACCTCGCCGACGAGATCCTTCGCGGAGTCTTCCGCGGCGACTTCGCGACGGCGCTCGACCGTGCCGCAGCGTTCTGCCGCATCACCTCGGCCGGCTGTGTGAGCGTCGCCGACGACGTCGACATCGTCACGCCCGAGCGAGCCACCGAACTCACCCGCCGCGCGCTCCGCCTCACCCTCACCGGCGATGAGCTCAGCGCGTGCGCGCGACTCGACCGTGCCGGCAACCTCGATTAGAGGGCCGAGACCTCGCCGTGAGCGAACAGAACTGACACGGCGGAGCGCAACGTCTGTAAAATAGATCGAGCCGGGCCGCGGTAACCCCGGGCTCCACTAATAGCCGCTTCGAGCGGCCTTGCGCCGAGAGGCGTTCTGCGGCCCGGCACCTCCCTGTCGCCGCACCCGATGTCACGATCACATGGCAATCCCGCGCCGAGGGCAATCCGATTCAAGGGTTGTGTCGAACTACTGTCATGCTAGGACTCATGACACGCGACGCTGACGATCAGGGCTTCGTGCCTGCGGTCTCGGCGACGAGTGACGAGTTGCTGGCGTCCGTCGCCCTCGGCGATCAGGGAGCGTTCGCGTCGTTGTACGACCAGATGGCCCCGCGCGTGTTCGGTCTCGTGCGTCGGTTGCTGCGGGATCACGCTCAATCTGAGGAAGTCACCCAGGAGATCTTCCTCGAGATATGGGAGAACGCGACCCGCTACGACGCCCGCAAGGGTGGAGCATCCACGTGGATCATGACCATGGCGCATCGCCGTGCGGTCGACCGCGTGCGGGCGTCCCAGGCGTCGCGAAACCGCGACACCAAGATCGGCATCCGTGACTACGATGCCGCTTACGACAACGTCTCGGAGGCCGTACAGATTCGTATCGAGCACGAGAGGGTGGAAAAGGCGATGCTTCGACTCACCGAACTGCAACGACAAGCCGTCTCCCTCGCGTACTACGGCGGCTACAGCCACAGCGAGGTGGCAGAACTTCTGAGCGTGCCGATCGGCACAGTGAAGACACGACTGCGAGACGGCATGATCCGCCTCCGCGACGAGATGGGGGTGGCATCGTGAGTGACAACATTCGTAAGAACGATGCGGATACCGCCTCCCTGACGGGCGCGTACGCCCTCAACGCCTTGAGCCCCGAGGAGCACGCTGCGTTCGAGCTGGAGCTCGCCGACTCCGAGTCGCTGCGGCAGGAGGCGACCGAGCTCGCCGACACCGCCGTGCTGCTCGGTGCGGCCACCGAGCCCGTGCAGCCACCGCCCGCCCTCAAGGCGAGCATCATGGATCGCATCGCGTCCATGCCGCAGCTGCCGCCGCTCTCCCCGCCCGTGGAGGCGGTTCTCGAGGGGACTGCGCCGTCGCCGTCGCCGAGGGTCAGCGCCGGTGAGCGCAAGGCGCAGGCACGCTGGTTCTCCCGTCCGGCTGTCGTGCTCGCGAGCGCTGCCGCCGTCATCGGTCTGGTCGCCGGGGGCGGGGTGCTCGTCAATACCATCGGCGAGGCACAGACCCGACAGGTCATGGCCGATCGTCTCGCCGAGATCAACGCGGCGGGCGATGCCCAGCACGCCGTGTCCGACGTCTCTGGCGGAGGCACGGCGACGCTGGTCTGGTCGAACGAATTGCTCTCCGCCGCTCTCATCGTCGAGGGCATCGACACGCTGCCCGACGACAAGGTGTACGAGCTCTGGTACATCGGCGAGGACACCGGCCCACGTGCCGCTGGAACCTTCACGGTCGACGGCGACGGCAAGGTCTGGAGCGTGCTCGACGGCGACATGCAGGCCGGCGACGCCGTCGCCGTCACCGTGGAGCCACGCGGTGGCTCGGAGCGCCCGACCGGTGTACCGGTCGTCGCGATTCAGAGCTAGCCGAGACATCCCGAACCGGGAGACGCCTGTCGCGAGTGCGACAGGCGTCTCCCGTGTGGACGGTACGTGACTATCCGAACTTGCCGGAGACGTAGTCCTCCGTCGCCTGCACGCTCGGCTTGGAGAACATCGTCGCGGTGTCGTCGTATTCGATGAGCTTGCCGGGTGAGCCGGTGCCCGCGATGTTGAAGAAGGCCGTGCGGTCGGAGACACGCGAGGCCTGCTGCATGTTGTGGGTCACGATGACGATCGTGTAGTCCTTCTTGAGGTCTTCGATGAGGTCTTCGATCGCGAGCGTCGAGATGGGGTCGAGCGCCGAGCACGGCTCGTCCATGAGGATCACCTCGGGCGATACGGCGATGGCGCGGGCGATGCACAGGCGCTGCTGCTGTCCACCCGAGAGGCCGGAGCCGGGGAGCGCCAGGCGGTCCTTCACCTCTTTCCACAGGTTCGCGCCCTGCAGGCTCCTTTCGACGAGCTCGTCGCCCTCGCTCTTCGTCATGCGGCGGTTGTTGAGTTTCACTCCCGCGAGCACATTGTCGCGGATAGACATCGTCGGAAACGGGTTCGGCCGCTGGAACACCATGCCCACCTGGCGCCGCACGAGCACCGGGTCGACGCCGGTCGCGTAGAGGTTGTTGCCGTCGATGCGCACCTCACCCTCGACGTAGGCGCCGGGGATGACCTCGTGCATGCGATTGAGCGTGCGCAGGAAGGTCGACTTGCCACAACCGCTCGGCCCGATGAAGGCGGTCACGGTGCGCGGCTCGATCGTCAGCGTGACGTCTTCGACGGCCTTGAACTTGCTGTAGTAGACGTTGAGGTCGGTGACTTCGATGCGCTTAGACACGAGTTTCCTTACTTTCTGCCAGCGTGAGCTAGCGGCCGAGCTTGGGGGAGAAGATGCGGGCGATGAGTCGGGCGATGAGGTTGAGCACCATCACGATGACGATGAGGGCGAGCGCTCCGGCCCACGCGCGTTCGAGGTAGGGCTGCACGTCGCTGCCCGGGTTCGCGTACTGGGTGTACACGAACACCGGCAGTGACATCATCTTCTCGTCGAAGAGGTTGTAGTTCATGCTCGCCGTGAAGCCCGCGATCAGCAGCAGCGGAGCGGTCTCGCCGATGACGCGCGAGATGGCGAGCGTGACGCCCGTAGTGATTCCGGCAATGGATGTCGGGATGACGATCTTCAGGATCGTGAGCCACTTCGGCACACCGAGCGCGTACGACGCCTCGCGCAGCTCGTTGGGGACGAGTTTGAGCATCTCCTCGCTCGAACGCACGACCACGGGGATCATCAGCAGCGAGAGTGCCACGGCCCCGCCGAGACCGAAACGAACGCCCGGGTCTTTGAGGATCAAGGAGAAGAACGCGTAGGCGAACAGGCCCGCGACGATGGACGGGATGCCCGTCATGACGTCGACGAAGAACGTGATCGCCCTCGCGAGCCGGCCGCGGCCGTACTCGACGAGGTAGATAGCGGTGAGCAGTCCGACGGGCACCGAGATGACGGTCGCCGCGCCCGTGATGAGCAGTGTGCCCATGATGGCGTGCAGTGCGCCGCCACCCTCGCCGACGACGTTGCGCATCGACTGGGAGAAGAAGTCGACGTCGAAACGGGGGAGGCCGGCGACGAGCACCGTGTAGAGCAGCGACACGAGGGGTAGGAGCGCGATGATGAAGGCCGTCGCGACGAGGGAGGTGACAAGGCGGTCGCGCGCCTGGCGGGCGCCCTCCACGAGGTGGGTGACGACGAAGATGAGGATGTCGAAGACGACCGTGCCGAGGAAGAGCGCCGCGGCGATGTTGAAGTCACCGCCGTTGGCGCTGCGGACGAAGCCGAAGATCACGAGGAATACGAGCCAGCTCAGGCCGAGCAGGGCCCACGGCGCCCAGCGCGGCAGGCGTCCGGCCGTGAGGGAATTGGCGGAGACATCCCCGGGGCTGGCGGTTGCGGCGGTCACTAGTTCGCTCCAGAGAACGCCTTGCGGCGATTGATGACGACGCGGGCGATGGAGTTGATGACGAACGTGATGGCGAAGAGGATGAGGCCCGTCGCGATGAGCACATTGACGTCGATGCCGTGCGCCTCGGGGAAGTTCAGCGCGATGTTTCCCGCGATCGTCGGCGAGTTGGTCGACCCGGTGAGCACGAAGGTGATCAGGAGGGCGGGCGACAGCACCATGGCGACGACCATGGTCTCGCCGAGGGCGCGCCCGAGTCCGAGCATCGCGGCGGAGATCATGCCGGGGCGGCCGAACGGCAGCACCGCCATCTGAATCATCTCCCAGCGGGTGGCACCGAGGGCCAGCGCGGCCTCCTCGTGGAGCCGGGGCGTCTGGAGGAAGACCTCACGGGTGACCGCGGTGATGATCGGGATGATCATGACGGCGAGCACGATGGCGACGGTGAGCACGGTGCGCCCGGTTCCGGAGACCGGCGCGGAGAAGAGCGGAAACCAGCCGAAGTGGTCGACGAGCCAGTTGTACAGCGGGGTGACCGCCGGGGCGAGCACCTTGATGCCCCACAGGCCGAAGACGACGGAGGGAACCGCCGCGAGCAGGTCGATGATGTAGCCGAGCATCTGGGCTACGCGGCGCGGCGCGTAGTGCGAGATGAAGAGGGCGATGCCGATGGAGATCGGCAGCGCCATGACGAGGGCGAGGAACGCGGCCCAGACCGTGCCGAAGGCGAGCGGTGCGACGTAGGCCCAGAAGCTCGACGGGGCGCCCTTGAGGTCGGCCGGGTCGGCCATGAGAGCCGGGATGCTCTGGGCGAAGAGGAAGACGGCCACCGCGGCCAGCGCGACAAGGATGATGATGCCCGCGGTCACGGTGCTGCCGGAGAAGACGCGATCTCCGAGCCGGAGCTTGGCTCGCGACGTTGGTGCAGTCGTCATTGGTGTTCCGGGACCCATCTGCTGGAGGTGAAGTGGTGGTGGCGGGTCGAACCCGCCGGACCCAAGTCTGTCGGGCCGTGGATCACCGTGCAATCAGCACGGCGATCCACAGCCCGACAGGTCTGGGTGGTTGTTACTTGATCGCCTCGATGGCGGTCGCTACCTTGGCCGACAGGTCGGCGGAGAGGGGAGCGGCTCCGGCGGAGTCGGCCGCTTCGGCCTGGCCGTCTTCCGAGGTGAGGTACGAGAGGTAGGCCTTGACGAGCGGGCCGACCTCGGCGTCCGTGTACTCCTGGCATGCGATGACGTAGCTCACGAGCACGAGCGGGTAGTGGCTCGGGTCGGTCGTCTTGCGGTCGACCGCGATCGCGAGGTCGGTCGCGTCGCGACCCTCGACGAGCGGCGACTCCTCGACGACGGCAGCTGCCGCCTCCGGCGAGTAGGCGACGAACTCGTCGCCGACCTTGATCTTCGCGACACCGAGGTCGCCGGCCTTCGACGCGTCGGCGTAGCCGATGGTGTTCGTGCCGTTGGTCACTGCGTCGACGACGCCCGAGGTGCCCTGGGCGGCCTCGCCACCGGAGTAGGGGAAGGTGTCGGCTGCTTCTGCGTCCCACACGTCGGGAGCGACCTTGCCGAGGTAGTCGGCGAAGTTCTTGGTGGTACCCGAGTCGTCGGCGCGGTGGACGGCCGTGATCGGAGCGGAGGGAAGCGTCGCGTCCTGGTTCAGGGCGGCGATTGCCGCGTCATCCCACGTCGTGATGGTGCCCTTGAAGATGCCGGCGAGGACGGTCGCGTCGAGGTTGAGGTCGTCGACACCCTCCACGTTGAAGATCACGGCGATGGGGGAGATGTAGACGGGAACCTCGACATAGCCGGTGTCGGCGACGCAGGAGGCGAAGCCGCCCTCGATCTCCTCGTCCTTGAGTGACGAGTCGGATCCGGCGAAGTCGGTGCCGCCGGCGATGAACGCCTCACGGCCTGCACCCGAACCGGACGGCTCGTAGTTGATCGTCACGGCGGGGTTGGCCGTCTGGAATGCCGCGACCCATGCGTCCTGCGCACTGCCCTGCGACGATGCTCCGGCGCCGTCCAGGGTGCCGGAGAGGTCGCTGGCCGTCTCGCCTGCGGGGGTGCTCTCGTTGGCTGCGCAGCCGCTGAAGAGCATGGTGCCTGCGATGGCGATGGCAGCGACGCTGCCGAAGCGCTTGAAGTTCGATGTTGCCGTCTTCACGGGTTTCCCTTCGGGAATGTTTCGGGACTACTACAGGATGAGGGCCGGTGCCGACCCGATACACGACGCTATGCGCGGAGATTAACCAGACTCGCCCCGAGAGGTGAACGGGAGGTAAACGAGCGGCGAAACCTTAGGCAAGCGCCGGGCCGTGCGTCTCCACGGCGACGATCCCGTGCTGCGAGAACGTGCGGGCGACGTGCATGACGGCGTACTCGCCCGTTGACAGCTCCGCCGCACGGCGCAGCGCCGAGTCGGTCGGCGACTCGGTGACGCGCGCGATCTCGAGGATGATCTCCGGAAGCACGGGCCCATGGCTGCACAGCACGGCCGACACACGCTTCGCCATGCGCTTGGCGACGAGCCTCTCCACATCGGCCGTGCCCATCTCCCAGGCGTCCTGGCTGAGCGTCTCCGTCTCCTTCACCGGCGACCCGAGCGCTCCGGCGAGCGGCGCGATGGTCGCGAGGCACCGGGCGGCGGTGCTCGACACGAGTTTGGTGGGCGAGAACGCCGCGATCGCGGGCGCGATGCTGAGCGCCTGGTCGGCGCCCCGCTGCATGAGGGGCCGGGTGGCGTCGGGGCCGTCCCACATGGAGGGTGGTACGGCGGTTCCGTGGCGCAGGGCGATGATCGCGAACGTGCGTGCCCTTCCGGCCGCGAAGCGTTCCTCGAAGCGGTCGACGATGTCGATGTCGTGCGCGTAGCTGAGCTTCTTGCGTACCTTGTCGATCGGCACCCACTCGACGGCGGAGATCTCGGAGTTCGGCTTGAAGGTCGAGGCGTCCAGGGCCTTCTCGGTCACCTCGCTCGACCAGTAGTAGACCACCTTCTCGCGGCCGTTCGGCAGCGTGTACTCGACCGTGCCGAGGGGCGCGCCGAGCGTGATCGCGAGCCCGGTCTCCTCCTCGATCTCCCGCACGGCAGTCTGCGGCAGCGTCTCGCCCGGGTCGACCTTGCCTTTCGGCAGAGACACGTCGGCACGGTTGCCGCGGTGCACGAGCAGCACGAGCGCCTTGCCTGCAACCACACGCCAGCAGAGCGCGCCGGCCGCGAGCACGGGGAGGGGCGGTTCGCTCACCGTGAGGTTCGCCGGCAGTCGCTCGCGGTGCATAACGTCATGCGTTCATTCTGCCCGCCCCCATGCCCTCCCGCGCAACCCGCCCGCGCGTCGCGCGTTTCGCCGTGGGAGGTCTCGAACCCACGGCCTTCGGCAAGACCACAGGGGATGGCCCGACGGACGTGGGTCAGACGAGCGTCGTGAGCTCGCGGGTCGCGTTGTCCCACAGTCGGGCGCCGACCATCTGCCCGTCGGATGCCGCGGGCAGCCCGTCGAACGCGATCGCGAGTTGCGCCGCCGTGAGTCGTCGGGCGAGCGTGACGTGCGGCGTCCACCGGTCGGGAAGCGTCACCTCGAGCACACCGGGTTGTGTCGCGTGCGCCGCGGCGTGCAGCTCGAGCAGGTCGCGCGAGACGACGACCGCGCGGGCGAGCACGAAGCTGCCGCGTCGCGGGCCGAAGATCACGAAACCGGCGAACCGCAGCGTGAGGGGCAGCGCCCGCAGTGCCGCGGCGAGCTCGTCGCCCGCTGCGAGCTCCGGCCCGACGGCGATGCTGATGTGCGGACGGTTGCTCGCGGAGGCGTGGCTCGCGAGGCTCGGCAGGCCCGCCGCGGCCACGGTGTCCCAGTCTCTCCGGATGGCGGCATCCGTCGTCTCGTCGAACGTCAGCTCGAGGCTGCGCATGACCCCGCGCGCCGCTAGCGGCTGACCGCTCGCTTGCGCTGTGAGATGCGCTTCATGATCACGTTCTGCATGTCGCGCAGAGGCTCGCCCGACTCGGTCCTGGAGTGGCGCGTCCAGTCACCCGACTCGTCGAGCCACCACGACGAGGTGTCTTCGGCGAGGGCGAGCTCGAACAGCTCGTCGATCTGGCGCAACTGGTCGACGTCGACGAGCCGCACGAGCGCCTCGATGCGTCGGTCGAGGTTGCGATGCATCATGTCGGCGCTGCCGATGTAGACCTGCGGGTCGCCGTTGTTGACGAAGGAGAAGATGCGCGCGTGCTCGAGGTAGCGGCCGAGCACGGAACGCACCCGGATGTTCTCGCTCATGCCCTCGACGCCCGGGCGGATGCCGCAGATGCCGCGCACGACGAGGTCGACGGGCACGCCGGCGTTGCTGGCCCGGTAGAGCGCGTCGATGATCGCCTCGTCGACGATCGAGTTGAGCTTGATGCGGATGCCGGAGGGCAGTCCCGCCTTGGCGTTGTCGGTCTCGGTCTTGATCGCCTTGAGGAGTCCCTTGCGCAGGTGGAGGGGCGCGACGAGCAGGCGCTTGAACTTCTTCTCGATGGCATAGCCGGAGAGCTCGTTGAAGAGGCGCGTGAGGTCTTTGCCCACGACGTCGTCGGCGGTGAACAGGCCGAGGTCTTCGTAGATGCGGCTCGTCTTGGGGTTGTAGTTGCCCGTTCCGATGTGGCTGTAGTGCTTCAGCACGCCGCGCTCCTGGCGGATGACGAGGGCCAGCTTGCAGTGGGTCTTGAGGCCGACGAGGCCGTAGACGACGTGCACGCCGGCCTTCTCGAGCTTGCGGGCCCAGTTGATGTTGGCCGACTCGTCGAAGCGCGCCTTGATCTCGACGAGCGCGAGAACGGCCTTGCCCGCCTCGGCCGCCGTGATGAGCGCCTGCACGATGGGGCTGTCGCCGCTCGTGCGGTAGAGCGTCTGCTTGATGGCGAGCACGTGCGGGTCGGTGGCCGCCTGCTCCAGAAATGCCTGCACGCTCGTCGAGAACGACTCGTAGGGGTGCTGCAGCAGCACGTCGCCCTTGGCGATCGAGGTGAAGATGTTGGGCGCGGCGTTCGGCTCGCTCGGCAGCAGATTGACGCTCGTGGTCGGCACGTGCTTCGCGTACTTGAGCAGCGGGCGGTCGATGCGGTTGAGCTGGAAGAGCCCACCGAGGTCGAGCGGCGCGGGCAGGCGGTAGACCTCCTGCTCGGTGATGTCGAGCTCGCGCACGAGGAGCCCGAGCGTGAGGTCGTCCATGTCCTCGGTGATCTCGAGACGGATGGGCGGCCCGAAGCGGCGGTTGAGCAGCTGCTTCTCGAGCGCCTGGATGAGGTTCTCCGACTCGTCCTCGTCGACCTCGACGTCTTCGTTGCGGGTCACGCGGAACTCGTGGTGCTCGAGGATCTCCATGCCGGGGAACAGCTCGGTGAGGTGGTTGGAGATGAGGTCTTCGATCGGGATGAAGCGGAGCCGGCCACTCCCGTCGTTAGGAAGCTGCACGAACCGCGGCAGCACGGTCGGCACCTTGAGTCTCGCGAACTCGACCCGGTTCGTCTTCGGATTGCGCACGCGCACCGCGAGGTTGAGGGAGAGGCCTGAGATGTAGGGGAACGGGTGCGCTGGGTCGACGGCGAGCGGCATGAGCACGGGGAAGATCTGCAGCGAGAAGATCTCGTGCGCGCGGTCACGGTCGGCCTCGTCGAGGTCGCTCCACGTCTCGATGTGGATGCCGGCCTCGTCGAGCTCCGGCTTGACCTCCTCGCCGAACGCGACGGCGTGGCGGTGTTGCAGTTCGTGGGCCTTGGCGCTCACCGCGGCGAGCACGTCTTCGGGGGCACGTCCGACGTTCGTCGGCACGGCGAGACCCGTCGCGATGCGGCGCTTGAGGCCTGCGACGCGCACCATGAAGAACTCGTCGAGGTTGCTCGCGAAGATGGCGAGGAAGTTGGCCCGCTCGAGCAGCGGCAGCGAAGTGTCTTCGGCGAGCTCGAGCACACGCTGGTTGAACGCGAGCCAGCTCAGCTCGCGATCGAGGTAGCGGTCGTAGGGCAGCGTGCCGTCGTCGACGCTCGACGACTCATCGATGTCGTACTCATCGAGACCCTCGGTCGGAACGAGTGAGTCGACGAGGGGGTTTTCGCTTTCCATCCCGCCATCATCCCATTTGCTCGTGGATGACGGATGAACGACTTCTCGTCGCAGCTCTCACGGGGCGGCGTACTGCACGTCGATCGAGTGGTCGGCGAATCCGAGCGACCGGTACAGGCCGAGGGCCGGTGCGTTGTCGCCCTCGACATACAGCGAGGCGGTGCGGATGCCGCGTTCGGCGAGCCGCGCGAGCCCGGCCCGCACGAGCCGTCGGCCCAGCCCCTCGCCCTGGCGATCCGGCGAGACCCCGACGACGTAGAACTCGCCGACGCCGTGCTCGACCTTGAGCCAGCAGTAGCCGATGAGCTCGGCTCCGTCGTGCAGCAACAGGAGGTCGGCCGCCTCGAACCACGACTCGCGCATGAGTACGTCGAGGTCGGCGCGGGTCACGCGGCCCTGCTCGGGGTGGCTCGCGAAGGCGCGGGCGTTGAGCGCGAGCCAGGCGTCGGGGTCGAAGGCGCTCGCGGCGCTGGCAACGCCGGTGCCTTGGGCGAGTAGGCCGTCCGCGGCCGTACTGAAACCCGCGTCCGTTGAGCGTTCTGGGGCCCCGATGCGGTCGCTGGGCGACCTGCTCGACCCGCCGTGACCGGGCGCGGGGGCGACTTTCACCCGCAACTGCAGCAGCTCCCGCACCGGCACGAGCCCGCGGCTTGCCGCGAGCGCCCGGGCGGCGGGGTGATCGCCGTGGGCCCACACGCGCAGGCCCGACGGAATCCGCTCGAGCAGGGCGTCGAGCAGCTCGCCGCCGTGACCGTGCTGTCGCGCATCGGGGTCGACCACGAGCTCGGCTTCGCTCTCCGCGAGGAGGGCGGCGGCGACATCCCCGATCGCCAGAATCGTGCGCGAACCCGTCGCGAGGTCGACGAGGCTGCCGTCGGAGAAGGGCGGCTGCCCGTCGAAGCGGGTGGCCCGCTGCACGAGGGTGTCGAACCACACCGGTTTGGCCGGCAGCTCGTGGATGCCGTGTGAAGCCGCTCCGGAGTCGGGCATGGGGTACCGGTCAGTTGGCGAGCGGCGCGGGGAAGCGCTCGTTTTCGTCTTCGTAGACGTTGAAGCGGTAGCCGACGTTGCGCACCGTGCCGATGAGCGACTCGAGGTCGCCGAGCTTCGCGCGCAAACGACGGACGTGCACGTCGACGGTGCGTGTGCCGCCGAAGTAGTCGTAACCCCACACCTCGCTCAACAGCTGTTCGCGGGTGAAGACGCGGGAGGGGTGCGTGGCGAGGAAGCGCAGCAGCTCGAACTCTTTGAACGTGAGGTCGAGCGGCTTGCCGTGCACCTTCGCTGAGTAGCTCGCCTCGTCGATGACGACACCGGACGCCTGGATCTTGCTGCTCGACTTGTCTTGCGCCTGGCGGCCGATGGCGAGCCGGATGCGGGCGTCGGCCTCGGCAGGCCCCGCGCCCTCGAGGATGACGTCGTCTACACCCCAGTCGGCGCTGACCGCGGTGAGGCCGCCCTCGGTGAGGATCAGGATGAGGGGAACCGTGACGCCGGTGGTGTGCAGGATCTTGCACAGCGACTTCGAGCTGGCGAGATCGAAGCGGGCGTCGATGAAGATGAGGTCGCACGTGGGCGCGGTGATGAGCGAAGCCGGCTCGGCCGGTATCTGCCGAGTTTTATGACTCAGTAGCCCCAATGCGGGGAGTACGTCATCGTCGCCCGCAGAGGTCAGGATAAGCAGCTGCGCCACGGGTCCTCCAAAGTGCCTGCGCCCAGTCTACAAGCGCCTTAAGATTGCTTCGTGACCTGGCAGCTAGCAAGCATCCTCCCCGTGTGGGCCGTCGCGATCATCGGTGCGGTGCTGATCGGGCTGATCGCCCACCCCGACCACTACTTCGCGTGGGTCGCCATCGTGTTCGCAGTCACGGTCATCGGCGCCTTCGTGGTGCAGCTGGCGATCCGCCGCAAGGAGGGCTTCGTCTCGCGCGTCATGACGTCGACCGGAGGTGCCCTCGTGGTGCTCGCCGCGGCATCCGTGGTCTTCCTCGTCATTTCCTGATCCTGTCGCGCCGTGCGGGTACCGGCCCCAGCGGTTAGGCTGGAGTCATGATCGTCGCCCTGGAACTCTTCTACACCGGACTCCTCGTGCTGGCGAGCCTCGCGATCGCGTACACGTCGGTCGTCGTGCTCTACAACCTCTTCCGTGGCCAGCGCTGAGCGCGCCTCCGATGATGGGCAGGGCCGCAGCGTGATCGAGCTCAACGCCGATCTTCCCGCCGAGCTCGTTCCGCTCTCCTGGCTCATCGGGCTCTGGGAGGGCACGGGCGTCGTGCACTACGCCGTCGGCGACGAGGTGCGCGAGCACGAGTTCGGGCAGCGGCTCAGTTTCACCCACGACGGCCTGCCGTACCTCAACTACACGTCGTACACCTGGTCACTCAACCCCTCGGCAGGGCACGAGGCCGGCTCGACCCACGTCGTCGAGACGGGCTACTGGCGGCTCAGCCGCCCCTCGCACGAGGGCGACGCCGGGCCGGCGATGCTTCCGGGCGTCGGTGCGAAGCCCTACGCCGACGCCGAGTCGGTCGAGGCCCTGCGCAACAACGACGGCGGCTTCGACATCGAGGTCTCCCTCGTACATCCGCTCGGGGTCAGCGAGCTCTACGTCGGCCAGATCACGGGTCCGCGCATCGACTTGGCGACGGATGCCGTGCTGCGCACGGCCTCGGCCAAGGAGTATTCGGCGGCGACGCGCATGTACGGCCTCGTCGAGGGCCGACTGTTGTGGGCCTGGGACATCGCCGCGCTCGGCCAGGACCTGCGCACCCATTCCTCGGGGAGCCTCTCCCGTGTCGAATAATACCTCACCCTTCGAGTCGCTGCCGGGCGCCGTCGGATCCCCGCCCCAGCACTACGGCAACCCGCTCGGCGAGCAGAAGCTGCTTGCCTCCGGCGCCGCGGTCGTCGACCTCGGACACCGCGGCATCGTCGCCGTGAGCGGCCCCGACCGGCTGAGCTGGCTCGACTCGCTCACCTCGCAGTCGATCAAGGGCCTGCAGCCCGGCCAGTCGAGCGAGACGCTGCAGCTCGACGTCAATGGGCGGCTCGAGTACGCCATGCGCGTCGTCGACGACGGCGAGACGACGTGGCTGCTCGTGGATGCCGCGGAGGCCGAGGGACTCCTCGCCTGGCTCAGCAAGATGCGCTTCATGCTGCGCGTCGAGCTCGCCGACCGCAGCGCCGACTTCTCGACCATCGGTGCGCTCGGCACATCGCCGGTCGAGCCCGCTGTGCCCCACGGCGTGCCGCTCGTCTGGCGCGACCCCTGGGCCGCGGTCGCGCAGGGCGGCCACCAGTACTCGACCGTGGCCGAGCATCCCGGCACCGCGTGGACGTACAGCGAGACGCTCGTCGACGCGGCCGGTCTCGCCGCGGCATCCACCTTGCCCGTCGCGGGAACGCTCGCGCTCGACGCCCTGCGCATCGCCGCGTGGCGGCCGCGACTGGCCACGGAGGGCGACGAGCGCACGATCCCGCACGAGCTCGACTGGCTGCGCTCAGCCGTGCACCTCACCAAGGGCTGCTATCGCGGCCAGGAGACGGTGGCGAAGGTGCACAACCTCGGGCACCCGCCGCGCCGACTCGTGATGCTGCACCTCGACGGGTCTGACGGCGTACTGCCTGCGCCCGGCGACGCGGTGATGCTCGGAGACGACTCCGTCGGCAGCATCACCTCGAGCGCCCTGCACTTCGAGCTCGGCCCGATCGCGCTCGCCGTGATCAAGCGCACCGTCGAGCACGATGCCGTGCTCGACGTCCTCTCCGACGGAATCCGCATCGCCGCGGCACAAGAAGTGATCGTGCCGCGTGACGCGGGCGCCGAGGCCAACGTGCCCCGGCTGCCGCGACTCGGGGCCGTCCGCCGCTGACCGTGTCGCCCGCGACGCCCTCGTCGGCTGACCGGCTGCGCCGCTTTGAGCGCAGCATGCGTCGTCGCCTCGACGTGAAGATCGCGGTGAAGCGGGCCTGGAACTCCCTTCCCGCCGCCCTGCAGATCGTCGTCGCCGTTGTCGGCAGCTACGCGTTCGCCCACTACGTGCTCGGCCACTCCGTGCCGCTGCTCGCCATGACGGTGGTCGTCTCCACGCTCGGATTCGGCCGGGACGCACGACCTCGACGGGTGTTCGACTCGGTTGTCGGCATTCTCATCGGCATCCTGTTCAGCGAGGTGCTGTTCACGTTCCTCGGCAGCGGGATCTGGCAGATCGCGATCATCCTGTTCCTCACCTTCGTCGTCGCGCGACTCGTTTCGCCGAGCGCCGCGTTCGCGGCGGCCGCGGGCGTGCAGTCGCTGCTCGTGATGATGCTGCCCGCCCCCGACGGGGGAGTGCTCGTGCGCAGCGTCGACGGTCTCGTCGGCGGGGTCGTCGCGCTGCTCGTGACGGCGCTCGTGCCGCGTGACCCGCGTGCGATCGCCCGTCGCGATGCCGGCCGGCTGCTGTCCACCCTCGCCGAGTCGTTCGATGCGCTGCTCGACGGACTGCGAACGGGGGATGAGGCGGCCGCGGGCCTCGCCGTCGAGAGGCTGCGCCGCACCCAGCCGCTCGTCGACGACTGGAACGCGTCCCTCGACTCGGCACTGTCGATCGCGCGCATCTCGCCGTTCCTGCGGCGGCACCTGACCGCGCTGCGCCACCAGGCGCGCGTGCTGCACGGCCTCGACATGGCGGCGCGGCACCTGCGGGTTCTCGATCGGCGGGTCTCATTCCTGCTGCGCGACGGCGTCGCCCGTCCCGAGCTCGCCGCGCTGCTCGCCGAGATCGACACGAGCATCGCGCTGCTCGGCGCGAGCATCGACGAGGAGGGCAGGGCGGGGGATGCCGCGGCGGTGCTCGAGGCGATCGCGCCGCGGCTCGACCCGGCGGTCATCGTGCCGGGGGCGCCCGTCACCGAGACGATCATCGTGCTGCTCAGCCGGCCGCTCGTGGTCGACCTGCTCATTGCGACGGGCCGCTCGGGCGATGAGGCGCGCGCTCTGCTGCCCGAGGTGTAGCCGCCGCTCAGCGGCCCCAGTCGAAGCCGTTCGGCGCCACCGCCGGCCACGCGACGGTGAGCTCGCCGAGCCTCCACCGCGCCTTGGTGCCGAGCACCGGCCACCCCTCGTCGCGCAGCGCCGCCGCGGTCGCGATCCAGCGCTGGCTCGGCGCGTAGGTGGAGAGTGGCGCGTTGTACTGCCAGTGCCGGTCGAGCGCGCGCAGGTACTCGTGCACCCTCTCGCCGTCGACGTTGCGGTGGATCAGCACTTTCGGCAGCCGCTCGGCCACGATCGACGGTTTGTCGAGTCCGGCGAGCCGCAGCGACACGGTGAGCGATTGCGGGCCGGCGGCCGTGACATCCACCCAACTGGCCACCCGTCCGACCTCGTTGCAGGTGCCCTCGACAAGCACGCCGCCGGGCTGCAGGCGGTCGACACAGCGGTGCCAGTTCTCGAGCACGAGCGACTCGTCGTACTGCCGCAGCACGTTGAGCGCACGGATGACCGCGGCGCGACGCCCATCGGGCAGCGGAACCTCGAACCCGCCGAGCCGGAAGCTCACGCCCGGCCGCTTCGACAGGTTCGCGTGGGCGACGCGTGCCGGGTCGATCTCGATGCCGATCACCTCGACGTCTGGGCGCACGCGCGACAGGCGCTGGAGCAGTTCGAGACTGGTGGTGGCGGATGCCCCGTAGCCGAGATCGACCACGAGCGGGTCACTCGCCCGGCGCAGCGCGGGCAGCGTCGCGATCCAGCGATCGACCCTGCGCAACCTGTTGGTGCCCGTCGTGCCGCGCGTGATCGAACCGATGGGCATGATCCAAGCCTAGGCGGCGGGTCGGTAGGCTGATTCCCATGACTTACACGCTCATCCTCCTGCGCCATGGCAACTCCGACTGGAACCAGAAGAACCTCTTCACCGGTTGGGTGGACGTGCGACTGAGCGACCAGGGCGTCGAGGAGGCTCGCCGGGCCGGCGAACTGCTCGCGGCATCCGGTCTCACCCCCGAGATCCTGTACACGAGCGTTCTCACCCGCGCGATCCAGACCGCGAACCTCGCGCTCGAGGTCGCCGACCGGCTGTGGATCCCGGTGAAGCGCACGTGGCGCCTCAACGAGCGCCACTACGGAGCGCTGCAGGGACTCGACAAGGCGGAGACGCTGGAGAAGTTCGGGCCCGAGAAGTTCATGGAGTGGCGACGCAGCTTCGACGTGCCGCCGCCGCCCCTCGACGACGACGCCGAGTACAGCCAGGTGGGCGACGAGCGCTACGTCGGCATCGACGGCGAACTGCCCCGCACCGAGAGCCTCAAGCTCGTCATCGACCGCATGCTTCCGTACTGGGAGAGCGACATCACCGTCGACCTCGCCGCGGGCAAGACGGTGCTCGTGACGGCACACGGCAACTCGCTGCGTGCGCTCATCAAGCACCTCGACGGCATCAGCGACGCCGACATCTCCGAACTCAACGTTCCCACCGGCATCCCGCTCGTCTACGAGCTCGACGACGATTTCGTGCCGGTCAAGCCCGCGTACTACCTCGACCCGGAGGCAGCGGCCGCGGGTGCCGCGGCGGTGGCGAATCAGGGCAAGAAGTAGCCTGTGCGCGCGCGGCGTCTAGCTGTGCGCGTGAACGGCCCAGTCGCCCGTCGCGAGGTACTGCACCTTCTTGGCGATCGACACGGCGTGGTCGGCGAAACGCTCATGGTAGCGCGAGGCCAGGGTCGCATCGACGGTGTCGACGGCCGCGCCCTTCCACGTCTCGCCCAGGACCTTGTCGAAGACGCTCAGGTGCAGGGCGTCGATGCGGTCGTCGTCGTTGCGAATCTCCTCGGCGAGACGCGTGTCTTCCGTGGTGAGCAACTCGACCAGCTTGTTGGCGATGGCGACGTCGAGCGCGCCCAGCTCGGCGAAGGTGGCGCGCAGGCTCTTCGGAACGACCTTGTCGGGAAAGCGGTAGCGGGCGAGCTGGGCGATGTGCTCAGACATGTCGCCCATGCGCTCGAGGGATGCCGAAATGCGCAGTGCGCTCACGACGATGCGAAGGTCGCGGGCGACCGGCTGCTGGCGGGCGAGGATGTTGATGGCCAGCTCGTCGAGCTGGAGGGCGGCGACGTCGATCTTCTCGTCGTCGGCGATGACGGTCTCGGCCAGGGAGACGTTGGAGTCGTTGAACGCGCGGGTGGCGTTATCGATGGAGGCGGCAACCAGGGTCGCGATCTCGATAAGACGCTCCTGGACTTCTCGGAGCTCCTGCTGGAATACCTCGCGCACGTTTTGTCCCTTTCGCTGCGGGCATGGTCAATCCCGCACAGTTCATAGCAGACTGCCCCCGCCAGGTGAACAGCGGGTGTTGGGAGGCTGAACACTGGACGAAGCGCACTGGGCATCCGGGCCCGGCAGTGAGTCCACCTGTCAAGTTGTAACTAACCTAGTCGCTATGGACTCCGAATGGCTGGTGCCCTTGTCGCTTGTCTTCGGGTTTGTCGTCGGAGCCGGCATGGTCGCGATCGTGGTGCTGGCCGCCAACCGCGGACAGCGCGCTGTCGCCGTGGTGAGCTCGGCCGTGCCCGACGGGGTGGATGCCGTCATTGATGCGCTCGAGTCGGCCGGAGTCGTTCTGGATCCCTCCAACAACGTCGTCAAGGTAAGTCCAGGAGCGCTCGCCTTCGGGCTCGTCTCACAGCAGTCTCTCGTGCACCCGCAGCTCGTGCGCCTCGTCGACCGGGTGCGCCGCTCGGGCGAGTCGATCACCGAGGAGGTGCATCTGCCGCGCGGCCCGTTCGGCGACGCCAACCTCTACCTCTTCGTGCGGGTGGCGCGGCTCGGGGCCCGCTACATCCTGTTGCTCGCGGAAGACCGCACGGAGGCGTACCGCCTCGATGACGTCCGCCGCGACTTCGTGGCGAACATCAGCCACGAGCTCAAGACGCCCATCGGGGCGGTCGGCCTGCTGGCGGAGGCGCTCTCCTTCGCCGCCGACGACGCCGATCAGGTGCGAAAGTTCGCGAAACGGCTCACCAAGGAGTCGGAGCGACTCGCCCGCATCACGCAGGAGATCATCGAGCTCTCGCGGCTGCAGGCGGCGGATGCGCTGGCCAAGCCGGAGCTCGTGTCGATCGACAACGTGATCTCGCTCGCGATCGACCAGAATCGGGTCGCGGCAGACGCGCAATCGGTGCAGCTCGTGAGCGGCGGCCAGAAGCGCACGACGGTCTACGGTGACGAGGCGCTCCTCGTGGTCGCGCTGCACAACCTCATCGCCAACGCCATCCAGTACTCGACGTCGCCGGCCCGCGTCGGCATCGGGGTGAGCCGATCCGGCGGCATCGTCGAGATCGCCGTGACCGACCAGGGAATCGGTATCCCGGATGAGGACCTCGATCGCGTCTTCGAGCGGTTCTTCCGCATCGACCCGGCGCGCAGTCGCAACACCGGCGGTTCGGGGCTCGGCCTCAGCATCGTCAAGCACGTCGCCCACAACCATGGCGGTGATGTTCGCGTCTGGTCACAGCTGGGCAGCGGGTCCACCTTCACCATCCGACTGCCGGAAGCGAACGACGCCACCACCCGCCCAGGAGAAGAACAATGACATCGATCCTCATCGTCGAAGACGAGCCTTCGCTCAGCGAGCCGCTCGCCTACCTGCTCGAGCGTGAGGGGTACGAGACCACGATCGTCGCCGACGGGCTCGCGGCCGTCGCCGCCTTCGACCGCAACGGCGCCGACCTGGTGCTGCTCGACCTCATGCTGCCCGGGCTGTCGGGCACCGAGGTGTGCCGGGAGATCCGCACGCGGTCGACCGTGCCGATCATCATGCTCACCGCGAAAGACAGCGAGATCGATATCGTGGTCGGTCTCGAGCTGGGTGCCGACGACTACGTGACCAAGCCGTACTCGACGCGCGAGCTGCTCGCGCGCATCCGGGCGGTGCTCCGCCGTCGCATCGAGGTCGAGGACGACCGCGAATCGGTGCTCGAGGCCGGCTCGGTGCGCATGGACATCGAGAGGCACACCGTGTCGGTCGATGGCGTGGAGACGGCGATGCCTCTCAAGGAGTTCGAGCTGCTCGAACTGCTGCTGCGCAACTCGGGCCGCGTGCTCACCCGCGGCCAGCTGATCGACCGGGTGTGGGGCGCTGACTACTTCGGCGACACCAAGACGCTCGACGTGCACATCAAGCGCATCCGTTCGCGCATCGAGAAGGTGCCGTCGGAACCCACGATGCTCGTGACAGTGCGCGGACTGGGCTACCGTTTCGAGGCGTAGGCCGCACGTGAGAAGAGGGGCCCCGCCGAGCGGACCCCCTCTTCTCACGTTGCGTCGCGGCTAGCCGGCCGGCGTGCTTGTCGGCGAGCTCGAGGGGTCGATGGGAAGCAGCGTGCTGTACTCGGGAAGGCTGGCGTCGAGCACCGGCACGAGCACCTGCTCGCCCTGATGCGACCCGTACTGGGCGTACAGCGGCATGAGGCCGCCGACCTCGACGTCGGCGTCCGACAGCACGAGCGTGTCTTCGCCCGGCTGGCCGAACGACGCGGAGGAGTCGCCCGCGACATAGAGCTGCTTCTTGCCGGACCCGTCGCCGTACTCGAGGTTGACGAAGACGCCCTTGCTGCTGGTGTTGACGGCTGTCAGCACGAGGTTGACATCGGTGCCGTCCTCACTGATCGCCAGCACGTTGCGCACCTTGACGTCGCCGACGCTGAGGCTGACCCCGTCGCTCGGGTCGTATTCGATGAGTGTCGCCTTCTCGGAGAAGAGCGAGCAACCGGTCGTGCCAAGAAGCACAGCGCCGATGAGAATGGCGGATGCCGCACCGCGAGCAATCACTGGACCCTCCAGTACAGAGAAATTGATACCAGGATCGGGCGTTGACCGCACAGCCCTGCTGGAGCACCAGTTTAGCCAGAGCGGGTGTCCAAGCGGGGTAAGGCTGCCCTTACCTGAGAGGCATTATGGTAAACTCGACGCCCGGAAAGGACGGGACAGTATGTTGTTCGAGGTCGGAGAAACCGTCGTCTACCCGCGTCATGGAGCGGCGACCATCACAGAGGTCAAGACCCGGGTCATCAAGGGCACCGAGAAGCTGTACCTCACTCTTCGCGTCGCCGAGGGGGACTTGACCATCGAGGTCCCGGCCGACAACGTCGACCTCGTCGGTGTGCGTGATGTCATCAACCACGAGGGACTCGACGAGGTGTTCGGTGTCCTGCGGGCGCCATTCACGGAGGAGCCGACCAACTGGTCTCGCCGATACAAGGCTAATCTCGAGAAGCTCGCCACCGGCGAGGTACTGAGAGTGGCCGAGGTCGTTCGCGACCTGTGGCGCCGTGACCAAGACAAAGGACTCTCGGCGGGAGAGAAGCGCATGCTCGTGAAGGCGCGGCAGGTGCTGACCTCCGAGCTCGCGCTCGCAGAGAAGATCGACGAAGAGAAGGCGACAATCGTGCTCGACCAGGTACTCTCCTCCGACAGCGTGGCCACCTAATCGCCCCCGTCACCGGCTCCACCGTCGCGATCGTCGTGGTCGCGGCGGGCAGCGGCACTCGACTGGGCGCCCCGGAGCCCAAGGCCTTCGTCTCCGTCGGCGGCAAGACGATCCTCGAGCACGCGCTCGACCGCGTCTTCTCCATTCGGGATGCGGCGCAGGTGATCGTCGTGGCGCCCGCCGCCCAACTCGACGCCGCTCGAGAGATCGCGCTGCGCGTCGCCGGCCCCGCGGCCGACCATGTCGCGGTGGTCGCCGGGGGTGACACCAGGCAGCGGTCGGTATCCGCCGGCCTCGCATTGCTCGAGCCGACGGTCGGGGTCGTGCTCGTACACGACTCCGCCCGCTCGTTCACCCCGCCGAGCCAGTTCGAGGCGGTGATCGCGGGTGTCCGAGCCACCGGCGGCGGAATCGTGCCCGGGCTCGCCGTCGCCGACACGATCAAGCAGCTCGACTGGACGGGCGTCGTCGAACGCACCGTCGACCGGTCGCAGCTCGTCGCGGTGCAGACCCCGCAGGGCTTCCCGCGCGACGGGCTGCTCTCCGCGTACGCCGCCGCGGCCGACGACTACACCGACGACGCCGCCCTGTTCGCGGCCGCGGGCCTACCGGTGACCGTCGTCGACGGCGACCCGCTCGCATTCAAGATCACGACCCCGTGGGACCTCCGCCGAGCGGAGTCCGTCGTCGGGGAGGCGTCGGCTCCCGTCATCCGCACCGGCATCGGAATAGACGTCCACGGCTTCGACGACGCCCGGCCACTCTGGCTTGCCGGACTCCACTGGCCGGACGAGCCTGGCCTCGCCGGCCACAGCGACGGGGATGCCGTGGCGCACGCCACGTGCGACGCGCTGCTCTCCGCCGCCGGCCTCGGCGACATCGGCGGCCGCTTCGGCACCGACGACCCGTTGTTCGCCGGCGCGCACGGCGACATATTCGTGCGGGAGACCGTGCGGCTGCTGGCGGAAGCGGGCTTCACGATCGACAACGTGGCGGTGCAGGTCGTCGGCAACCGGCCGCGGGTGAGCCCGCGACGCGTCGAGATGGAACAACGGATGTCGGCGCTCGTGGGTGCTCCCGTCAGCGTCTCGGCGACAACCACCGACGGGCTCGGCTTCACCGGGCGAGGCGAGGGCGTGACGGCAATCGCCACCGCACTGGTGCGCCGCTAAACTTGCCCGCGTGACTGTACGCCTCTACGACTCCAAATCGCAGGTCATCACCGATTTCGTGCCGATAGTGGCCGGTCAGGTGGGCCTCTACGTCTGCGGGCCGACCGTGCAGTCGTCGCCTCACATCGGACACCTGCGATCCGCGCTCGTCTACGACCTCTGGCGCCGGTGGCTCGTGTACCGCGGGTACGACGTGACCCTCGTGCGCAACGTCACCGACATCGACGACAAGATCCTGGCGAACGCGTCGTCGACGACGGAGGAATGGTGGGCGCTCGCGTACCGCTACGAGATCGAGTTCACGAGCGGCTACAACCGCCTCGGCATCCAACCCCCCACGTACGAGCCGCGAGCCACCGCGAGCATCGGCGACATGCAGGCCATCATCCAGCGCCTCGTCGACAACGGACACGCGTACCCGGCGACGGATGGCTCGGGCGACGTCTACTTCGACACGACGAGTTGGCCCGCCTACGGTGCCTTGACGAACCAGAAGCCCGGCGACATGGTGGCGGCGTCCGACGCCGACGTCCGGGGCAAGCGAGCCGCGCAAGACTTCGCGCTGTGGAAGGCGCACAAGAACTCCGAGCCGGAGTCGGCCGCGTGGCCGTCGCCATGGGGCGCCGGCCGTCCCGGCTGGCACATCGAGTGCTCGGCGATGAGCGCGCGGTACCTCGGCGGGCACTTCGACATCCACGGCGGCGGGCTCGACCTGCGGTTCCCACACCACGAGAACGAGCTCGCACAGTCGACGGCGGCCGGCGACGAGTTCGCGAACTACTGGGTGCACAACGGGCTCGTCAATATCAACGGCCAGAAGATGTCGAAGTCGCTCGGTAACTCCATCTACGCGTCCGAGTTCCTCGATCTCGCCCGGCCGCTCGTCATCCGCTACTACCTCGGCGCCGCGCACTACCGTTCCACCATCGACTACCACGACGGTGCACTCGTCGAGGCGGAGGCCGCGCTCGAGCGCATCGAGGTCTTCCTCGACCGCTCGCAACGTCGCATCGCCAGCACACGGTTCGTCGCCGCGGGTGTACCCACCGTGCCGGAGGAGTTCGGCGAGGCGATGGACGACGACCTGGCGATACCGCAAGCGCTCGCCGTGCTGCACGAGCACGTGCGGGCCGGGAATGCCGCGCTCGACAGCGAGGATCTCGCCCTCGTCGCCCGCATCCGGGCCGAGGTCTTGGCGATGGCCGAGGTGCTCGGCATCAACCCCGGCGCGCCCGAGTGGGCCACTGTAAGCTCTCTACCGGCGGAACGGGCACTGGCCTCCCTCGTCGAACGGCTTATTGCCGACCGTGAGCACGCACGGGAGACCCGCGATTTCAGCGCAGCTGACCGCATTCGTGATGAACTAGTGGCCGCGGGCATCTCTATTGAGGACACCCCGTCCGGCCCCCATTGGAGTATTGAGTCGTGAAGAATCCAGGTAACAAGCCGCGCGCAGGCGCCGTCCGCAAGACGAGCACGGGCAAGCAGGTCGGCTCGGGTGGCCAGGGCCGACAGGCTCTCGAGGGCAAGAAGCCGACCCCCAAGGCGGTTGATCGCCCGTACCACCCCGCGGGGAAGCGCAAGGCCGCGAACGAGCGTTTCGAGGCGGCCGGCGGCCGTAAGCCGTCGCGTGGCAAGGAGGCGCCCGGCGCCGAGCAGCGGCCCCAGCAGCAGCAACGCCGCGCCAAGTCGGGCGACGAGGTCGAGGTCGTGACCGGCCGCAACTCCGTGCTCGAGGCCTTGCGTGCCAAGATCCCCGCCCAGACGCTCTACATGGCGACGCGCATCGAGTACGACGACCGCGTCAAGGAGGTCGTGAAGATCGCGACGACCCGCGGCATCCCGATTCTCGAGGTCATGCGCCCCGAGCTCGACCGCCTCGCCGGTTTCGACTCGGTGCACCAGGGCCTCGCGCTCAAGGTGCCGCCCTACGAGTACGCGCACCCGATGGAGCTGCTCGAGAAGATCGAGAAGTCCGGTCGCGTTCCGCTGCTCGTGGCGCTCGACGGCATCACCGACCCGCGCAACCTCGGTGCCATCATCCGCTCGGTCGCGGCCTTCGGCGGACACGGAGTCATCGTGCCCCAGCGCCGGTCGGTCGGGCTCACGGCCTCCGCGTGGAAGACCTCCGCCGGTGCCGCCGCTCGCACGCCCGTCGCCATGGCGTCGAACCTGAACGCCACGATCAAGGCCTACAAGGAGCGCGGCGTGTTCGTGCTCGGCCTCGCGGGCGACGGCGAGGTCTCGCTTCCCGACCTCGCCCTCGCGAAAGAGCCGGTGCTGCTCGTCATCGGAAGCGAGGGCAAGGGGCTGTCACGCCTCGTCACCGAGAACTGCGACGCCGTGGTGTCGATTCCGATCAACGCCGCGACCGAGTCGCTCAACGCCGGCATCGCCGCGTCCGTCGCTCTCTACGAGGTCAGCCGCCTGCGCGCGGCCGCCAAGAAGAGGTAACCGCCCGCCTCGCCACTCAGCCGACTGAGGGCGCGCCGGGCGCATCAGACCGACGAACGCCAGTCGTCGGCGACCGTGTCGACCGGCACGGTGATGGTGCCCGTCGGGGGATCGATGACGGTCGCCTCGTCGCGCCGGTGCCGCAGCACGTTGTCGATGTAACTCGACACGGCCTCGGCGAGCGGTACGTCCCGTGCCTCGTTCTGCGAGAGGTACCAGCGGTGGTCGAGCAGCTGGTGGAAGACCTCGGCAGGCTCGAGCCGCCCCTTGAGCTCCTTCGGGATGGCGCGGATGACCGGCTCGAACACCCTCTGCGCCCACTCGTGCGCGACGACCTCCTCGTCGATGTTCTGCTTGCCGAAGCTCGCGGTGTACGAGTCGAGGTCGTTGAGCAGGCGGCGCGCCTGGTTCTCCTGCGCGTCGAGTCCCGTCAGTCGCAGCAGCCGCCGCGAGTGATGTCCGGCGTCGACGACTTTCGGCTGGATGCGCACCTTCGTGCCCGTGTCATCCGTCTTGATCGCCAGTTCCTCGATGTCGAAGCCGAGCTCGTTGAGGCGCTGCACGCGCTCGTTGATCCTCCAGCGCTCAGACGAGTCGAACTGCTCGGAGCCCGTGAGCTCCTTCCACAGCGTGCGGTACTGGGCGACGATTCCGTCGCTGATGGCGATGGGGTCGACCTCCTCGGCCATCTTGCCGCCGGCCTGCAGGTCGAAGAGCTCGCCCGCGATGTTGACGCGCGCGATCTCGAGGTCGTTCTCCCGCTGGCCGTTCGAGAGGCCGTCGTACAGCTGGCCGGTCTCGGCGTCGACGAGGTAGGCCGCAAAGGCGCCGGCGTCGCGGCGGAACAGCGTGTTCGAAAGCGAGACGTCGCCCCAGAAGAACCCGATGACGTGCAGGCGCACGAGCAGCACCGCGAGGGCGTCGACGAGCCGGGTCGCGGTGTCGGGGCGGAGTGTCTGCGAGAACAGGGCGCGGTAGGGCAGCGAGAACTTGAGGTGGCGGGTGACGAGGGCCGACTCGAGCGGATCGTCGCGCTCGGTCGTGCGATTGGTGATGACGGCGACGGGGTCGACGCACGGGATGTCGAGTCGCTGGAGCGTGCGCAGCACCTCGTACTCCTTGCGCGCCAGCTCGCCCGACGTCTCCTTGATGGCGACGACGTAGCCGCTCAGGTGCACGAATCGCACGAGGTGTCGCGAGATGCCCTTCGGCAGGGCGGCGATGTTCTCGTCGGGCCAGACCTCGAGCGGCGAGCTCCAGGGCAGGTCCAGCAGTGCCGGATCCACCGTCGCAGCGGTGATGTTCAGTGAGCCACTCATGGTCGTTGCCGTTTCTTCGAATCAGGGATGCTGCGTGATCGCTGGTTAACGGGATCGAGCTTGCCGGGATCGCCCTGCGGTTGCTCCGCGGGCGGTCTCGACAAGCTCGATACCCATGCTCCGACTAGCGGGCGACAACAGCCTTCTTGCTCAGGCGCAGGCCCGACTCGGTGTTGAACACGTGCACGTGGTTGGGCTCGGGCACGATGAACACCTTGTCGCCGGCGTTCGGGTGCGAACGACCGTCGACGCGGGCCACGATGTCGACGCGGTTGCCGTCGATCTCCGTGTGGCCATACAGGTAGCCGTCGGCGCCGAGCTCCTCGACGAGGTCGACATCGACCGGGAGGCCGTTGCCGGTCGTGGAGACCTGCACGTCCTCCGGTCGGATTCCGATGGTGACCTTCTTCGCGGTCGCCTCTCCGAGGGTCTCACGGTCGACGGGTGCGACGGCCGTGCCGAACTTGAGGCCGCCGTCGACGACGTCGGCATCGAAGAGGTTCATGGCCGGGGAACCGATGAAGCCCGCGACGAAGACGTTCTGCGGCTGCTCGTACAGGTCGCGAGGCGTTCCGACCTGCTGCAGCACGCCATCCTTGAGCACGGCGATGCGGTCGCCCATGGTGAGGGCCTCGGTCTGGTCGTGGGTGACGTAGACCGTCGTGACGCCGAGGCGACGCTGGAGGCTCGCGATCTGCGTACGGGTCTGCACGCGCAGCTTGGCGTCGAGGTTCGACAGCGGCTCGTCCATGAGGAACACCTGCGGCTGGCGCACGATGGCGCGGCCCATGGCAACGCGCTGGCGCTGGCCACCGGAGAGCGCCTTCGGCTTGCGGCCGAGGTAGGGCTCGAGGTCGAGCAGCTTTGCAGCCTGCAGCACGCGCTCGGCGCGTTCGTCCTTGCCGATGCCGGCGATCTTGAGAGCGAAGCCCATGTTCTCGGCAACCGTCATGTGGGGGTAGAGCGCGTAGTTCTGGAAGACCATCGCGATGTCGCGATCCTTCGGCGGAACGTCGGTGACGTTGCGGTCTCCGATGAGGATGTTGCCGTCGTTGACCTCTTCGAGGCCGGCGAGCATGCGCAGCGAGGTGGACTTTCCGCAGCCGGAAGGGCCGACGAGGACGAGGAATTCGCCGTCAGCGACCTCGAGGTCGAGGGAGTCGACCGCGGGACGTGTGGAACCCGGGTAGAGGCGGGTTGCCTTGTCAAAAGTGACTGATGCCATGACTATTAATGCTCCTTCACCGGCAGGTACGTGCCGGACGATCCGAGTGAATGGACAGCGACTAGGGGTCGCCAGAATCATTATGGCACTAACTCCCGCACAGCCGCCGTTTGGGCGATTCCCAGAATGCGCTCCTAAGATCGGAAAAGCTCGCTGTTCCCTGATTCTTCGAGCGCCAACTTTTCCCTTCATCTCCTGTGAGGTTCGATGACGTACGGCACTTCTGGCAGCGACCGCCAGAGCAAGAACGAGCGACGCGAAGCGGCGCGCGAAAAAGCGAAGGTGCTTCGTGACCAGCAGCGCAAGAAGGAGAAGCGCAGCAAGGTCGTGCTGCAGGGTGGTGTGATCATCGCCTCGCTCGCGATCCTCATGGTCATCGGCCTGGTCATCGTCAACTCGGTGAAGGCGCCGAGCCCCGGTCCGCGCAACATGCTCAGCGACGGCATCCTCATCGGCGAGGGTTTCACCGCGACGCCCACTGCCGCCCTTCAGCCCGGGGAGGACCCGGTGCCGAACGTGGTGGATGAATCTTCCGACGTCATCCACATCCAGATGTTCGTCGACTACTTCTGCCCGATCTGCGGCGAGTTCGAGAAGGCCAACGGCGACCAGATCACCACGTGGGTCGAGAGCGGCGCCGCGAGCGTGGAGATCTTCCCGATGGCGATCCTCGACAGGCTGTCGCAGGGCACGAAGTACGCGACCAGGGCCGCCAACGCCGCGGCGTGTGTCGCAGACGCCTCGCCCGACCAGTACTACGACTTCAACACGATCCTGTTCGAGAACCAGCCGAAGGAGGGCTCGGCCGGACTCACCGATGCGCAGCTCATCGCGCTGACGGAGGAGGCGGGCGTCGCCAAGCCGAGCGTCATCGCCAACTGCATCGAAGAGCAGAAGTTCAAGAACTGGGTCGCGGATGCGCGCGCGCGCGCCCAGAACGGTCCGATCCCCAACAGCAACGTCGACAGTGTCGCCGGAACGCCCACGGTCATCGTCAACGGCGTGAAGTACACCGGTGCGCTCAACGATCCGAAGGCGTTCTCCGCCTTCGTCATCCAGGCCGAGAACACGAACTTCAACGAGAAGTCCACCGCGACTCCCACTCCGACGCCCACCCCGACCCCGGCGCCCTAGAACAGATAGCGTTGTGGGCATGCGACCAGAGCAAACCCGGATCATCCTAGAGCTCGGGGTCCGACCCTCGATCGACGTGCAGGAGGAGGTCGAACGACGCGTCTCCTTCCTCTGTGACTACGTGCGGACCACCGGTGCCAAGGGTCTCGTGCTTGGCATCAGCGGTGGGCAAGACTCGTCGCTCGCGGGGCGGTTGTGCCAGCTCGCGGTCGAGCGTCTGGGCGAGGAGGGCGTGTCCGCCGAGTTCGTCGCGGTGCGCCTGCCCTATGGCGTGCAGGCCGATGAGGCCGACGCGCAGCTCGCGATCGAGTTCATCCGGCCCGGCCGCGTCGTCACCTTCGACATCAAGCGGGGCGTCGACGCGGTCGCCGCAGAGTTCGCGGACGCCGTCGGCACACCGATCACCGACTTCTCGAAGGGCAACACCAAGGCGCGACTCCGGATGGTCTCGCAGTACGCGATCGCCGGCGACCTCGGCCTCATCGTCGTCGGCACCGACCACGCGGCGGAGGCGATCACCGGCTTCTTCACCAAGTTCGGCGACGGCGGAGCAGACGTCCTTCCGCTCTCCGGCCTGACCAAACGCCAAGGTCGCGCGCTGCTCGAGGCCCTCGGCGCCCCGGAGCGTCTGTACCTCAAGGCGCCGACCGCCGACCTGCTCGACGAGAACCCCGGCCAGACCGACGAGAACAATCTCGGCCTCGCCTACTCCGACATCGACGACTTCCTCGAGGGCAAGGACGTGCCGGATGCCGTCGCCGACGCGCTCATCACCCGGTACCTCGCCACCGAGCACAAGCGGCACCTGCCCGTCGGCGCCGCCGACTCGTGGTGGCGCGAGTCGTGAGCGACACGCGACACGCGGCATGACGACCGTGCCCGAATCGACGGATGCCCGTGCCTGAGTCACCGGAATCCGCTGAGGCCCGAGGCGCCTACTCCCTCGAGATCGAAGAGGGGATAGCGACGCTGTACCGCGCGAGCAAGGCACGCGCGAAGTCGCTGCTGGCGCGGTTCGACCCCGACCTGCCGATGGCCGGCTACCTCGTGTTGCGGTACGTGATGGCTCATGAGCCCGTGCGCGCCGGCGGGATCTCCGTGGCGCTCGACATGGACAAGAGCGCGGTGAGCCGCCAGATCTCGATGCTGCGCGAGAGCGGGCTGTTGCTCAGTCAGCCGGATCCGGACGACGGCCGGGCGTCGCTTCTCATCTCCAGCGACTCCGCGAAGACCGCGCTCGAGTCGTTCAGGGCCGACCTGAAGTCGGACTACCAGCGCATCCTCGAGTCGTGGGACACCGACGAGATCCACACGTTCGCGGCGCTGCTCGCGAAGTTCAACGCCCGGTTCTGAGCGGATGCTCGAGGGAATGCCCGGCAGGCACGAAGGGTGTCACGGTAGCGTTCGACCTGCCCGGGCGAGCGAGGCACCCGAGAGGGAGACATGACAGTCATTCGGTGGCTCTTCGACGCCCAACTCGTGATCGGCGACCAGACGGTGCTGTGGCGCGAGATCATCGGCAACGTGTTCGGCCTCCTCAGCGCACTGGGCGGCATGCGCCGCAGGGTGTGGGCGTGGCCCGTCGGCATCGTCGGCAACGTGCTGCTGTTCACCGTGTTCCTCGGCGCCGTCTTCGACACACCGAACCCGGTCAACCTGCTCGGCCAGGCCGGGCGGCAGCTGATGTTCATCGTGGTCTCCGTCTACGGCTGGTACTCGTGGCGTCATCACCGCGACACGGATGGCTCGGCCGTCGAGCCCCGTTGGGCGGGTAACCGCGCACGCATCCTGCTCGCCGTCGGCCTCGTCGCCGGCACCGCCATCCTCACCCCCGTCTTCCGCACGTTGGGCTCCTTCGAACCGGTGTGGGCCGACGCCTGGATCTTCACGGGCTCGCTGCTCGCGACCTACGGAATGGCCAAGGGGTGGGTCGAGTTCTGGCTCATCTGGGTCGCCGTCGACCTCGTCGGCGTTCCGCTGCTCATCAGCGCGGGCTACTACGCCTCCGCGTTCATGTACGTCTTCTACGGGGTCTTCACGCTCGTCGGGTTCTTCGTCTGGGCGCGTGCGCGCGTGCGCACCTCCCGACTCATCGCCGTCTCGTAGAGCGCGGGCGGGCGGGCGTGCTGCGTCTTGCGACGCAATGCGTCGGAATGTGACGATCCCGACCTGCGATTCGGGGCGAAGCTTGCGAGTCTGGATGGACACAGTCGATCAGCGGGCCATCCCGCCCCTCCGGAGGAATCCATGTCAGCTCAGACACCCCTTGTCGCCCCGCCCAAGAAGCGCGGTCGTCTCTACGCCATCATCGCCGCCGCCATCGTCGTGGTCATCGCGATTGTCATCGGCATCTCCGTCGCCAACTCGGCGAAGTCGTCGGGTGACGGCGCGGCAGCTGGCGACGGCGCGATCACGAAGGGCCTCGGCTCCGAGGCCGACCCGGTGAAGATCGGTGTCGTGGGGGCTAGCGACCCCTACTGGGAGGTCTACAAGCAGGCCACG
This sequence comes from Microbacteriaceae bacterium, assembly GCA_025464995.1. GTDB lineage: Bacteria > Actinomycetota > Actinomycetes > Actinomycetales > Microbacteriaceae > Conyzicola. Next base: position 124,012 of record JAODMO010000054.1, read on the forward strand.
GCCGACGCCGGCATCTCGGTCGAGATCGTCGACTTCACCGACTACGCGCAGCCCAACCCCGCGCTGACCGAGGGAGACCTCGACCTCAACCAGTTCCAGCACATCATCTACCTCGCCCAGTACAACGAGTCGGCGGGCGAAGACCTCGCGCCGATCGGCGCGACGGCCATCTACCCGCTCGGTCTCTACTCGACCAAGTACACCTCGGTCGACGACATCAAGGAGGGCGAGACGGTCGCCATCCCGAACGACGCCAGCAACCTGGCCCGCGCCCTGCTCGTGCTGCAGGCGTCCGATCTCGTCGAACTGAAGGATGGCGGCAGCCCGTTCTCCACCGTCGACGACGTGCTTCCCTCGTCCAAGGTGAAGGTCACGACCCTCGACGCCGCGCTCACCCCGACGTCGCTCCCCGACGTCGCCGCCGCGATCATCAACAACGACTTCGTCGAAGACGCCGGCCTGTCCTTCGACGACGCCATCGCGAGCGACGACCCGACAGACCCGTCCGCGCAGCCCTACATCAACATCTTCGCCGCGCGCGCCGAAGACAAGGACAACGAGGTGCTCGGCGAACTGGTCAAGATCTTCCAAAACACGAAGAGCGTCACCGACGGCCTGCAGGAGACGTCCGGCGGCACCGCGACCCTCGTCACCACACCGGTCGACGAGCTCGTGGACTCCCTGAAGAAGGTCCAGTCGGACTACGCGAGCCAGTAGGACGAGCGATGCCGATCATCCGAATCACCGACGTCACCAAGGTCTTCCCGCCCCGATCTCGGGGAGAGGCGCCGGCTCCGGCACTCGACGGCGTGAGCCTCGACGTGGAGAAGGGTGACATCTTCGGCATCATCGGCTACTCGGGCGCGGGCAAGAGCACGCTGGTGCGGCTCATCAACGCGCTCGAGAAGCCGACGTCCGGCACCGTCGTGGTCGACGGCATCGAGGTGAGCTCTCTCGCCGAGGGCAAGCTCGGCAAGGTGCGACTCGGCATCGGCATGGTCTTCCAGCAGTTCAACCTGTTCACGTCGCGCACGGTGTGGGGCAACATCGAGTACCCGCTGCGTGTCGCCGGCGTTCCGAAGGAGCAATACCAGGCGCGAGTGTCAGAGCTCCTGCACTTCGTCGGACTGGTCGACCAGGCGCACGCCTACCCCGACCAGCTCTCCGGCGGGCAGAAGCAGCGAGTGGGCATCGCCCGCGCGCTCGCGACGAGCCCCGCCATCCTGCTCGCGGACGAGGCGACGAGCGCGCTCGACCCGGAGACCACGCGAGAGGTGCTCGCGCTCCTCAAGCGGGTGAACGAGGAGTTCGGCGTGACGATCGTCGTGATCACCCACGAGATGGAGGTCATCCGCTCCATCGCGCACAAGGTGGCGGTGATGGAGAACGGGCGCATCGTCGAGCGTGGCGATGTCTTCGACATCTTCTCCGCGCCCGTCGCAGAGGCCACGAAGCGCTTCGTGTCGACGATCGTCACCTCGGTGCCCGACGGCGTATCGCTCGAGGCGCTCCGGGTGCGGCATCCCGGTCGCATCGTCACCTTCTCCTTCGCCGACGGCAGCACCTCGCAATCGGCGGTGTTCCTCACGCTCGGCGCGGCCGGCATCGGATTCGAGCTCGTGTACGGCGGCATCAACGAGGTGCAGGCGCGCACCTTCGGACACCTCACGCTGGCTCTCACGGGTGACGACGCCGTGGTGGATGCGGCGCTGGACGAGATACGGTCGGTCGCAGAAGTGACGGAGGTGGCTTGACATGGAACAGCTCATCGAACTGTCACCGAAGCTGTGGACCGCGGTCGGCGAGACCTTCTACATCGTCGGCTTCGCCATGCTCGTGGGCGGCCTTCTCGGCCTGCTCCTCGGGCTCGGGCTGTACGTCAGCAGGCAGGGCAGCATCCTCCAGAACCGGCCCGTCTTCGCCATCCTCAACTTCGTGGTGAACACCTTCCGCCCGATCCCCTTCATCATCTTCGTCGCGGCCGTGCAGCCGCTCGCGCGCATCGTCGTGGGAACGGGGATCGGCAACAACGCCGTCACCTTCGGGCTGGCGCTCGCCGCCACCTTCGCCATCAGCCGCATCGTGGAGCAGAACCTGCTCACGGTGCAGCCCGGCGTCATCGAGGCCGCCCGATCGGTCGGGGCAGGTCCGTACAGGATCATCGGCACCATCCTGCTGCCCGAGGCGCTCGGTCCGCTCATCCTCGGCTACACGTTCATCTTCGTGGCCGTCACCGACATGTCGGCGGTTGCCGGTCTCCTCGGCGGCGGAGGGCTCGGAAACTTCGCGATCCAGTACGGCTACCGGTTGTTCAACCCGACCGTGACGTGGGCGGCGGTGTTCATCATCATCGTGTTGATCCAGGTGGTGCAGTGGCTCGGCAACCGTCTCGCTCGGAGGGTGCTGCGTCGCTGACGGCGTCACCACCGCGTTATAGGACTCGGCGGGCGCCGCCGTCAACAGTCTCTCTGCCGCGCGCACGACATGCCAGACTCGCCGGAAGCAGGCTCCGTACCGACGAAGGTGGGCAGACCCATGAAGAAGCTCCTGATTGCCGCGGTGACCGCGATGGTGACGGCCACTCCACTCGGTGCCACCGCGGTGGCGGCACCGAGGGCCGCCGTCGAGACGACGGCGCAACAGGAGTACGTCGTGCTGTACGTCGCGGGCACCGCTCCCGACGTCGCGCACTCTGCGATCGCCGCGGCCGGAGCGACCATCGTGAGCGAGAACACGGATGTCGGCGTCGCCACCGTCGTGAGCACCAATCCCGACTTCGCGGCCGACGCCGACGCCCAACCCGCGATCGAGGGCACCGCGCGCAACCGCATCGTCGGTGACGTGCCAAAGAGCCGGAAGGCGTCGGGAGAGGCCGGCAAACACGACCCCGCCGAGGCCGAGGGACGCGGTGGTGCCGCAGCCGCGCCGCTCGGGGCGACGCGTCACGCGCCGGCCCCGAAGGCCGAGCCGCTCGCATCGCTGCAGTGGGACATGCAGCAGATCGGTGCGACAGCGGATGGCTCCTACCGCTACGAACCCGGCAAGAAGGGTGTGCTGGTCGGAATCCTCGACACCGGCGTGGACGGCACACACCCCGACATCGCCCCGAACTTCGACGCGGCACTGAGCCGCAACTTCACCGTCGACATCCCGTTCGACGCGAACGGCGACGTCATCGACGGCCCGTGCGAGGAGGAGGCGGACCGGTCGTGCACCGACGCCGCGAACGTCGACGAAGACGGGCACGGCACGCACGTCGCATCCACCATCGCCTCTCCCATCAACGGCATCGGCATCGCGGGTGTGGCGCCGAACGTGACGATCGTCAATCTGCGGGCCGGCCAGGATTCGGGCTACTTCTTCCTGCAGCCCTCTCTCGATGCCCTCACCTACGCCGGACGCAACGGCATCGACGTCATCAACATGAGCTACTACGTCGACCCGTGGCTCTTCAATTGCGCGAACAACCCGGCCGACTCGCCGGAAGATCAGCAGGAGCAGCGCACCATCGTCACCGCGATGCAGCGCGCGCTCGACTTCGCCCGCAACCGCGGCGTGACGCTCGTGTCGGCGGCAGGAAATGGCAACACCGACTACACGAAGGTGCTCTCCGACTCGTCGAGCCCCGACTTCGCGAGCGTGCCGGGCGAGGTGGCCTACACGCGCGACATGCTCGACCCGGCGAGTTGCGTGTCGATGCCGTCTGAGGGCAACGGGGTCATCGCCGTGAGCAGCACCGGCCCGAGCCTCCGCAAGGCCTACTACTCCGACTACGGCAACGGTTACGTGGATGTCGCGGCTCCCGGTGGCGACGCCTACGACACCCCGACCGGCGACCTCGACTACGGCAGCCAGATACTCGCCGCGTACCCCGAGTCGCTCGCGATCGCGAACGGCGAGGTCGACGAGAACGGCGAGCCGACGGTTCCCTACGTGCTGAAGAGTTGCGACGCCGCCGGAACGACGTGCGGCTACTACCAGTACCTCCAGGGCACCTCCATGGCGTCGCCGCACGCCGCGGGTGTCGCCGCGCTCATCGTCAGCAAGTACGGGCTGCCCGACTGGCGCCGTGGTGGTCGCACACTGTTCCCGGCCGCCGTCGAGTTCGCGCTCAAGGCGACCGCGACGAGAACCCCGTGCCCGAGCCCCGCAACGGTGACCTACACGCGCCGGGTGCCGCAGGCCGACGGCTCCATTGCGATCCGCACCTCGACTTCGACGTGCGAGGGCACGCGATTCCAGAACGGCTTCTACGGCAGGGGAGTGATCAGCGCCCTCCGCGCGGTCGGGCACTGAGCGGGTCCGTCGGTCGGGATCTGATCATCCCGTCCCCGACCGCCGACCGCGTCAACCGCAGTACTCGCCCTTCACGACCTCGACGATCGACTGCACCTGGCCGTCGGTGAGCGGCGTTTCCGCTCGGTCGCCGAAGAGTGTGCGTGCCGAGGCGGCGAGGTCGGAGTCGCGCTTTCCCGCCTCGACGTCGAGGCATATCTCGTTGGCGTCGGCGACGGACGCCGCATCGTCGAGCCCCGGGTCGATCTCTCCGAGACGCTCGAGCAGCGCATCGGGGTCGGGCCCGGCCTGGGTCGCCGCCGCCGACTGTTGCGGAGTCGGGTCGAGCTGAGACGCGCACCCCGCAGACAGGAGGGCGACGGATGCGGCGGCGAGAACCGCCAGGGCTCGAGGGGTCATGGCAGCCGCACCTCGACCCGGTCGGCGACGACGCGGCTCTCGAACCGGTGCTGCGGCGACGTGGCGGGACCGCCGACGACCTCGCCACTACGCATCGAGAAGACGCTGCCGTGCCACGGGCAGGTGACGCACTGCTCGCCGTCCGTGGTGGTGAGCGAGCCCTCGTCGAGCGGCCCGCCGAGGTGGCTGCACGTGTTCGACAACACGTCGACGAAGGGTCCGCGCCGCAAGACGACGAGCGGCACCTCGCCGACGGTGCGCTTGGTCAGCTGGCCGTCGGGTAGCTCCTCGAGAAGCCCGACGGGCTGCCACCCGTCGGGGAAGCGGTGGGGGACATCCTCGACGTGGTTGGCGCCCGCCGCCTGGCGGTATGCGAGGTGCCCGCCGAGGTACCCCGACCCGCTGACAACGGCGAGACCGGCGAAGCCGAGCACCTTGCCGCTCGCCTGGTGGCCGCGGCCGCGCTGGACGTAGGAGGCGACGTACAGTCCGGTCGCCAGGAGATTGGCTGCCGAGTGGATGATGCCGACGCGCTGCTGCTCCTTGTGCAGTTGCGACCAGTCGGTGAAGCCGGAGGCGATCGCCGGAACGGCACCCAGTACCCCCGCGACGACGAGGATGCGCGACTGCTTCTCCGCACCGGGCACGAGGTCGAGGATGCCGCTCGAGATCCAGGCACCGGCGGGCACCAGCACGGCCACGGGGTGCACGGGGTGTCCGACGGGCACACCGTGCAGGATGTCACGGAGTGCACGGGGCCGCAGCACCGTCAAGACCGTTGCTCGTACCCGGTCGATGATGGGGTCGAGCACTTTCGCGTCCTCGAGGTAGCTGACAGCCTTGAGTGCCTTGATTTCTCTCACGCGTAATGGCCTTCCTGTGTTAGGTCGGGCGCTCGTCGATGCGACGCCGTGGAGCTAGCCGACACCCGCATAGCTGAGAAGGCAACCCCTTGCCTCGTCCCTGGTGGATCGGCAACGGCCGACCGTTGAAAAACCCGCTGCTCGAGTGGCGGGTGAGCGTAGGGTGTCCGTAGAGGAAAACACATTTGTGGTGAGCCGAGGTGCCCCGAGGGTCCGCGGCTTCTCGCATCTTATGACGACCAGTGATAGCGAGGATTCTCCGTGGGAACGTTGAAGTATGACGGCGTGACTGTCGAATTCGAAGATCGACTCCTCGCGCACTTGGAGGTGGTCATCGTGCAGAAGCTCCGCCGCCAGGAGAGTTTCCTCATGACCTGGCAGGATTCCGTCGAGGAGGGTGGAGGCCGTACCGGCATCTGGCTGCACCAGTCAGTGCTGTTGGCCTTTCACTTCACGAGCCCGGAGAATCCGAAGGTCGACCGTGCCTGGCTAGAGAAGCTCATGGCGTCTGCCAACTCGCCGATGGGCATGTTCGTCACCGACGAGAACGGCGAGGCGGCGCATCCGTCGGAGATGGCCTTCACCTAGGTCTTTTTGCGGCGGGCGTCGAGGGAGGCCTCGAGCCGCGCGATGCGTGCCTGCTTCTCGTGAAACTCGATCTCCCGCTCCACGCGGGCGAGGTCGTCCTCCGGAGTCGACTGGTCGGTCGGCGCCGCCTCCGCTCGTCGCGGGTCGCCGAGGCTGCCGAGATCGACCGGCGACGTGCGCTCTCGACCGACGGCGAACCACAGGATGCTGCCGATGAGGGGCAGCACGATGACGAGGAGCACCCACACGAGCTTAGGCAGGTGCTTCACCTGCCACTCGTCGCTCGTGATGATGTCGACGAGCGCACCGATGATGACGGCGAACATCACGAACGAGACCAGTACGTACATGAGGGTGATTCTATTGCCGCGAGCGCTCGCCGTAGAAGAGATGTCATGGGACGCACCGCCTCGACTCACGGCGCCGCGAAATCTACGCTGGGTGCATGAGTGGCAAGAAGGAGCGCGGCGATTTCCGGCTGAACGTCACCCGGTACCAGCTCGGGCGGCTCGTGCCGCCCGAGGAACGCGCGGGCGAGGACTCGACCGAGAAGCCCGATGAGGTCAACGCCGGCCAGTCGTCGATGGAGCAGCGGGCCCAGTACGTCGAGATGCTCATCCAGGAGGCCATCCGCCGGGGCGACTTCGACGACCTCCCGGGTGCCGGAAAGCCGATCGAGAACCTGCACCAGGTCAACGACCCGGACTGGTGGATCCGCCGGAAGATCGAACGCGAGAACATCACGGGGCTCGGACCGCCCGCGCTCACCCTTCGAACCGAGAACGAGGCTCTCGACGCTCGGCTCGACGCGCAGCACTCCGAGCGCGCGGTGCGCGACATGCTCGAAGACTTCAACAAGCGCGTCATCCACGCTCGCCGCCAGCTTCTCGGGGGCCCGCCCGTGGTCACGCCGGTGCGCGACGTCGAGGAGGAGGTGGCTCGATGGCGGGACAGGCGCGACGCTCGCCGCCACCAGGCGGAGGAGGCGCGAGCGCGGGACGAGGCTGCGCTCGCCGCGCTGAGTCGCAAGCAGCGACGTCGGGCGAGGCGTGACTGCCGCTAGACGTGGCTGTGGGGAAACCCTGCCGAGCCTTCCAGCCCGCCCGGCTCGGGTTGGAAGAACAGCGACCCGCTCGTCTTCTCCGGCACGGAGAGCAGCGCAATCCACTTCGGGTTGATGCGCACCGGTCGAGCGTCGGAGTAGCGGAAGACCAGGCATACCGAGGAGTCGATCCAGATGGACGACCGTCCGCTTCCGACATCGCTGTGGTCGCGCCAGGAGAGGAAGAAACGCTCGTGGGAGTGGAGCCTTGTTGCGATGACCACTTGCACGTGTGCCAGCGCCCTGTCGTCGAAGGTCACCTCCATGGTGGAGCTGCCGTAGATCAGCACGCCCATTGACAACCCACTCTCCGAAGGCGCCGTTCGTGTATTGCTGAGCGTACTCCGCGCACGCCCATCGGTGGGATAAATCGACGGCCATCCTTAAAGACGAGTGTTTCGCAGCCCGCGCTCAGCGCGGCCTATGCCTGAAAGGAGCACGGCGTCATCGTCGTCGCCAATCCGTTCGACGCGTGATGGGCGGGTGGGGCGAGCGCCCCACCCCCGGCGGCTGGGCGCGCGTCCTCATCATGTCGGCGTCGCGTTCCTGCCTGTTGCTTCCTGCGACCCTCGGCACGCTCACCCTCGGCACGCTCACCCTCGATGCGAGGGCGATGTCTGCGCTCGTTTCGTGTTGCGCACGATCGCGACGCTCACGATGGCACAGCGGTCGAAGGTGGTGCTCGTAGACGACGCCAGCGCGGTGAACGTATGGTGGATCGTCGGCACGACGGCAACGCCCGGCACACTGGTCTCAGGCAACCCCGACACGACGCGGTGGGCAAACTGCCTCGTGGCGGGCAGCGCGGTGCTTCGAGGCGTAGTGCTCTCGGGGCGGGTCGCGTCGTTCAGCGGCGCAATCGCCCTGAACGGCCGCGTAGTGCCGACCAAATGATCCATCGACCGCACAATTCATTGGGAGAATCACCGTGATCGTCACACTGTCGAGAGTTTCACTGCGCCTGTACACCGAAGACGACGCGGTGCGCGTGCTGGAAGGACGGCCGCGTCCGGGCGAGACCTGGGCGCGCGACTACCCGATGTTCGACGAAATCGACTTTCTCCGTGCACTGGTGCTCGATCGACGGGCGGGCAAGGATCCGGGGCAACTGGGGTCGTACCAGGTGCGGCTGCGGGAGAATGACCTCGTCATCGGCGGAGCGTCTTTCTTCGGTCCCCCGGATGAATTCGGCGCGGTCGAGATCGTGCTGGGGATCGTGCCCGACTACACCGGGGCGGGCTTCGCGGCGGAGGTCGTAGCAGGAATGATCGACATCGCGCGTGCGAACGGCGCCGGATTCGTCATCGCGAGCGTCGACGTAGCCAACGTCGCTGCCCAAAAGGCGCTGGTCGGTGGAGGCCTCGGCGAGGTCGTGCGAGGCGAGACGATCGTCCACTTCGCCCACGAGTTCGCCGCGTGAGGCCGCGTCGCCGTCGGTAACCGCGTGGCTGCCGGCCCTGTCGTCACTCGGGCAGTCGATCGAGCCTGCGCTGCAGCTCCGCGCTCTCCACCGCGTTCGTGCTCAGCTCGATCGCCCTGGCGAGAGCCGCGCGTGCCTCGTCGCCCCGGCCCATTCGGGCGAGCAGTTCTCCCCGGATGGCGGGCAGCACGTGCGAGCCGGGCAACTCGCCGCGCGCCGCGATCGCGTCGACCAGCACGAGGCCCTCGCCCGGGCCGGACGCCATGGCGACGGCGGCGGCGCGGCCCAGCTCGACGAAGGGCGAGGGTGTCAACAGCGCCAGAGCCTCGTACAGGAGGACGATGCGCGGCCAGTCGGTCTCCTCGGCCGTGCGCGCCACCGCGTGGCACTCGGCGATCGACGCCTGCAGACCGTACGCGCCCATCCCGCGGCCGGTTGCGGCAGCCGACCGCAGGGCGGCGCGTCCCCGTCGGATCGCGGCCTGGTCCCAGAGCCGCCGATCCTGCCGCTCGAGCAGCACCGGCATCCCGGCGTGGTCGAGTCGGGCGGGAAAGCGTGCCGCGGTCAGTTCGAGCAGCGCGAGCAGTGCGAACGCCTCCGGCTCCGGAGCGAGTCGCACGAGAACCCGCGCCAACCGACGCGCCTCGCTCGAGAGCTCGGAGCGCATCCACTCGTCGCCGGACGAGGCGAACGACCCCTCCGTGAAGATGAGGTAGATCACCTGAAGCACCGACGGGAGCCGTCCGGCGCGCTCGGTCGGCTCGGGCACGGCGAACGGCACAGCGGAGGCGGCCAGGGTCTTCTTCGCCCTCGTGATTCGCGCCTGGATCGTCGAGACCGGCACGAGAAACGCCTTGGCGATCTCGTCGCTCGTGAGCCCGCCGACGACCCTGAGCGTGAGCGCGATCCTCGACTCCTTCGACAGCACCGGATGGCACGAGACGAACATGAGCCCGAGCACGTCGTCATCGATCGCATCGGGGTCGAAGAGCGCATCCGCGCCGGGCGCCTCCGTCTCGATGCCGTGCACGAGTGCGGCATAGCGCGTGTCTCGCGCCGCGCGCCGCCGGAAGGTGTCGATCGCTCGTCGTCGTCCGACGGTGAGCAGCCAGCCGACCGGTAGCGTCGGCACGCCGTCGACTGCCCAGGAGACGAGCGCCTCGGCCACGGCCTCCTGCGCCAGATCCTCGGCGAGCGAGAAGTCGCCGGTGTACCGGGCCAGCGCGCCGACGATGCGGGCGGACTCCATCCTCCACACCGCCTCGACGGCGCTCCGCGCCTCGGTCGTGGTCACGTACGGCTCAGAGCTGCCCGTTCTCCACACGCCACGCGCGCTCCCGCAACACGTACTCGTTGTCCTGTGGGAACTCGTCGATCGACGGAACGCGACGGATCTCGAGCTTGGAACCCGACATGAGCGGCATCCGCTTGGCCCACTCGACGGCCTCCTGCTGCGACGCGACATCGAGGATGTAGAAGCCGTTGAACAGCTCCTTCGTCTCCCCATAGGGCCCGTCGGTGACGACGGGGGTCTCGCCGGTGAAGTCGACGACGACACCCTCCGCGGCATCGGCAAGTCCCTCGGCGGCGAGCATGACGCCGGCGCGGATCAGCTCGTCGTTGAACTTGCCCATGGTCTCCAGCATCTCGGTGAAGTCGACCTCGGCGGCGAACTTCGCGAACGCCTCATCGGTTGAACGCATGATCAGCATGTACTTGGCCATCGTGTTTCTCCTCTGTATCGGTCGGTCGATTCTCGACCTTCTCACCCACAGGTCGAACGGCGCCACACGCGATCGACATCGATCGAGAGAAATTGCGTGAACCTGCCGCGGTCGAGAACAACAATGGACCATGGAATATGCACACGCGACCACCCAGGCCTCCAGCGTCGACGCGTGGACGCGGGCGCTCGGCGAGTCGACGGGGTCACCGGGTGGGGGAGCGGCGTCCGGCGTGATGCTGGCGATCGCCGCGGCGCTCACGTCGATGGTGGCCGGTTACACGAAGCCCGCCGCGGGCGACGAGGGGGAGCTCGAGCTGCTGGTGGGGCGGGCGGCGAGACTCAGGGAGACGGCGCTGGCACGTGCCGACGACGATGCGGCGGCGTCTGACGCCTTCGGGGCCGCCTTCCGCAAGGAGCCGGGTGACGAGCGGGAGCGGGCGATCCGCGAGGCGTCGATCGAGGCCGCTCGTGCGTCGGCGGCGCTCGGCGACACGGCGGCGGGCGCGATCGCCGATCTGGAGTGGCTGGCCGGGCACGGCAATCCCGCGCTTGTCGCCGATCTCGCCGTGGCGTGCGGGGCGCTCCGCGCCGCCGTGACGGGTGCGCGCACCAACGTGAGTTTCGACCTCGCCGCGCTGACCTCCGCGGGAAGCGACCTCGGCGACGTGCGTGAACAGCATCCGCGCCTGTGGCAGTCGGTGCACGGGTTCGGCGCCGCGATCGCGCGGATCGATACCCTCACTGCCTCGATCGATGATCGGGCAGCGCCCACCGACTAGCGCGTCACGCGAGCGGCGCCTGGAGCGCCCGCCGGTACAGCTCGGGGTCGTCGCGCGTCGCATAGGAGACGATCAGGTGCGACGGATGCGTGCGCACGGCGAAATAGCCGGCGAACGGCACGGTCACCACCGTGGTCAGGCCCGATCGCCAGGCCGAGACGAGGGCCGGGAGCGCGAGGCGTTCCGGGGTGAGCGCGAGGGGCACATCGTCGACCCGGTGCAGAGCCATGCGCCATCGGCCGCAGGCATCCCGATCGATCGCGTCACCCCAGGGCGGCGACGGGTTGATCGCCTCCCACAAGTCGTCGTCGCGGGTCGTGTCGAGCAGGTGCTGCATCTCCGCGGTGGGCGAACGCACCTCTCGGGCCGACGGACAGATGCGTTGCCACGCCGACGCCCACTCCCGTTGCCACCGCATGTCGGCCCGGGCGAGGTCGAAGTGGTCGGGGCGACGCGAGTTGCCGACATCCGGAATCGGGAAGACCGGGGGCACGCCGTTCTCGCCGAGATGAAGAGCGCTGCGGGCGTAGAGCAGCTCTTCGATCACGAAGTCGTCGGTGATGCGGATCGACATGGCGTGCGGCCAGTGCTCCCCCGGAATGGACTCGCTCGCCTGCATGCCTGTGACTGTAGCGGCAGCTGCCCGGCGTCGCCACACGCCGGGCAGCTCGGCCGACCCTCAGGCGATCTCGCGACGGTGGTGCGCACGCCGCCCGTCGCGATCTCGGCGGTGTATCGCGACCCCGTCGGCAGTTCGACCCCACGTCGGCCGACTCGTTCGCGCTCGGGCCGATCCACGCGAGGCGGAAGCTCGAGTCGGTCACGGTGAGCCGGCGGTCGTCGAAGACGACGGAGTCCTCCTCGGCGTACGTACGTGCGGTCGCTCGCGACGATCTCGATCGCGCCCACCTGCCAGTCGATGGCGAGGCCGACGGCGGTGGGGGTGGGTAAACGGGCATGCTGGCATCTCCCTTTCATCGGGCGTGACGGTCTCACCACGCCGGTCGGCGCGGCTGGTGCACGCGGTTCTGGGGAGGCCCAGCGCGCGCACCCCCGCGGAGTTGTCGCCGGTGCGGGCTCGGTGTTCGGGTGGGTGACGACGAACTCCACCTCGCGTCCGCGCAGCCGGAGATCGACCGAGCCGGGCGCGAGGTCGCGGGTGAACTCGCCGACCGCGGCCGACAACACGTCGAGCACCACGAGTTGCGCCGCGGCATCCGCCAGGCGGCGCTGCATTCGGCCGCGAGCTCGACCGACGCGGCTCAAGTGGTCATGTCGCCGGTCTCCGGCGCAACACCCCGCGAGTGGTAACGCAGCAGCACCGTTCCCTTGTCGGATGGCGGCTCGGCCGAGACCAGTTCGAGCGCGATCGGCGGTCCGTCAGGGTCGAACAGCCGCTTCCCCGCGCCGAGCACGATCGGGTGCACCCACAGGTTCAACTGGTCGAACAGGTTCTCGGCGAGAAGCGTGCGGGCGAAGTCGATGCTTCCGATCACGTGGATGTCGTCGTGCCGCGCCTTGAGCTCCGCCAGTTGCGCAGCGAGGTCGCCTCCGAGCAGGTGCGAGTCGCGCCATCCCAGGTCCGGGGCGCCTCGCGATGCCACGTACTTCGGGATCTCGTCGAACTTGCGCGCGATGTCGGATACCGACCCGTCCAGCTGGTTCGGCCAGTACGCGGCGAAGATGTCGTAGGTGCGGCGGCCGAGCAACAGGGCGTCCATGGCGCGGATGCCCTCCATCACCTGCTCGCCGGAGCTCGCTTCCAGCAGCGGTGCCTGCCAGCCACCGAAGGCGAAGCCGCCCTCGGTGTCTTCCTCGGGTCCGCCGGGGGCCTGGGCCACCCCGTCGAGAGTGGTGAAGAGGTCGATGCTGATGCGACCGGACACGTCTGTCTCCTTTCGTCGCGGCATCACGCCGCCTCTCGTGACACCATGCTGGCGACTCCCGGACGCCGCGGTCAAGAGCCGGTCAGGCCGGAGCGAGCCAATACTCGCCGAGCCACTCCAAGAACTGCTGGGCCTCGTTCTCCGAATGCTGCAGGCGCACGCGACCGCTCCGGGCGAAGAAGTCTTCGTAGCCCTCCAGGTGCTTCACCGTCTCGTCGGACAACGTGCGGAAGCCCATGGTCCATTCGGGAAACTGCCGGGCTTCGATAGTCTTCTCACGCATGATCCTGACGTCGCGGTGCCGGGGGTCGGAGGCGATTGTCGCGAAACGCGAGCGCACGATCTCCTTCGGGCCTTCGAATATCTGGATGAATCGGCCGCGGTGATAGAGCAGGGTGCCCGTTATTCCGTCCCGCTGGTTGTTCTCGCGCGACCGCGTCAAGAGAGCGCTGATCTCCTCGTCGGAGATCGTGGTCGTCGCGATGCTCACGTAGGCAATGGATAGCACGGTCGGCTCTCAGTTCTGGTTGAGGTGGATATCGCGTCTGGGCGACCGCGGTTCGACGCACACGTCACGCGACGTATTCGGACCATTCCGGGTCGAACTCGAGGAAGTCCTCGACGTCGGGCGACCCTAAGGTCGCGAGAGGCGCGACCTCGGACGCGGATTCGAATGAGGCGAAATAGATGCTCGAATCGGGCCGGACCAGCATGCTGATCTCCTGGCCGTCGGCGGTGCTGAAGTTGACGTAGCCGCTGTGGCCGTTCGCTTCTAGACACTGGACCCTCAGCGATACCGCCTCGAGCCCGGAAAGAGCGAACACGGCACCATCGAAGGTGACGGTGTCGATGATCATGGTGATTCCCTTCGCTGCCCGCGGCTCCGGGCAAAGTACTTAAGATTTAGAACTACATCAACTTAGAATGACTTCTGCGGCGGGTCAATCATTCGGCGCAAACAAACGTGGATGGTGGTTTCGGGGGAATGATCGCTGGCTCGAATGACGCGCACAGGTTGGAGGGGGTGCCGGCAGCGCTCGCATCGCTACTCCGGTCGCTCGATTCGCTGCGGCGCGCGATAGCCATAGAGGCCGGGATGTCGGGCACCGAAGTTCGCGCGATGGCGCGTATCGCCGAGGCCGACGGGATAACGCCGAAGCGGCTCGCCGAGTTGCTGGAGTTCACCGGCGCGTCTGTCACGTTCGTCACGAGCGCGCTCGCCGAGAAGGGCTTGGTGGAGCGTGTGCCGCATCCCGAAGATCGTCGCAGCCTGCTGCTCCGCACGACCACGCTCGGTGACAAGGTGGCGAACCGCATGTACGACCACTTCTCGTCGGAGATTACCGAGGCGAGCCGCAGTGTCGAGGGCGTCGACCCCCGGGCGCTGCAGGACGCGCTCACGCAGATGGCGAAGCGCCTGGCCGAACGGGTTCCCGCCGAGGGGTGACTCCCTGTGCCGGGTGAGCGGCAGCATGATCGAAACAATCGACGAGTATCATCCGTTCACCTATGGACTACTTCCTGCGCCGCCACCACAGGGCTCGGATCGTGCGCGATTCGATCCGGTCGTCGGTGGTCGAGGGCAACTGGCGCGGGCACGCGCTGCCCCCGGACGAGGAACTCGGGCGCCTGTTCGGTGTTGGGCGCAACGTGATTCGGGAGGCGCTCCAGTTGCTCGTCGACGAGGGGTTGCTCACGCGGCAGCAGGGGTTGGGCACGTACCCGAGCGGCAGCGTGCTTCTTCACGAGACCGCTGCGCTTCGGTCGTTGTACGAGAATCCGGATGCGGCGGGGAGCAGCCGCGACATCCACCACCAGGTGCTGCGCTGGGCGGAGATCGCCGCGTCGCCCCTGTATGCGGCGTCCCTGGACCTTGCAGACGGCGCCTCGGTCATCCACTACGAGAGGTTGACGCTCGGTTCGGCGCCGATGATCTTCTGGTCGACCATCATGCGCGCAGACGTCGGTCTCGAGCGGCCCGTCGCGCCGGGCGAATACACCCCCTACGGCTTCTACGCCTACCTCGAGAGCGCCGGCCTGGCACTCGGTAGAGCACTCGTGCGCACCAGCGCCGTGCGCGCCGATCGGGGTGTCGCCGAGTTCCTCAAAGTCGAACTCGGAAGCCCCGTGCTGTTGCAGCACCGTCGGCTGTTCCTAGCCGACGGGCGTCCGCTCGAGGTCAGCACGGGTTACTTCCGGCCCGACGAGATTGCGCTCTTCCAGGAGACCAACCGGTGACGTCTTCGGCACACGAGGTCGCACGCAGGCCAGCACAGCGCCGACGAGGCTGAGGCTCGCGAGAGCGAAGACGGCGGCCTGGGGCCCCCATGCCGTGAGTACCGCAGTGAAGGCGATCGGGCCGATGATCGTGCCGAGGTCGCCGAAGGTGCGATAGATGCCCATGGCGAGGCCCAACCGGGCCGGCGCGACGGTATCGGCCAGCGACGCCAGCGGGATGCCCGAGACGATGGACCCGGAGACGCCCACTGCGACGAGCACGACGAGAAACCCGATCGGCTCCGACACGACGAGATACAGCGGGGTGAGCCCTGCGCTCACGAGCAGGAGGGGTGCCAGCACCCAGCGGTGATCCCACCGGTCGGCCGCGACGCCGACGAGGTGGGTGAAACACAGGGCGACAACCGTGATTGCCCCGAGCCCGAGCCCGAGCTGCCACGGCTGCAGGTCGACCAACTGCACGGCGAGTAGCGGAACGAGCCCCTGCTGGCCGCCGAAACGCACGGAGAAGATGGCGAAGCCGACGCCGTTGATGGCCGCGATCGCGATGAGCGTGGCTCGCCGGCCGGCGCGGCTGACGCCCGACAAGCGCGACGGGGAAGGCGGGGATGAGGGGGTCCGTGCCCCCGGGTGGGCAGGTCGCGCCTGGCGCCACCGCACGACGGCCCAGGCCAGGAAGATGGCGCATCCGGACGAGGCGGCGAGAAAGGCGGCCTGCACGTTCCACAGCGAGACGGCGATTCCGCCGAGGGCGGGTCCGAGCGCTGCTCCCGCGAGTTGCACCGACTGCAGTATCGAGCTCACGCGACCCCGTGCCTCCGGGGGAGCGCCCTGTAGCACCAGCGTCTGGCCGATGGTGATGGCGGCGCCCGAGAAGATGCCGGCCACGAACCGCAGCACGAGCACGGGCACGAAGTCGGTCATGAAGCCAGTGGCTATCGTCAGCACGAATACGCCGAAGACGAGCGCGACCAGCAGTGGCCAGGGGGAGACCCGTCTGGCGAGCAGGCCCGCCGGGATATTGACGATCAGCCGACCGAGG
The DNA here is from genome assembly GCA_025464995.1 of Microbacteriaceae bacterium. Classification (GTDB taxonomy): domain Bacteria; phylum Actinomycetota; class Actinomycetes; order Actinomycetales; family Microbacteriaceae; genus Conyzicola. The sequence goes on from JAODMO010000054.1 coordinate 140,351, forward strand.
CCGAACGCGGCGATGATGACGCCGAGCCCGATGGCGCCGATCCCGAATTGCGCCGTGTAGCTGGGGAGTGCCGGCACGACACTGCCCCACGACATCTGTGTCGCCGCAATGAGCCCACAGACAACAAGGCGCCCCTCCGTCAGATACCTGACCCGGGGCGCCCTGTCGGCGGTGGACTCTCGGCGCCTACTCGCCCGCAACGAACTGCAGGTCGACGACGTCGGCGTAGGTCGCCGGATCGTCCGAGTCGGTGAGAGCTCCCGCTCCTCGAGCGACGGCGAGCGAGAGCGCGGCCGCCGGTTCACTGATCGTCGCGTCATCCGGCCAGAGATTGTCGGCATAGGCCTTGTCGAGCACGCTCGCGATGATGGCGGGGTCGAGGTTGTCGAACTGGTTCGTCGCGACTTTCTCGGCAATCGAACGGTCGCTCTTGATGAGCTCGAGCGCCTCGGTGATCGAGTCGACGAACGCCTGGGCGACCTCGGGTCCGTCGCCCTCGGCGTACGACTTCACGGGCACGTTGATGGTCGAGTATGCGTAGTCGCCGAGCACGGTCGGCACGCTGATGAACGGCTCCTGCCAGATTCCCTCTTCGACGCCCTGCGTCACGATCGGTTCGGCGACGAGCGCGAAGTCGGCCTGCCCCTGGGACACGATCGACAGCGGTGCGGCCGCGTCGGCCGTCTCGATGAGCGTGATGTCGTCGGTGGTGAGTCCCCCCTGGTCGAGGATGTAGCGCAGGATCGAGTTCGGAGTTCCTCCATACGCGCCCGTCACGATGCGCTTGCCCTCCAGGAAGGCCGCGGCGTCCTCGACGTCCGTCAGCTCCGGTGCCTCGACTCCCTCGGCGGCCACCATGTAGACGTTTCCGCGGTTGACCACGTTGGCGATCGCCTTGATCTCCGTGTCGCCGGCGCTGTCCTGAGCCTTGACGAAACCGTTGTGCTCGGGGCCGCCGATGTATCCCCAGGCCTGACCGGCGAGAACGGCATTGACGTGGGCACCTCCGCCCGACGACTGTGTGGTGATCGAGACGTCGAGGCCGTTCTTCTCGAAGATGCCCTCGTCGATCGCTACATACAGCGGCAGGTAGCCGAGGTTGTGTACCGGTTCGGCGATCACGAGGCGCGTGACGCCGTCGGCATTGGCGGCGGGCGTCGATGCGCCCGAGCTCGAGCAGGCCGCGAGCGACAGGGCGACAAGCGTCGCGCCCGCCGTCACGGCGATCCTCTTGAGTGGTGCAGACATTGCTGTGCCTTTCGTTAAGGGAAGAGGGGGGAGATGGGTAAAGAAGGGTCGAACGCTAGTCGGCCGCGAGGCTGTGGGCCAGGCGACGCTCGACGAGGCCCACGAGGAGATACAGGGCGATAGAGAGGATGGCGAGCACGAAGACGCCGACCCAGATGAGGGCGATGTCGTAGACGCTTCCGGCGTAGACGATCAGGCGTCCGAGACCCCGGTCGGAGCCGATGAACTCGCCCACGATCGCGCCGGCGAGGGCGAGACCGATGGTGACCCGGAGGCCGCTGATGATCCACGGGAGGGTGCTCGGGATGACGACGCTGCGGAAGATCTTCGCCCTGCTCGCCCCGAGGCTGTTGAGCATCCGCACGACGTCTTTGTCCACCGTGCGCACGCCGGCCGACGCGTTCAACGCCTGCACCGCCATCACCATGCCGGTCGCCATCGCGATCTTGGATTCGATGCCGATACCCAGCACGAGCACGACGATAGGGGCGAGAGCGAGCTTGGGGATCGCCTCGAACATCACGACGAACGGTTCGACCGTCTTGCCGTATACGGCCGACCACCAGAACGACAGCCCGAGCGCGGTGCCGAGGACGGTGCCGAGAATGAAGCCGGTGAGAGCGCTCGTCATGGTGAACAGCAGGTCGCCCCAGAGCGAGCCGGCGGCGAACTGCTGGATCGCTTTGTCCACGACCAGGCTCGGCGAGCTCCAGAAGAAGACGTTGACGAGGCCGAGGCGCACGCCGAGTTCCCAGCCGCCGAAGATCGCGACGACGACCAGTACGCGAAGCCCACCGACAAGCACCGGGTTCGGTCGCTTCGCCGTCGCGATGAGTCGACGGCCCCTACGCGCCGCGAGCTGCGGTGCGCGACGTTCGAGGTCGCGCAACACCTCCGCCGGATTGATGACCGTCATATCAGGGTTCCATTCGGGGTCATGAGGATGCTGCGGATCTCGTCCTTGTACGCCGCGAACTCCGCACTGGCCGTTGCCTCGAGCGACCGCGGCCGCGGCAGGTCGACCGCGATCTCGCGGACGACCGACCCGGGCTGGCCATGCATGACGTAGATCCGGTCGGAGAGGAAGACGGCCTCGTCGATGTCGTGCGTGACGAACACGATCGTCTTGTGGAATGTGGCCTGCACGTCGAGCAGCCACATCTGCATCTGCAGCCGGGTTTGAGCGTCGAGCGCGGCGAAGGGCTCGTCGAGCAGCATGATCTTGCGGTTGAACAGGAGTGTGCGCAGCAGCGCGGCCCGCTGGCGCATGCCGCCCGAGAGCTGCGACGGCCGGGCGTTCTCGTACTTGCCGAGGCCGTATGCCTCGAGCAGGGGGCGCGCGGCCGCGACGGAGTCTTCGCGTTTCACTCCCGACACCTCGAGTCCGAGGACCACGTTGTCGAGCACGGTGCGCCATGGCAGGAGCAGGTCCTTCTGCAGCATGTAACCGACGTGGCCGGTCTCGCCGGTATGGTCGGCGCCGTCGATCACGATCGCACCCTCGCTGGGGGTCTCGAGGCCGGCGATGATGCTGAAGAGGGTGCTCTTGCCGCAGCCGGACGGGCCGACGATCGAGACGAATTCACCCGGCCGCGCGATCACGTCGACCGGCTGCAGCACCTGCACCTGGTCGACACCGCGCCTGGTCGTCTCGGAAGCGCGCGGATACGACTTGCCGATGCCGCGCACCTCGAGCGTGCTTCCGCTCACGGCGGCTGCAACATCCGGCGTTATGACAGTCGGGGCGGTCAGCGTCACGGAGCCAGCCATCATGCAACCGCCGCCGCTACGGGCCCGGCGGGTGCGATCTGGCCGACGAAGAGATCCGGGCTCAGAGTGGAGAGGTAGTCGACGATGTCGGCGGTATCCATCACGTCGGCGTACTTGGCGTTCAGGTCGAAGAGCGCCATGGCGTGGGATGCTTCGCCCCGGTCGAAACACGCCTCCTCGGCGATCGCGACACGGAAGTTGTGCGAGAACGCGTCGACCACCGTGGCGCGCACGCACCCGGAGGTTGTCGTGCCGGCCACGATGAGTGTATCGACGCCCAAGGCGATGAGGTCGGACACGAGCGTCGTGCCGTGGAAGACGCTCGGTGCACGCTTCGTGATGACGACGTCGCGCTCTTGTGGTGCGATCTCTCGCACGATCTCCTGGGGGCCGAATCCGACAGGCGGGATCGCGTCGTTCACCCGGGAGTTGCGCCAGAGGCCGCGTCCGAATCCGTCGTCGCGCTTCTCGTACCCGGTGGAGTAGAAGACGGGGATGTTCTTCTCGCGAGCTCCCGCGAGGAGGTCTTGCACGTAGGGCATCGCCTTCCACGCCGACGGGCCGCAGCTGTTGTGCCACTTCGAGATGGAGTCGAGGAGGGGCTCGTCTTTGTCGCCGGTGAAGGCATAGCTGATGTCGATGATGAGCAGGGCCGGGCGCTTGCCCGGGCCGAGGAATGCGCCGTACCCGCTGGCCGCGAAGGTCGACTTGTCGGTTTCGGTGAGGAATTGGTCCCAGATGGGCATTCTGTCTCCTGTGATTGTGAGCCGAGGCTCGCTGTCCCTGATCGCTTGAGGCCAGCGTGCCAGCGTGCCGTGTCCCCCCAATGTCGGTCCTGTTGCGCCGAAGTTAAGCCACCGCCGCGGCGGTCCAGCTGGCGCCTGATCGGGAGTTTCAGCAGACGAACGCTCTGCTAAGCCACCGAATGGGCAGCCGCGTGCGCCCGACAGTGCGGAGAACGGCTCCCGAGGGCCCATGCTCGGGTGCCCCGTTCGATGCACGTGCGAAGCCGGGGTGGAGACGAGATGCACGACAGGAGCGTCGTGCAGGAACGGGGCGAGGCGTATGCTTCTCGCCGCGGACGGACCCGACGAACTACGAGGAAAACAGCATGGAGACCAGCCGCTCAGCTAGCCCGGGCGTCAGGGCGAAGATCCGCGGCTACCCGCACAGAACACCCAGGCGTGGCGCTTGAATCCGTCGAACCGGAACCGATGGCGCGGCTGCGCGCCTATCTCGATTTCGCGACATGCCAGCCACGCTTCCACATGGCGATGTTTTCAAGCTGCTCTGGGCTGAAGTTCGGGGGGAGCCCGTGGTCCCGATCCGCGGCGACGGTCGTTCGGAGGGCAATACGCGCGGCATTCCCGGGTGCTGACGATATCGAGGCGGAAGTCGTCTAGGCGACTGTGCACGGGCTCGCTACCTCGCTAGCAGACCTCGAATGTCGCGAGCCGCGGAAACCCCGCCCGGCGCCTTCCTCCGGCACCGGACGGGCCGCAACCGCCTAGCGGCGGGAGGTGCTGCGCCCGGCGAAGCGGGTGTAGAGGAACAGCACGATGACGGCGCCGATGATCGAGCCGACGATGCCGGCGGGCTGGAAGAAGCCGTCCGCCAGGTCGTGCTGGAAGATCAGGAAGCCGAGGAACCCGCCGACGAAAGAGCCGATGATGCCGAGCAGGATGGTCATGGGGATGCTGAGGTTCTGCCTTCCAGGAATGATCAGACGGGCGAGCGCTCCGGCGATGAGGCCGACGATGATGAGGCTGATGATGAGACCGAGCATGATGGTCACCCTTCTTTGTGCACGGCGTGGCGTGCGTCACGGCCCAACGGATGTTGAGCCGAAAGCTATTCAGCCAGAAAGGTTCGATTGCCGCTACACCCCCAAGGGTGTAGCTGCTCCGTGATATGGGGCGTATCGTGCAGGGGTGCCCGAACCTCTCGCCGTCGCCCTCGTCGACGACTATGACGTCGTGCTCGCCGGCCTGGCTCATATGTTCGACCACTACCGTCATCGGGTCATCGTCGCGGAGATCGACGCGAACGCGGGCCTCGACGACACCGTCGACATCGTGCTGTACGACTCATTCGCGCAGCCCGAGTCGGATCACGACGAGATCGCGGCCCTCGTGCGTAGTCCCCGAGCCGCCCATGTCGTCGTCTACACCTGGAACTTCCACCCGTCGCTCGTCGCCCAGGCCCTCGAGCAGGGCGTGCACGGCTACCTGTCGAAGACGCTTCCGGCCCGCGAGCTGGTCGCGGCGCTCGAAGCCGTTCGCAACGGCGAGATCGTGGTGAGCGATCCTCCCCGCCGCGCCGGCAATGCACCCGGCATCGAATGGCCGGGTCGCCACGAGGGAATCACCGACCGCGAAGCGGAGATCCTCGCGCTGATCACGCAGGGCAAGAGCAATGCCGAGGTCGCATCGCTCACCTACCTGAGCCCGAACACGGTGAAGCTCTACATCCGCAACGTCTACGCCAAGATCGGTGCCACCTCGCGCACCCAGGCCGTGCTCTGGGGTGTCAACCACGGCTTCACGCCCGATCACCACCGGATCGGTCACTGGCTCGGCGGCCCGTGAGCGGCAGCGGTTCTGCCGACGTCGTGCGAGGCGTTCACGACGCAGGGGGTCTAGCGCACGTGAATCGGAGCATCCGCGTTGCGTATGTCCGCAATGCTTTGGGCTGTCAGCACATGGGCCTTCGGCAGGCTGGAGAGGGAAGAGGCTTCAACCCCTAAGGAGAGGTAGACCGCATGAAGGGCCGCCACGACACCGCCGGCGGCTCCCGAGAAGTCTCCGAGCTCGACAGTGGTAAGGGTGGGTGCGATACGAATGGTCTGCTCGAGGCGAGCCTGGTAGAGCTCGAGTTTTCCAATCAACGACTTCGCAATTCCCCCACCGAGCACTATCGTTTCCGGCTCACTGGAGACCGCGATCGCGGTGAGTACGGTCACGAGCGCTCGATCGAAGTCGGCACGGAGGGCCTCGCGCCCGCGCATGGACGAAGTATCCATTTCGCCGTCAGGCTCGGAGAACAACTCGGCTGGGGACGACAGCTCGACGCCGGAATCGATCGCCCTGGCCAAGAGGCCCGGGCCAGTAGTGAAGCTTTCCAGTCGCTCATTCAGCGGGCCCACGGGTATCTGGCCGAACTCCCCGACGAGCCCGTGACGGCCGCGAAGGATCGCGCCGTCGATGGCAATGCCCACACCGAGCCCTGCGCCGAGACTCAGCATCGCCGCATAAGGCGTGTGACGCGCAGCCCCGAAGCGGAGTTCGCCGAGCAATGCGAGGTTGGCATCGTTGTCGGCGTTAACGGGACGCCCCATCGCGAGTTCGCACACAGCGAGAAAAGCCGGGTCTTCCACCTGCTTGAGGTTCGGGGCGTTGGACACGGAACGGTCGGCCTGATTCACAGCGCCGGGAAGTCCCAGGCTGACCGAGGCTACGGCATCCCATCGTCCGCCCATGGCCGCCTTCGCCGTCTCGGCGAGCCACAGCGCCAATTCTGCGGACCCGAAGTGGCAAGGAGTCGGTATCTCCACCGCAATGAGTGGTCTCGCAAGCAGATCACTCGCGATCATTCGAGTGTTAGACGCTCCAAGATCGATCCCTATCACGAGCGTATTTTCAGACACGAGATCGAGCAGGATCGCGCGACGCCCACGATTCTCGACCACCACCTCTGACACCTCACACACGATTCCGTCGAGGATGAGTTGATCTATCGCCCGCGTGACCGTCGCGGCCGAGATTCCGGTCGCCTCGGCAATTTGTTTGCGAGTGGCCGGGCGTTGATTGATGAGCTCGGTGAGCACGGCGCTCCGATTCAGCTCTCGTATCTCTGGAACCATTCGCGCCCTCCGTTGGCGACTGTCGCACGGTCATTCTTTCAGTTCTCGGTGACTTTTATTTCTCAACGCACACGTACCGATGCAGGCAGAATCCCGCTACTGCGAAATGTAATCGTAACAAAACAAAGCTTGACTTTGATTGCTGGATGAAATCAAAATGGCTGTACGAGGTCGAAGGTGACAGTGCCCCCAGTGAAATGGGCCCTATAGCCGGACCTGATTGCCCACCCGGATAGGACATTTCAATGAATCGCACCTCCTTGCTCAGCTCTCGCTTTCTCATCGCCGGTGTAGCTACGGCGCTGATTCTGACCGGATGCTCGACCGGCTCCAGCAGCTCCGGCGGCGACAAGCCGTCTGCGCCAGGTGCCAAACCAAGTTTGGAGTTCGCCGGCCCAGGAGGGGAGGTGCCCGGTTCACTTGACGAGTTGTCCCTCACCGCCGAGGAGACGACGGTAGTCAAAGACGGCAAATTCACCGCCGCCTACGTCTGGCACACATCATCCGAGTTCGTCTCCGCGGTCGAGGATGGCGCCACCGAGGAGTTCGACAAGCTGGGCATCACGGTTGTCTCCAGCACGCAGGCCAGCTTCGATTCGGCCACCCAGGCGAACAACCTGCAGACGGTACTGGCTTTGAACCCCGACATCATCGTGACGACGGCCGTGGACCCGGTCTCGGCCGCCGCAACGTTCCAGCCCGCAGTAGACGCCGGGGTCAAGCTGGTCATCATGACGACACCGCCCGCCGATTACACCGCCGGCAACCAGTACGTCTCGATCGTCACCGAGAACCTGACTGAGGCGGGCAAAGCCAACGCGGAATTACTCGGAGATTCCCTCGGCGGAAGCGGCAAGATCGCCTACATGTTCCACGACGCTGACTTCTGGTTCACGAATCAGAGGGACGAGGCGTTCAAGGCGTGGACTTCATTCCTCTACCCCGATATCGAGATAGTCGCTGAAGAGGGATTCACCGACGAGGCGAAGACGCAGGAGGTCGCGGCGGCCCTGATAGCTCGAAACCCCGACATCTCCGGCATCTACGTTCCATGGGCCACAGCCGCTCAAGGCGTTCTGTCGGCGCTCCGGGATGCCGGGCGAAGCGATATCAGAGTCGTCACCAACGATCTTGACGCCACGCTGGCTGCCGACATGGTCGCCGACGGCCCCGTCGTGGGCATGGTGGGCAACGGCGCGATGGGAATCGGTACGGGCTTGGCTCTCGCCGGTGCTTACGGCGTGCTGGGCAAGGAAGCGCCGGAGCTCGTCGCCTCTGAGCCCATTTCGGTCACCAAGTCGAACCTCGACGAGGGCTGGAAGAAGGACTACGGCACCAAACCGCCGTCGAGCGTCACGAAATAACCCGATCGCGTAGGAATCGCCCATATCGACGTTGTCTCACAAGGAACAGGACAAGATGCAAAGGTTCAACCGCAGAATGCTCGCTCTCTCAGCATTCGCCATAAGCGCAGTGTTGCTCGCCGGCTGTTCGAGCGGCGCGGCGGGTGAGAAAGCTGGAACCTCTGACGTGCCGGTGCTCGACCGCTTCGGCGCGGCAACCGAGACAGTCGGGCCCAACGGCGAGAAGCCGACGTCGGCATCGGAACTCACCCTCTCTGACGCGCAGAAGGCCGACATCGCCTCCGGAGGCTATCGAGCCGCCATCCTGTGGCACGAGCTCTCGAGCTGGACCAAAGCGATTCAGGGGGGAATACAGGACGAGCTCGCCGAGCTGGGGGTGACGGTCGTCGCTACCTCGGACGCGAAGTTCGATGCGGCTACCCAAGCCAATCAGATCGAGACCACCCTCGCCCTGCAGCCCGACGTGATCCTGGGCCAGGCGGTAGATCCCTCGACCGCTGGCGCCGCATACCAGCCCGCCGTCGACCAGGGCGTCAAACTCGTCTTCGCGGATCAAGCCCCCGACGCGTACGACTACGGAGACCAGTACCAAGCGGTGATTACCGACGATCTGTTCCAGATCGGCGAGCGGGCCGCGAACCAGCTCGGCGAGGCCCTAGGCGGCAAGGGGGAGGTGGCCGTGGTCTACTACGACGCTGAATTCCACGTCACCAACTTCCGCGACGCCGCCTTCCTGACCACCCTTCACAGAGAATTCCCCGACATCACGGTCGTGGCCAAGCAGGGCTTTAGCGATCCGAACAAGGCCGAGGAGATCGCTAACGCGCTTATGACGAAGCACCCGAATCTAGCGGGGATCTACACCAGTTGGGCGGTTCCGGCTCAGGGCGTGCTTGCGGCGCTCCGGAACGCGGGCAACACCACGACCAAGATCGTCACGGTTGACCTCGACGACACGATCGCCACTGATCTGGCCGGTGGAGGAAACGTCGTGGGTATTGTGGCGGATCGCGCTTACGACTACGGCCGCGCGATGGCCACCGCCGCTGCGCTTGCGCTTCTCGGTGAACCAGCCCCCGCCTTCGGGATAACTGACTCCGTCACGGTCACAAAAGACACGATCGCCAAGGGCTATGAAGCCTGGAACGAACCGTTGCCCTCCGCCGTGCAGAACGCATTGAAGTAGAGCGTTGAAAGCAATCATGCATGTGACAGAGCTGCACCTACTGAATGAGGCATCTACCGAATGACGAGTACACGACCGCGAGACGACCACAGTGCGGAAGGCGTCAGCGCGAGCGTTTCCCAGGTTCGCGACCACGTGATCGGCGTCGACCTCGGTGGCACGAAGATTCGCGTAGGGATCGCCCGCTTGACTGGTGAACTGATCGCTGAAAAGCGCACGGCAACGAGCAGCGACGGTTCGGACGCGATCGACCAGATCCATTCACTCGTGTTGGAACTGTGCGATTCCACGGGTCTGACGATCGATCGGGTATTGGCGACTGGCGTCGGCGGTGCTGGTGTTCCAGATGCGACGGGTGCTTCGTTCGACCTCGCACCGAATCTCACAGCCCTTGGCGGTATCCCGTTCCGTGATCGACTGGGCAAGCTCCTTGGCCACCCTGTCGTGCTCGAGAACGACGTCAACGTCTCGGCCGTCGGAGAGCTGGTAGCCGGCCTGGGTCGAGGCCACTCCAATTTCGTCTTCGTCGCGGTCGGAACCGGGATCGGAATGGGAATTGTTGTCAACGGCGCGCTGCTCCGGGGCGCCAACGGCGCCGCCGGTGAGATCGGTTTTCTTCCCATCGGCGCCGACCCGCTCTCCCCGGCGAACCAGGTGCGGGGCCCGCTCGAGGAGGTCACCGCAGGCGACGCTATTTCCCGACGGTTCCTCGCCGGCGCCGGCGCCGCGCTGTCGCCCAAGGAGATCTTCGAGATCGCCGCAAGCGGAGATGAAACCGCTATTGATGCGGTAGATGAAGAGGCGCGTTGGCTGGCCATGGGCATCATCGCTGTCAACGCCGTGCTCGACCCGGAAATCGTCATCCTCGGCGGCGGTATCGGCTCACGGCCAGATCTGCTTCCTCGCATCACCTCCTGGCTCATCCGACTTGGCCAGCCCAACCTCAACGTACGCACAAGTGAGCTCGGTTCGTTGGCCCCGGTTATAGGGGCCGCGACGATCGCCGCGGAAGCCGCGGCCGCGGCCCAGAAAGGTATTTCCCAATGAGCACTCAAGCTCAAATCGAACCCCGTTTTCGCGAGAAGTTCGCCACGGTCAAGTGGAGTGATTACGTCGTCTATATCGGCTTTGTGCTGGTATTCGTGTTCTTCGCCGTCACGCAGACGCAGTACTTCCTGAACCCGACAAATCTCACGAACATCATCATTCAGGCAGCGCCGATCACCATCATGGCCATCGGAATGGTCTTCGTGCTCAGCACCGGTGAGATCGACCTCTCCATCGGTTCTATCGTCGCGCTCTCCGCCCTCACAGCGGGTGTGGTGCTGCAAACGACCGACCAGTGGTGGCTCGCGGCTCTAGCCGGGCTTGCTATCGGGGCGACGGTAGGGGTCATCAACGGCATCTTCATCACTTGGGTGCGCTTACCCTCTTTTCTCGTGACGCTCGCCACGATGGGCCTTGTCGCGGGTCTCGCACGCCAACTGACCGACCTGCAGTCGGTACCCGTCACCGACAAGACGTTCGTCTGGATCTTCGGTGGCGGCAACCTCCTGGGGGTGCCCATAATGCTGTGGTGGACCGCCGCAGCGGTTCTCGTCGGTTGGCACCTGCTGCGGCAACGTCGTTACGGTGCACACGTGCTGGCCGTCGGCAACAGCGCCGCGGCATCCCGGGTCAGCGGCATCAAAGTCAACCGTGTCCGGCTCATGGTCTTCATCGGTAGCGCGGTTACAGCGGCGCTGGCCGGCCTTCTCTACGCCGGCCGTCTACAGGGTGCCAGATATACGTTGGGCGAAACCGACCTGATGACGGTGATTGCGGCCGCCATCGTCGGAGGCACGAGCCTTTTCGGCGGCAAAGGAACAGTCATCGGAGCGCTCATCGGAAGTCTTCTCATGAGCATGATCAATAACGGACTCATCCTCTCCGGACTCAATGTCTCGCAGCAGATGATTGTGCGAGGCGCCATCATCCTGATCGCGGTGTCGTTCTCGCTCCGTGGCAAAAAGAATAGCTAGAAGGAAAACCGATGTTCTTGAACCTGCTCCGACGCCGCAATCCCGCATTTCTCGAAGCGATTGCGGAACTCCATCGTGAAGGCGCGCTCCCCACCAACACCTTCGCAATCGATCTCGACGCTGTGAGCCGCAACGCCGGAGCGTTCGTCGCGGAGACCGCCCGACTCGGCCTGCAACCCTTCGCCATGACCAAGCAGATTGGTCGCAACCCGGACGTCTCGAGAGTGCTCGTCGAAGCGGGCCTCACTCACGCCGTCGGGGTAGACCTGCAATGCGCTATCGCCGCTGCCACCGGCGGACTGCGGATCGGCCATCTGGGCCACCTCGTCCAGATTCCCCGGCATGAGGCCGCCATCGCCGCTTCTCTCGAGCCTTTGTACTGGACGGTCTTCAACGAGGCCAAGGCCCGCGAGGCGGGCGTCGCCGCGCTGAGCCGCGGTCGCGTTCAGGATGTGCTCCTACGAGTCGTTCACGAAGGAGACCGCTTCTACACCGGGCACGAAGGCGGCTTCCCCCTGGAGGGGATCGTCGCTGCAGCCGATCTCATAGACGCCATCCCCGGTGTCAGATTCGCAGGCATCACGACCTTCCCCGCAACACTCTTCGATCCAGAACGAGGCACCGCCGAGGCTACGCCGAACAGGTCCACTCTGACGGCCGCTGTTCAGCTCTTGAGGGCGGCTGGTCGCACGGGTATCCAGGTGAACGCGCCGGGCACAACTTCGGTATCGGTGCTGGAGGCGCTCGCGGATGCCGGTGCTACTCAGGTAGAGCCAGGTCACGGCCTGACCGGGACAACCCCCGCTCACGCGGTCAGTGACCTCGTGGAGGAACCCGCGATTGCCTACGTCAGCGAGGTTTCGCACCTCCACAACGATCGCGCATACGTCTTCGGGGGCGGTTTGTACGTAGACCCGGTGCTGGCTGGAGTGGGGACGTCGGCGATTGTGGTCGCGACGGGCCGCAATGCTTCGTCGGCGACCGTTCCTGTCGCAGACCTCGACACGCTCCCTGTCGAGATGCCAGCGCCAGATGCGATTGATTATTACGCCACCATCCCTCTGAACGGACGCACGGACGTCGCGGTGGGTGACACCGTCATCTTCGGATTCCGCCCCCAGGTCTTCGTCACGAGAGCCAACACGGCGGCCGTGTCCGGCGTCGGCACTGGAACGCACAAAGTGCAGGGCATCTGGGCGTCAGACGGTTCCGCCCCTCTCCACGTTCCGCACTCTTAATCACTACGTACGATTGGAACCCAGCATGCCCAACGAAACAGGTCTTCTCGAGAAGGCAATCCCCGAGAGCCCGGCTCAAACGCCTCTGCGGCTCGTCGGCATCCACAAGAACTTCGGCGGCGTCGTGGCCATCAAGAAATTCGACCTGGACGTGCGCAAGGGTGAGATCGTCGCGCTCGTCGGTGACAACGGCGCCGGCAAATCGACTCTCATCAAGATCATCTCCGGCCTGTACCAGCCCTCCGATGGTGAGATCTGGCTCGACGGGCAGCCAGCAAACTTTCGCGACGCCTCCGACGCCCGCGCGAAAGGCGTCGAGGTTGTCTACCAAGACCTCGCACTAGTGGTGGATCAGCCCGTCTACATGAACATGTTCCTCGGTCGTGAGATCACGACCGGTCCATTGAGGATTCTCGACCGCAAACGAATGGCGACGGAGACGCAACAGCTCGTTGATGCACTCGACGTGCGCATCCCTTCTGCCAAAGCAACTTTGAGCGACCTCTCCGGAGGACAGCGTCAAGGCGTCGCGATCTGTCGGGCGACCCACTGGGCATCGAGTCTCGTCCTGCTCGACGAACCCACAGCGGCGCTCGGAGTAGCCGAGACCGCGAAAGTGGAGGAGCTCATCCTGAAGCTGAAAGCGAGAGGTGCGGCCATCCTGATTGTGAGTCACAACATGGATCAGGTGTTTCGTATTGCCGATCGCGTCTCGGTGCTCAGACGCGGCACCCAGGTGGGCACGCGCGTTCTTGCCGACACCACGCACAATGAACTCGTCGCCATGATCACAGGGCTCAGCTCGTGACAACGCTGGAGTCGGCCGTGGTGCCGGGGAAACACCTGCGATCCGAGATTGCCGAACAGCCCGACCGCTGGCGCGATCTGGTCTCGACTCAGCGCGCGGCAGTCGATGCTGCCGCGGAAACGATCCGTTTGGCTGCCCCCGAGCTGATCGTCTTTGCGGCACGCGGATCCAGCGACCATGCCGCGCAGTATGGCCAATATCTTGCTCATAACCTGCTTCAGGTGCCCGCAATGCTCGCGACCCCCGCGACCGCGAGCGCCTTCGGTGTTGCGCTGAGATATCCGAGATCGGTCATGCTGGCTGTCTCTCAATCCGGAGAGTCTCCAGACCTTCTCGAGACCGTGCGACTGACACGAAACGCTCAAGTTCCGGTCGTCGGATTCACCAACAACGAGAGCAGCGCGTTAGCCGGACTCAGTAACGTACACGTGCCGTTGACAGCGGGACCGGAGCTGTCGGTCGCAGCGACCAAGACCTACACTGCTGAGATTCTCGCCCTGTACCTCGTGCTCTCCCGCGCCCACGGCTCGAACTGGGATCATCTCGAGCGCGCAGTAGAGGCCGCGGCCGCCGCGGCAGAGCGCACCATCTCCGATGCCGAGGCGTCGTCAGCCGTTCTTGCAGAAGCCCTCAAAAATGAAAGCCGAGTCCTCGTCGTGGGGCGGGGCTACTCGATGGCGTCAGCAAAGGAGGGCGCCCTCAAGCTGATGGAGACAAACGCCATCGCGGCGTCCGGTTGGAGCGTGGCGGATGCCACGCACGGCCCCCTCGGGCAGGTCATCGCCGGAACGCCCGTCGTGGTGTTGACCGCGAGCCCGGGCGGACGCGAATCCGTTGCCACCTTCAGTTCCGCGGCCGCTGCCCTGGGGGCCGAGCTGATCGTCATCGGTGACCAAGGACTTGATGAGAGCACACCCGTGTATTCGCGGATTCCGCTCCCTGCGCTCAGCGAGTTCGGTGTCGCCGACGAGCTCATCCCACTCATCGAGATCCTGCCCCTGCAGCAGCTCGCCCTCGCCCTCGCCCTCGAACGTGGGCTGGATCCAGACCAACCGGCGGGCCTGAACAAGGTGACGAGGACCCATTAGATGGCTGCCGTGCTCAAGCAGGGTGGCACTGGCACTGTCCAGACGGTGCTCGGGCCGGTCGCAGCTGGATCCCTAGGTCGGGTCATGGTGCACGAGCACCTCCTGTCGCTGGTGCCTGGACCATGGCTGAGCGGCGGACGGTCGGATGATCGAGTCGACCTCGCCGTACGTGCGCTCTCGTCGCTAGCCGGATCCGGAGTCGGCACGGTCGTCGACATCAGCCCCTACGGCGTCGTTGGCCGAGACGAGGATGGTTCCAACGCGGCGTTGCTCCAACAGATCGCCAGAAAGACCGGGCTCAACATCGTGTCGGGTACCGCCGTGTATCTCGAGGCGTACTCGCCACAGTGGGCTCTCGAGGCGACGTTGTCGGAATTGACCGCCCGTTTCATTGCGGACGCCACTTCGGGAATCGGTGATTCGGGAGTGGTTGCGGGAGTGCTGGGCGAGCAGGCTACCAGTCTGGGCGAGATCACGCCGCACGAAGAAAAGTGCCTGCGAGCAAGTGCTCGGGCTGCTCGGGCCACTGGTCTGAGCATAATGACACACACCACCCACGGCACCATGGCCCATGAGCAGGTCGGGATCCTCTCCTCCGAAGGGGTCGACCTCGAATCTGTGGTGATCGGCCATATGGACACCCAGCTGAGCATCGATTTCGTGCGCAGGGTCAACGATCGTGGCGTCGGCGTCGCAATCGACACCATCGGTAAGGAGACATGGGAGTTCTTCCTCGAACCGCCGGCGCTTGGACGAGCCGACGGTGAGTTCGTGAAGAAAGCCTTTCACCGAGCCGACGCACAACGAGCAGATATGGTCGCCGCGCTCGTCGAGGACGGACGAACCGAGACCATTTTCCTCGCCTCGGACCTGACAGGAACGGAGGTCTATATGAACCCGGCGACACACGGTCACATGGGTTACAACTATCTTGTAGATGTGTTCCTGCCTCAACTATTGGAGCGCGGGGTGACAGAGGCGGATTGTCACACCATGCTGGTCGCAAACCCGGCACGACTCCTGGCCTCTTGAGGCGCCACGGATGACCGCGACAGGTCTGCCCGCGGGTTCGTCGATACTCGGCTGTGAACTCTGCGATCGGGCCGACACGGCACCCGAGCACACTTCGAGGCCCTGCTGTCGGCGCTCGAGCTCGGTCTGGCGGGGAACGCTCTTGGCCGCTGCCTGTGTCAGTGCGGCAGTACGCTGCCTTGGCTCGGCCGGCTGGACGAGTCGATCGCCGGCCTCGAGAGTTGCGGCCAGTTTCGGTGGTCAGCCGAGTTGGGTCATTTCAATCATGCGTTGTGATGTAAATGTTCGGCCGAACGCGAGTAGCGCGACCAGGCGCGTGCAAAGACGCTAAAGGACGCGACTGAGTGCCCGTGCCGATGACGCCTTGCGGAGCCGCCGCTATCGATGCGAATTCATTGATGCGATTCGAACTGTGGTCGGATGTGGGCAAAGTGTGGCAAAACGACTCGGCGGCTCTAACACCAAGCCCAGTCGCCAGAATCTGAGCCTACTGACCGGCTTCTTGTGGAGCCCCCTGTCGGATTCGAACCGACGACCCCCGCTTTACAAGTGGAGCCGGGAGGTCTTTCGCCTCGACGAGATGACTCCAAGACCGCGGAGATCAATGATCTCGGCGTGGTCTGATCTGGTGCGTTTACGTGGTTTTGCCCACAGTTGTGGGCAAAAATTGGGAATATCAAAGATGTCGGTGAGTTCGAGTGGCGAGTAACCCTGACGAACAAAAAATACTCGAGCGTAGATTTGTGTACGGCTAGGCACGATTCCCCTACGGCGAGTCATTCAGCTCAGTCGAGCAATCGAACCTTCTTTGCGCGCAAGCCTTTAGGCCCTGGCTCGGCGACTGTGAAGGCGACCAATGAATTGACCGTAAGTCGTTCCCACTCACTCTTCAACATGAACTCATTGCGATGGAAGAAGAACTCTTCATCTCCTGCAAAAACAAAGGCGTACGACTTATCGACCGAAATGTTCTTGATCCACCCAATTCGACGCATCAAGGAATCGACGTCGACCACCCGTGCGCGTTGTTCAAGGCTCGTTCGAAACTCTCTGGCGCGACGAAAAAGAAAGGGTTCGGGGCTGGACTCTACCTCGACTTGCTCG
>JAODMO010000007.1 GCA_025464995.1 Microbacteriaceae bacterium
GTGGTAGCGGGAGCGGGAATTGAACCCGCGACACCACGATTATGAGCCGTGTGCTCTAACCAACTGAGCTACCCCGCCACGGTGTCCCTCGCCGCGAAGCGAATGGACAACCGAGCCCCCTGTGGGAATCGGACCCACTACCTCTTCCTTACCAAGGAAGTGCTCTACCAATGAGCTAAGGGGGCACACACCCGACAGCAGCCGAATGAACGCCGTGCCGTTTGGCACCGTAAGAGACTAGCATCCGCGGGGCGCACTCTCGCGCGCGTCGCGCCCGGGCTCCGGGATGGCGACACCTCGAGTATTGCCGCGGCGGGCTACGGCTCGCTCACCCGCGGTTCTGGCCCGCGCCGTTAGGGTGAAAGCATGACTTCTGCCAGCGATACTTCCGTCGTGCCCGCCACAGCCACCTCCCCCGGCACCGAGTGGTGGCGCAGCGCCGTGATCTACCAGATCTACCCGAGGTCGTTCGCCGACCTCACGGGTGACGGAATCGGCGATCTGCCCGGCATCACGGCCCGTCTCGACTCCCTCGCCGCCCTCGGCGTGGACGCGATCTGGCTGTCTCCGTTCTTCACGTCTCCGCAAAAGGACGCGGGCTACGACGTCGCCGACTACTGCGACATCGACCCCCTCTTCGGCACCCTCGACGACTTCCAGCACATGCTGGATCGCGCGCACACGCTTGGGCTGCGCGTCATCGTCGACCTCGTGCCCAACCACACGTCCGACGCACACCGCTGGTTCCAGGAGGCGATCGCCTCCCCCGTCGGATCGCCTGAGCGCGCCCGCTACATGATCCGTGACGGCGAGGGCGCATCCGGCGAACTGGCCCCCAACAACTGGGAGTCGGTATTCGGTGGACCCGCCTGGACGCGACTCGTCGAACCCGACGGAACTCCCGGGCAGTGGTACCTGCACCTCTTCGACTCCTCCCAGCCCGACCTCGACTGGCAGAACCCGTGGGTGCGCGAGCAGTTCCGCGACATCCTGCGATTCTGGCTAGACCGTGGAGTAGATGGCTTCCGTGTCGACGTTGCCCACGGGCTCATCAAGGCCGACGGCCTTCCCGACTTCACACCCGACCCTGCGGGCGGAAGCATGGGCGGCAGCACAGTCGGGGCAGAATCCGTCGGCCTCGAGCCCGGAATCAGCGATGTCGCCGACGAAGAGACGGCTCCCTTCTGGGCTCAGGATGGCGTGCACGAGATCTTCCGCGACTGGCACGAGCTGCTCGCCGAGTACCCGGGCGATCGCGTTCTCTGCGCCGAGGCGTGGGTCGAGCCGCTCACCAAGCTCGCGCGCTGGGTGCGGCCCGACGAGATGCACCAGGCGTTCAACTTCTCCTACCTCGAGACACCCTGGGCCGGACCGGCCCTGCGCCGCGTGGTCGACGACTCGATCTCGGCGTTCGCCGGAGTCGGCGCCCCGAGCACCTGGGTGCTCTCCAACCACGACGTCGTGCGCCATGCGAGCCGCCTCGCCCTCACCGCGGAGAACCCGCAGGGCGCGGGCATCGGCCCCAATTCGGCCGGCCTGCCTGACACCGCCCTCGGATTGCACCGCGCTCGCGCGGCGACCACGCTGATGCTCGGCCTCCCGGGCAGCGCGTACGTCTACCAGGGCGAGGAGCTCGGGCTGCCCGAGGTCATCCACCTGCCCGAGTCGGCACGGCAAGACCCGACGTGGTTCCGCACGAACGGCGAACGATACGGGCGTGACGGATGCCGCGTGCCGATCCCGTGGGAAGCGGACAGGCCCGCCTACGGGTTCAGCGCCTCGGGCGACGCCTGGCTGCCGCAACCCGACGACTGGGCCGGTTACGCCCGCGACGCGCAGGTCGGCGTCGAGGGCAGCACGCTCGAGTTGTACCGCGAGCTGCTGCGGCTGCGACGCGAGAGCATGCTCGGCATGGGCGCTCTCGAGTGGCTCGCCGGCTACCCGGAGGAGGTCGTCGCGTTCACCAACGCGGGCGTGACCGTGATCGCGAACACCGGGCAGGACACCGTGGAGCTTCCTGCCGGCAGCGTGCTTGTCGCGAGCGGACCGGTGGCCGGCAACATCCTGCCTGCCGACACGACGGTCTGGCTGATCGCAGACTAGAGGCGGCAAAGACAAACGGCTCCCGCCGGCGCTGAGCGCTGGCGGGAGCCGTTCTCACGTGTGTCAGTTGGCGTTGGCCGTGAGCCAGGCGAACGGGTCGACCGGCTTGCCGTCGACGCGGATCTCGAGGTGCAGGTGGGCACCCGTGGACGCGCCAGTCGATCCGACGAGACCGATGAGGTCTCCGACCTTGACGGCCTGTCCCGCACTGAGGGGGCTCGATCCGGTGATCATATGGCCGTAGACGCTCTCGATCTTCTGGCCGTCGATGACGTGGTCGAGGTAGACGTGCTGGCCGAAGCTGCCACCGAACGTGGCCTCCTTGACGACACCGTCGGCGACCGCGTAGATCGGGGTGCCCATGCCGGGAGTGAAGTCGACGCCGTTGTGGTGGCTCGAACAGCCGCGACACGGCGCGACCCGGTCGCCGTAGCCCGAGCTGATGGGAGTGGCGTAGGGGAATGGCCAGCGGGTGGTTCCCGCCGTCGGAGAGAAGGTGTGGATGCGCGTGCCGTACTTCTCGCGCAGCACCTCGGAGTAGCTCGTCACCGTGAAGGAGTCCCGGGCCGCGGCGGCGACGGACGCATTGGCATCGACGGTGACCTTTTGCACCTCGCCGGTCGAGGCCGAGGTGCTGACGACGCCCGCGGGGTCTTCAGCCGCGAAGGTGATGAAGGCGTTGGCCGGCACGGTGGTTCCGACGAGCAAGACGGCGGAGAACAGCATCGCCGTCATGGAGAGGAGCGTCGAGGCCGGACGCGGTCCGCGACGCGTGGGCGCAACGCCGGCCGACTCTGAGGCGGCAGCGGCAGCGCGCGACGCCTTCGCCTTACGCGACTTGTCGGACCGCGACTTGGGAGCGCGGCTCTTTGCGGAGGCGGGCTTCTCGCGACGCGAGCGCTTGACCCAGCGGCTGCCCCGAACCGTGCCGTCGACAAGCGGAATGGCCTCGGGGTGCACGGTCGCCTCGGGCGCCTCGAACAGCACGGCGAGGAACGGATCGTCTGCGGGGGCGGCGGTCACGGTCTCGGCGGAGACGGATGCCTCGATGGAGGCGGGGCGGATCACAGGCTCTCCGCCCATGAGTGCCTCGACGGGAAGTTCGGTCACCGATGCCTCGACGGCCATCGGCAGTGCGGCAAAGAAGCCGACCTCGGTCGGCTTCGGGGTTTGTACGGGCGGCGTCAGTTTGCCTGAGGCCTCGAGTTCGCGCAGTTGGCGGCGCGTCAATGGTGCGGGTGTTTCGGGGGTCACGAAGTGGCCACCCCTGACGTCTTGACGATTTCGGCGCGCACAACGACGTCTAGACACAGAGTCATCGCGGGTTCTCCTCTAAAAAGCTGCCAAATGCCCTGCGGCCGGCTCTATTTCTTCGGGTGGGTTACCGGGAGGCAGACGTGCCCGCAGGTAACGGATAGGTAAACATTATCTGCAAACGCATGATCTTTCCACCCCGCGACTACCACACGGCCAACTCGACGAGCGTTTTCTCCAGAACACGGGCGAGTCCCGGTGGGGCGGCGAGGAGGAATTCGGCGCTCGCGGCGGCGCCATCCAGGCCGGTGACGACCCCGCCTGCCTCTCGCACGACGAGCGCGGCGGCGGCGTGATCCCACGGCTGGAGCCCGCGCTCGAAAAAGCCGTTCAGGCGGCCGTTTGCCACCGCACAGATGTCGAGCGAGGCGGCACCGAACCTCCGGATGTCACGCACCTCGGGCAGCAGTGCGGCGATGACCGCACCCTGTCGGCCGCGGGTGGCCGAGTCGTAGCCGAAGCCGGTGCCGACGAGAGCCTGATCGAGTGAGGCACTGTCGGCAATGTCAAGCTGTTGATTTCCCGAGAACGCTCCGCCGCCGTCGGTCGCGGTGTAGATCTCGCCGTTGACAGGGTTCGCGACGCAGCCCGCGAGCGCCCGCCACGTGCGGGGGTCGGGATCGCCCTCGACGACGGCGATGCTCACCGCCCAGTGGGGAATGCCGTACAGGTAGTTGACGGTGCCGTCGATCGGATCGACGACCCAGGTGAGACCGCTTGTGCCGGCATCCGCCTCGCCCTCCTCGCCCAGGAAGCCGTCGTCGGGCCTCGCGTCGGCGAGCAGGCCGCGGATGAGCGCTTCGGTCTCCCGGTCGGCCATGGTGACGACGTCGACCGGGCTCGACTTCGATCCGGCCACCTCGACGCCCTCGATGCGGCGCCGGTGGGCGAGTTGCCCGCCGGCGATCACGGCGGCTCGGGCAATGCTGAGAAGGTCTGCGTGGCTCATGCTCGAGGCTAACGCGAGCCGCCGCGCCGGCCCACCCCTCGATCCAGAAGCTTCACAGCCCCGCCCCCTGTTGCTCCCGTGCAGCCGCGCGTACCGTCGGCATCGGATGGAGCGTCCCCATGACAATTGACAGGATCCGCATCGACGGCAAGACCTACGTCCTGGCGCCCGGGCAGGATGTTGCGGCCCTCAAGCTCGCGATCGAGACCGCGGCCAGCGCGGGAGCGTCGTTCGTCGACTTCCTCGCCGCGGGGGGCCACGCGATCTCCGCGCTCATCTCCCCGGGGGTGTCTGTGCGCATCGAGAGCACCGAGTCCGTCGACGAGGCGCCGAGCGATGGGGCACTGGCCACACCCTTCGATCCGTCTGACGTCTCCGACTTCTACGACGTCTGAGCCGCTCACCCGGTGCGGGCGTGAACGATCGAAAGCCCCGGAAACACTGGATCTCCGGGGCTTTTCTCTGTGGCGAGTGAGGGATTCGAACCCCCGAATGCTACGCAGTCTGATTTACAGTCAGATCCCTTTGGCCGCTTGGGTAACTCGCCGTGACGCATCCGTCCACATGTAGTCATCTGACCGGAGGCGCTGAACAAGAATAGCGTGACTTTCGCCCCGTCAAAATCATGTTCACTTCGTGGCCGGGAGGGCGGGCCGGGGGCCGATAGTATCGCTGTGCCAAAGGAGGTGCCGTCGAGTGCCGGGTATCAATGAAGTCGCAGCCCTCGCCGGGGTCTCCACGGCCACTGTCTCGCGTGCGCTCAGCGGCAACGGCCACGTCTCCCCCGCCACGAAGACGCGCGTCAAGTCGGCCGCGCTCGAGCTGGGCTACGTGGTCTCCTCCAACGCATCGGGCCTCGCGACCGGCCGCACGAAGAACGTCGGTGTCGTCATCCCCTTCCTGAACCGCTGGTTCTTCAGCTCGGTCGTCGAGGGCGCCGAGCATTCGCTGCTCAGCCACGGCTACGACCTCACGCTCTACAACCTCAGTGGCAGCGGCGGCGAGCGGCGCAGCGTCTTCGAGCACTTTCTGCTGCGGAAGCGCGTCGACGCCGTCATCGCGATCTCGCTCGAGCTCTCGGCGAGCGAGGTCAGCAGCCTGCTCGACATGAACAAGCCGATCGTCGGCGTCGGCGGCCCGCTGCCGGGTGTGCGCACCCTGAGCATCGACGACGTGCAGGTGGCACGCCTCGCCACGGAGCACCTTCTCTCGCTCGGTCATCGCGCCATCGCCCACATCGGCGGCAACAACGACGTCGAGCTCGACTTCCACCTGCCGACCAACCGCAGGGTCGGCTACGAGGCGGCCCTCGAGGCGGTCGGCATCCCCATCGATCCCGAGCTGTTCGCCGAGGCCGACTTCACCTTGCAGGGCGGGTACCGCGCCGCGAAGCAGCTGCTGGGCAACCCGCGCAAGCGCCCGACTGCCGTGTTCGCGGCATCCGACGAGATGGCCATCGGAACAATCCTGGCGGCACGCGACCTCGGGCTCACGGTTCCCGGCGACGTCTCGGTCATCGGCGTCGACGACCACGAGCTCTCCGACTTCTTCGGCCTCAGCACGATCGCCCAGTTTCCGGCCGAGCAGGGTCGCAAGGCCGTCGAGATCCTGATGGACCAACTGCACCCCGGCCACCGCGTGCCGGCAGCCAACACGCCGCTGCACTTCGAGCTCATCGTGCGCTCGAGCACGGCCCGCCCGCACTAGCGGCGCGCTACTCCGCGAGCGAACGGTACCGGCTGCCGGCGGTCGCGATCATCAGCGCGTAGTCGGGGTCGGAGTTGTAAGCGGTGATCCCGGCGAGCCAGCCCGGCTCGGTTGCCATGTCGCCGCTCGCCCGGCAGAGGTAGTTGGCGGAGGCCATGGTCGCGTCGTCGATGTTCTGCGGGTCTTCGACGCCGTCGGCGTTGGCGTCGACGTGCCAGTTGCGCCAGGTCTGCGGGATGAGCTGCATCGGGCCGACTGCGCGGTCGTAGCTCGCGTCACCGTCGACGGCGCCGGCGTCGCTGTCGGGGATGTGGGCGGTGGATGCCCCGTCGAGTGCTATCCCGACGATGGGCGGCACGGCGGTGCCGTCCCCCGCGAGCGCCGAACCGGCGTGCGTGCCGTGCCTGCTCTCCGCGTAGCCGATCGCGGCGAGCGTGTTCCACGACAGCCCGCACGAGGGCATCTGCGTCGCCTTCTCGATGGCCACGCCCGCGTACGCGGCGAGCGCCCGCTCGGGGATACCGGTCGAATCCGCCGTCTCGGCGAGCCACGAGGCGTCGACGAGGAGCGCGACACCCGGCGCCGCAGGGGCGCCGGCGGGTACGGGCGCGAGTGCCTGTTCGGCCCACGTGGCCGGCGGAAGCGACCTCTCCGGCCCGGCGCCCGGCAGGGCCGCCGTGAGCGGCGAGAAGGCGAACCATCCGGCGGCCAGAATGGCCGCACCGGCGGCACAGATGCCGACAACTCTCCACGGGTGACGACGGTCGGGCATCCCTCGTTCTACCATGGGGGTATGGCAGACCCCACATTCGACATCGTCAGCAAGGTCGACAAGATGGAGGCGGACAACGCCGTCAACCAGGCCCAGAAGGAGATAGCCCAGCGCTACGACTTCAAGGGCGTCGGCGCCTCCATCGAATGGAGCGGCGAGAAGCTGCTTCTGAAGGCGAGCGCCGAAGACCGGGTGAAGGCCGTGCTCGAGGTGCTGGAGGCGAAGTTCATCAAGCGAGGCATCCCGCTGCGGAGCCTCGACACGGGCGAGCCGTTCCCGAGCGGCAAGGAGTACCGCATCGAGGTGTCGCTCAAGAACGGCATCTCGTCGGAGGACGCGAAGAAGGTCAGCAAGATCATCCGCGACGAGGCTCCGAAGGGCGTCAAGTCGCAGATCCAGGGCGACGAGCTCCGCGTCACGTCGAAGAGCCGTGACGACCTGCAGGCCGTGATGGCGCTGCTGAAGGGCAAAGACCTCGACGTCGCACTGCAGTTCGTCAACTTCCGTTAGCCACCGCCTCGTGGCGCCGTTCCGGCGGTCGCCGCGTCGATAGACTGCCTGTCAAATGGATATTGCTGCGAGCTGGGCCGGCGTACTCGTCGCCGTCGCCGTGGTCGACTTCATCGTGCGTCTGATCTGTCTCATCTACGTGCCGCGCAACCGCCGACCGCAGACGGCGACCGCCTGGCTCCTCGCTATCTTCTTCCTGCCGCCGTACATCGGTGTGACGCTCTTCCTGCTCCTGGGCAGCCGGCGCCTGCCGAAGGAGCGCCGTGAGAAGCAGACGGAGATCAACGCGTTCATCACCGAGACCACCGACGGCATCGAAGACGTCAGACACGACCATCCGTGGCTCGACCCCGTCGTCGAACTCAACCGCCATCTCGGCGCGATGCCGCTCGTGGGTGGCAACACCGCGCGGCTCTACGGCACGTACGACGAGACGCTTGTCGCTATGACGGAGGCCATCGACAACGCGCACAAGTGGGTGCACGCCGAGTTCTACATCCTCGCCTACGACAAGACGACCGCTCCGTTCTTCGACGCCCTCGAGAACGCCGTCAAGCGCGGTCTCGAGGTGCGAGTGCTCCTCGATCACGTGGCCGGCCTGCGTCAGGTGGGCTACCGCCGCACCCTGCGTCGCCTGCGCAAGTCGGGCGTGAAGTGGTCGCTCATGCTGCCCGTCCAGCCGCTGCGCGGCAGGTGGCAGCGGCCCGACCTGCGCAACCACCGCAAGATCCTCGTGCTCGACGGCAACGTGGCATTCACCGGGTCGCAGAACGTGGTCGACTCCAGTTACAACAAGAAAGGCAACCTGCGTCGCGGCCTGCACTGGAAAGACCTCATGGTGCGCTTCGAGGGCCCGATCGTGGCCGGCATCAACGCGCTGTTCGTCACCGACTGGTATTCGGAGACGAGCGAGCTGCTCATGCGTGAGGCGAGCACCATCCCGCGCCCGCGTCACCAGGAGACGCTCGACGCGCAGGTCGTGCCGAGCGGACCGGGGTTCGACGGAGAGAACAACCTGCGCCTCTTCAACTCGCTGCTGTACCTCGCGCAGGAGCGCATCATCATCACGTCGCCGTATTTCGTGCCCGACGAGTCGATGCTGTACGCCATCACCACGGCGGCGCAGAGCGGCATCGACGTGCAGCTCTTCGTCTCCGAGATCGGCGACCAGCCCGTCGTCTACCACGCGCAGCGCAGCTACTACGAAGAGCTGCTGCGGGCCGGGGTGCGCATCTGGCTCTACAAGGCGCCGACCGTGCTGCACTCGAAGTTCTTCACGATCGACGACGAGGTCGCGGTGATCGGCTCGAGCAACATGGACATGCGTTCGTTCAGCCTGAACCTCGAGATCTCGGTCATGATCCACGGCAAGTCGTTCGTCGACGACCTGCGGAAGATCGAGCAGGAATACCGCGACACGAGCCGCGAACTCTTCCTCGACGACTGGATGAAGCGACCGCGCGCCGCGGCGGTGCTCGACAACGTGGCACGGCTGACCGCGGCAGTGCAGTAGCCCGGTCGCCGCACCCCTCGTCGCCTAGGAGTTCGAGACCCGCACCATCTCGTCGCGCTCGACGACCTTGATGCGCGTGCGGCCGACGACCTCGCCGAGGCCAAGCTCGTGCTGGTCGAGGTTGTGCCAGCCGTCGAGGTTCGTGAACTCGACGCCGCGGCTCGCGAGCAGGTCGACGACTGCCGCCTCCTCGGGATGCGGCGGCGCCCACCAGTTGGCCTGGTCATTCATGACGTGCTTGATGGTCTCCATCGCGTCGCTCTTGGTGTGCCCGATGAGGCCGACGGGGCCGCGCTTGATCCAGCCGGTCGCGTACACGCCGTGGACCTGCTCGTCGTTGTCGTCGATGACCTGCCCCTCGCGGTTGGGGATGACACCGCGCTTGTCGTCGAACGGGATGCCGGGCAGCGACGACCCGAAATAGCCGACCGCGCGGTAGAGGGCCTGGATCGGGATCTCGCGGATCTCGCCGGTGCCTCTCGTGCCGCCAGCGCCGTCGGGCTCCGTGCGTTCGTAACGGATGGCCGCGACCCGCTCCTCGCCCGTCACGGCGTCGACCGCCCCGACGACCTCGAGCGGCTTGGCGTGGAAGTGCAGGTGCAGGCGGCGCGACGCCGTTCCGGTCTCGCGGGCCCGCCACTGGTTCAGCACCTTGTCGATCACGAACACCTGCTTGTTACTCGCGATGGCAGCCTTCGACGCCTCGTCGTAGGCGAAGTCCTCGTCGTAGAGCACGATGTCGACGTCGTCCAACTCGCCGAGCTCGCGCAGCTCGAGGGGCGAGAACTTGACCTGCGCCGGCCCGCGACGGCCGAAGACGTGCACGTCGGTGACGGGCGAGTTCTTGAGGCCCTCGTAGACGTTGGCGGGGATCTCGGTGGGAAGCAGGTTGTCGGCGTGCTTGGCGAGCATGCGCGCCACGTCGAGCGCCACGTTGCCGTTTCCGATGACGCCGACGGATGCTGCATCCAACGGCCATTCGCGGGGGAAGTCGGGGTGGCCGTCGTACCAGCTGACGAAGTCGGCGGCGCCGTAGCTGCCGGGCAGGTCGATGCCGGGGATGGCGAGGGGCGCGTCCTTGATCGAGCCCGTCGAGAAGATGACGGCGTTGTAGTGCTTCTTCAGGTCGTCGAGGGTGATGTCGCGACCGAAGAGCACATTGCCGAAGAGGCGGATCTGACCGGAGTCGAGCACGTCGCGGAGCGCGTTGACGATGCCCTTGATGCGCGGGTGGTCAGGCGCGACGCCGTAGCGCACGAGTCCGTACGGGGCCGGGAGCTGCTCGAAGAGGTCGATGGAGACGTCGAAGTTCTTCTCGGCCTTCAGCAGGATGTCTGCGGCGTAGATGCCGGCGGGCCCTGCTCCGACGATGGCCAATCGTAGTTTGGTCATGGTTTGTCTCTCGATCGTGTGGTCTCGATGCGGCCGCGGACGGCCGGATCATCCAGCGGGTGGAAGATTCAGGCGGAGCGTTCGACGACCGTGTCGGCGAAGCGGGTAAGCGACTTCTTCACCGGGCCGTCGGGCAGGGGCTCGAGCGCCGCCACGGCGTCGCGGGCCCAGCGGTGCGCCTCCGCGCGAGTGCGTGCCGTCACCTCGTGCCCTCGGAGTTCGGCGATCGCGTCGGTGAGGTTCGCGTCTGCCTCGACGTCGGAGGGGTCGGCCGCGAGTGCGAGCACGTCGCGATCGATGCGTTCCAACAGCAGCGCGGCGGAGGGATCGGTGGCCGCGAGCGAGCGCAGGTAGAGCAGCGGCAGCGTAGAGACACCCGCGCGCAGGTCGGTGCCGGGCACCTTGCCGGTCTCGGCTCCGTCGTCGGCGAGGTCGATGATGTCGTCGATGAGCTGGAAAGCGACGCCGATCTTCTCGCCGAAGGCAACGACGGGAAGTCGGTAGACGTCGGGCGCACCCGAGCAGAGCACGCCGATCTCGGCGGCGGCGGAGATGAGCGAGCCGGTCTTGTCGGCGAGCACCTGGATGTAGTGGGCGATCTCGTCTTCGCCGTCGCGCGGGCCGATGGTCTCGTGCAGCTGACCGAGGCACAAGCGCTCGAAGGTGTCGGCCTGGAGCTGGATGACGCGCTCCCCGAGCGACGCGACGAGCTTGCTCGCACGCGCGAACAGCAGGTCGCCCGTGAGGATGGCGACCGAGTTTCCCCAGACCGCCTGCGCCGTGGGCACACCGCGGCGCATCTGCGACTCGTCCATGACATCGTCGTGGTACAGCGACGCGAGATGCGTGATCTCAATCGCCTTCGCCGCCGCGAAGACGCGGTCGCCGTTCCCGTCGCCGAGCTGGGCCGCGAGAAGCGTCAGCAAGGGGCGGACGCGCTTGCCGCCGGCCTCGAGGAGGTAGCGGCTCGTGACATCCGCCATGTCGTCGGCGAACGACATCTCGACGAGGAGGCCCTGTTCGACGACGTCGAGGCCATCCTCGATCTCACGCACGAACCTGCGCTCGTCGTTCGATGCGAAAAGCTTGTCTCCGATGCCGAGCGAGGAGCTCAGGGTGTTCCGGCGACGAGCCAAAGGAACGCTCGCGTTCACTCGCTGCTCATATCGTGGGATTCGTTTCTGGTGGAGGAGCCCTCGTGGGCTTCGGCGGGTTACTGGGGCTGGACGGGGATGGAGCGGGTGGTCGCGCTCTTGCGGCGTCTGGCTGCCGCCGCGAGCACCGCCGCGTCCTCGGGCTTGCGGCCACGGTGAAGGGCGACGACACCCACGGTGAGGTTGCGCCACGCCACGCGGGTGAACCCGACACCGCGAATCCAGCGGCTGAGCTCGCCCTGATCGGGCCAGGCGCGGATCGACTCGGCGAGATAGTCGTACGCCGCGGTGTTCGAGCTCGTGGCCCGCGCGACGATCGGCATGACGTAGGCGAGGTACGCGTTGTACCCGGCGCGCAGGAGCGCGAGCGGCGGCTTCGAGAACTCGCAGATCACGAGACGGCCGCCGGGCTTGAGCACGCGGTACATCTCGGCGAGCGCCGCCTTCGGGTCGTTGATGTTGCGCAGGCCGAAACTGATGGTGACGGCGTCGAACTCGTTGTCGGCGAACGGCAGCTTCTCGGCGTTCCCCTCGATGAATTCGAGTTCTGGATGGCGGCGCCGGCCCTCGGCGACCATGCCGGGCGAGAAGTCGAACGCCACGACCGTCGCGCCGGTCTTCGTGAGGGCTGCCGAACTCGTTCCCGTGCCTGCCGCGATGTCGAGGATGCGCTCTCCGGGCTGCGGATCGATCGCTCGAACGGTGGCGAAGCGCCAGATCGGGGCGTTGCCCGCCGAGAGAACGTTGTTGGTTCGGTCGTATCGCTTCGCGACACCGTCGAACATGTCAGCGACCTCGTCGGGTTGCTTGTTCAGGTCGGCTTTAGTCACGCGGTAAGTCTACTGAGATACGGGAATCACTTGCTGTGACAGGGGCGGGGGTACGCTGGGCAGGTGAGCACGCCTGCCGGATCCATCGCCCATCTGGCCGTCGAAACCGTCCAGGTCGACGACGTCGGCCCCCTCATCCCGCTGCTCGACTCGCGCGACCCGCTGCTCTTCGTCCGACGCGGCCAAGGCATCGCCGGCATCGGCGAGGCGCTTCGTCTCGAGTTCACCGGCCCCGACCGGATGAGGGATGCGGCGGCGGCCTGGCGGCAGCTGCTCGCCGCCGCGACGATCGACGATCCGCTGGGCATCCCCGGCACCGGCCTCGTCGCCCTTGGCAGCTTCGCCTTCTCCGAGCACTCGGTCGCGACGAGCGTGCTCATCGTGCCCTCCCTCATCGTCGGCCGACGCGGCGGCGTCTCCTGGATCACGCGCGTGAACACGCAGGCGCCCACGCCCCGCCCCCGCGCGTTCGGTGCGGAGTACCGCATCTCCCTGCTTCCCGGTGCCATGACCGCCGACGCGTTCATCGCCGCGGTCGATACGGCGCTGGAGCGCATCCAGGCCGGCGACGTGCGCAAGGTGGTGCTCGCCCGCGACCTCGTCGGGCACCTGCCCGAGGGTGCTGACCTGCGCCTCGTGCTGGCGTCGCTCTCGCTCGGCTACCCTGACTGCTTCACCTACGCGGTCAACGGCTTCATCGGCAGCTCCCCCGAAACGCTCGTACGGGTAGACGCCGGATCGGTGAGCGCCCGTGTGCTCGCCGGCACGATGAGCCGTGGTGCCGACGCGCAGGCCGACCACGACAAGGCGGTGGCGCTCGCCACCTCCACGAAAGACCTGGACGAGCACCAGTACGCGCTCACCTCGGTGCTCAGCGCGCTCGCTCCGCACAGCTCGACACTGACCGCGAGCGATCAGCCGTTCACCCTCAAGCTGCCGAACCTGTGGCACCTCGCGAGCGACGTCGCCGGAACGCTCAGCGACGGCTCGAGCTCGCTCGACCTCATCGCCGCGCTGCATCCCACCGCGGCCGTCGCCGGAGCCCCGACCCAGGCAGCGCTCGACCTCATCCATGAGCTGGAGCCGTTCGACCGCGGTCGTTACGCCGGCCCGGTCGGCTGGGTGGGCGCGAACGGTGACGGCGAGTGGGCGGTCGCCCTGCGGTCGGCGCACGTCTCCCACACCGGCCGCATCACCGCGTACGCGGGCGGCGGCATCGTCGAGGGCTCCGAGCCCGCGCGCGAACTCGCCGAGACGAAGATGAAGTTCCGGCCGATCGTCGAGGCATTCAACTAGCCCCCATCTCTGGTTGAGCAGCGCCGTCTACGGCGCGTATCGACACCCGCGGGCGGTTTCGAGACTGTCGCCAGCGCGACCTACGCAACCTGCTCAAGCCAACGCGAGCCGCGCCTTCTCGGCCGCGACGTCGTACTCGCCTCGCGGCCACTCGAGGTGCATGCCGCGGAGTGCGTCGAGCAGCAGTCGCTGCACGGCCAGCCGGGCGTACCACTTGTGGTCTGCGGGCACGACGGACCACGGGGCATCCGTCGTCGACGTGCGGTCGAGCGCGATCTGGTAGGCCTCCTGGTAGGCCGACCAGCGGAGCCGCTCGTCGACATCGCCCGGGTTGTACTTCCAGTTCTTCTCCGGCCGCTCGAGGCGCTCGGTGAGGCGCTTCTTCTGCTCCTCCGGGCTGATATGGAGCATGACCTTCACGAGAGCGGTGCCCGCGCCGACGAGCGATGACTCGAAGTCGTTGATGACGCCGTATCGCTGCTCGATCTGCTCCAACGTCGAGAAGCCGTGCACGCGGTGGATGAGCACGTCCTCGTAGTGTGAGCGGTCGAAGACACCGAAGTATCCGGCGGGCGGCAACCGCCTGCGCACCCGCCAGAGGAAGTCGTGGCTCTTCTCCTCCTCGGTCGGCGCCTTGAACGCGAACGCCCGCACGCCCTGAGGGTTCACCTGCCCGACGACATGCCCGACGATGCCGCCCTTGCCGGCCGTGTCCATGGCCTGCAGGACGAGCAGGATGCTACGGCCGTCGCCCTCGCCCGACAGGCTGCCCGCGAAGAGCCGCTCCTGCAGGTCTGCGAGCTCGTCGGCACCGCGGGCGAGCTCGCGCACGCCGTCTTTCTTGCCGCCGTCGAAACCCGGTGTCGACCGCGGGTCGATGTCTGAGAGTCGGAACCCGGGTTCGACGCGCAGCAGATCGCTCATGCGGCAAGGGTAGTCCGCGCCGGGATGTGCGCTCGGCGGCACCGCGTCGGTCACGCCAATTCGTGCAGGTTGTTCCGGCGGGTTCCGTCCCAGTTCGCGAAGAGGTACGCGCCGCCGAAGGCCTCCCGCGCCGTCACCTCCGCGCGGGCCCATGACGAGGGGCCGGCCTCGAAGCACGCGCGGCCGTTGCGGATGTGATCGATGGCTGCTTGGGCGTCGATGACGCCCGTCGATGTGACGATCGCGGTGATGCCGCTGTGGTCGCGGCTGACAAACTCGATGTGCTGTTTCACGATTCTCGATGGGTCTCTCGTACGTCTCGTCGACCCGGGCCGGGTTGCTGAGGGCGCCTCTCGCGGCTCCCCATCCACTATGCGTCCGCCGCCGGATTGCGAAAAATCGCCGCCGTCCCCGTTGACAGACCGGCTAGCGGGCGAGCGGCACTTCCACGATCGTCGGGACGTCGGATGGCGTCAGGGCCGCGTCGAGCTCGCCCCGGTTCGTCACCCGGCGGTACTCCCAGCCGTACGCGGCGGCGAGCTGCTCGATCGACACGTTCTGGGCCGTGAGCATGACACGGTCGAGCGGGCCGGCGGGCGCGGTCGCCGACACCTCGAGCGAATCGAAGATGGTGCCGCCTCCGTCGTTGCCGACGACCACCTGGATGCGGGGGCGCGGTTCACCGACGCCGAAGAGCAGCGAGCCCGCATCGTGCAGCAGCGCGAGGTCGCCGAGCAGCACGCGGGTGACGCCCGCGGCGCCGGCCGCCTCCGTCACACCCGCCTGGCTCGCGAGGGCGATGCCGGTCGCCGTGGCGATCGTGCCGTCGATCCCGGCGAGGCCCCGATTGGCGTGCACGCTGATCTTCTTGCCGGGCACGACGCGGTCGGCCTCGCGGATGAGCCGGGACGCACCGAGCACGAGCCGGTCGTGCGGCCAGGTCATGCGCCAGACGGCCTCGACGAGTGCGCGGCGGGTCACGGGCGCCCGGAGCGAGGCGAGAACCTGGCGTGAGAATGCTGCCTGGGCGGATGGTTCGGAGGAGACGGCGAGCTCCACGTCGGGTGAATCCTGCTGCTCGAGCAGCGCACGGGAGGTGGTGACCCAGCGCCCCAGCCAGGCGCGCCCGGCGCGGGAGTCGTCGGGCTCGCCGAGCACACGCACCGCGTCGGCGAAGGTCGTGACGGCGTGACCCGGGTTGTAGTCGTCGAACGCCGCTGACCGCACGACGACGGTGGAGACATCCGCCCGCTGGATGAGCGCGGGGATCTCACGGCTCAGGGTGGGGTGGCCGAAGACGATGACCCGCTCGACCCGGTCGCCGAGCTCGATGGTGGCGAGCAGTTCGCGGTACGCGACGACGAGGTTGGGGCCGAAGTGGGCGCCGCTGGAGACCTCGGCGAGCAGCGGTGCGCCGAGCGCGCGGGCGGTGGCCTCGGCGACCTCGCCGGCACCGTGGCCCGCGACGACGATGGTCGCCGGCGCCTGGTAGATCGGCAGGGCATCGCCGCGGAGGCGCGGCGCCGCGTAGGCCTGCGGCGGCACCTGGTCGGGCAGGTCGACCTCGGCGGAGAGCGGCTCGCTGAACGCGATGTTGAGGTGCACGGGGCCGGTCGTGATCACCGAGGTGCCCGCCGCCGTCATCGCCTCGCGGGCGAGTCGTGCGGCGCTCTCGGCTTCGCGCGGCAGGCCGGTGGGCGCCACGACGTCGAAGGAGGCGCGCACCGCGGAGCCGAAGATGCCCGGCTGATTCGTGGTCTGGTTGGCGCCGATGTCGCGGAGGTCGAGCGGCCGGTCCGCGCTGATGACGATGAGCGGAACGCCCGAGTGGTGCGCCTCGAGCACCGCGGGGTGCAGGTTGGCGACGGCGGTGCCCGACGTGGTGATCACGAGCACGGGCGTGCGGGTCTCGACGGCGAGGCCGAGGGCGAGGAAGCCGGCGCCGCGTTCGTCGATGCGCACCCGCAACCGGATGCGGCCCGCGGCCTCCAGCTGGGCGGCCGCGAGCGCGAGCGCCTGCGACCTCGACCCCGGGCTCAACACGACGTCGTGCACACCGAGACGAATGAACTCATCGAGCAGGGCGATCGCGAAGAGCGACGCCGGGGAGCTATTCTTTGGGCGGGTCATCGTCGAGTTCGGCGAGTTCCTGCTCCAGACGGCGGATGCGCTCGTCTTGTTCCTCATCGCGGCGGATGTTGCGGAGGAAGTTCGGGTCGTCATCGGGGGCTATCCGTCGCGGTTCGCCCGCGGGATCCTGTCGCTCCTTGCCGAGGAAGAACCACAGCAGTGCGCCGATGATCGGCAACAGCACGACGATGACGATCCACACGAACTTGTTGAGGGCGCGCACCCTGCGGTGCTCCGTCAGCGCGACGTCGATGATCGCGAACACGTCGAGAGCCACCACCGCGAAGGGGAGGATGACGAGAAATCGAGCCATGCGGTCAATCTTAGGCTTTGTGCTGCCTACACTTGTCAGGTGAAGCCATGGTTGTTATATAGCGTGATCCGCCTGGCGCTTTTCGCCGTCGTTCTCGCCATTCTTCTCCTGGCCCAGACCCCCGGATGGATCGCCGCGATCGTCGCCGCGATCTTCGGGCTCGCCGCCTCCTACCTCTTCCTCGGCACGCTGCGTGGGCAGGTGGCCCAGGATGTCGCCGACCGCCGCTCGGGCAAGATCCAGACCGTCACCGACGACGAGGACGCGGAAGACGCCCTCGAACGCAACAACTTCTTAGAAAGCGATGGCCCAGCTAAGAGCTAGGCCGTAGAGCAGGCCCGTGAGGCTCGTGAGCTGCAGCACGAGAATGAGCTCGCGAGGCGTCTTCGCCGTCAACGCGATGACGATCGCCGGGATTGCGATGAGCAGGGTGCCGTAGACGAACAGGGCGTTTCCGTAGACGAGCACGAACACCACGAGGATGCCGTAGGGCACCAGCAGCAGCACCGCGAAGAGAATGCGCGAGGCGCGGTCGCCGATGATCACGCTGAGCGTGCGCTTGCCGGCGGCGCGGTCCTGCCGGATGTCGCGGGTGTTGTTGATGACGAGCACGGCGACCGAGATGAGGCCGATGGCCGTGCCGGCCATCCAGTTCTCGAAGGAGACGGTGTCGACCTGCACGAACATGGTGCCCGCTGTGGCGACGAGTCCGAAGAATACGAACACGGCGACCTCACCGAGCGCGTGGTAGCCGTAGGGCCGCTTGCCGCCCGTGTAGAACCAGGCCGCGACGATGCAGACCGCGCCGACGGGGAGAAGCCAGTAGTAGCCCGTGAGCACGACGAGGGCGATGCCCGCGAGGGCGGCGAGCGCGAAGAACGCGAGCGCGACGGCCAGCACGGCGCGAGGGGTCGCAGCGCCCGAGCCCGTGAGCCGTGAGGGCCCGACACGGTTCTTGTCGGTTCCGCGCACACCATCCGAATAGTCGTTGGCGTAGTTGACGGCGATCTGCAGGGCGAGCGCGACAGCCAGGCAGAGCAGGGCACGAACCCAGTGCCACCCCTCGTCGTTGTCGAAGGCGTAGGCGGTCGCCGTGCCGAGTGCGACGGGCGCGACGGCGAGGGGCAGGGTACGCAGGCGCGCCCCGGAGATCCACTCGGCCGGCCCGGCCTTCTTCACCGGCGCGAGGCCCGTGGTGCGCCCGCCGGGGCGTCCGCTGCGGCCTCGGGGCGGGGTCACCGCGGCCGTCGCCGCCGTCTTCGTCGCGACGGGCCTGCGGTGTGCGGGCTGGGCGCTCGCCGGCTTGTTGTTCGCGGGCTTGCTGTTCACTGGCTCTTTGGCATTCGGCACAGCGGAAGTCTAACGAGCGATCGCCGCTCGGATCGCGAGGCGATCTGGTTTGCCGGAGGCGAGCAGCGGCATGGTCTCGAGCACCACGACCCTCGCGGGTACCGCCGCCCTGCCGAGCCGCTCGACGATGGTCGCCTTGAGCGATTCGCGCGCGACGTCGACCGTCGTCACGAGCACCGGAACCTCGCCCCATTCCGCGCTCGGTTCGGAGACGACCACGGCCTGGTCGAGCGCGGCGATCTCGCGCACGAGCCGCTCGAGCGCGGCCAGCGAGACCTTGAGACCTCCGGAGATGATCGTGTCGTCCAGGCGGCCGGTGACCCGCAGCACCCCGTCGACGAACTCGCCCGTGTCGCCCGTGCGGTACCAGCGCTGGCCCCGATCGGTGTGGAATGCGGCCGCGGTGCGCTCGTGGTCTTCGAGGTAGCCCTCGGCCAACACGGCGCCCGCGATCTCGACCTGCCCGTCGACGACGCGCACCTCGGTCGCGCCGATGGGCACGCCGTCGTACACGCAACCGCCGCTCGTCTCGCTCGAGCCGTAGGTGCGCGTGACGTTGAGTCCGAGCTCGAGCGCGCGCGCGATGAGAGCGACGGGCGTGGCCTGGCCCCCGACGAGGATGCGGTCGAACCGACGGAGCGCGGCGAGGGCGGCATCCGCCTCGATGAGGCGCGCGAGCTGCGTCGGCACGAGCGAGGTGTACCGCTGGGCGTGCTCCATGGCCCCCGCCGCCGCGATGAACGTGTCGGCGCCGAAGCGCCCGCCGGCGGCCAGCACCGGCTCGGTGTCTGCCGTGAGCGAGCGGACGAGCACGTTGACCCCGGCGATGTAGGTCGTGGGGAGAGCGAGCAGCCACTGCCCGGGGCCGCCGAGGGCGGTGTCGGATGCCGCGGCACTCGCGAGCAGGGCATCCGAGCTCAGCGCCACCCGCTTCGGAGTGCCCGTCGATCCGCTCGACTCGACGACGAGCGCGACCCGGCGGGCAACCGTCTCGGGAATGGGGCTCGACGGCGCGCCCGCGAACACCGCGGGCCCGTCGCCGGAGAGCGCGCCCCGAAGCGCGAGGAACATCTCGTCGGCCTCGACGCTGAGCAGTGGGCGGCTCACGGCTGCCTCAGTACTGCCAGGGGTACGGCGACCAGTCGGGCGCGCGCTTCTCAAGGAACGCGTCGCGGCCCTCGACCGCCTCGTCGGTGCCGTAGGCGAGCCGCGTGGCCTCGCCGGCGAAGACCTGTTGGCCCACCATCCCGTCGTCGACGGCGTTGAAGGCGAACTTGAGCATGCGGATGGCGGTCGGACTCTTGCCGAGCACGGTGTTGGCCCAGCGGTACGCCTCCGTCTCCAGCTCGGCGTGGGGCACGACGGCGTTGACGGCGCCGATCTCCATGGCGCGCTTCGCGCCGTACTCCTCGGCGAGGAAGAATATCTCGCGGGCGAACTTCTGCCCCACCTGGCGCGCGAAGTAGGCACTGCCGTAGCCGCCGTCGAAGGAGCCGACGTCGGCATCCGTCTGCTTGAACCTGCCGTGTTCGGCGCTCGCGATGGAGAGATCGCACACGACGTGCAGCGAGTGTCCTCCCCCGGCCGCCCAGCCGGGGATGACCGCGATGACCACCTTCGGCATGAAGCGGATGAGGCGTTGCACCTCGAGGATGTGCAGGCGGCCGGTCGCCCCGGGTCGCTGTGCCCCGTCGGCCGGCCCAGGGTCGGAGCCGTCGACCTCGTACAGGTACCCGTCACGACCCCGGATGCGCTGGTCGCCGCCGGAGCAGAACGCCCAGCCGCCGTCTTTCGCGCTCGGCCCGTTGCCGGTCAGCAGCACGACGCCGATGGCCGAGTTCTGCCGAGCGTCGTCGAGCGCGCGGTACAGCTCGTCGACGGTGTGCGGACGGAACGCGTTGCGCACTTCGGGGCGGTTGAACGCCACGCGGGCGACGCGACCGGCCACGTCGTGGTGGTAGGTGATATCCGTCAGCGTCTCGAAGCCGGCGACCGGCTTCCACACGCTCGGGTCGAACAGTTCGGAGACCTCGGGCATGCCCCCAGCCTACGAGCCTCGGGCCGCGCGGGCGGCCCCGGCGGTTCAGAGGCGGGCGTGTGCCGTCACGAAGGCGGCGACCTCGCCCGAGCCGCCGTCGCCGAGAACACCGACGAGGAAGAGGCCGAGAAGCACGACGAAGACGATGCCCAGAACGACGCCGATGACGGCGAGCAGCCGACCGGCCCTCGGGCCCCGGCGGGCGTTCGAGACCCCGCGCGCGCGATGCCGGTTGTCGAGTGTCTGCATCATCGGCGCGGTGGTGACGCTGCCGAGGGCGAGGCGGCGCTGCGTCTCCTCGAGGGTCTCCAACAGTTTCCCGGCCATGCGGCCAGTTTACGACTGCGGCGCGGCGAAGAACCCGAGAATCCGCACGAGAATGAACGGATTGGCTACGAGGCTCAGGATGATGGCGACGGCACCCCAGCGTCGGCCCCGGTCGAGCCCCACCGCCGCGATCGCCAACAGCAGCGTCGCGGTGGTGCCGACGATCGCCACCCAGGCGAGCGTCGTCGCGCCGCTGTAGTTCCCCGACGTCGCCTCGACGATGGCGACGATGTGCACGGCCGCGAAGGCGGCGGCCCCGACGACGGCGATCAGACCCGGCGCGGTGCGGGCACGGCCGGGCGCGTCATCCGCTCTGTCCGGATTCTCCACGGTCATTCGGCGGCCTCCCCGTCGCGAATCACCCTAACCCACCCCGCTCAGGGCCGAACCTTGCGAGACTTGACCCCATGCTGCCAACGCTGACGGACATCCTGGACACCGCCCGAGTAGTCTCCCTTCCGATGCGGCAACGCTTCCGGGGCATCGAGACGCGGGAGGTCGTGCTCCTCGAGGGGCCGGAGGGGTGGACGGAGTTCTCGCCGTTCGTCGAATACGGCGACGCCGAGGCATCCGCGTGGCTCGCGGCGGCCATCGACTTCGGATGGACAGCGACCCCGCCGGTGCTGCGCGGCCGCATCGGCGTGAACGCGACGCTTCCCGCCGTCGGCGCCGACCGTGTGGGTGACGTGCTCGACCGGTTCGCCGGGTGCCGCACCGTGAAGGTCAAGGTCGCCGAGCCGGGCCAGACCCTCGCCGACGATGTCGCGCGGGTCGCGGCGGCGCGCGCGTACCTGGGCGCCGAGGGGCGCATCCGCATTGACGCGAACGGCGGCTGGAACGTGGATGAAGCGGAACACGCCATCCACGCCCTCGCCGAATACGACCTCGAGTACGTGGAGCAGCCGTGCGCCTCGGTGGAGGAGCTGTGGCAGATCCGGCAGCGCGTGAAGTACATGGGGCTGCCGGTGGCGGCGGACGAGAGTGTTCGCAAGGCCGAGGATCCGCTCGAGGTCGCCCGACAGGAGGCCGCCGACATCCTCGTGATCAAGGCGCAGCCGCTCGGCGGAATCCACGCCTCGCTCGCCATCGCCGCGAGGGCCGGGCTGCCGCTCGTCGTGTCGAGCGCCCTGGAGACCTCGGTCGGCATCTCGATGGGGCTGCACCTCGCGGCGGCGTTGCCCCAGCTCGACTACGACTGCGGGCTGGGC
This sequence comes from Microbacteriaceae bacterium, assembly GCA_025464995.1. Classification (GTDB taxonomy): domain Bacteria; phylum Actinomycetota; class Actinomycetes; order Actinomycetales; family Microbacteriaceae; genus Conyzicola. The sequence goes on from JAODMO010000007.1 coordinate 21,831, forward strand.
ACCGTGAGCCTGTTGTCGCTGGATGTCGCGGAGGATCCCCTCGTGCCCGTCGGCGGCAGCATCGAGGTGCGGCGCGTCGTGCCGAATCCGCGCGTGTTCGTCGACTACGCGGCCTCCCCTGAGCGCGAGGCGTGGTGGCGTGAGCGCATCGGGCGCGCCCACGCCGTGCTCACCGCGGCGCAGGTTGAGTAGGTCGCTCAGCGACCGTATCGAAACCCAGCGCCCCGCTCACAGCGCTTCTTGCTCAAACCTCGGCAGGTCGTTGGATCGCCCCGCGATGAGCGCCTCGCGCTTCTTCCTCGACCATCCCTGCAGCTGCTTCTCCGTGCGTAGACGTCGTCGATTCGTTCGAACTCGTGTGCTCAGACGAGCGTGACCGGGAGCCGACGGCCGGCGTGAGCCGCACCTTCGCCGGTGGAGTGCTGCCACATCCGTTGCTCGAGGGCGCGTGTGCTTCCGACGTAGTCGGAGTCGTCCGAGCATCGCAGAGCGGAGAGGAATGGCGTCTGGAGACTGTCGTCGCGCGCGGCCGGGAGCGTCGTTCCTGCCCACAGACGCACGGGGCGGATGATGGCGGAGCCGAGCCCGCTCGTCCGCAGGGTTTCGACACAGGCCGTGGACGACCGCTCTCAACCAGCCGGCGCGGGCCTACAGGCCGCTGTACGCGTGCAGCCCCTTGAAGAAGAGGTTCACGACCGTGAAGTTGAACAGCACGGCCACGAAGCCGATGATCGCGAGCCACGCCGAACGCGAGCCGCGCCATCCGCGGGTCGCCCTCGCGTGGATGTAACCGGCGAAGATGGTCCAGATGATGAAGGTCCAGACCTCCTTGGTGTCCCAGCCCCAGTACCGGCCCCACGCGCGCTCGGCCCAGATGGCGCCGGCGATGAGGGTGAACGTCCAGAAGACGAAGCCGACGAGGATGAGACGGTAGGCGAGGTTCTCGAGCCGCTCAGAGGTCGGGAGTGTGGCGAGGAACCGCATGCCCTCTCCCCCGCGTGCCTCGCGCCGCGCCTGCAGCAGCTGCACGAGGGAGAGTCCGCCGCCGAGCGCGAAGAACGACGTGCCGAGGATCGCGACGAAGACGTGCATGACGAGCCACGCCGACTGGAGTGCCGGCGGCTGGGGCGCCACGGCGACGTAGAAGTTGACCGTGGCGAGGCCGAGGAATGCGAGGCAGAAGCCGACGATGTACGCGCCGAGGAACCGCAGATCTTGCCAGAACTGCACGAGCAGGAAGACGCCGACGATGATGCCCGTCGCGGTGATGGCGAAGCCGTACATGTTCGACCACGGGGCGTAGCCCGCGGCGAATCCGCGAAGCGCGACGCCCACAGCGTGCAGCGCGAACCCGACGACGGTGAGGCTCATGCCGGTGCGCAGCGCCCGCGATCCGCGCTCGCGGCCGGTCGTCACGGACGCGTCGGTGCGCTCCAGCAATGCCGTCCCGCCGGCGGATGCCACGGCCGAGACGGTGTCCGACGCCGAGGCCTCGAGCGGCTCGGGCGATGAACGCCGCGCGAGGTCGACGGTGAAGGCGACGAAGGCGAGCGTGTAGAGCGCCATCGCCGAGTACACCGCTATGAGGGAGTACATCTCCAAGTCGAGGGTCATGATTCCACCTTAAGGCCGAGCTGCTTCATATGCGCGGCCGCGATGTCGGCCACCGCAGATTCGAGACGCGGGTCTTCGCCGCGGGCGAGCCCCGCGTACTCGAGCACGACCGATCCATCCGCCTCTGGCGTGGCCTTGACCCACACTCGGCGACGCGGGATGAACAGGCCGGTGAAGAGACCGGCGAGGATGAGGATGGCGAACAGGAGCACCCACGCCTGCGACGGGTCGCGGTGGATGTCGAACGACGCGAAGCGCTTCACGTCGGTGAGCTCGATCGTGCCGAGGCCGTCGGGCAGGGCGACGGTCTCGCCCGGCCGCAACTGCAGCGCGTCGGCCTCCGCCTTGCCGCCCGCGAGCGGCGTCAGGCCGTCGGTGTCGAGCTGGTACACCGACTTCGGCACCCCGGCGTCGAGCCCGAGGTCGCCCGAGTAGACCTGCAGCGAGAGCATCGGGTCGAGCAGGCCGGGAAATCCCGAGGTGAACGCGCCCGTGGGAAGCTTCGCGGCTGTCGGGTAGAAGAAGCCGACGAGACCGAGTTGCTCGGCGAGCCCGTCGGGGATCTTGAGCACGCCGATGGAGGTGAGCTTCGGATCCTGCGGCAGGAACGGGGTGGAGTCGGTCCAGACGATCGTGCCCGCGGGGTCACGCACGACGACCGTCGGGGCGTAGCCGTTGCCGAGCAGGAACACGTTGGTTCCGCCGATCGCGAGCGGCTCGTTCACCTTGACCGTCGACTTCTTCGACGCCCCGCCCGGCGTCGAGGTCGTGACGTCGGCCGAGTAGTCGGTGGCCTGGCCGATGGCCTGGGTGTTCTTCAGCTCGTAGGTGGCGCGGAACTCGTCGAGGCTGATGCGGTACGGCTCGAGCACGTCGCTCGAGAAGAACCGGCCGGGGTTGAACGAGTCGTAGTCCCCCAGCACGTTGACGAACTTCTGCCCCTCGACGACGACGCGCTGGCCGCTGTACCCGAAGCTGCCGCCGATGGCGACGGAGACCAGGATGCCGACGAGCGCCGTGTGGAAGACGAGGTTGCCGGTCTCGCGCAGGTAGCCGCGTTCCGCGCTCACCGAGAGGCCGTAGCGCTCCGTGCGATACCCGAGCCGCTTCAACTGCGCCCGAGCGATGTCGATGGCGGCGGCGGCATCCGTCACCGTCTCGATGCGGGTGTAGCCGGCGAGGCGTCCGAGGCGGGCGGGGGTCCTCGGCGGCCTGGCGCGCAATGCCGCTATGTGGTGGTTCGTGCGCGGGATGATGCAGCCGATGAGCGACACGAACAGCAGGAGGTAGATCGACGAGAACCACACGGACGTGTACGTGCTGAACACCTGCAGGCCGTCGAGCACGGGGAACAGGTCGGGGTTGTCGACCTTGAACTGGATGACGCCGTTCGGGTCGGAGCTGCGCTGTGGCACGAGCGATCCCGGGATGGCCGCGAAGGCGAGCAGCAACAGCAGGAAGAGCGCCGTGCGCATGCTCGTGAGCTGGCGCCAGAAGAACCGGAGGTAGCCGACGACGCCCAGTTTCGGCTGCACGATCGTCGGGTCGACCAGCCGCTCGGGCGAGTCGATGTGGTCAGAGGGGCGTGACGAAGCCATTGATCACCGCTCCCAACTCGCTCATCCAATGCGACCACAAGCCTGTCACCATGAGCACCCCGATGATGACCAACAGCGCGCCCCCGATGACGTTGACGAGGCGGATGCGCTTCTTGATCCAGGCGACGGATGTCGCGACCCAACCGAACCCGAACGCGACGAGCAGAAACGGGACGCCCAGGCCGAGCGAGTAGACGATGCCGAGCACCACTCCCTGCCAGGCCGAGCCGCCGTTGAAGCTGATCGCCGTGATGGCGGCGAGGGTGGGGCTGAGGCACGGCGTCCAGCCGAGACCGAACACGATGCCGAGCAGTGGGGCCCCGGCGATGCCGGTGGCGGGCAGCCAGTTGACCTTGATGTCACGCTGCAGCACGGTGAACTGCCCGATGAAGACGAGGCCGAGCAAGATGACGACGACGCCCGCGAAGCGCGTGATGATGTCGCCGTAGAGGAACAACCAGGTGCCGAGCGCGCCGAACGCCGCGTTCGTCGCGACGAACACGATGGTGAAACCGAGGATGAACAGGCTCACCCCGAGCACGAGCCGCGAGCGGTCGGCCCTGCCGCCGTTGCCGCTCAGGCCGCCGACGTACCCGAGGTAGCCGGGAACGAGCGGCAGGATGCAGGGCGAGAGGAAGGAGAGCAGCCCGGCGAGCAGGGCGATGGGCAGCGCGACGAGGAGTTGCCCGTCACCCACGAGCTCGTCGACTCCGGGCACGGCTAGCCGTCCTCGGCGAGGGCGTCCGTGATGAGCGTCGTCAGGTTGGAGGTGCCCTCGATGCCGCCGAGGATGCGCGCGGCGACGCGCCCCTCCTTGTCGATGACGAGTGTCGTCGGCACGGCGTTGGGCGCCACGGTGCCCGAGAAGGCGAGCAGGAGGTTGCCCTCGTCGGCATCCATCACCGAGGGGTAGGTCACACCGAGTGTCTTGGCGAAGCTCAACGACTGGGCGGCCTGGTCGCGCACGTTGACGCCGAGGAAGCTGACCTTGTCGCCGGCGAAGCTCTGGTTCACCTTCTCGAGGTCGGGTGCCTCGACGCGGCACGGCGGGCATCCCGCGTACCAGAAGTTGAGCACGAGCACCTCGCCGGCGAAGTCGGCTGAGGTGACGGTGTCGCCCGCGTCGGTCTCGCCCTCGAAGGCGATGGGCTCGCCACGGTCGGCGGGCTTGATCTCGCTGATCGTGCCCTCGCCGGAGATGTAGTTCTTGGTCGTGCCGTCGGCGTACTGCTCGGCGAGGGGGTCACTCGCGCACCCGGAGAGGAGGGTCGCCAGCGCCACGAGGGCCGCGGCGGCGGAAAGGGCTCGCTTCACACTGCTCCAGAGTCGACGGATGCTGCGAGCAATTCTTTCGCGGGATCCTGATAGTTCACCTCGACGAACTTGGTCGCCGTGCCCTTCGACAGCGCCAGCGAGCGCTCGTCGCGCCGAGCGAGCGTCGTGATGCTCGAGAGGTTGCAGCGGCGCTTGCGGGGGTCGTGGTACAGCTTCCTGCCCGCGACGGCGCGCGCCACCATCCAGATCGGCATCTGGTGGCTGACCATGACGACCTCGCCGCCGTCGGCTGCGGCCCAGGCGTCGTCGATGGCGGCGAGCATGCGCGCCGCGACGCTCACAAAGGGCTCGCCCCAGCTCGGCAGCATCGGGTTGACGATCCACGGCCACGACTGCGGGCGGGTGAGCACCTGGGGGCCGAACTCGAACTTCTTGCCCTCGAAGCGGTTGAACGGCTCGATAATGCGGTCTTCGGTGATGATCTCGCGCCCGAAGGTGTTCGCCCACGGCGCGGCCGACTCCTGCGCGCGCTCCAACGGGCTCGCGTAGAGGGCCGTGATGTCATGACCCGCCAGGCTCGCGGCGGCGGATGCCGCCATCCGGTGCCCGAGTTCAGAGAGGTGGAAACCGGGGATGCGGCCGTAGAGGATCCCCTCGGGGTTGTGCACCTCGCCGTGACGCACGAGGTGGATGAGGTCGGCGGGCATACGTCGATTCTACGGACGCGCGGGCTGGGAGAGTTCCGCGCGTGCCGGGACGGTTGCGCTTCCGGGTTTCGATACGGCCGTGGGCGGCCCACTCGACCAGCGGTGCGGCCCGCCTGCCACCGCGTACCCCGTAAACTTGCGGAGTGACTGAACGCACCCTCATCAAGAACCTGGCCGCGGCATCCGACGGCCCCGTCTCCGTATCCGGCTGGGTCGAGACGGTGCGTGATCAAAAGAAGGTGCAGTTCGTCGTTCTGCGCGACGAGTCGGGTGCCGTGCAGCTCGTGCACCCCCGTGTCTTCACCGACGACGGCACCGCGGCGGTCGACGACATCGCCGAGACCATCTCCGGCCTCGCGCAGGGCACCTTCCTCACCGCCTCCGGCGAGCTCAAGCACGACGAACGCGTCAAGCTCGGCGGCGTCGAGATCAAAGTGGACGCCCTCACGGTCGCCGCCGCCGCGATCCCGGAGACCCCGATAGCCGACGACTCGGGAGTCGACAAGCGCATGGACTGGCGTTTCCTCGACCTCCGCGTGCCCAAGAATGCCCTGATTTTCCGCATCCAGACCACGCTCGAGCACGCCTGGCGCACCTACTGGGTCGAGAACGACTTCATCGAGCTGCACACCCCGAAGCTCATGGCCTCGGCGAGCGAGTCGAAGGCCGAGCTTTTCGAGGTCGAGTACTTCGACACCAAGGCATACCTCTCACAGAGCCCGCAGTTCTTCAAGCAGATGGCGCAGCCCGCCGGCTTCGGAAAGATCTTCGAGGTGGGCCCCGCCTTCCGCGCCGACCCCTCGTTCACCTCGCGCCACGCCACCGAGTTCACGTCGGTCGACTCCGAGATCAGCTGGATCGACAGCCACGAAGACGTCATGAGGCTGCACGAGGAACTGCTCGTCGCCGGCTTCCAGGCGGTCAAAGACAAGCACGGCGACGAGATCAAGGCGCTGTGGGACGTGGATGTCGTCGTGCCGACGACCCCGTTCCCCCGGGTTCCGCTCGCCGAGGCCAAGCGCATCGTCGCAGAGCGCGGGTACGAGGTGCCCCGCACCGACGACGACATGGACCCGGAGGGCGAGCGCCAGATCGCCGCGTGGGCGATGGAGACGTACGGGCACGAGTTCGTGTTCCTCACCGACTACGCCTCGAGCATCCGGCCGTTCTATCACATGCGTCACGAGGGCGACGATTCGCTGACCAACAGCTACGACCTCATCTTCAACGGCGTCGAGATCTCCACCGGCGCACAGCGCGAGCACCGCGTCGACGTGCTCATCGAGCAGGCGAAGCAGAAGGGCCTCGACCCCGAGGAGCTCGACTTCTACCTCGACTTCTTCCGCTACGGCGTTCCGCCGCACGGAGGCTTCGGCATGGGACTGAGCCGCGTGCTGATGCTCATGCTGCACCTGCCCAACCTCCGCGAGGCCACCTACCTCTTCCGTGGACCGACGAGGCTCACGCCGTAACACCGGCGAGTCGCATCCGTATACCTCGATAAGGCAGGATGACCCCATGTCCAAGAAAATTGACTCAGCACGTAAGGACCTGAACAAGGCCCTGAAGAAGCACGCGGGGGTCGTGGGTTCGACCGCCGTCTCGATGAAGAAGGCGCAACGTGCCGCCGCCGCCGTTCATCTGGCGGCCATCAAGTACGCCGCCCAGGTCGAGGCGAAGACGGGGCTCTCAAGCCCGTTCGGTGACGTGCTGCAGCCCGGACTCGACACCTCCACGCTCGACTCGCTGAGCGCCGAGCGCGACGAACTCGCGAAGAAGCCGCGCAAGAAGTAGTTCGGGTCCGCCGGTCGAGCGGCCGGGGTCGCGGGGGTCTGCGGCATCTCGGGACAACCACGCGTGCGCGCCGCGCCGCAATCGTCCCGCGACTGCGCAGACGCCGCGGAACCCGCGCGACCACTGCGGGCTAGACCTCGAAGTCGACGTTCGAGCGGCTCTCGACGAGGGGGCCGATCACCTTGGTCGCCGCGACGTGATCGGGGTTCACCTGGTAGCGCTCCAGGGCGTCGAGCGACTCGTAGTCGGCGATGAGCACCACGTGCCAGTTGCTCTCCGGATAGGCGACATTCGTGCCCACCTGCAGCGAGACGATCTCGGGGATGACCGCCGGCAGCGCCTCAAGGGTGGCCGTGATGGTCGCGGCCTGCTCGGCGCGAGCCGCCGCATCCGTGCCGTTGAGTTTCCAGCTGACTACGTGCCTGATCATTCCGCTGCCTCCAGGATTGCCTTCTTCAGTCGCGCCGGGTCGACGCGCCAGATGTTGTGCACCCTGCCGTTGATGAGAACGACCGGGATCTCCTCGACGTGCTTCTCGTAGAGGTCGGGGTGTTCGAGGATCGACAGCTCTTCCACCCGCACCGATGCCGCGGAGCCGAGCTCGGCGACGACGCCGTCGACCACCTCACGGGCGGTGTCACAGAGGTGGCAGTCGGGCTTGCTGATGAGGGTGAGCTGGATCGTCGGCACGCGACAAGTCTGTCACGCGACGGCTCTGGAGCCCGCCGCGTGCAGCGAGGCGCGAAAAGCTCCACACATGCAAAAAGCGCCAACCCCTGTTCAAAACACAGGGCCTGACGCTGATGCGAAGAAGTAGCGACTACTTCTTGTTGCGACGCTGGTGACGCGTCTTGCGAAGCAGCTTGCGGTGCTTCTTCTTCGCCATACGCTTGCGGCGCTTCTTGATGACTGAACCCATAGGTACCTCACTGGTTACTGAATTAGACCGACCCGGTCCGATTCGGAACCGCGGAAAAATGTACTGCACAAGCCTAGCGCATTACGCGCGGGCCTCAGCCCGTGTGCGAGATCGGCTTCTGGATGACGGCGACGACGGCCGACTCGGGGATGCGGAACGACCGGCCGAAGCGGATGGCGGGAAGCTCGCCGGCGTGCACCATCCGGTAGACCGTCATATTGGAGACACGCATCATGTCAGCCACCTCGGCGACCGTGAGAAATCGCACATCGGAGAGGTCCCCTGACATGTTCGTGCCCCTCTTGCGTTCTGGAACACTCGGCGCGGATGTTGCTGGAGTGCTGAAACGTAACACTAGGGGCTGGCGTGACTCGCTGTCTATGATCGGGCCGCAACGAGGCGGCGGCCCGGCCGCGTGGAGGTACCATGACAACCTGTCCGAGCACCCGTATGAGAAGAGGCATGAATGCGCACGAGGCCCGTGCTGCGCAATTCGCCCCTCGGCAGGTTTCGCGACTATTTCGAACGCATCGCCGCGGCGACGCCGGCGCGCTTCGCCATCCTGATCTTCGCGGCGCTCGTCCTCCTCTTCACACTGCTGCTCTCGCTGCCGATCGCCACCACCTCGCGCGAGGTGCCCCCGTTCTCCGATGCCCTGTTCACCGCGATCTCCGTCATCTGCGTCACGGGGCTCTCGACGGTCGACATGGCCACCTTCTGGTCGCCGTTCGGCCACGTCATCATTCTTCTGGGCGTCGAGATCGGCGGCATCGGCGTGCTCACGCTCGCGTCGATTCTCGGGCTCGTCATCTCGCGCAAGCTCGGGCTGCGCCAGAGGCTGCTCGCCGCGGGCGACAGCAACCCCCTGCGCATGCACAAGGGCTCGATGGCCGAGAGCCAGGCGGTGCGCCTCGGCGAGATCGGCCAGCTGCTGTTCACCGTCGCCATCAGCGCCCTCGTCATCGAGTTCGCCGTCGCGGCCCTGCTCTTTCCCCGCATGCTCATCGAGGGCGTGCCCCCGCTGGATGCGGCGTGGCAGTCGTTCTACTTCTCCGCGATGGCGTTCACCAACACCGGGTTCCTGCCGACGAGCGAGGGGCTCACCCCGTACGCATCCGACTACTGGTTCCTCAGCATTCTGATGATCGGCGTCTTCCTCGGCGCCGTCGGCTTCCCGGTCATCTACGTGCTCATGCGCAACATCAAGCGCCCCAAGAAGTGGTCGCTGCACGTCAAGCTCACGCTCACCACGACTCTCCTGCTCTTCGTGCTCGGCGGCCTCGCGTTCTTCGTGCTCGAGCTCGGAAACACGAGAACCTTCGCGGGCCTCGACGGCGGGCAGCGCATCTTCCAGCCCTTCTTCCTGTCGATGATGACGAGGTCGGGCGGCTTCTCGACCATCGACGCCGGCGAACTGCACGGGTCGAGCCTGCTCGTGGCCGACATGCTCATGTTCATCGGCGGCGGCTCCGCATCCACCGCCGGCGGCATCAAGGTCACGACACTCGCGATCCTTTTTCTCGCGGCCTTCGCCGAGGCGCGCGGCAGCGAGGGCATGGAGGCCTTCGACCGCCGCATCCCCTCCGACGTTCTGCGCTTGAGCGTCAGCGTGGTGCTGTGGGGCGCGACCACCGTCGCAACCTCCTCGATCCTCCTGCTGCAGATCTCCGGTGCGAGCCTCGACTACGTGTTGTTCGAGGTGATCTCCGCCTTCGCGACATCCGGGCTCAGCACCGGGCTCACGGCGGAGCTGCCCGAATCGGGCGTGTACGTGCTCGCCGCCACCATGTTCCTCGGTCGAGTGGGTACGGTGACTCTGGCGGCCGCACTCGCGGCGAGCCAGCGTCGCCAGTTGTTCAGGCGAGCAGAAGAGAGGCCCATCGTTGGTTGACAGGATTGCCCACAACGCCCCCGTGCTCGTGATCGGCCTCGGCCGATTCGGGGCCGCCACAGCGGGGCAGCTCGACCGACTCGACCGCGAGGTGCTCGCGGTCGACGCCGACGAGAGTCTCGTGCAGAAGTGGTCGGAGCGCGTCACCCACGCCGTGCAGGCGGATGCCCGCAGCATCGACGCCCTGCGCCAGATAGGGGCGCAGGAGTTCTCGATCGCCGTCGTGGCGGTCGGGTCGTCGATCGAGGCGAGCGTGCTCATCACCGCGAACCTCGTCGACCTCAAGATTCCGCAGATCTGGGCGAAGGCGATCAGCCGCTCGCACGGCAAGATCCTCTCCCGCATCGGTGCGAACCACGTCATCTACCCCGAGGCGGAGGCGGGCGAGCGGGTCGCGCACCTCGTCTCCGGCCGCATGATCGACTTCATCGAGTTCGACGACGACTTCGCGCTCGTGAAGATGTATCCGCCCAAGCCGATCCGCGGCATCCCGCTCGCCGAGTCGCAGGTGCGTCGCAAATACGGCATCACCGTCGTGGGGGTCAAGGCGCCGGGCAAGGACTTCACCTACGCCACGCCCGACACCGTGATCTCCAACCACGACCTCATCATCGTGAGCGGAAACTCGTCGGACATCGAGCGTTTCGCGAGCATCTCGAGCTGACGCCGCGTGCGCTCGCCGGCTGCGCGGCTTCCCGACGCAGGGCCGCAGTGGGTTCGCAACTCGGGCAGAACCGCGGATGCCGCGGGGCGACCCGCGCGAACCCGGACCCCGAGGCATCCGCCCGGCGCATCTGCCTGAGTCGCGTGCAGCGTTGCGGGTCAGGCGGCGGCTCCTCGGGTCAGGCGAGCGCCGCGTGCGCCCGCTCGCGGCCGGGATATTCGCGCAGCGACGTCGAGAGCGCCGCCAGCTCCGACCGCGCGTGCGCTTGAGGCGCGAGCACCCTCTCGACGGCCGCGGCCAGCTCGGCGACGCTCGCGCAGTTCGGGTCGAGCGCCTCTCCGAACCCGACGCGTTCGATCGCCGCCGCCCCGGCGAACTGGTCGGTGGAGAACGGCAGCACGACGAGAGGCACGCCGTGCGTCATGGCCTCCGTCACGCTGTTGTTGCCGCCGTGGGTGACGGCCGTGGCCGCTTCGCCGAGCAGCCTCACCTGCGGCAGGAACTCGCGCACGAGCCACTCCGCGGGCAGGTCGCCGAGCTCGGCGCGGTCGGCCGACCCGATCGCGACGGCGACGCGACGGCCGGCGAGCGCCGCGAGCACCCGCGCGAGCACGTCGCCGCGCACCGAGAGGAAGCTGCCGAAGCTCACGTACACGAATGGCTCGTCGCTCGCCGCGAGCCATTCGTCGACCTCCGGGTCGGCCGGTTCTTCGCGAACGGATGATCCGAGAAACTCGTGTGGCGGAAGCAGGGCCGTGCGCTCCGGTTCGTGCAGCTCGCGCGGGTAGTTGAACAGCAGCAGCTCACCGTGCTCCGCGAAGGCGCTCTCCGATCGCAGGTGCCCAGCACCGAGACCCTCGAGGGCCGCGTTCCATTCGCTCGTGAACGACTCGCTGACCTCGTCGCAGAGCCGCCGGAGCGCGGCGAGGGCGGCAACATCCGGTGTGAGCGCGGTCGGCCACGACGGCGGATAGCCGTAGACCTCACCCGCGACGGGCAGGGCGGAGGGGTGTCCCAGCACGACGTCGGCGTAGGGCGTGCCGTGCGCGAGGAGCGCGAGCCGGGCGCTGAAAGCGAGGTGGTCGACGATGATGCGATCGGGGCGCACCTCGTCGACGACGCGCCGCACGGCCCGTGCCGTCTCGACCGGATTCCACAACAGGTCGTTCTTGCGCGCGGAGGCCTGGAATGCGAGCGTCTCGACGAGGCCCGCCCTCGTCGCGTCGAAGAAGCCGCGCAGGGCGTCGTCTTCTCCCGTCGGCTGGTCCTCTGCCTTGATGATGCCGGGATTCGATCCGCGCCCGAGCTGCAGGTCCACGCGTTCGAACCGGAACGACTCGACGATGGCTGCGGTGGCGGTGCCGGTCGCGACCACGACGCGTTCCCCCACGTCACGCCATGCGGTACCGAGCGTGGCGAGCGGCAGGAGGTGTGAGGCGTAGTCCGGGCTGATGATGAGCAGCGTCATCCGGCGACCACCCTCGAATCCCCTTGCGCGTAGGCCGCGTCGCTGGCGCCGGCGTAGACGCCCCTGAGCGTCGCAGCCATGGCCTGGATGGTGAACCGGCTCGCGACCGTCTCGCGCGAGCGGTCGGGCCGAGCTTCGCCCGGCACCGAATCGAGGGCCTCGAGGCCCATCGCGTCGAGGGCGTCGCTCATGGCGGCGGCCAACAGGGCGGGGTCGGACGGGCGGGTGAGGAAGCCCGTGTCGCCCTGTTCTATGTAGGTGGCCGGGCCGCCGCCCGCCGGAGCGACCACGAGCAGCCCCGCCGCCATCGCCTCGAGGATCGCGATGCCGAACTCCTCCTTGAGGCTGCCGCAGACGTAGACACCGCCGGGCGCGGCGAGCCCGGGCACGCCGAATCGCGCCGCAGCGACCCAACGGGCCACCTCGTCGTTGGGGCGGTGACCGGGCATGAGCAGCCCCGCCGCGGCGGCCTCGGCGCGCGGCACGGTGCGGTCGATGCGGTCGAACTGCTCGCGCTCGTCGGCCGTCGGGCTCTCGAGGTCGCCGCCGACCAGCAGCAGGTTGGCGCGCCGCTGGAGCGGACCGTCGGCCCACGCGGAGACGACCGTCGCCATGCCCTTGACGCGGTGCATGCGCCCGACGGAGACGATGAGCGGCAGGTCTCGACGCTCGGCGGGCAGGTCGGCGAGAAGGGAGCGCAGCGAGTCGAGCGCGGGGGACGCCGGCCCTCCGGCGGCGTGCACGGCCGCTTCGTCGACGGCACGGTCGACCACCTCGAGGTCGATGCCCTCGGGCACCACCGAATGCCGCTCCGGGTGGGCGGTGATGTCGATGCCCACGAGCTCACGCATGTCGGCCTCCAGGTTGGGGCGCGGGAAGAGCACGGTGTGGGCGGCGTCGGCCGCGAGGCGCTGCACGAGTCGGGTGCGGAACCAGTAGTGCTCGCGTTCGTCGATGTCGCCGAAGTTCGACCGGGAGAGGTCGCCGGCGGCATCGAGGGCGCGGATGATGGCGTGCGGGTCGGGCGCGACGGTGAACACGACCGGCACGCCGAGGTCGCGCGCGACGTTCGCGGCGGCGAGGCTGCCGACATCCGCCATGCGCAGGTGGATCACGTCGACCGTGCCCGCCGCTCGGAGCACTCGGCGGATGCCGCGTTCCGCCGCGACACGCAGCTGCCAGGCGTCTGGAGCGGCGACCGGGTCGCTGAGCAGCGGCACCGACGCGTACGCGTGGCCGTTCACGGTCGAGCCGACCGATGACAGACTCTCGAAGGCGGCCGCCGCGCTGCCGCGGGAGAGGGTGATGACGCGTTGCACGAGGTCCGCCTCGGCGGCATCCACGGGGCCGCGGTCCGCGGCGAGCGCGTCACCGAGGCGCACGAGCAGGGTCGCGATCCCGCCGTTGTCACCCGTGCCGGCACGGGTCAGTTCGGGGTCGATGTCGGCATGGAGGAAGAGCTGGGCGACGGTGAGGCCGGTCTGCCATGGCGCGCGCACGACGGTGCCCGCCGTGAGGTCGACGAGCGCGAGTCGTGCCGCGTCGGCGACGAACCCCCGGCCGGCCGCGAGGCGGTTCACGAGGTCGACGCTGCGCTCGTCGCCCGAGCGGTCGCCGAGGCCCGCGACCGCCGCGACACGCGCGGCGTCGGTCTCGGCCTCGTCGCCCGCGACGCGGAGGAGGGCGGCGGTGGCGATTCGGCCGCGGGCCACACCGAGGCTCTCGACGATGCGCGCGCGGGCGTCCGGCCCAGTCACGCCGACGAGGGCGCTCCCCAGGCCGATCGCGATCTGGTCGGGGGCGGACGACGCCCACTGCTGCAGTGTGCGTTGCGCGAGCATCCCGCTGAATCCGCCGTCGGCGACGAGGGAGATGAGGCGGGCGATCGTGCCGAACTGCGGCAGCCGGGCCGACAGCGCCCACGCGGCGTGCTGACGGAGGTAGCCGCGGTCGTTCGACAGCAGCGCCGAGAGCACCTCGTCGGCTGACTCGTCGATCACCTGGGCGAGGGCATGCACCGCGGCGATCGCGGTGAGCTGGTCGTCGCCGTCCAGGGTCGCCGCGAGCACCTGCACGGTGCGCGCACCGCCGTTGCGGCTCGCGACGAACGCGAGTTCGTCGGCGACCCTCATCGCGTCGACGATGTGGTGCGTCGCACGCAGTTCGTCGAGAGAGGTCTGGATGCCCACAAGCGCACTCCCGTTCTGGTTGGCCCGCATGATCATGGTCGGAGAGCCTGACGGGCGTGTGGCCTTGCTTCGTCCAGGTTGCGAACGGGCGATGACCTCCCGATCAACCCTGCTCTGACTCGTCCTGCGTCTCCGTGTTGTCCTTGTTCGGAGCGGACGGCGAATTCGGATTGGTCCGGTCGCCGCCTCCCTGGCGTCCGGGGCGCTCGCCATTGTCGCCGGGTCCGCCACCGGGCATGCCCGCCTGGTGGTTTCCGCCGTTGTCTCCGCTGGGCAACGCTATGCCGAGCGCGACACCGCCGCCGAAGATCATGGCGATGGCGAGCACGCCGCCCGCGATGATCGCGGCGAGCGGCCCGCGGGAGAGCCGTCGTCGCGCAGGGGGTGCGGCGGCCGGTGCCGTGGTGGGCGGGGTCTCCGCCGCGGCGGGCGCCGCGGTTCCCGGTGCTTCGGAGATGACCGGAGTCGTGGCGGCGGCGGCCTGCGGCTCGGTGTCGTCGGGTTCGGGGGCTGCGGGTGTCGTTGTCGTCATGGCGCAACGATGATCTCGCCGGCTATGCGCGCGCTATGCGCCCGACCCCAACCGGCTGGGAACCGGGCTGGCCGGCACGGCACCCGCCGATCAGGCGCCCAACTCGACGGCTCGGGCGAGCGCCGCCGCCGCGGTGCGGTCGAAGACGTTCTTGAGGTCGGCGCGTTCGAGCTCGGCGATGGCCCGCTCGGTCGTGCCCTTGGGGCTCGTCACCTGAATGCGCAGCTCCGTGGGCGACGACGTGGACGATTCGAGCAGGCGGGCCGCCCCGATGAAGGTGCCCTCGACCATCGTGGCCGCCTGCTCGGGCGTGAAGCCGAGGTCGATGGCGGTACGAGTGAGTTCCTCGATGAGGAAGAAGACGTAGGCCGGCCCGGAACCCGAGATCGTCGACAACGCGTTGATCTGGCTCTCGGGGATGACGAGCACCGAGCCGACGGTCTCGAACAGCGTCGTCACGAGTTGGAGCTGCTCGTCGGTCGAGCGCGTTCCCGCGGCGAGTCCCGTGACTCCCCGCCCGACCACCGACGGGGTGTTCGGCATCGAGCGCAGCACGGCGGCCGGCACGAGCGCCTCCATGGTCTCGATCGTGACGCCGGCGGCGACGCTCACCACGATGGCATCGGGCTCGAGGCTGTCGGCCACCTCTCGCAGCAGGTCGGCGACCATCGCGGGCTTGACGCCGATCAGCACGATGCGAGCGCCGCGCACCGCGGTGCGGTTCGCGTCGGGGTCGGTCTCTGTGGCGAGGGAGGTGACGCGATCGGAGGCGAGCGGCGCCGCCTTCGCCGTCGAGCGATTCGTCACACGGATGCCACCCTCGACCTCGACCTTCGGTGCGAGCAGCCCGCTGAGGATGGCCCCTCCCATCGATCCGGTTCCGAGGATGGCGATGGTGGGGAGAGTGACGGTCATAGGAGCATTCTAGGATTGAGCCATGAGCACATCCGGTGGGAACAAGGCAATAGTCGCGGCGTTGCTCGCGAATCTGGGAATCGCGATTACCAAGTTCATCGCCTTCGCCTTCTCCGGCTCGAGCTCGATGCTCGCCGAGGGAGTCCACTCGCTCGCCGACACAGGCAACCAGGGGTTGCTCCTCCTCGGTGGACGGAAGGCGAAGAGAAAGGCCACCGCAGACCACCCGTTCGGCTTCGGCCGCGAACGCTACGTCTACGCGTTCGTCGTCTCCATCATCCTGTTCTCCATCGGTGGCGTGTTCTCGATCTACGAGGGCATCGAGAAGGTGCAGCACCCGCACGAGCTGGAGAACGCGTGGCTGCCGATCGTGGTGCTGCTCGTCGCGATCGCGCTCGAGAGCTTCTCCTTCCGCACCGCGATCAGGGAGTCGAACCACGTGCGCGGCAAGCAGGGGTGGGTGGAGTTCATCCGCCGCGCGAAGGCGCCCGAGCTGCCCGTCGTGCTTCTCGAGGATTTCGCCGCGCTCATCGGCCTCGTGCTCGCGCTGCTCGGCGTCGGTCTCACCATCATCACCGACAACTCACTGTTCGACGCCCTTGGCACTCTCGCGATCGGCGTGCTGCTCGTGCTCGTCGCGATCGTGCTCGGCATCGAGACCAAGAGCCTCCTCGTCGGTGAGGGCGCGTCATCCGACGACACCGAGGCGATCCGCACCGCGATAAACGCCAACCCGCAGGTCGAGGCGCTCATCCACATGAAGACGCTCTACCTCGGCCCCGACGAGCTCCTCGTCGGCGCGAAGGTCGCCTTCGCACGCAGTCGCAAGCTCGCGGATGTCGCGGCCGACATCAACGGGCTAGAGACGGCTATTCGCGCCGCCGTGCCGATCGCGCGCGTGATCTACATCGAGCCCGACGTCTACATCACCCCGAACGCCGCGAACCCGACGACCGACGCGATCGTGATCAAGGCCGCCGACTGAGCGTCTCGCCTATCTCGGTCAGGCTGGGCGACGTCGCGCACGCCGAGGCCCGAGCTCAGCCCTGAGGTTCGAACGACCGTGCCACTGTCAAACCTCAGCCGCTCAGCGCACTCGGCCTCAACGCCGCTGGCTGAAGAAGTCGAGCAGCAGGTCGGCGCACGCCTCGGCCTCGATGCCGGCGACGACCTCGACGCGGTGGTTCAGCCGACGGTCGCGCAGCACGTCGTAGACGCTGCCCGCGGCACCCGCCTTCTCGTCCCACGCCCCGAAGACGACGCGCGGGATGCGCGAGTTCAGGATGGCGCCCGCGCACATGATGCAGGGCTCGAGGGTCACGACGAGCGTCGTTCCGAGCAGGTGCCAGTCGTCGAGCGCCGCCGCCGCCGCCCGGATAGCGAGCACCTCGGCATGCGCCGTCGGATCCTTGTGCAACTCCCGTTCGTTGCGCCCCGAACCGATGCGCCTGCCCTCCGCGTCGAGCACGAACGCCGCGACCGGAACATCCCCCGTGTCGAAGGCCAGCCTCGCATCGGCGATGGCCTCGCGCATCCACTCGTCGTACTGGGTCATGCCGCCTCCTGGTCAGATCGAGCCTAGGTGACTTGTGGATGATGCCGCCGATCCCGAGCGCACCGCTGAAGTAGATTGGGCTCATGCGAGTTCACGTTGCCGACCATCCGCTCATCACGCACAAGCTCACCGTGCTGCGCGACAAGAACACCCCGTCGCCGACGTTCCGCGCCCTGGCCGAGGAGCTGATGACACTGCTCGCCTACGAGGCGACACGCAACGTGCGCACCGAGGTCGTGACCGTGCAGACCCCCGTCGCAGCGGCGCAGGGCCTGACCATCGGCTCGCCGCGCCCGCTCGTCGTGCCGATCCTGCGCGCGGGTCTCGGAATGCTCGAGGGCATGGTCAAACTGGTTCCCACGGCCGAGGTCGGCTTCCTCGGGATGGTGCGCGACGAGGAGACCCTCCAGCCGACGACCTACGCCGAGCGCCTGCCCGACGACCTCTCCGGCCGCCAGTGCTTCGTGCTCGACCCCATGCTCGCGACCGGCGGATCACTCATCGCCGCGATCGACTTCCTCTTCGCCCGGGGAGCCGTCGACGTCACCGCCGTCTGCCTCATCGCCGCTCCGGAGGGCCTCGCGGCCGTGGAGAAGGCCATGGCGGGCCGCGGCGACGTGACGGTCGTGCTGGGCGCCGTCGACGAGAAGCTCGACGAGCTGGGGTACATCGTGCCGGGCCTCGGCGATGCGGGCGACCGCCTCTACGGACTGGTCTGAATCCCCAGCCCACGTTGAGCAAATGGGGCGTACCGTCGGCAGTGACGTGTTCGAGAGGACACTGATCCGTTCGAGAGGTCGATCGTCGTGAACAGAACAATCCAGCGCTGGATTCCCGCCGCAGTCGTTCCCGCCGTCATCGTGATCGCGGCGGTGGCCGTGCCGGCCGGTGCCAGCGCCTCACCCGCGCTGCCCGAGATGACGGCGCACCAGCTGCTCGAACTCGTCGCGTCGAGCGACGACGCCGTCTACTCCGGCACCGTAGAGCAGAACTCGGCGCTCGGCCTTCCCGACGTGTCGGCTTTCGGGTCGGCGGCCCGAGACTCCGGTTCGGCCGCAGGCGCGCTCGAGCTCCTCACGGGCTCGCACACCGCGAAGGTCTCCGTGGGCGGCCCCACCACACAGCGCGTGCAACTGCTCGAGGGCTTCGCCGAGCGCAATGTCATCCGCAACGGCGACAGCGTCTGGCTCTACGACTCGAACGCCAAGACGGCGACCCACATCACCGCGACGGCGCCCGCCGACCTTCCCGAGGCTCCCGACGTCACGCCGGCCGATGCCGCGGAGCGACTGCTCGCCGCCGTCGAGCCATCCACCACCATCGACGTGATCGACACCGCGAGGGTCGCCGGGCGCGACGCCTACCAGCTGCGCCTCACGCCCGACGACCCCGGCACCCTGGTCGGCGCCGTCGTGCTGAGCGTCGACGCGAAGACCGGCCTGCCGCTCGGCGCGAGCATCAGCGCGAAGGGCCAGAAGCAGGCCGCGTTCTCCGTCGCCTTCAGCGACATCAGTTTCGCCGCCCCCGAGGCCTCGCTCTTCGACTTCACACCGCCGAGCGACGCGACGGTCACCGAGAAGTCGATCGACGCGAGCAAGACGACCGTGAGGGCACCGGATGTCGCGGCTCCCACCGGGCCGGACCCGACGCTCATCGGCGACGGCTGGGACGCGATAGTCGTCGTGCCGGCGGGTGCAGCCACGGCCACGAAGGCCGATGGCACCGCCGCTGTGCTCGACCGGTTGACGACCAAGATCCACGGCGGCCGTGCGCTCAGCACGAGCCTCGTGTCGGTGTTCATCGCCGACGACGGTCGCGTGCTGGTCGGTGCTGTCAGCACCGAGCTGCTCCAGGCCGCCGCCGCGCAGTGACGCCAGGAGGTCTCGCGATCGAGACCGAGGCCCTGACCAAGCGGTTCGGGCGCCAGACTGCTGTCGACGGCCTGAGCCTCGCCGTTCCGGGCGGCTCCGTCTTCGGATTCCTCGGCCCCAATGGATCGGGCAAGACGACGACCATCCGGATGCTGCTGGGACTCGCCTCGGCGACCACCGGTCGGATCCGCGTGCTCGACCTCGACATGCCGGATGCCTCCGCCGAGGTTCTGCCCCGCGTCGGCGCCCTCGTCGAGGGCCCCGCGTTCTACCCCTTCCTGTCGGGCCGCGACAACCTCCGCCGCTTCGATACGGCGAACCGGCACGCGGCATCCGCCACTCGCGCCGCCCGCGTCGACGACGCCCTCGATCGCGTCGGTCTGGGGCACGCGGCCGGAAAGGCGGCGCACGCCTACTCGCTCGGCATGAAGCAGCGGCTCGGCCTCGCCAACGCGCTGCTCACCCCGCGCGACCTGCTCGTGCTCGACGAGCCGACCAACGGCCTCGACCCGCAGGGAACGCGTGAGGTGCGCTCGCTCATCCGGTCGCTCGCCGAAGAGGGCACCACCATCTTCCTGTCGAGCCACCTGCTCACCGAGGTGGAGCAGGTCTGCACGCACGTCGCCGTGATGAGCACCGGTCGCCTGGTCGCGCAAGGCTCGCTCGACGATCTGCGCGCGCAGGGCACGACGCGAATCGTGGTGACGACGCCCGATCCGGCCGATGCTCGACGCACCCTGGCCGCGCTCGGGCTCTCGCCCGACGCAGGGCCGGACGCCGCGCACGGCGACGTGCTGGTTGCCGACCTCGTCGCGGGGTTGCTGCCCGAGACCGTGACGGAGACGCTCGTGCGTGATGGTGTGCGGGTGCGCGGACTCGCCGTCGAGAGCCCGTCGCTCGAAGACCGCTTCGTGGCGCTCACCGGGGAGGGATTCGATGTCGCCGGATGATGCCGGGGGCGCCGGCGCGCGCTCCCCGGGTCTCGCGCTGCTCGGTTCCGAACTCTCGGTGTTGTTCCGACGCCGACGGACGTGGGCGCTGCTCGGGGCCCTCGCCGCCGTGCCCGTGCTCATCGCCATCGCGGTGCGCCTCTCCTCGGAACCGAACAGCCCCGGCGACGGCCCACCCTTCCTCGACAGCATCACCCAGAACGGTCTTTTCGTCGCGGTGACCGGGCTCGTCGTGTCGGTGCCGCTCTTCTTGCCCCTCACGGTCGGCGTCGTCGCGGGAGACACGATCGCGGGCGAGGCGAACCTCGGAACCCTGCGGTACCTCCTCGTCTCGCCGGCGGGCCGGATACGGCTCCTGCTCGTCAAGTACGCGGGGGCCGTCGTGTTCTGCGTCGTGGCGACCCTCGTCATGGTGGTCGCCGGGGTATTGATCGGGGCCGCCCTTTTCCCCATCGGCCCTGTGACTCTCATCTCCGGCGACACGATCGGCGTGGGCGGCTTCGCGCTGCGAGCGCTGCTCGTCGCCGCCTACGTCAGCGTGTCGCTGTTGGGGTTGAGTGCGATCGGCCTGTTCATCTCGACGCTCACCACTGTGCCGGTCGGCGCGATGGCGGCCACCATCGTACTCTCGGCCGTCAGCCAGATACTGGGCGCCCTCCCACAACTCGAGGCGCTGCATCCGTGGCTCTTCAGCGACAACTGGCTCGGATTCGCCGACCTCATGCGTTCGCCCATCGGCTTCGAGACGTTCGGAGACAACATAGTGCTGCAGCTCGGCTACATCGCAGTCTTCGGCGCGCTCGCCTACGGGCGGTTCAGCACGAAAGACGTGTTGAGCTGAGGTCGAGACGGCGCCGAGCTTGACACATGGCGTCATCTTCCTAGATAGTTGCCTCTATGACTTTCCACGCGCGCTCCCTGTCTGGCCTTGCGGCTCGCGGGACCACCGGCATGATGCCGGCCAGCGCGATGTGTTGTCGAATGTGTGCCTAACGGCCAACCCCTCGCCGAGTTCAGCTCTTCATCCTTGAGCGCCTGAACTCCCGGTTGTCTCCTTTCATTACGGAGCCTGCTGCATCGCACGACCCGCACTACCCAGAAGGAATCACACCCTCATCATTAGAGGCCCTTCACCCCTTTCAAGGATCTCCACGACCATGTCGCTTGCAACAATTGACCGTCCGACCACCTCTTTCGCCGCTCCCGCCGTTCGCTCGCTCGTCGCGACGAACCGCCAGCAGCCCCAGGCCCCCGAGTCCGACATCCGCCAGGATGAAGCTGCCGCCCAGCCCCGCCTCCGAGCGGTTCCGGCCGGCACCGAGGCCCGTGGCTTCGTGCTCTACGTGGGACTCGACGAGCTGAAGGCCGAGCTCGCTGGCACCGACTTGAGCCAGATCGTCGCCCAGCTGAAGCACCTCGTCACCGAGCTCGTTCCGACCGCCGAGACCCACGCAGCGGTCGCCCTCGCACCGCAGGGCGCCGGGGGCCGTGACGTCGACGTCGTGCGTCTCGCCCTGCAAGACCCGGCGGCACTCGCCCGCCAGCGCCAGACGCCGATCGTCGAGGCCAAGCCCAAGGGCGGCGTCGTCATCGACATCTCACGCAAGCGCCTCCTGCTCGACGGCGAGACGGCTCCGCTCACCTACAAGGAGTTCGAGCTGCTGCAGTACCTCGTGTTGCGCGAGGGCCGCACCATCGACCGCGGCGAGCTCATCGCCTCGCTCTGGGCCGCGGGCGACGACGAGATTCCCAACGAGCGCACGATCGACGTGCACGTGCGTCGCCTGCGCGCCAAGCTCGGCGCCTACGAAGACATCGTGCGCACCGTGCGTGGCGTCGGATACCGCTTCGACCGCCACGCGGATGTCTCGATCCGCCAGGCCTCCACACCGAGCCCCGACTTCATCTAGCTGCTCACCTCGGGGTGCTCTCCAGCACCTCGAGGTCGTGCGGGCTGTGCATGATGCCGAGGACGTTGCCGAGCTGATCGACGACGACCGCGCCGACGAAGTTCTCGCCGAAGTCGCGCGGCGGCATCGCGAGGCGCACGTCGGCGGCAGCAATCAGCGTCACCTCTCCCTCGTCGTGAGTGACGACCTCGTCTGCCGATGAATTCGAGACGACGGATGACTCGGAGCCGCTGCCGCTCACGACCGCCGTCGGTTCGCGGCGCTCGAGAGCCTCCGTGGCGCCGTTCGACACGAGCGCATCACCTGGAGCACGGGCCGTCGTCGCCCGCGCGCGAGCACGGCCGGGGCCGAGCTCGCCGTCTGGGTCGTCGAACCGTGACGCGGCGACCGGGATGAGCTCGCCGACCGCTCCGGCAGGAAACCACGACCGCGAAGGGGCCCACGCGCGGATCGGTTCGAGCTTCGATGGTCGGACTTCAGCCGTGTGGAGAAGTGCCATACCGACGACTCCACGTGCCGACTCAGGGGCGCATCGAGTAGATGACTTCGGCGTCGAGATCGACCGCTAGTGACGAAAACCTCTGCGCATGTGACAACATGTTCTGGATTCCTTACTAGACAGACGAAAACGCCACGGAAAGAGTTGTCATGGAACGGTTGGAGCGAGATGTCGTCATCGTCGGGGCGGGAGCGACGGGGCTCACGGCGGCAACGCAGCTGCAGCGTGCCGGCCACTCGGTGATAGTGCTCGAGGCACGCGACCGCGTGGGCGGGCGCTTGTGGACGAATCTCGTCGAGGGCCAGATGTTCGAGCTCGGCGGCCAGTGGGTGTCACCCGACCAGACCGCACTACTCGAGACGCTCGACGAACTCGGCCTGGAGACCTACGCGCGGTACCGCGAGGGTGAGAGCGTCTATGTCGGCAGTGACGGTGAGGCGAAACGCTTCACCGGCGACATCTTCCCGGCGAACCCGCACACCCGGGCCGAGATCGAACGGCTCATCGGCGTCCTCGACGAACTGGTCGCGCAGACGGATCCGGCTGCTCCATGGGAGCATCCGATGGCCCCCGAGTTCGACCGCATCTCGTTCCGCACATGGCTCGAGCAGCAGAGCGACGACGCCGAGGCGCGGGAGAACATCGCACTCTTCATCGCCGACGCCATGCTCACCAAGCCCGCGCACGCCTTCTCGCTGCTGCAGGCCCTCCTGATGGCCGCGAGCGCGGGGAGCTTCAGCAACCTCGTCGACGCCGACTTCATCCTGGACAAGCGCGTGGTCGGCGGCCTGCAGCAGGTGCCGCTGAGACTGGCCGCACAGCTGGCGCCGCGTGATGTGCGGTTGAACCAGCCCGTGCGCCGCATCCGCTGGTCTGCGGCCGCCCTGCCTGCGGGCGCCGTCGTCGGCGAGTCGGTCGAGGTCTCGACCGACGAGCTCGTCGTCACCGCCCGCCACGTGATCGTGGCGGTGCCGCCGAATCTCTACAACCGGATCGAGTACGCACCCAACCTGCCGAGGCTGCGCCAACAGCTGCAACAGCACCAGTCGCTCGGCCTCGTGATCAAGGTGCACGCGAGCTACGAGACCCCGTTCTGGCGAGAGGACGGCCTGTCGGCGACCGCCTTCAGCCCGTACCAGGTGGTGCACGAGGCGTACGACAATTCCAATCACGGCGAAACCCGCGGCACCCTGGTCGGCTTCGTGTCAGACGAGAAGGCCGACGCCGTGTTCACGCTGCCTGCCGCAGAGCGCAAGCAGCGCATCTTGGAATCCCTTGCCGCTTACTTCGGCCCGAAGGCGCTCGAGCCGATCGTCTATTTCGAGAGCGACTGGGCTGCCGAGGAGTGGACGCAGGGCGCCTACGCCGCGAGCTTCGATCTCGGCGGACTCACCCGCTACGGCGCGATGCAGCTCGAACCGGTCGGGCCGATCCGTTTCGGGTCGAGCGACCTCGCCGCCGAGGGGTACCAGCATGTCGACGGCGCGATCCGCGTAGGCAAGCGCCTCGCTGCGGAGACCATCGCGAGCCTGCGCGGAGCATCCGAGTGACGCGAGCGGCGAATTACGTCGTCGCCTACGAGGCGACGGAGCGCGGGCGTGAGGCCATCGAGCTCGGTCTCGCGCTGGCCCGACTCACTGGAGCCGAGCTGCGGATATGTCTCGTGCTTCCGCAGAGCACGTCGGTGCCGGCGAAGGTGCCCGCCTCGGCAGCCGACTACGAGGGCATCATCGCCCGGCAGGCGCAGTTGTGGCTGGACGAGGCGATGAAGAGCATTCCGGCGGATGTCGTCGCCACCAGCCACGTGCTGTGGGCCGAGTCGACCTCCGAGGGGCTGATCGAGGCCACCACCACGTTCGGATCCGACCGCATCATCGTCGGCGCTTCACGTACGGGCATCCTGAAACGGTTCACCATCGGCAGCGTGGCGAACGCCCTGTTGCACGCCTCTCCCGTTCCCGTGGCGCTCGCCCCCCGCGGGTACCGCGCCGGCGAGAGGATCAGCCGCATCACGTGCGCGATCGGCACCCGGCCGGGCTGGGAGGCGCTGCTCGATTCGATGGTCGCCGTCTCGGAGGGCCTGGAGGTCGAGTTGCGATTCGTCACGCTCGTCGAGGTCGATGCGGATGCGTCGCTGCCGCTCTCGAGCGACGACCACCTGCCCACCGTGCTCCAGTACTTCACCGAAAGGCAGAACAGCGAGGGGCTCGTCTCCACGGAAGTCGCTGCGGGCTCAACCGTCGAGGCCGCCGTGGAGAAGCTCGATTGGCGCGATGGTGAGATCGCGTTCGTCGGCTCGAGCCGACTGGCCTCTCCGAGCCGGATCTTCCTCGGAACCACCGCACACCGCATGCTGCATTCGCTGCCTGTTCCCCTGATCGTCGTCCCTAACGACGCCGCATAGCGCCACCGTCACAAAGGAGTGAACCCCATGGCACGAAAGAACACCACCGCCGTCCGGACGACCCGAGGGGATGCCGGAGTCGACTTCATCGACGCGACCACGGCGATGACGGGCCTGTCGTCGAAGGGCCTCTCGGCCGGCACGATCGGCCTCCTCGGCGCAACGGTGATCGGCATCTCGTGCATCGCACCGGCATACACGCTGACGGCGTCGCTCGGGCCGACGGCAGCGGCGGTCGGCACGCAGATGCCCGGTATCTTCCTCGTCGGCTTTCTTCCGATGCTCTTGGTCGCGCTCGGTTATCGCGAGCTCAACAATGCGATGCCCGACAGCGGCACCTCGTTCACGTGGGCGACCCGGGCCTTCGGCCCGTGGCTCGGCTGGCTCGGCGGTTGGGGACTCATCGTCGCGACGGTGGTGGTGCTGTCGAATCTCGCGGGCGTCGCGGTCGACTTCCTGTATCTGGCGCTTGCACAGATCTTCGGCAATCCCGACATAGCCGAACTTGCGGGCAACATCCCCGTCAACATCGTGACCTGTCTGGTCTTCATGGTGGGCGCCTGTTACGTCTCCTACCGCGGGATGGAGGCGACCAAGTCTCTGCAGTACTGGCTCGTCGGTTTCCAACTCGTTGTGCTCGTCTGGTTCGCCATCGCTGCGATCGTGCATTTCACCGATGGAGGGGCGTTCGATGCGACCCCGTTCAGCCTCGACTGGTTCAACCCGTTCAGCGTCTCCTCGTTCTCTGCCTTCGCGGCGGGCGTCTCGCTCTCGATCTTCATCTTCTGGGGCTGGGACGTGACTCTCACGATGAACGAGGAGACGAAGAATCCGAAGACCACGCCCGGCAGAGCGGCGACCCTCACCGTCGGCATCATCTTCGTGCTCTACCTGCTCGTCGCTATTGCGTCTCTCATGTTCTCGGGCGTCGGCGCGGGCGAGCTCGGCCTGGGCAACGAGGACATCTCGGGCAATGTGTTCGCCGCGCTCGCCGGCCCGATCATGGGTCCGTTCGCCATCCTGCTGTCCCTCGCTGTCCTGTCCAGCTCGGCGGCATCCCTGCAGTCGACATTCGTCGGACCCGCTCGCACGATGCTCGCCATGGGCCACTACCGGGCGTTCCCCAAGCGTTTCGCGTCCATCAGCCCGCGGTTCAAGTCGCCCGGCTTCGCCACGATCATCGCCGGGGTGGTCGCCTGGGGCTTCTACGCCGTGATGCGCGTCCTCTCCAACGACGTGCTCACCGACACGATCCTGACGCTCGGCATGATGATCTGTTTCTACTACGGGGTGACGGCGCTAGCCTGTGTCTGGTACTTCCGACGCGAGGCCTTCTCGAGCGCACGCTCGTTCACCCTCAGGTTGCTCGCGCCGCTGCTGGGCGGAGTGATCCTCGCCGTCATCTTCGTGACCACTCTGATCGATTCGATGAGCCCCGACTACGGGAGTGGCTCCAACATCGGAGGCCTCGGCCTCGTATTCATCCTGGGCGCATTCCTGCTGCTGGCGGGCGTGGTCCTCATGCTGATCATGCGCGCCGTCAACCCCGCGTTCTTCAGGGGCGAGACCCTGAAGCGCGGAACGTCGACGGACTAGCCGCGGCCCGCCCGCAGAGGGATGACACGTCGGAGCCCCGGTCGAGGTGACCTCGTCCGCGCCGGAGCGGTCATCCTCCGATGCGGATCATCTTCTTGTTCACGAATTCATCCGCGCCCAGTCGGCCGAGCTCCCTGCCGAACCCGGATCGTTTGACCCCTCCGAAGGACAGTTCCGCGCTGTCGGCCAAGACGATGTTGATGAACACCATCCCCGCCTCGATGCCGTCGGCCACGCGCAGCGCCTGTTGTTCGTCTGTCGTGTACACGTAGGAACCGAGTCCGAAGGGGGTGTCGTTGGCGAGATCGATCGCCTCGTGTTCGCCTGCTACGCGGTAGACGACCGCGACGGGGCCGAAGAACTCCTCCGCGTATGCCGGATTCTCTCGAGCGACGGAGGTCAGCACGGCGGGCGAGAAGTATGTCCCCTGTCGAGTGTGACCGGTCGCGAGCCGCGCTCCGGCGCGCACCGCTTCATCGAGTTGCTGCGCGAGCCTGTCGGCGGCAGCGCCGGAGGACAGCGGGCCGAGCAGTGTCGACCCGCGTGTCGGGTCATCGGGGCGGATCGCGGTCATCGCGGCGATGAACTTCTCCAGGAACGCGTCGTAGAGATCGTCGACGACGATGAATCGCTTCGCGGCGTTACAGGACTGGCCGTTGTTGTCCAGACGAGCCGAGACCGCGTCATCAACAGCCCTGTCGAGATCGTCGGTGCTGAGGAGGATGAACGGATCAGACCCGCCCAGCTCGAGCACGACCTTCTTGAGGTTGCGCCCCGCGATCTCTGCCACGGCGGCGCCGGCCCGCTCGGATCCCGTGAGGGAGACACCCTGTACCCGTGGGTCGGCGATCACCGTCTCGATCTGCTCGTTGGAGGCGAAGATCTTGGTGAAGACGCCAGCCGGAAAGCCTGCGTCGAGGAAGATCTGTTCCAGCGCGATCGCCGTCTCGGGGCATTGCGGCGCGTGTTTGAGAAGTATCGTGTTGCCGATGATGAGGTTGGGCGCGGCGAATCGCGCCACCTGGTACAGCGGGAAGTTCCACGGCATGATCCCCAGCAGCACACCGATGGAAGTGCGACGGACGAGCGCGGAGCCCTCTCCCCCGCGCAAGACGACGGCTTCGTCGCGCATGATGTCTCCCGCGCTCTCCGCGTAGTAGGAGTAGATCTCCGCGCTGAAATCCGCCTCGGCGAGCGCCTGTTCCACCGGTTTGCCCATCTCCCTCACGGCGATCTCCGCCAATTCCTGTCGGCGTTCGACGTGGAGGTCGGCGACTCGTTGCAGGCGGGCCGCTCTGTCTTCGACAGTGCTGTTGCGCGACCATTCACGGTGGACCGTGTCGGCGCCGCCGACGGCCTGGGCGAGATCGCCATCGGAGATCAGGGGATATTCGACGACGGTCTCGCCGGTCGCCGGGTTCACGACGCTGTATGTGCTCATTGTCTCTCTCAGTTCGGGATGAGGGTGTATTTGGTCGAGAGGTATTCATGGATGCCCTCGGCGCCGCCCTCTCGGCCGAGCCCGGACTGCTTGACCCCGCCGAAGGGCGCTGCCGCGTTGGATATCACACCGACGTTCAGTCCCATCATGCCGGTGTCGAGCCCGTCGATCATCCGCTGTGCGCGAGCCAGATTCTCGGTGAAGACGTAGCTGACGAGGCCATATTCGGTGTTGTTCGCGAGGGCCACCGCCTCCTCCTCGTCGTCGAAGTCGACGATCGAGAGCACGGGACCGAAGATCTCCTCGCGAAGGATGTCGCTGCCCTCCGGCACGTTCGTCACGACGGTGGGCTCGTAGAAGCTGCCGGCCCGAAGAGGCCGGCGTCCTCCGGTCACGAGGGTCGCCCCCCGGGCGATGGCATCTTGCACCAGCTGGTCGGCCTTGTCGACAGCCTTGTCGTTGATGAGCGGCCCGATGGTGACGCCCGGTTCCGTGCCCCGCCCCACGCGGAACGCCTCGACCCGCTCGGAGACCCTTCGCGCGAACTCGTCAGCGACGGAGCTATGGACGATGAAACGATTGGCCGCCGTGCAGGCCTGCCCGGTGTTGCGGAACTTCGCCGCCAGGGCGCCCTCCACCGCCTTGTCCAGGTCCGCATCGCCGAACACGATGAAGGGCGCGTTGCCGCCCAGCTCCATCGACGTGCGCAACACGTTGTCGGCCGCCTGCTTGATCAACGTGCGCCCGACGGTGGTCGAGCCGGTGAAGCTCAGCTTGCGCAGCCGGGGGTCCGCGATGATCGGCGACGACACATCCGCCGACCTCGATGTCGTGATGACGTTGAGTACCCCCGCCGGCAAGCCGACCTCCTCGAACAGCCTTGCGACGTACAGGGTCGTCAACGGCGTCAATTCCGCCGGTTTGATCACGACGGTGCAGCCGGCCGCGAGGGCCGGGGCGATCTTCCGTGTCGCCATGGCGAGCGGGAAATTCCACGGTGTGATGAGGAAGGCGGGTCCGACGGGGCGCTGCGACACGATCATCCGGCCGGTGCCTTCGGGGTTGCTGCCGAACCGCCCGGAGATGCGGACCGCCTCCTCGCTGAACCAACGAAGGAACTCGCCGCCGTACGCGACCTCACCCGCCGCCTCGGCGAGCGGTTTGCCCATCTCGAGAGTCATCAGCAGCGCAACCTCGTCCTTGCGCTGCTGGAGGAGGTCGAACGCGTCGCGAAGCAGCTCACCGCGCACCCGTGGTGCCGTGGCGGCCCACGCGTCGGCTGCTGCCACCGCTGCATCCAGTGCTCGAATGCCGTCGTCCGGGCTCGCGTCGGCGATCCTCTTCAGCAGGTGCCCCGTTGAGGGGTCGAACACGTCGAGCGTTCTACCGGCCTCGGCATCGGTCCAGTCACCGCCGATGAACAATGAGCCGGGTACGGCTTCGAGCAGGGCGGCTTCGGTGATCGTATTCAATACAGCTCCTCGGTGAGTAGTCGACGTCGCATGGGCGGGCGTCAGGGGTAGAGGCCACGCAGGCGGTGCGCCTCCGTGACGCGCGACACGGCCAGGCGGGTTGCCGCGGCGCGAAGCGTGAGGTCGTGGGTGCGCGCGAGCTCATTTACCGATGCCCAGGCCGCGAGCATACGCTCCTCGAGCCGCGCTTCGACGTCTCGCGCCTCCCAGCGGTACGACTGATTCGCCTGCACCCACTCGAAATACGACACGATCACGCCTCCCGCGTTGGCGAGGATGTCGGGCGCGACGAGCACTCCGTTCGACGCCAGAATGGCGTCCGCGTCGCGGGATGTCGGGCCGTTCGCGCCCTCCACGATGATGCGGGCGCGCACCTTGCCGGCATTGCCGGCGTGGATGACGCCCTCCACGGCGGCGGGAACGAGCACATCGACGTCGAGCTCGAGCAGGTCGTCGGCGCCGAGCACATCCGCATCGCCGAAACCCACGACCGACCCCGTCACATCCACATGCGCGCTCAGGGCCGCAATGTCGATCCCCGAGGCGCTGTGAATCGCTCCGTACTGGTCGCTGATCGCGACGACCAAGGCGCCCTCATCCGCGAGAAAGCGAGCTCCGTCGCGGCCCACCTTGCCGAAGCCTTGGACGGCAGCGGTCGCTCCGGACACTGCGATTCCCCTGCTCTTCAAGGCCGCCTTCGCGATGTGCACGACTCCGCGGGATGTCGCGCTGGCCCGACCCAGCGAGCCGCCGAGGCTGAGCGGCTTCCCGGTCACCACTCCGGGCACGGTGTGGCCCTGGCTGACGGAGTACGTGTCCATGATCCACGCCATGGTTCGTTCATCCGTTCCGATGTCTGGCGCAGGGATGTCTTGTTGCGGGCCGATTATCGGAAGGATCTCGCTGGTGTAACGGCGCGTGATCCGTTCGAGTTCCGCCGTGCTGTACTGCCGCGGGTCGAACGCGACGCCGCCCTTGGCTCCGCCATAGGGGACGTCGAGCAGGGCGCACTTCCACGTCATCCACATGGCGAGGGCGCGTACTTCGTCGAGCGTCACCGCGGGGCTGTACCGCAAACCGCCCTTGGCGGGCCCGCGGGAGATGTTGTGCTGCACCCGGTAGCCCGTGAGCACCTCGATGCTGCCGTCGTCGCGGCGCAGCGGAATGCTGACCGTCAACTCCCGCCGCGACTTGGACAGCATCGCGTGGGTGCCCTCGTCGTAGCCGAGACCGGCGACGGCTTCCGCCAGTTGCGCGTGTGCGTCCTCGAGCGCCGACGTGCGCGAGTCGGTTGCGTGGTCGACGAGAGTCATGATGAGGCCAGAACGTTCCCTAGCACCGAGATGCCGTCGCGAAGCAGATCATCGGAGATGGTCAATGGGGGGAGGAATCGGATGACGTTGCCGTAGGTGCCGCAGGTCAGCAGGATCACGCCCTCGGCGTGAGCTGCGGAGACGACGCGGGTGGTGAGGGCGGCATCGGGTTCGTTCGTTGCGGGATCCACGAGTTCGATCGCCATCATCGCTCCTCGGCCGCGCACATCTCCCACCCGCGGATCGACTGCCTGCAGGGCTCCCAGCTCCTGAAGCAGAACCGCCTCGATGTCGCGTGCGCGTTCGATCAGGCCGTCGTTCTGGTAGCTGTGGATGGTCGCTATCGCGGCGGCGCAAGCGATGGGGTTGCCCCCGTAGGTTCCACCGAGCCCGCCGACGTGTGCGGCATCCATGATCTCAGCGCGGCCCGTGACCGCGGAGAGCGGGAGTCCGCCCGCGATTCCTTTCGCGGTCACGATGATGTCGGGCACGAGGTCTTCGTGATCGGAGGCGAACATGGCGCCGGTGCGGGCAAAGCCCGTCTGCACCTCGTCGGCGATGAACACCACGCCGTTCGCTCGGCACCAGGCCGCGATGGTCTGCAGGAAACCGTGCGCGGGCACGATGAAGCCGCCCTCACCCTGGATCGGTTCGATGATCACCGCAGCGAGGTTCGACGCGCCGATCTGCTTCTCGATCTGGGTGATGGCGCGCTCGGCCGCTTCGGCGCCAGACAGGCCGCCGTCGCGGAAGGGGTAGGAAGACGGAGCCCGGTACACCTCCGGGGCGAACGGTCCGAAACCGCTCTTATAGGGCATCGACTTCGCCGTCAGCGCCATGGTCAGGTTGGTTCTGCCGTGATAGGCATGGTCGAACGCCACAACCGCCTGCTTGCCTGTGAAGTGGCGGGCGATCTTGACGGCGTTCTCCACGGCCTCCGCGCCGGAGTTGAACAGCGCGGTGCGCTTGTCGTGGTCCCCGGGGGTCAACTCGTTGAGCAGCTCGGCGACGGCCACGTATCCCTCGTAGCCGGTGATGGTGAAACAGGTGTGCGTGAACTGGTTCACCTGCTCGGTGACCGCCGCGACGATGGCGGGTGCGGAGTTGCCCACGCCGGTCACCGCTATTCCCGAACCGAGGTCGATCAGTGTGTTGCCGTCGACGTCGAGAACTACTCCTCCGCCTGCCGCCTGCACGTAGATGGGCAGCGAGATGCCCACACCTCGAGCGACCGCCGCCGACTTCCGCGAGTTCAGCTCGACCGATTTCGGGCCGGGGATCGCCGTGACGACATTCCGCACCTGCCGGAGCCCGGGACCGCCAGACTGGACCTCCGT
Organism: Microbacteriaceae bacterium; assembly: GCA_025464995.1. Lineage (GTDB taxonomy): Bacteria > Actinomycetota > Actinomycetes > Actinomycetales > Microbacteriaceae > Conyzicola. The sequence continues at coordinate 53,745 of JAODMO010000007.1, forward strand.
CGAGCGTGATGTGGTCAGTGTCATTGTCATCCAATCCGATCGATTCGCTGGTCAGCATCCAGCATCGTCCGAGACGGCGCGGCGGTCGAGTGCCATAATGGCTTCAACCCTCTTCTGTCTGGACACAATGGCACTTGAACCGATCGACACATGCCCGCGACGCTGACGTCGTTGATCGAGCACGGAGAGTTCGGCATCACGGACCGCGTGTCGGCGGAGGGCTCCACAGTGCTCGGGTGGGTGCACAGCTCCGACCTCGAAGACCCCTCGCCTTTCGTGACGACCGGGCAGATGCTGCTGACGACCGGTCGGCAGTTCCCCGAGAGCGACGACCTCCCGTTCTACGCCTCGTATGTTGACCGACTCCACGCCGCGGGAGTGAGCGCCCTGGGTTTCGGAACCGAGGTCTTCCGAGCCGGCACCCCGGCGGGCCTGGTGGATGCGTGTCGAAATGCGGGTCTTCCCCTCGTCGAGGTGCCGTATCGCACGCCCTTCATCGCGATAAGCCAGTGGGTCGCGGCCGTGCAGGCCGCGGATGCCCGGGCTCGGATCGACTGGGTCTTGGCGACTCAGAATGCCGTCTCGATCGCCGCCCTGGGAAGTGGCGGCATGCAGGCGGCTATTCGGAAGACGGCCAGCCGGCTCCGATGCGACATCGCGCTCTTCGACGCGGACGGAGAGCTCGCCGACGCCGCAAGCGGGTCGGACGGTGCAGGCGCCGCCCTGCCAGACGAAGTGCCGGCGCAGGTGCACCGCCTGCTGGCCGCACAACATCGGTCGCGCGTCGATCTTGCCCTCGCGACCGTCTCCGCCACTATCCAGACCCTCGGCGGCACGAAACGCCTCACGGGCGCGCTCGTCCTCGCGCGGAGCGAGCCCTTCGACTCGGCCGATTTCTCCATCGCGACGACGCTCGTCGCCCTCGCGGAGGTGTCGCTGGAGCACAACCAGAGCCTGCGCGTGAGCCTGCGGTCTCTGATGCAGCAACTGTTCGCGCTGCTTCGTGACGGCCGGGTCGCCGAGGTACGCACGGCGATCGAGGCCATCCCCGCCGGACTTCCCTCCACCGAGCTGAGGGTGGTGAGCGTCGCCGTGGGCCCCGAGGAGGCAGCGCTCCGCGACGCCCTGGAGCGCCGAGCGTCGGCCGCCGTAAGCGGGATGTTCGCGGTAGGCACCGCGGAGGGACTCACCCTGCTCATCGAGCCCGGAGACTGGCCCGCGCTCAAAGCGTTTCTCGCCCGCCGTGGGGCGCACGCCGGCGTATCCGACCGCCTCGAATGGGAACGGCTCAACGTCGGGATAGTCCAAGCCGGGCGGGCACTCCAACGGGCGGGACAGGGAGAGGTGATGGAGTTCACGGAGCTGGTCTCGGCAAGCTTCTTCGGGTTGCTCGCCTCATCCGATGTGGCCGAAATCGCCCATGCGCGCCTCTCGGCGGCGCTGGTCGCGCCAGGAGGAAGGGAATTGCTCGACGACGCCGGCGTCTGGTTGCGCCACAACGCCGCGTGGGATCCCGCCGCCCGGGAGTTGGGCATTCACCGGCACACCCTGAAGGCTCGAATCGAACAGCTCGGAAACCTGGTCGGCCTGGATCTGCGGCAATTCCAGGACCGAGCCGAGCTGTGGGCGCTGGTGTCCTCACTGGACATGACCAGCAGCTGAGCTGTCAGCGTCGTCACCGCTCGTCCCACACCTCGACACGGATGTCGTCGGGGATCGGCGGCTGGATTACACCCTCCTCGCGCCCGACGAGGGCGCGGCCCGCGAGCGCGGCCCGCGATACCCAGCGCGCCGCCGCCGACCCCATCGCAGAATAAGTGGGCGCCGACGTGGAGGCGCGAGTAGGCGACATCGGCCGCTACGGGAGCGAGGCCGGAGCCGACCCTCGTCGACTCCAGCGCGACCCCCGTGACGAAAGCGGCCGCGCTCGCCGAGTGCCCAGAAGGAAACGGACCCGACGTCGGCAGCCTGTTGAGCCGTCGGCGCGCACGAAATCACCGCCGGGGTAGCGCTTTGTGCCGGGCCGCGTCAGAGCGGGAACCGCCCCCGGAGATACAGCTCCCAACAAGTTCCCAGAAAAATAACGTTTCGATAACTGGCGCTCGTTACCTCACCGTTATATATTCGAAGAGCGGAAGCTGTTTGCTGTGGCAGCTGATGCGGAATGTGATTGCAGGACACTCTTGGTGCAAGGGAGAGGGTCGGTTTCTAGCCTCTGAAACCGACCCTCAATCCTGTTTATGGGGCGATATCGCGAGATCGGCCCCGCCGCCAGCAGTGCCGCAATATCTGTGCTGGTGCATAGAGTTGTCGCGTGAGTGATAAGTCGCTAGCCGTAGACGCATGGGAATCGCTGTTTCGCGCCCAAGTCTCGGTGTTCCGCCAGCTCAACGCCGAGTTTCCGTCGTCTGAGCTCTCGTTCAACGAATACGACGTGTTGTTCAACCTGTCGCGGCAGCCGGAACGGGCGTTGCGCATCCGCGATCTCAACCGTCACCTGCTGCTCACCCAGCCGAGCGTGAGCCGGCTCGTCGACCGCCTCGTGCAACGAGGGCTCGTCACAAAGGAGAGCGACCCGGGCGACGGGCGCGGCACGATCGTGCGCATCACCGAGAACGGCTACTCGCTGTTCCGCCGCGTCGCGGTCATTCACGCCGAGTCGATCCGCACCCGGGTCGGCGGCGTGCTCGACGCGGACGAGCTCCGGCAGCTGACGACGCTGACCGAGAAACTGCGGCTGGGCGGCGAATGAGCTCGCCCACGGTCGTCTGGTTGCGCGACGATCTCCGCCTTGCAGACAACCCCGCGCTGCACGCAGCGGTGCAGCGCGGCGAATCCGTGGTCGTCGTCTACCTCCTCGACGAGGTCAGCCCCGGCATCCGCCCGCTCGGTGCCGCCGTGAAGTGGTGGCTGCACTACAGCCTCAGCGCTCTCGCCGCCGACCTCGCCGCGATAGGCGGTTCGCTCGTGCTCCGCCGGGGGGATGCCGCGGCCCAGATCCCGCGGATCGTCGCGGAGACGCACGCCGGGGCCGTCTACTGGAACCGCCGCTATGGCCGCGCGCGCGACATCGACGCCGGGCTGAAGGGGAGCCTGCGCGACGCTGGCGTCGAGGTGCAGAGCTTCCGCGCCAACCTGCTGTTCGAACCGTGGACGGTCACGACGAGGGAGGGCGGCCCGTACGGCGTCTTCACCCCGTTCTGGAAGACCTGCCTCGAGATCGGGGTGTCACGGCAGCCGCTCGAGGCGCCCACGAGCATCGCCACGCACGCCGCGGCGAGCGACGACCTCGATTCGTGGGGGCTCCTGCCGACGCATCCCGACTGGGCCGGAGGGTTGCGAGAAGACAACCGCCCCGGCGAACACAACGCCCACGAGCGGCTCGAGCGGTTCGCGGAGGAGGTACTTGCGAACTACGACGCCCGCGACCAGCCTGGCGTCGAGGCGACGAGCGGCCTGAGCCCGCACCTGCGCTTCGGCGAGCTGAGCCCGCTGCAGATCTGGCACCGCATGACCGGCGCCATCGACGCGTCGTCGCGCGTCAACGCGGCGAGCTTCTTGCGCGAGTTGGGCTGGCGCGAGTTCAACTACAGCACCCTCTACAACTTCCCCGAGCTGCACGAGCGCAACTACCGCCCCGCCTTCGACGCCTTCCCGTGGGCCGACACCCCGGAGTGGGAGATCGACGCGTGGCGCCAGGGGCGCACCGGCGTTCCCCTCGTGGACGCCGGAATGCGGGAGCTGTGGACCACCGGCAGCATGCACAACCGGGTGCGCATGGTGACGGCGAGCTTCCTGATCAAGAACCTGCTCGTCGACTGGCGCGTCGGTGAGGCGTGGTTCTGGGACACGCTCGTCGACGCCGACGAGGCCAACAACCCCGCAAACTGGCAGTGGGTCGCTGGCAGCGGGGCGGATGCTGCGCCGTACTTCCGTGTCTTCAACCCGGTCTTGCAGGCGAAGAAGTTCGATCCGCACGGGCGTTACATCCGGCGCTGGGTGCCCGAGCTCGAGGCGGCGGAGTATCCGCCCGAGCCGATCGTCGACCTCGCCCAGTCGCGACGCGACGCGTTGCAGGCCTACGAGACGATGAAGGCGAGCGGGCAGACCGCCGACTAGCGCCTCTTGCGCGCCGCCTCCGCCGTTGCCACAGTTGGGGCAGTGACCGACAAGGAGGTTCATCCATGACGACGCGACTCAACCCGTATCTGAGCTTCAGAGACAACGCCCGGGAGGCGCTCGAGTTCTACCACTCGGTGTTCGGAGGCGAACTGAACGTCAGCACGTTCGGCGAATTCGGGGTCAGCGACGACCCCGCGGAGCGGAACAAGATCATGCACGGGCAGGTCACCGCCCCCGACGGTCTCGTGCTGATGGGGGCCGACACCCCCGCTTCGATGCCCGACCCCGGCGGCAGCAGCATCTCCGTCTCACTGAGCGGTGAGGATGCGGCGGAGCTCACCGGCTACTGGGAGAAGCTGTCGAACGGTGGAACTGTGCAGGAGCCGCTGAGCCAGGCGCCGTGGGGCGACAGCTTCGGCATGTGCATCGACCGTTTCGGCACACACTGGATGGTCAATATCGCCGGCACGCAGGCGGCGCAGGAGTCAGACCCGTCGCAGGCCGCCCGGTCGTAGCGTCTGGCCGTCGTCGACTCGGGGGCCAGCCGCTACGCCCTCTGTCGCCTCCTCCTCGCCACCAGGTCTGTGAATCCCAGCGCCAGCGCCACGAGCATCAGCCCGATGCTGATGAGCACGCCGTTGCGGAAACCGTCGTGGTAGGCCGTGAGTTCGGCCACCCGTCCCGACTCCTTGAGGATGGTGGCGAAGAAGGCGGATGTCGCGGCCGCGACCCCGATCGATGTGCCGACGCGCTGCCCCAGCTGGGCCATCGACCCCGCGACGCCGCCCTCCTGCACGGGGATCTCGGCGAGGGTGAGCGTCTGGTTCGGCGAGACGACGAAGCCGCCACCGATGCCCGCCACCAGGAGCGCCGCACCCATGCCGTAGGGGGCGAGCTCGGGTGGCAGGACTATGGCGAGCAGCAGGTCGAGCGAGAAGCCGATGACCACGAAGACGAGGCCGAACACGACGAGAGCGCGCCCGAGACGGTTGACGAGCCGGCCACCGATGAGAGCCGTGACGGCTGAGGCGAGCGCGAATGGGATGCTGACGAGCCCGGCGAAGACCGGCTCGAGGCCGAGACCCTCCTGAAGGTAGAGCGTGCTGAGCAGGAAGACCGCCGGCAGCGCCCCGAAGTACGCGGTCGCGACGAGCAGGCCGTTGCGGTACGACGACGTGCGGAACAGCGAGAAGTGCACGACGGGCGACTTGCCCCGGCGCTGGTACGACAGCTCCCACCAGACGAATGCGGCGGCCGCGACAACCGCGAGCGCGATCCACCACCAGCGCAGCGGGCTGTCACTCGGGCCGCCGGTCGTGAGCACGAACGGAAACAGCAGACTGAAAGTGGCGGCGCCGAGCAGCAGCACGCCGAACAGGTCGAGATTGGAGTCGCGCCTCGGCCCCGTGCGGCGGGGCAGCAGCCGCAGAGCGAAGAAGATCGCAGCGATGCCCAGCGGGATATTCATCCAGAACAGCAGGCGCCAGCCGTCCTCCGGCCCGCCCAGCAGGATGAGCAGGCCGCCCAGGCTCGGCGCGAACGCGGTGCAGACGCCGATGGTCGCGCCGAACACTCCGAACGCCCTGCCGCGCGCCTCCCCCTGGAAGAGCTGCTGCACGAGCCCGAGCACTTGCGGCATCTGCACGCCGGCGGCGACTCCCTGCAGGATACGACCGATGACGAGGGTCTGGATGTTGGGCGCGAGTGCGCAGATCAGGCTCGCGGCGGTGAAGCCGCTGAGGCCGATCACGAACATGATCTTGCGCGAATAGATGTCGCCGAGACGACCGGATGGCACGAGCGCGAGTCCGAAGGCGAGGGCGTAGCCTGCCACGATCACCTGCAGGTCGGTCGCGCCTGCGCCGAGCGATTCCTCGATCGACGGCAGGCCGACGTTGACCTTGCTGAGGTCGAGGATGGTGAGCGCCGCGACGCTGACGGCGACCGCGAACGCCTGCCACTTGGCGCGGTCGCTCAGCGCGGGAGCGTCGGTCATCGTTTGCCGGCCGCCAGCAGGGCTCGTTCGGCCGTGGATCCGGTGGGCACGGGGATCTCGACGACACCGGCGCCGAGCCCGAAACTCACTACCGTCACACCGACGAGGCGCGGGTGCTCGGCCTTCGTCACAGAGCTCACCGAGGCGAGCCGCACGACGGTTCGCGCCCGCGACAGCACCGGCGATCCGCCGCGCACGAGCCAGTCCCACCGCGACAGCACCTGCAGGTCGTCGACTCCCGCGGCGACGATGGCACCGTGCAGCGTCACGGGCAGCACCCCGTCGACGAGTCGGCTCAGCGCGCCGCCCCGCCGCCCGACCCGCGTGCGACCGTGTGCGGCAAGCAGCCTGAGCTGCGGCTCACGAGCGGCCAGCTCGCGGTAGGCGGTGACGAACATCGCGTCGTTGCGCCCGAGATCGTCGAGTCCGAGGGGCGGGAGGGATGCGACGTCCCGAAGCCCATCGGGTCTGCCTCCCGCCGGCTGCAACTCGCGAAGCAGGTCGACGAGCGCCCGCACGGTGTCGCTCGATGATCCGTTGTACGGCAGGTCGACCACGTCGCCGGCCACGGTGTGAAGCGACAGTCGCGCGTCGAGCAGGTTCACGCGGTCGACGATCGCGGCGACATCGCTGTGCACCACGCTCAAGACGGTGTAGGTGTCGCCGGTGCGGCTGAGGAGGATGAGGCGATCGGGGGCGACGATGGCGACGCAGTCGTAGAGGTGCATCGTCGGCGAGGCATCCCGGCGGCTGATGTCACGGGGAAACTTCAGCACGAGAAGCGCCTCGTCGAGGTCGACGGGGTAGTCGCGGTAGAGGCGCGGCAGCTCGTCAGCGGAGTGCACCTCGTCGATCCACGGGCCGAAGGCGTCGTACTCCGCGGTGCTCGTCTGCCCCATGCCTGTAGCCCTTCCGTGGGTGAGTGGCCATGCTATCCGCTGACGCGACGGTTGCCGATGGCTTGCCTGAAGAGCCGATATGCGACACCGGCCACCAACACGGCGACGCCACGGACCACGCCCTGGGGCGGAAGCGTGACCACGAGAGCGACGCACGAAATGGCGCCGACGACCTGGAGCGCGCGCGGATAACGTCGGTGTTCGGAAGGCTGGGTGAAGGCCGCGACGTTGGCGACGAAATAGTAGAGCAGCACTCCGAACGACGAGAAGGCGATCGCGCCGCGGAGGTCGGCAACCAGCAGGATGGTGCTCACGATCACGGCGAGCGCGATCTCCGCGCGGTGCGGAACATGGAATCGCGGATGCACCGCCGCGAGCCAGCGCGGAAGGTCGCCCTCGCGCGCCATCGCGAGGCTCGTGCGACCGATGCCCGCGATGAGGCCGAGCAGCGCGCCGAGTGACGCGGTGGCGGCACCGATGCGGACGACCGGTTGCGCCCACGACCAGCCGCTCACCGCCGCGACGTCTGCGAGCGGGGCGTCGCTGCCAGCGAGCCCCTCGGCGCCGAGGGTCGCGAGCGTCACCGCGGCGATCATGGCGTAGACGACGACGGTGATGGCCAGGGCTATGGTTATGGCCCGCGGGATGGTGCGGGCCGGCTCTCGCACCTCCTCGCCCATCGTCGCGATGCGGGCATAGCCCGCAAAGGCGAAAAACAGGATGCCCGCCGACTGCAGCATCCCGTACACCCCGCCCGCGAGGAGACCGGATGGAGCGAACGCGTCGGCCACCACGACGCCCGCGCTCGCGCCGGCCGCCGTGACCACGGCGAGCGCCAGCAGCACGACCACGACGATGACGCGCGTCAGTGTGGCGGTTCTCGTCACGCCGAAGTAGTTCACTGCGGCGAGAGCCAGCACGGCGGCAATGGCGACCGGTCGCTCCCATCCCGCCGGTGCCGCGTAGGCCGCGAAGACGAGCGCCATCGCGGCACAGCTCGCCGTCTTGCCCACGACGAAGCTCCAGCCGGCGACAAAGCCCCACCACTCGCCGAGCCGCTCGCGGCCGTAGATGTAGGTGCCGCCCGACATCGGATAGACGGCCGCCAGTTGCGCCGACGACGTCGCGTTGCAGAAGGCGACGAACGCGGCGACGACGAGCCCGACGAGCAGGCCGTTGCCCGCCGCTTGCGCGGCGGGGGTGAAGGCCGCGAAGACCCCGGCGCCGATCATCGACCCGAGCCCGATCACGATGGCGTCGGTGAGCCCGAGGCGCCGGGCGAGGGAGGGAGCTGTTGTCACCCCAGCAGACTACTTGCCCCCCTCGTCCACGAGCTCTAGGTTCGTGGACGAGGGGAAGGACACCATGGGCAGGCTCATCTACACCGCGATCACCTCGCTCGACGGCTACATCGCCGACGGATCGGGCTCGTTCGACTGGAGCATGCCCGACGAGGAGGTGCACGGCTTCATCAACGACCAAGAGCGCGCGTTCGGCACCTACCTCTACGGTCGGCGGCTCTACGAGGTCATGGTGGCGTGGGAGACCCTGGGTACCGGGCCCGACGAGTCTCGGGAGATTCGCGACTACGCGAGCATCTGGAAGGCCGCCGACAAGATCGTCTTCTCCTCCACACTCCGAGAGGTGGCGAGCGAGCGCACGCGTATCGAGCGCTCATTCGTCCCCGAACTGGTCGAGCGACTCAAGGTCGAGTCGCCGGCCGACCTCACGGTCGGAGGCGCCGAGCTCGCGGGCCACGCGCTCGTCGCGGGCCTCGTCGACGAGTTGCGGCTCTTCGTCTCCCCCGTCATCGTCGGCGGCGGCACTCGCGCGCTGCCCGCCGGCCTCCGACTCGGCCTGCGGCTGCTCGACGAGCGACGGTTCGGCAACGGTGTCGTCTACAGCGCCTACGGGGTTGCTCGATCCGAGCCATCCCCCCTGACCTGAGTGGAACACCGCGTGAACGCGGGAACACGGATGCTCACACCGCTTGCATCGCGCCGGAGTCGTGGCGCTCACGCGTCTGGGAGCAGGCCCGCCGAACGCGCGCACCATCCGACTCTCGAGTGTCGTGTCGATGCACCGGTGGTGATGTCGCAAATGCGGCCTGCGCCCGTAGCGTTGTGCTTGCGCCACATGAATTCGCGATTACCAGAGACATCGCCGGCAGCTCGCCTCACCCATGGCGGCGATTCTTCGGGTCTCGGAGATGCCACCCGCGTGGCAGAGGTTCGGTTGGCGGATCGCGGCACCACCTCTTTCGATGATTTCCTGCAACCCGTATTTCGTGGATCGGCGTTCGCCCGTCGCGATGGCAACGGTCGCGATGGGCACTCGAACGCCCCGGACACCGACCTCTGTGAACGGGACATCGCCCCGACGGCCATGACGTCGTTCGTGGCGAAGAGTTTCTCGATGTCGTCAAGCCGGTGACCGGCAGCGAGGCCGCGCTCGACTTGGGCAACGCTCCGACCGTTGATCCCGATCGTGACTATCAGACCTGTCTCATCGGCTCGCCGGAGCACGCGGGCCGTGAGGGACGAGAAGTGCGGGTCAGCGATGTCACCTACGATCAACGCGACGGTGTCCGACCCTCGCTTCGCCACCGCGCGGGCGGACACGTTGGGCAAGTAGCCCAGCGCGGCGGCGGACAGCACGCGCTGACGGCACTCCTCGTTGACCGTGCGCGCGCTGCCGTTCAGCGATCGAAACGCTGCGGAAGGGGAGACACCGGCGGCGCGAGCGACGTCGTTGATGGGGCAGCTCCGCCGATCACAGCTACGCCTGCCACACCGTCTTGACGTTCGTGAATTCGCGAATGCCGTGAGCCGAAAGCTCGCGACCGAAGCCTGAATCCTTCACACCGCCGAAGGGCACGCCAGGGAAGGATGCTGTGAGTCCGTTGACGAAGACCCCGCCGGCGTCTATTTCGCGACCCAGTCGGGCGATCTCTTCGTCGTCCGTCGTCCAGACGCTTGAACTCAGCCCGAAGTCGGAGTCATTCGACCGTTCGATCGCCTCGTCGATGCTGGCGACCTTGTGCAGACTGGCCACAGGTCCGAAACACTCCTCGCGATAGATGCGCATGTCGGGAGTGACGTCAGCCAGCACGGTGGCCGGGTAGAACCATCCAGCACCGGCAGGCACCTCACCACCGCAGAGCACGGTTGCTCCCTTGGATTTGGCATCCTCAACCAGTTCGTGGACGTCCTGGCGACCGCGTTCGGTGGCCAGCGGCCCGAACGTGGTATCGGCTGCCAGAGGGTCCCCGGTCGTGGTCGCGCTCATGCCGGCCACAAACTGATCGGTGAACGTCTCGTAGACGTCTTCATGGACGAAGTACCGCTTTGCAGCGATGCAGGATTGTCCGGAATTCTGCACCCTTGCGTTCACCGCGAGCTCCGCCGCCTTCTGCACGTCGGCCGACGGCAGCACGATGAAAACATCGGTGCCGCCGAGCTCGAGAACCGTCTTCTTCACATTTCTACCGGCCGCCGCAGCCACCGAGGCGCCCGCCGCGACGGATCCCGTCAGGGTCGCCGCGCGGATTCGGCGGTCGTCGAGCAGCGGCGCGACGTCCGCGCCTTCGATGAGCAACGTCTGGAAGGCCCCCTCGGGGAAGCCCCCACGCGCGAAGAGCTCGCCGAGATAGAGCGCCGACTGGGGCACGTTGGACGCGTGCTTGAGGAGGCCCGTGTTCCCCGCCATCAGCGCGGGCGCCGCGAAACGCACCGCCTGCCAGAGCGGGTAGTTCCACGGCATGACAGCGAGCACCACCCCGATCGGGTCAAAGCGCACGCTGAGCGCCGACGCATTCACTGCCGAAGCCTCCACCGGAAGCTCCGGCGTCAGATAGCGTTCGGCGTGATCGGCGAAGTGCCGCATTCCCGTGGCTGACTTGAGAGCTTCGTATTTGGCCGTGGCAACGGTCTTACCCATCTCCGTGGTTATCATCCGGGCCACGTCACCCGCCTCCGCCTCGAGGATATCGGCGGCACGATGCATCCACTCGGCGCGTTGGGCGAACGTCGTACCTGCCAGCTCACGGTAGGCAGCGTCCGCAGCGGCGATCCGCTGCTCGACCTCTTCCGGCGAGTGTGCTTCGAACGTCTTGAGCGTCTTCCCAGTGGTGGGGTCAATCGTGGCGATGGCCATCGTGGTTCTCCTTGGTAGTGTCGATGAATGCAGGTTGCGGATCAGAGTGCGCCGGCGCGCGCTTCGCGAACGAGGTACTCCGCCTGGCGGAGGACGAGCGCCATGATGGTTAGAGTCGGGTTCGCCGCTGCCCCGGTGGTGAAGATAGAGCCGTCGGAAACGAACAGGTTCGGAATGTCGTGCGTCTGGCCGTAACTGTTCACCACGCCGTCTGCCGGTGAATGGCTCATTCGGGCAGTGCCAAGATTGTGCCCCGATGGCATGGCCGGCGCCCGCGTGGTGCGAACTGCCCCGACCGACTCGAATAGCTTCTCGCCCTGGCCATAGGCGTGGCTGCGCATAGCGACGTCGTTGGGGTGGTCGTCGTAGTGCACCTCTGGGGCGGCCAGGCCGAATTGGTCCATCAGGGTGGCGCTCAGCGATACCCTGTTCGTCTCCCGCGGCATGTCCTCGCCGCAGATCCACATCCCGGCCGTGCGGGTATAGGCCTCGACCTTCGATGTGAACTCGGGGCCCCAGCCGTGTGGCGTCATGAACGTCGTGAATGACGGGAGACCCTGTGCGATGTTCTCGATGTAGTAACCGCCCACGAAACCACGCTCCGGGTCGTGGCGGGATTCATCATTGACGATGCCGGCCATCGGCTCACCCCGATACATGTGCACCTCGTCCGCGAATTCGGCGTAGACGACACCGGTGGTGTGCCGCATGTAGTTCCGCCCCACCTGCCCGGACGAGTTGGCAAGCCCGTCGGGATGCTCCCGGGTGGACGACAGCAGCAGCAGCCGCGGGGTCTCGATCGCATTTCCCGCGATGGCGACGACCCGCGCGCTCTGCCGTCGGAGGACACCGTCCGCGCCCGCATAGACGACGCCGTCCGCGCGGCCATCGGTGCCCATAGTTATCTGGACGGCCTGCGAGTCCGTGCGCAGTTCCATGAGACCGGTTGCGAGTGCTTTCGGAATCTCGCTGACGAGAGGTGACCACTTCGCTCGGCTCTTGTCCCCCTGCTGGCAGAAGCCGTCCTGCACCGTGCCCGGTCGGCCATCGTAGGGCTCCACGTTTGTGGCGTACGGTCCTGTGGCGTAATGCTCGTAACCGACACGAGCCGCGCCATTGGCGAGAACCTTGTAGTTATTGTTGGCCGGAAGCGGCGGGCGCCCATGGCGGTGCGACGTACCCATCGCGATCTCGGCCGCACGGTAGTAGGGGTCCAGCTCGTCCAGACCGATCGGCCAGTCTGCCAGAGACGCACCCTCAACGCTCCCATAGACAGAACGGGTGCGGAACTCGTGCGCCTTGAACCGCGGAGTGAGACCGGTCCAAAAGGTGGCGGTCCCGCCGACGGCTTTACCCATCCAGGCCGGACTCGTCGGGAAGTCGGTGGCGAGACTCCACGTCCCGGTCGCACGTCGGGGGTCTTTCCAGGTGAGCTGCTCGAAGGCGGTGCGTTCGTCGTTGACGAAGTCGTCGTTGTCGACCCATGGACCGGCCTCAAGCATGACGACCTTCAAGCCCTGCCTGACCAGTTGCAGGGCGAGCGTAGCCCCGCCTGGTCCTGACCCGACGATGAGCACCACGTCGTCATCATCGTGCTGGTATGTGGTCATGCGATGCTCCTAACCGGTGTTGCGGCATCCGTTGCGCAGGCAACAGGGAGAGGGCCGATGGGCACGAGCCGCACCGTGCTTTCCTCGATCCGCGGCTCGGGCAGCCATGCCAGGTCGTTGAACCCCCGGTGCAGGTAGCCGCCTTGGTCGAAGGAAGCGCCCGGGTATCCGATCGCCTCCCAGACCTCCCGGTCGTCATAGAGGTGGAATGAGGCGCTGGTCTGCAAGGCATTGAAGAACTGCGTGCCTTGGCGCTGCACAAGCAGCGAGTGCAGAGCGTCGCCGGCGAGGGTTGCGATGTTCTGGCCAGCCCCGGCACGGAGTTCCTTGAGCCCATCGTGGAGGATGTGCAAAAACGCCGGTTCACGAGAAGCTCGAGCTGAAATCTTCTGAACGGTGCGCTCGTAGGGGCCATCGGCGAGCCCGGCATGTGGATAGAGGGCTCGGGCCAGCGCAACGAGTTCGGCGAAGTCATCCGCGTTGAAGAGGCCATCGGGGCCCAAGGAAGACGTGGCGTCTGACGTCATTGTCGAGGTTCTTTCTCTGCATGTTTCGGGGCGGGGTCGATGGAGTGGGTACGGCGGCGGCCGAACCTGTTGGGAGGAGGCCCTCGGGCCCCCTCCCGCGAAACTGTTACGGCATCACGCGGTCTTGCCAGACCTTGGGGAAGCCGGGCAGGTCTTCGCCACCAAAGGAGGAGTAGTGACCGTCGGGCATACCTTTGTTCTCGGCGAGCACCGTGTCGAGGTCGTCCTGGGCGACTGGAGTCTGGGGAAGCACCCAGTCCTCGGGTATCGGCTGGCCTTGGAACAGCATCGCGGTGGCCAGGAGGGCGGTTCGCCACTGGAAGGCCGAGTAGACCGGCGCGAAGCCCTTGAATCCCTTGTCCTTCCAGGCGTGGAGGTATGCAAGGTTGTCTTCACCGGTGACGATGGGGATGTCCGTGCCGGCGTCTTCGAACGACTCGACCGCCGGTACGGCTTGGTCACCGAGGTCCACCCACACTGCAGCGATGTCGCCCTTGGCGATCTCGTCTGTGATGGTGCTCTTGATTTTCGCCGGATCGGCTCCGGTGATGTAGTCGGTCACCTCGAGTCCGGCCTCATCGAAGATGTGCTGGGCCGCGGCCCATCGCTGCTCGAAGACATCAACCCCTGGGGCCGTGCGCAGGGCGATGACGCGTGCACCCTTCTTCACGTTCTCCGCAATGAAGGTCGCCGAGTCGATGCCCCATGCCATGCCACCCACGGAGTGAATGAAGCTGGTGACGCAGTCGGTACCTGCACCACGGTCGAAGATGATCACCGGCTTGCCCGTCGCGCACGCCCGCTCAACCGCGGGGGCGGTGGCCTCCGGCGAGTTCGGCGCAATGATGTACGCGTCGCAGTTGTTCTCGTTGATGAAGTAGTCGATGTCGGCCACCTGCGTGTCATCGCTGTCCTGGGCATTCCGCGTCTCGAGTTCCGAGACGATGCCCTGAGACTTCAGCACCTCGAGCTGTTGGTTCATGCTGATCCAGCCGGTCTGGCGCCAGGTGTTGCTCAACGCGGCGTTCGAGAAGCAGACCTTCTTCGGCCCAGCCGCTGCGTATGGCGCCGCGTCGACCATGTCACCGGCAAGGTGCTGCAGGTACGGCTTGGTCGCATCGCCTTCAAACGAGGCGGTGCGCTGGCTCTCCTCCGTGTCGAACTGCTCCTGGTCGAACCAGGTGCTCGCTGTAGTCGCGGCCCCCGCCGAACCCGCCTTCGGGGCGGTGTTCGCCCCGGGGGCACAGCCTGCGAGGGCGACAATGACCGCCCCGGCGACCCCAAACATCATTGTTTTCGAGCCAAGTTGACGCATGACTTTCCCTTTCTACTGTCCGGCCATTGCGGCCGGAATCCTGATGGTCACGGTGCGGTTTCTTCACCGGGCGACGGGGTCGGGGCCGCAGCCGTCTCGCCCGACCGTTCCTCGGCCCGCACCCGTCTCCAACGCAGCAGCGGTAAGCCGAGCGCAGCGAGGATGATTGCGCCCTGCACGGCCGGTCGCCACGTCGACGCGACGCCGACGAATCCGAGCAGGCTGAACAGGACTTCCAGGGCGAATGCCGCGGCGACCGCCGATAGCACTGCGCCGCGGCCGCCACCCAATGCGACGCCGCCCAGCACGACTGCGGTGATGGCCGTGAATTCATATCCCTGCCCCACGACCGGGCTCACTCCCGCGTACCCCACGAGCAGGACCGCAGCGACGGTGGCGGCCGACGACGAGAGGATGAAGGCCCGGGTGCGAAGCCATGCCACCGACGCGCCGCTGAGTTCGGTGGCCTCGGCATTGTCGCCGGCCGAGACAAGCATCCGTCCGAAGCCACGACGCATCAGCCAGGCGGCGGCCGTGACCAACAGAACGAGGACGACGACGGAGTAGGGCAGGAAGCCCACCACGGGGACCTGATCGATTCCGCCACGGCCGATGGACCGGAATCCGTCCACCGGATTGCCACTGGGCGCACCGCCGGTGGCGAAGAAGGTCAGCCCGGAGATTACGAGTGCCGTGCCAAGCGTCGCGATGAAGCTCGGCACCCTCAGGATTGTCGTGATCACACCATTGACGAGGCCGACGACGATTCCGAACACGATCATCATCCCGAGCACAGGGGCGATCCGGCCCGGATCCTGCCCGATGAGGTTTCCGGCGAGCACCACCTGCGCTGCGATCACCGCACCCATCGAGAGGTCGAGTTCGCCCGAGACGACGACGAAGTACTGGCCGAGGGCGACGAGCGCCATAGGGGCAATGCGTCCGACGAACCGCATCAACTGGTCTGGCTCGGACAGTGAAGGGTTGTAGACCATCAAAGCGACCATCAGCGCGGCCAGCAGGAGATATATCGCCCCGCCGGGAGTGGCTAGCGCGCGTACGCTGCGCGTGCGGAGCCGGGTAGGCGTGCTCTGGTAGCGGATGGTGGGGGCGGTCATCGCGGGCCACCTTCCGCGTGAGACATGCTGCGAACTGGCGCAGCCGAGAATCGGGATGTGGTGCGCGGGATGGACGACCGGGCGTAGACGGCGACCGCCCCGATGATGATCACGCCGCGGACCACGTCCTTCAGGTAGGGGTTCAACTGGACGATCCCCATCACGCTGTCGAGGCTCGCGAAGATCAGGATGCCGCCGAGGGACCCCCATACCGAGCCACGGCCACCGGCGAGAACGGCGCCGCCGAGGACCACGGCGGCGATCGAGAGGAGGTCGTATCCCCCTTGGTCCCCGACGCTCGGGC
Source organism: Microbacteriaceae bacterium (assembly GCA_025464995.1). Lineage (GTDB taxonomy): Bacteria > Actinomycetota > Actinomycetes > Actinomycetales > Microbacteriaceae > Conyzicola. Next base: position 69,791 of record JAODMO010000007.1, read on the forward strand.
TTCCCACTCCGAGTCGGGCAACGATCACAAGACCGGCAATGCCGGAGAAGAGGCCGGATACGGCGTGAGCGGTGATCACGGGAACCGAATTGTGCACCCCCGACATACGGGCGACGGCCGGGTCGCCTCCGACCGCGTAGATGTGGAGTCCGATCCGACTCTTGGTGAGGAAGATGACGATCGCCAGGAGGCAGGCGAACATGATCAGGGTAGTGACCGGGACGAAGCCCCAGTGCGCAGAACCGATGGCAGCGAGTTCGGGAGACGCCTTTCCTGTGCTGCCCTGATAGTTGGTGAAAAGGTATCCCGAGACGATCAGGCCGACGCCCAGGGTGGCGATGAAGCCGTTGATCTTGACCACACCGACGAGAACGCCATTGAGAAGTCCGACTGCGGTTGTGACGCTGAGTGCAGTTGCGATGCCCGCGGGGAGGTTGGCGGATTGCCCAGCCATGGTACCGGCGGCGAGGACGCTGGAAAGGCTCACGAGAAACGGCACTGAGAGGTCGAGACTTCCGACCAGAATGGCCAGCGTCTGTCCAATCGTGACGAATCCGAGCACCGTCGTACTGGTCAGGAGAACCGTCAGGTTCCCTGCGGTGAAGAAGGAGCGACCAGCGATCGCTGCGACGATCGCAGAGACGAGAAGCACAGCGACGAAGACAAAATAGACCGTTGCAGTAGTCGATGACAATGCCCTATGGATTGTCGAGCGTGGAGAAATGGCGCTCACGCGACGGTCTCACTTTCTCTCATGCCGGAAGCGGCTCGCAGGATGGTTTCCTCACTGGACCCTGCGGGCAGGTCAGCGGCGAGGCGACCGTCGTGCATGACTAGGATGCGATCGGCCATGCCGATCAGTTCGGGTAGCTCGCTCGAGACCATGAGGATGGCGTGCCCGGCCGCGGCGAGCTGGCGAATGATGTTGTAGAGCGCATGGCGAGCTCCCACATCTATGCCCCTGGTGGGTTCGTCAAGGAGGATGACCTGGGGGGAGACGAGGAGCCACTTCGCCAGAACCACCTTCTGCTGATTGCCACCGGACAGGAACTTGACCTCTTGGTCTGGGCCGCGCGCCGAGAGCTCGAGATCGAGGAAGATCTCGGTCGCCCGCCGCCTGGCGGTGGCCGCCCGACCAGGTCTGACAGCGCGCACGACTGCCAACGCGTTGTCCATGACAGACTGGTTGAGAGCAAGACCGGTGGCCTTCCGATCTTCGGTGATGTGGGCAACCCCGAGGGAGATCGCCTGCTTGGGGTGCCGCAGCCGGACGGTCACCCCATTGAGCGCGACGGAGCCCCGGCTGAACGGCACGGCACCGGAGATTCCTTGGAGCACCTCGGTGCGTCCCGAGCCCTGCAAACCTGCCATCCCCACGATTTCGCCTCGGTGAAGCGCCAGCGTCACGTCGTCGACCGAGCCGTTCCCGGCTGCGCTGAGGGAGAGCGCGACCTCACCCGTCGTCGTCTCGGGGAGTCGCTGAGGAAACATCGCCGAAAGCGACCGGCCCACCATCAGCCGCACGAGGTCGTGCTCGGTGAACTCACTCGTCGGACGGGTGGCGACGAGTTCGCCATCTTTCAGCACAGTGATCCTGTCGCAGAGGTCGAAAATCTCGCGCATCCGGTGCGAGACGTAGAGAATCGACACGCCGCGAGCGGTCAGGCGCGAGATGATGCCGTACAACAGCTCCACCTCATGGTCGGCGAGCGCCGCCGTCGGCTCGTCCATGGAGATGATCTGGGCGTCGTAGCTGAGCGCCTTGGCGATCTCCACGATCTGCTGTTGAGCGACGGAGAGTTCCTGAACGCGCGCCGTCGGACTGATCGATTCGACGCCGAGAGTGCTGAGGAGCTCCTGGGTGCGAGTGGTCATCTCGTGACGGGAGACGAGGCCGCGGGCCCGCGGCTCGCGTCCGAGGAGGATATTCTCGGCGACCGTGCGCTCGGCGATGAGGTTGAACTCCTGGAATACCGTCGAGATGCCTGCGGCGTAGGCCTGAACCGGATGCGTGAAGTCGACATCTGCGCCGGCGAGGCGGATCGTCCCGGTGTCCCGCGTATACACGCCTGCGAGGATCTTCATCAGCGTCGATTTGCCCGCGCCATTCTCGCCGACCAGGCCGTGCACTTCTCCGGAACGGATCTCCAGGTCCACATTGTTGAGCGCGGGGTAGCCGAAGAACGACTTACTCAACCCGCGAACTTCGAGTACTGACACGCGATCCCAATCTCACTTCGTCGTGAATTCCTGCTGCGCTGCTCGGGAGGACCTAGGCGACCCGCGCCCTCTGCTTCGTTCCGCCGACACTACTGGGATATGTACAGTGTGGCAAGTATTATCGATAATGCAGCGCTGTCGACCCGGTGGAACGCACGCTAGCATCTTGAAGACAACGAGGGGGTTCCGTGTGAATGACGGAGCAAGACGCATCGCGCTCGATTACAGGGGGATCTGAGGATGGCTAAGCCCACTTCCCGCTTGCCCCGTGTCACCCTCGCCGACCAGGTGCGGGACTACATAGTGCTCGAGATTGCGCAGGGCCGGATGGCGCCGGGAACTCCGCTTCGCGAGCTCGACATCGCTGAGCTCCTCGGAACCAGCCAGACGCCGGTCCGCGAGGCCTTCCGGGAACTCGCGGCGCTTGGCCTGCTCGAATCTCGGATTCACGTGGGAACTCGGGTTCGAGACGTCGCTGAACAAGACCTTGTCGACGCCGTCCCGGTGCGCTCCGCGCTAGAAGGCGTTGCGGGGCGACTCGCCGCTCCCCTGCTTCACGGACAGGCAGGAGAAGTGCGGGCAGCGTTCGACGCCATGCTGGCTATCGCCGGTACTGGTGATCGGCTGGCGTACGCCAATTCCAGCACCCAGTTCCATCGGTCCATCATCCGCGCCGCCCAGAACGAGTCGCTTCTCCGCGCTTGGAACGCCCTCGGGATCGAGGTGATGACGATCATGTCGATGGCATCGAGCGACATCCCCCTCGCCGAAGCTGCACAGTCGCACCGGGTGATCCTCGAGGCGCTCGTGTCCGGGGATGCCGTTCTCTCTGAACGTGCGCTGAGCCAGCACGTCTCCGGCTACCTTCCCGGCCGAGCAGACTCCGCTCGCGTTCCGGGAGTGTGACGGGCTACTCCTCGCGCTGTGCGGTCCGACAATGGTCGTTCCGGACGGCCCGGTTGTTCTAGGCGTCGCACCACTGCCTGCTCGAGACCCACGGCGCGCCTCCACCGCGCGGCTCTTGCGCGGCGATGCGCCGGTCGGGCACGGCTCAAAGGGAGGGGCGTCATCGGCGTGTCTGCTCCCGGCTCGGGAATGAAGACGAGTCCGCTGGTGGATGGGGCCAGCGACCATCATGGAGTCGGACCAGGCCCGGTTGATCGCCCCGGGTTTCGAGCCGGAGTACTTGAAATACAACGAATCGACTGCTCGATCGAAGTAGACGACCCGAGCGACCACGCGACCACGTCGGGGGACGCCGGCATCCTCGGAGGCGGGGAGATCGTGCCCCGGCTAGACCTGCCGCTCCTGATGCGACAAAGCAACAGAAACATAGCGCGACAGGCGGACGACCCCGCACGACGCACAGAACCGATACGGGCGTTGTACCGTGCCGGCGACCTCGAACGGCGTCAGACACTCGTCGCATCGCGGCGAAGCAACGTCGTCATCATTCATCCCGCCACGGCACGCCGGCCACTGATCAGCAATCAGATGCGCGCAGCGACGTGTGCGCGCATCTTGAGCAACTCTCTCTGGCGTCCAGACCTCGATGGAGCACCATGATTGAGAATCACGCCGCGCATTTCACGCATGTGAGGCAGAACACTCCGGCCTATGGAGTTGGACGGCACAGGATAGTCAGACGGTCTCAACGGCCGGTCGGAGATGAGGACGCATACCGCCACCAATGGGGCCGCTAGAACGGTCAACATCAACGTGACCACGTCGACGAACCAGTCCCTGCCACTACCGACCCGCCTTCCGAACAGCGTGATCAACGGATCGTTGATGACGAGCTCAGGGGCCCATGCTCAAGAGGATCCAAGCGCTCTGACAAGAGTCCCCAGTTCTGGGGTCTTGCTCAACTATGGGTACCACAGCAGTATCGACGTGGTCCTTCGTGTGCGTTCAGGCTCCTACGCCCGCTGTTACAACCGCCGAGGATAGCCGAGCTGCTCAGCCGCTGACCTAAGGACCCGTTTCACGTGCCTACCCGCCTCCCTCGCCCGCCCACCAAGCGACTCCGCGTCGCCGCGATCCTGGGGACCGTGTTGCTTGCCGGGCTCACCGTCGGACAAGGCATCAATCCTCCAGCCGCTCAGGCCGCGGGCGCTCTCGCGTGCGACCAGAACACGCTGTTCGGAATCAGCTCGACTGGTCAGCTGGCGTCGATCGACGCGACTACGGGAAAAGTGACGAACGTCGCGTCCATCTCACCTGGAAACAACGGTTTGGGGGTGGCACGAAACGGTGTGGCCGCTTACGCCTTCGACAACGGCGCCAACTCCATAACCGGGTATGACGCGTTGACGGCCGCCATCTCAACCACAAACACCGTCGACCCCAGCGGCAACCAGACCGTCCTCCGCGGCGCGATCAACCCGGCAACCGGTCTCTACTACTACGCCGGAGGCGGCGCGACAGCCTACATGGGAGCGTTTGACCCGGTCGGGCCCACAAAGATCGGTCACGTCGGCAACATCACGAACCTCGCCTCTGGCAACGGAGACTTCGCCTTCAGCAGCCGAGGACTCCTGTTCGTTGTCGGCGCCAACGAAATTCGCAGGGTCGATAACACCACAGTCCCCACCACAGCGGGAAGCCAAACGTTGGCCACCTCCCTCGTGGCCACCCTGCCTACCGGAACGGACAGCCCGGGCATAGCCTTCTCCGCCGACGGCTACCTCTTTGTCGCCAACGGCTCAAACGTCCTGAAGCTCGACCCCGCATCCGGCGCGGTGCTCGCAACCGTCGCCCTCTCCGGCGGGTTCTCCGCCTCCGACTTGGGATCCTGCAACTACGCCAACACCCTCTCGGCCCAGACCAACGTGCCGACCCGTTGGCAGTCTGGCGACCAGTTCGCCCTCGCCGTCACCGGCGGCGGGATCACCTCGGGTAACACTGCATCAACCTCCGGCAGCACCTCCGGCCTGCAGCCTCAAATGGCAGGTGCCGCCCTGACCGTCCCGACGAAGAGGTACACCGCGACCCAGACTGCAGCGGGAACAACAGACCTCGACAATTACAGCACCACCTATGCGTGCACAAACGTCAACAACAGCGACACTGTCGCGTCGGGCTCGGGCAACACCGCGTCATTCACCTTCCCCGCCGCAACGTCAGCAGACGGTACAGACGTGGTCTGCACATTCAGCAACGCCGCGATAATCGTTCCGACCGCAGCCGTGAACGACACCGCGACCACCTCCCCCGGGAGCACTGTCACCAAGAACGCGACTGACGGAGTGCTTTCCAACGACACCGGCACCGGGCTCACTGTCACGGCGAACACACAACCCTCGCACGGCACCGTCACCATGAACCCGAACGGGTCGTACGTGTACACGCCGGCTGCCGGGTTCTCCGGCACCGACACCTTCACCTACACGGTCACAGCATCCTCGAACGCCTCCTCCACAGCCACAGTCGCCATCACAGTCATGCCCGGGGCCGTGAACGACATCGCCACCACGACGGCGAACACGCCGCTAGCGGTCACCGCACCCGGCACGCTCGCTAACGACTCGGGCACCGGCCTGACCGTCACCGGTCACACCAACCCCACCCATGGTGGCCTGGTCATCAATGCGGACGGCTCCTACATTTACACGCCCACGAACGGGTTCTCTGGAACAGACACGTTCACCTACACGACCACCGACTCCTCGGGAAACACTGCAACAGGCACGGTGACCCTCCGGATCACCCCGGTGGCTGTCAACAACACGGGCACGACCCCCGCGAACACGCCGCTGACCGTTGCAACTCCTGGTGTCATCGGCAACGACGTCGGCACCGGCCTCACCATCACGGCCCACACCAACCCCGACCACGGAACGGTGGCCGTCAACGCCAACGGCTCCTACACCTACACCCCCACCACCGGATACTCCGGACCAGACTCCTTCGACTACACCACCACCGACAACGCCGGCTCCCCGGCAACAGCGAGAGTCACCATCACGGTCACACCGGTCGCCTCGGACGACATCGAGAACACCCCCGCCGGGGTTGCTGTAACTGTTGCAGCACCGGGCCTCCTGGTGAACGACATCGGAACCGGAATCACGGTAACTGGCAACACCCGCCCCGCAAACGGGATTGTGCTTGTCAACGCCAACGGCTCGTACACCTACACCCCGGCCCCGGGGTACTCGGGCGTCGACGCATTCGACTACACGATCACCGACAGCCACAACACCTCATCAACCGCCACCGTGACGGTCACGGTTGGAGCTGTCGCCGCAAATGACGCCGCCAGCACCGCTGCAGGCACAGACGTCAGAAGGACCGCAGCCAACGGCGTGCTGTCGAACGACACGGGCACCGGCCTCGCCGTCACCGCTCACACGGCCCCGTCAACCGGGACCGTAACCGTCAAATCGGACGGGTCATACGAGTACACGCCGGCCCTCGGATTCTCAGGCACCGACACGTTCACCTACACAACCACCGACTCGACGGGGGACCAGGCCGCAGGCACGGTGACTATCACGGTGAACCCGAGGGCTCTGAATGACATCGCCATCACCTCCTCGAGCACTCCGTTGAGGGTCACCGCTCCGGGCGTGCTCGGCAACGACGTCGGTAGCGGATTGACCGTCACGGAGAACACAGCCCCCGAGCATGGAACCGCCGCCATCCACGCGAACGGCTCCTACATCTACACGCCCACCCCCGGGTACTCCGGGCCAGATTCCCTCACCTACAGAGTGACCGACTCCACGGGCAATTCCTCGACAGCAACGGTCGAATTGACCGTCAACCCGATCGCCGTCAACAACATGGTGAACACAACCTCCGGCGCTGCGGTGACCGTGAAGGTACCCGGTGTGCTGGCCAACGACCTTGGCGCTGGCCTTGCCGTCACGAGCCACACCAACCCGAGCCACGGTAGCGTCACCATCGATCAGGACGGATCGTTCACCTACACTCCCATGCCCGGCTACTCCGGCGCTGACACCTTCACCTATACGATCACCGACAGCTCCGGCGGAACCGCCACCGCCACCGTCACCGTCACCGTGGGTGCCGTCGCTGTCGATGACAGTGGTACGACTCCTGCAGGCAGCCCCTTGACCGTCCATTCCGTCAACGGCCTCCTCGCCAACGACCGGGGTGTCGGCCTCACCGTCACCGGGAACTCGCAGCCCACGGACGGCACCGTTGTCATCGACTCGGACGGCTCATACGTCTACACCCCGCACGCAGGGTTCGACGGTTCGGACACTTTCACCTACACGGCTGCCGACAGTGCCGGCAACACTTCGACAGCCACCGTGACAATCACCGTCACCCCGGTAGAGGCTGCCATTGCCCGACCAGACACCAAGACGGGAACAACCGGTGAGCCGGCCACCATTGATCCGCTCACCACGGATGACCCGACCGAGGGATACAGTTTCGACCCCTCCTCCATCGCGCTCATCGACCCGGTCGCGGGCAACCTGACCTTGAAGGTCACCGTCTCCACCGTGGGCGTGTGGACAATCGTTGAGGGCAGCGTCGTATTCACCCCCGCTGCGGGCTTCGAGGGCAGCGCGGCAATCGGATACCGGATCACGGACACCTCCGGCGCGGTCGCCTCCTCGACCATAACCGTTACATACCCGACGATCGCCGTCACCGCCGCCCCGGCCGTCCCGGCCGTCACCGCCGTCCTAGCGCACACCGGTTCTGACCTTCCGGTCATTCCGCTGAGTATCTCAGCATTAGTCGCGCTGTTCACCGGCTTCCTCCTGATCCGCCGCCGCCGGGCGTGACAGCACAGAAAGGGTCCTGACATTCGCACCCTCTTCAAGGTGTAGAGGAGATGTCGTTCATCAGGGCGACCGGAGCCTGCGACCACAACCAGCGTTCGAACCGGGCCCGCTCGGGGCTGCGCTCGGTCGTGAGCTCCTGCGTGCCTGTGTGCGATTCGTTCGACGGGATCCGGTGCCCAACGGACGGCTCGGTAGCGATTGTCTGGTGTGTCGTCGAGGCCGCGCACGATCTCGGCCAGTCGGGAGGGGTGGTCGCGCATGATCACCTACTCGCGGTCGGATGTCTGGATCAACGGCCACGGGGTCTGCCAACGGATTACTTGCAATGGTTGACTGCGCTCGACGACACCCTCCTCCCGTTCCTACACGTTCTGGGTGATGGCGCCACCGGGGTTTCTCTTGTCCGTCGCGGCGGCATGGCAGAACCCCACTTGCCGCGAGTCGCTCCGCGGAGCACGCAAAACAAACAGTCGAGTTGGTATTATCGAGCATGCGCTCCAGTCCGCTCGTCGAGTCGTCCGCGTCACCGTCCAGGCACCTCTCGGACGCGCCGACTCCGCGGGCTCCCGAGTCGGGTCCGCAACGGCGGGCGCACTTCGATGCGTGGTACCTGGATGTCGGCGATCACGGCAGCCCGCGCGACGCGACCCGGCTCGCCGCGAGTGAGCACCGCCTCGAGTGGCACGCGGACGGCTCGGGCTCGGTCGTCGTGACGCCCTCCGAAGGCGACTCGTGCCGCACGGTGCTCGCGCCCGCCGCGATGCGTCCGCTGTTTTCCGAACCCCCGCCGGCGTCCGCGCGGGCCATGGGCATGTACCTCCGCGAGAGCGCGGCCGTGGACGACGCGACGGACCCCGTGCAGATGATGGATGCGGTGGCCGATCTGTTGAACGAGTGGACGCTTCCGACACTCCACCAGTCGGCCGTCGTGCTGCTGCTCGCTCAGATGGCGGGTATCACCAGCAGGGGCGTGGCCGTCGACCGGCTGGGCCGCCCGGGCATCGGCTACCTCGCCGAGTCGCCCATGGATGGCCGGTTCGCACACCTGCTCGTGGTCGGCGACGACGGCGACCGCATTCTCGCGATCGAGACGATCTACCGCGGCGGGGTCGACGAGCTCGACATCGCGACACCGGCCGTCGTGCGCTCCATCGCCTGGCGTTAGCGCGACGGTTCCCGCCATTACGCTGGGCACGTGACGAGCAAAACACAGGCCGCCCGTAGCGCCACGCGCAACCCCGCCCTCAGACTCCTCGCTCGGTTGGGCTTCGGGGTCAACGGGCTGCTCCACGTGGTGATCGGCCTCATCGCCATCGGGGTGGCTACCGGCGGCGGGCAAGACGCCGACCAGACGGGGGCGCTCTCCGAGCTCGCATCCGCACCCGGTGGAACCCTCCTGCTCTGGGCGGTCACGCTGGGCCTCGCGGCTCTCGGGCTGTGGCTGGCCATCGGTGCGTTCCTGCTGCCGCCGGGCGACAAGAAGGAGGTCGCGGCACACCTCGCCAAGGAGCTCGGCAAGGCGATCGCCTACCTCGCGCTCGCGGGCACCGCCTTCACCTTCGCACTTGGCGGCTCGTCGAATTCGTCGTCGAGCACCACGGAGCTCAGCGCCTCGTTGCTCGCCGCACCCGGCGGCGTCTTCCTCGTGGTCGTCATCGGCCTGGCCGTGCTCGCGATCGGAGCGTACTTCGTGCTCAAGGGCGCGACTCGCCGCTTCACGCGCGACATCGTCGTGCCCCCCGGACGCGCGGGCGCGGCCACCGTCGGGATCGGAGTCGCGGGCTACGTCGCCAAGGGCGTCGCGCTCGGCGTGGTCGGCATCCTGTTCGTCGTCGCCGCCGTCACGACAGATCCGAGCCAGGCGACGGGCCTGGATGGCGCGCTCAAGGCGTTCACCGTGCTGCCGTTCGGATCCGTCGCGCTGTGGATCGTCGGCGCCGGCCTCATCGCGTACGGCGCGTTCTGCGGCGTCCGCGCCATCCGCGCCCGCCTGTGAGGGAACGGCCGGCCGGGGTGCCGGCTACCAGGTGCCGGTGGGTGACTTGACGGCGGGCACCGGCGCCTGCGACCAGTGAGCGCCGCCGGCGTAATGGCTCGACGCCCACGGCGAAGCCCAGATGGCCTGCTCGGTGACGGCGGTGGGTGCGGATGACGCGAACGCGGCGACGATCGCGTTGTAGCCGGGGTTGCCGTGCAGCGCTTTCGCGGCGTTCTGCGCGGCCAGGTCGAGGTTGGGGTAGGAGCCGAGACCGCTGCCGCCGCCCGACCCCCAGCCGTTGTTGAGCGGATTGTTGCGGTTCCACCAGTCGTCGGTGCCGTTCTCCTGCCGCATCCACCGCGTGAAGACGGCGACGTTCTCCTCGCTGCGCGGGAACCCGGCGTAGAGCAGCACGAGCTTGGCCCAGTCGTGGTTGGTGCCACCAGCGGCGAGCGTCGCGTAACCGGACTCGGCCGAGAACGCGTCGCGGGTGACGGGCACGACCGCCGCGGTCACCGGAACGCTGAGGGTCTGCGCGTTCTCGGCCACGAACCGCTCGAGCACCTCCTCCGCGTCCGCGTGAGCGGCGGGCGCGTGAGCGGGCGGGAAGGCGAGCACCGTGGTCGCGCACGTGGCGAGGGCGATGACGGATGCCGCGGCCGCGAGCACTCCGCGGGCATGGGGTCGCGGGCGGAGCGGCCGTGGCGTGGCGCGCGCGGCGCGGTAGGAAGCGGAGGAATGTGTCATAGGGGAAGTGGGCCGGGGCGCTCAGGCGGTGCGGACCGCCGACAACCCTCGCAGCGGCGCGTGTGAAAACCCTGAGTATCTCTGAGTGTGCAGCAATCACACCGATGCCCGGTCGGCGCATTCTTCACCCGCTCGTATCGCATCATGTCGGCGCGCTACCCGGAGGAATCGACGGATGCGGACACGGCGGCGAGCGGCAGCCTACTGGACGAGCTCCGGCCGATCAACGCCTGACATGTGCGCCGGTCGTGGATGCGTGCGACCCTTGCCTCATGGATCTCGAGGTGTCGCCCGGCCTCGTTCTCCCCGCCTCGGAGCTGCGGTGGAAGTTCTCGCGCTCGTCCGGGCCGGGCGGACAGCACGTCAACACCTCCGACAGCCGCGTGCAGCTCACATGGAGCGTGGTCGAGTCGGCCGCGCTCAGCGATGAGCAGCGAGCCCTCATCCTCACCCGGTTCGGTCGGCGTGCCGTTGCGGGCGCCGTCACGGTGACCGTCTCGCAGCAGCGATCCCAGTTGCGTAATCGCGAGACCGCCCTCGACAGTCTCGCCGACCTGGTGCGCGCCGCGCTCGCCCCTCCCGCGGCCCTCCGCCGGGCGACCCGACCGACGCGCGGCTCGGCTCGGCGACACCTCGCGGCGAAGCAGTTGCATTCCGCCACGAAGCAGCGGCGACGGCGGCCCACGGGCGACTGAAAGCGACGAATGGACCCACACCGGAGCCCTGGGAAGGGTCGCGCAGGGAGCTGGCTGAAGGCGGCCGTCGGAGCGACGGCGCATCCGCGGTGGCTGCCGTCTCCCCGGGTCTGCGTTGTGGACGCCTGAAAGCGACCCTGCCAGCGGATGATCTGCCGCGGGTCGTACTGGCGCGGGTCGCGCGTGCTCCACTCGATGTCGTGAAATGCCGGGCGCGAATTCGTCGTGCACCCGCTGCTTCGCAGTCTCGGCCCGGTCACGCAGGAAACTTACGACGAGAGCGAGCTGGCCGGCCAGGTGCGGCAGGCGTTCCGGGCGGCACGGTGGCCGGCGCGTCGCCCGTCGTGCCATCCGGTGAGGTTTTCGCGCATTCCCATGGGTGTCTTCTTTCGTCGTCGCCTGTGGGCGGGGTGGCTACTGAACTGCCCGGCTGGGAGCCGTGCCACCGGGGCCGGACGGCGCAGCGCCGCCGGAGGGAGTCGTCACGCGGTCGACCCGCACCGCATTGTGCTGCATCCGGCCGCCTCCCTCGCCGACAGCCGGTCCGACGGGGCTCTCAGCTAGTCGGACGTAGGTTGGAATACATGACTTCCACCGCGCGCGCCTACGCCGCACCATCCCCCACCGAACCCCTCATCTCGACCACGATCGAACGCCGCGACGTCGGCCCCCGAGACGTGCTCATCGACATCGCCTACTCAGGCGTCTGCCACTCCGACATCCACACCGTGCGCGGGGAGTGGGGACCGATCGCCTACCCGCAAGTCGTCGGTCACGAGATCGTCGGCACCGTGTCGGAGGTCGGCGCAGAGGTCACGCGCTACGCGCCCGGCGACCGTGTCGGTGTGGGCTGCATGGTGAACTCATGCCGCGAGTGTGTCAACTGCCTGGCCGGCATGGAGAACTACTGCCTCAAGGGCAACACCGGCACGTACGCGAGCGTCGACCGAGACGGCACCATCACTCAGGGCGGCTACTCCACCCACGTGGTGGTCGACGAGGACTTCGTGCTGCGCGTGCCCGAGAGCATCCCCTACGAGTCGGCGGCTCCGCTGCTCTGCGCCGGCATCACCACCTACTCGCCACTCGCCCACTGGAACGCCCGCCCCGGCACGAAGGTCGCCGTCGTCGGCATGGGCGGCCTGGGACACATGGCGGTCAAGATCGCCCACGCCATGGGCGCCGAGGTCACCGTTCTCTCACAGTCGCTCAGCAAGAAGGACGATGGGCTCCGCTTCGGTGCCGACCACTACTTCGCGACGAGCGACGCCTCGACCTTCGAGACCCTCGCGAACAGCTTCGACCTCATCATCAACACCGTGAGCGCGCCCATCGACCTGCAGCAGTACCTCTCACTGCTGAGCCTCGACGGAACCATGGTCAACGTCGGTGCGCCCGCCGAGCCCCTGCCGATCTCCGTCTTCGCGCTCATGGGTAATCGTCGCTCGTTCGCCGCATCCGGTATCGGGAGCATCGCCGAGACGCAGGAGATGCTCGACTTCTGTGCCGAGCACGGCATCGCACCCGAGACCGAGCTGATCTCCGCCGACGCCATCAACGACGCCTACGAGCGTGTGTTGACGTCGGATGTGCGCTACCGGTTCGTGATCGACGCGGCGACGATCTAACGGAGCGTCGCCCCGGCGGCGCGGTCCCTCGCGGGATGCCCATCAACGATCCCGCTCGAGGCCTGACACCCGCCCGGCTTCCGGTCGCGAAGACACGAGCACACATAGGCTGGGGCTTTCCCTCGCCTGAAAGGACTCATTGAAAGAGTCGAGTCAATCCACAACCGACGACCGGGATGCACCGGCGGCGAGGCGGGGATGGTCGGACCGACCTGACTGGTTGACGCGACGATCCTGGGCGTCCTTGCCGTCACGAAAGCTCGCTGCCGTCGCGCTGGCGGCGAGTGTCGTCGTGTTCATCGGCGTCGGGATTGTCGAGGGCATCGCGCACCCGCAGCCCACTCTGGCGTCGAAGGACGCGGCTGCCACCGAGATCGCACCGCGCGCGACCGAGAATACGTCTGTCGTCGCCGCCGAAACCTCCACCACCGCCCTCGCTCTGCTCGCCACTCTCCAGGTGAAGGGCAAGGCGGCCAAGACCGGCTACGACCGGACCGGGGAGTACGGTTCGGCCTGGATCGACGTGGACCGCAACGGATGCGACACCCGCAACGACATCCTCGCGCGCGATCTGACGAACGTCACGAAGTCCGGCACCTGCAAGGTGCTCAGCGGCACACTCCTCTCTCCGTATACCGCAACGACCATCGCTTTCGTTCGCGGCGATGACACCTCGGCGCTCGTGCAGATCGACCACGTCGTTGCTTTGTCGAACGCGTGGCAGACGGGCGCCCAGCAGCTGACGCAAGCGCAACGGATCTCGCTTGCCAATGATCCGATCAACCTCTTAGCCGTCGACGGGCGCTCCAACACACAAAAGGGCGACGGAGACACCGCAACCTGGTTGCCCTCCAACACGGCAGTGCGCTGCAGCTATGTCGCGCGGCAGGTATCCGTGAAAGCAACCTACGGCCTGTGGGTCGCCCCAGCGGAGCACGCCGCCATGGCTCGAGTGCTCGGCGACTGCACGAGCGAACGTGCGGTGACGTCGCCATTCACACCGGCACCCGCGCCAGCACCCGCACCCGTCGTGGCGCCGGCCCCTGCTCCGGTGGCGGCGCCTGGCCCGGTTGCCGCACCTGCCCCCGCTCCGGCCGCGCCGAGCGTCTACTACGAGAACTGCGATGCCGTCCGCGCGGCGGGCGCCGCTCCCATCCACGCGGGCACTCCCGGGTACAGCACGAAGCTGGATCGCGACAGCGACGGCATCGGCTGCGACACCTAGACGCGCGCTTCACGCTGGTGGCCTCAGTAGACACTCGCGCGCCGTGACCGTGGTGCGCAACGACCTATTCGCTGGCTGGGTCGGCCTTCTCCGCGAGGCGCTGCACCTGCCGCCTGTGCACGTCGGGCAGCCAATCCAACGGGCCCGACGGAAGGAGCCGTGCGTCCTCTGCTGCTCGTCCGTCTCCCAGGGCCTTCACATACTCGCGGTCCTGCTCGATCCGCGGTCGCACCTGATCGGCGCCACCGATGGAGCCGTGCCCCGGAATGACGACCTCGGCCTCCCCCGTCACTCCGTCGAACAGCCGCAATGCCTCGAGGTAGTCCTCGATCGGGTCCGCAGCATCCATGTCGAGGATCGGCATCAGGATGTCGGACAGCATGTCGCCCGCGACGAGCGCGCCGCACTCCTCGACGAGCAGCGCCGCGTGACCCGCAGTGTGCGCCCGATGCTCGATGATCCTGACCGTCGGGCCGTCCCACGGGATCACCGCGGCGCCGACCGGCAGCCCGGTGACGAGCCCGAGCAGCCCTGTCGGGATCGCTTCGGCCAGCTCCGACGGCAGAAATGTCGCCACGCGCGACTGCCAGTCCGGGTTCGCCCGCAGGTGGCGCATCGAGGCCGCACAGCGCGCCGTGCCGTAGCGGGGCGCTGCGCCGAAGTCCGGGTGCCACAGCACATGGTCCCAGTGGGGATGCGTCGAGAACCCGGCCGCCACGGGCTGGCCCAGCTCGCGGATGTCTCGCGCCAGGGCCACCATCTCCTCCCCCGTTATGCCGGGGTCGATGAGCAGCACACCGGCCCTGCCCTGCACGACTACGGTGTTGCTCTGCATGAACTCGCTCTCGTGGACGAGAACCCCCACAGCGACTCGCGTGAGCATGAGACACCTCCTCGGCGTGCGGCCTGTCGATCATTCTCGCTCTCATGTTCTGATTCTGTCCATCGGTGACGAGGCTCAGCCCAGCACCGTGACGGCCGAATGCAGGGAGGCGAGCACTCCGGCGATTCCGGGAGTCGTCACGCCGCTCGCGACCATGAAGGCGAGAGTTGCGAGGGCGCCGCCGACGAGCGCTCCCCGCGCGTCGGTACCGGCGCGAACCGACGCCGCAGATGGAGTCCGAGACGTCGTACGTCACGGCCGACGCGACGCGGAATGCTCGCCGATGCCGACCACCCTCGTGCTCGGTCTCGGCAATTTCAGCGAGGACCAGATCCACCGCGGCATCGGCGCGATCGCCGAGGCCGTTCACCACGACACGGCAGGGCGGTGACTGTCGGCCCGCCTCTATGGCCGCAGAGACCTACTGCGCAGGAAGCACGAGAATCCGCCTTCCACAACCCCCCGCCTCGGCACGGTCGCGTGTCGATAACTTAGGGAGAGCCCTAGACAGCACCGATTCGCTCTCCCGAAAGCGCGATCTGATGGGAGAGAGTCATGCGCGAAGAAGCCCACAATCCACCTACAGAAGTGCATTGGGACTACGTCGAGGGCGTTCAGGGCGTGGTCCTGGTCGCCCGCAAAGCGGGCGCACCTCAGGCGATCATCGAGTTGTGTCCCCGAGCCGGGTTTCGCCTCACCGACTGCCTCACCGGAACCGTGGGCACCTTCGTATCCGTGGAGGAGGCCGAATCGGCCTACGAGACAAGCCTCAGTCGCTCGGCAACACAGAAGCCGACGGTGCGCTCGTGAAGACGGTGACGGAGACGACCACGGCCGTGGCTGCGCGCCCATCCATGGAGTCGCCCATAGAGCCGGTCCGGAGCACGCAACGAAGCGCTACTCGATTGCGTCCATGTTGACATTTTGTTGTCGATCAATCTGAAATTATGTGTGTTGCCACTCTGTGCGTTATTCAATTTCACAGCAAACAGCACTTCATATAAGTGATGTAACGCTCGCCATAGTTCTCAGTGAGGTATCCGGCGCGGCCCTGCTTTTCAGCGCCTCTCTGAAACTGAGGCGAGGCGTCTCGACTCACCCAGTCGTCGAACTGTGTCGCGATGTCGGCGCGGGAGTTCGGATCCAGCGGGCACTAGCCAATCCATTTCCATGGCCGCGTGACCAACAACAGATAGGCGTGAAGGGATTATGACGAGTGTGGGCAGAATGTGGGCACGAGCCGATTTTGAACGCCGCCGCGTAACGACGAAAGCCCCGCAATCGCGGGGCTTTCAGTGGTGCGCCCGGAGGGATTTGAACCCCCGGCCTATTGATCCGTAGTCAATTGCTCTATCCGCTGAGCTACGGGCGCATGTCTGCGATTCACGTCTCCGCAAATGCCAACTGGAAAACTATACCAGCGACTCGGGCACCATTTGTCCACAGCGCCCGTCCGGCCTTGCGCAAGTCGGTTCTGCTGGACGAATAGCGGCTGTTAGCGTGGAGGGATTGCTCGTCCAGTAAGCGATCTCAATGAGGAGAATCATGAGCACCCCGTCGAATGAATCCGTTCTCGACCAAGATCCGAAGCTTCCGCCGGTTGCGCTCGATGCCGGGGTGTTGGAGGCCGAAGACCGCGCCTGGACGCCCGCGAAGATCGCGCTCTGGGTGGCGATAGCGCTGCTCGGCGGCGTCGCGTGGACGATGATCGCCATCGTGCGCGGCGAGACCATCAACGCCATCTGGTTCGTGTTCGCGTCGGTGTGCACATACCTGATCGGTCACCGGTTCTACTCGAAGTTCATCGAGAAGCACCTGCTGCGCCCCGACGACCGGCGTGCGACGCCCGCCGAGTACAACGCCGACGGCAAGGACTTCTCGGTCACCGACCGACGCGTGCTGTTCGGCCACCACTTCGCCGCCATCGCCGGCGCCGGCCCGCTCGTTGGCCCTGTGCTCGCGGCCCAAATGGGCTACTTGCCCGGCACCCTGTGGATCATCGTCGGGGTGGTACTCGCCGGCGCGGTGCAGGACTACCTCATCCTCTTCTTCTCCATGCGCCGCGGCGGACGGTCGCTCGGCCAAATGGCCCGCGACGAGCTCGGCGTGGTCGGCGGAACGGCCGCGCTCATCGCGACCCTCACGATCATGGTCATCATCGTCGCCATCCTCGCCCTCGTGGTTGTCAACGCACTCGCCGAGAGCCCGTGGGGTGTCTTCTCGGTCGGCATGACTATCCCCATCGCCCTGCTCATGGGCGTGTACCTCCGCTTCATCCGCCCCGGCAAGGTCACCGAGGTGTCGATCATCGGGTTCGTGCTGTTGCTCGCCGCGATCATCGGGGGCGGCTACGTCGCGCAGACCGACTGGGGCGTGGCGCTCTTCACAATCGACAAGGTGCCGCTCGCCATCGGAATCATCGTCTACGGGTTCATTGCCGCCATCTTGCCCGTCTGGCTGCTGCTCGCACCGCGCGACTACCTGTCGACGTTCATGAAGATCGGCACCATCGTGATGCTCGCGATCGCGATCGTCATCGTCCGTCCCGAGATCAATGTTCCGGCGATCAGCGAGTTCGCCGTCTCCGGCACCGGCCCCGTGGTCGCCGGCTCGCTCTTCCCCTTCCTCTTCGTGACCATCGCGTGCGGTGCGCTCTCCGGGTTCCACGCGCTCATCGCCTCGGGCACCACTCCCAAGCTCGTGGAGAAGGAACGCCAGACGCGCACCATCGGCTACGGCGGCATGCTCATGGAGTCGTTCGTGGCCATCATGGCCCTCGTCGCGGCCCTCTCGATCGACCGCGGTATCTACTTCGCCATGAACGCCTCGGCGGCCGCGACCGGTGGAACGATCGAGGGCGCGGTCGCCTTTGTCAACGGGCTGGGACTCTCGGGCGTCAACCTCACCCCCGACATGCTCTCGCAGACGGCGGCGGATGTCGGCGAGGAGTCGATCATCTCGCGCACGGGTGGCGCGCCCACCCTCGCCGTCGGGCTCGCGCACATCATGCAGCAGCTCTTCGGCGGCACCGGCTTCATGGCCTTCTGGTACCACTTCGCCATCATGTTCGAGGCGCTGTTTATCCTGACCGCAGTCGACGCCGGAACGCGCGTGGCGCGCTTTATGCTGCAGGATTCCATCGGTAACTTTGCCCCGAAGTTCAAGGAGCACTCATGGCGTCCCGGCGCCTGGCTGTGCACCGCCGTTATGGTGGCTGCCTGGGGGCTGGTGCTCCTGATGGGCGTGACGGACCCCCTCGGCGGCATCAACACGCTGTTCCCGCTGTTCGGCATCGCCAACCAGCTGCTGGCCGCCATTGCGCTCTCGGTGTGCCTCGCCATCGTGGCGAAACGGGGGAACTTCAAGTACCTGTGGATCGTCGCAGTGCCCCTGGCATTTGCGGCGGTGGTGACCATCACGGCGAGCTACCAGAAGATCTTCTCGTCCACGCCGGCAGTCGGGTACT
Organism: Microbacteriaceae bacterium; assembly: GCA_025464995.1. Taxonomy (GTDB): domain Bacteria; phylum Actinomycetota; class Actinomycetes; order Actinomycetales; family Microbacteriaceae; genus Conyzicola. The sequence continues at coordinate 88,398 of JAODMO010000007.1, forward strand.
TCGCCAACAACGCGGCGTTCAGCAAGGCGCTCGCGGACGGCAAAACGGAGTTTGGCACGGCCAAGAGCGTCGCCGCC
>JAODMO010000012.1 GCA_025464995.1 Microbacteriaceae bacterium
CCCGTCGCATCAGCGGTCGAGCCGACTGAGCGCCGCTCCGGTTGCGCCCGCCCGGGGCCGCGTCAACCACTGTGGCGAACGGATGCGTCGATCTAGCATCGGCTGCGTGACCTCGACGACAGCCGCCGCTCGACCTGCCTCCGCCAGGCCGCCCTCGACGGCATCCGGCCTGCTCTTCGGCCTCGGCCTCGGGGGCTTCGTCGACGGGATCGTGCTGCACCAGATTGTCCAGTGGCACCACATGGTCAGCCACGTCGAGTCGTCGCCGATGACGACGCTGGCGGGGCTCGAGGTCAACACGCTCGCCGACGGCTTCTTCCACGTCGCGTCGTGGCTTCTCGTGCTCGCCGGTTCGATCACCATGATCGTGGCGTGGCGGCGGGGGAGCCTCGCGCCGAACTGGCGCTTCCACTTCGGGCTCGTGCTCGCCGGCTGGGGCGTCTTCGACGTCGTCGAGGGCGTCATCGATCACCACATCCTGCAGATCCACCACGTGCGTGACGACCTCGGCGGCCCGCTCTCCTGGGACATCGGGTTTCTCGTCTTCGGTGTGCTGCTCGTCGTCGGCGGGTGGATGCTGCACCGAGCCGGTGCTCGTGCGTTGGTCTGAGCCGCCGCCGGCTGACCGGGTGGTGACGCGGGGGTTGCCCCGTCAGCTGCGACCGGCCCGCCTGGCGTGATCGACCGCGTCGCCGATGCCTCGCAGCCACGGTGCGCCGTGTCCGGAGAGGACGGTGGCGGCGCCGGTCTCCTCGAGCGTGGCGAGCGAGCGTAGCGCCTCGTCGCTGTCGGCCGTGGCGGCGCCCGAGACGATCTGCGGCCCGACGTGCCCGGTGTACGGGTTGAACGTGACGAGCGCGTCGCCGACCAACAGGGCGTCGCGGTCGGGCAGGAAGAGCGCGCTGTGTCCGAAGGTGTGACCCGGGCTGAACACCACGCGCGGGGTGCCCGGCACGTCGAGGGTCTGGCCCGCATCGAAGAAGTTGAGGTCGCGCACGCCGGGCACGCCCAGGGCGCCGGCGTCCGTCATCCGTGCCAGCACCGGGATCGACGCCGGGTACCGCACCGGGTAGAGGCTGCGGGCGTTCTCGTGGGCGTAGCGGTACGGGTGGGCAGCGATGTACTCCTCGCGCGGATGCGCCCACACCGGGATGCCCCACTCCTTCTGGGCGCGTGCTGCGAAACCGAGGTGGTCGAAGTGCGCGTGCGTCAGGACCAGGGCACGAACGTCGGCCGGCGAGCGGCCGAGCACGGCGAGTGCCTTGTTGACGAGCGGCCACGTGCGGGGGAAGGCCGCATCGACGATGGTGATCGCGTCGCCCTCCTCGACGAGGTAGCAGTTGACGAAGGCGTGCTCGAGCTGGTGAACCCCGGGCGCGACATTACGGTTGAGCCGACCTTTTCCCATGCCGCAAGACTGCCCGAGGCGCGAGCGCCGGTCACAGGGGTTGACTCGCGCGTCGGCGTACCCGACAACCAGGATGAAGCCGGGGTCGACGCCCTCGCCGGCGCGTGTCCGCTGAATGCGGATGGCGTGACGGTCGCGCCGGGCTCGTACTTGGAGCAGACCCAGGTTGCCTTCGACAACCTGCTGACCGCGCTGGCACACGCAGGCGCCGGCATCACCGATGTGCTGAGCACACGTCTCCTCGTCGCATCCTCCCGGCAGGAGGACCTGTGGGAGGCGTGGGCCGTCTATCGCGAGGCGATGGGAGCCCACGACGCGCCGAGCACCCTCATCGGGGTCACCGTGCTCGGGTACCCCGACCAGCTGGTCGAGATCGAGGCGATGGCGGCAGTCGTCGACTGATCAGGTCGCGCTCCGTCTGCCCGTCGCATCCCCGCAGGAGTGCGAACCGGTCGTGGTCCGGCCGAAATATGGAGCAAACGAAGTCGTTTCGCAAGGTCCAATTTTCTCGAAGCTGGGAATTCGACCCCCGACTCGGGTTGATATCCGCAGAAATCCGGGGTCCTGCCCCCGAGTCGGGGGGCAAAACTCTCAGGAAAGTTCACGAGAAGTCGTCACTTGCGCCAAGCTTGCTTCCGTCCGGATGACGTCACCCGATTCCATCTCGGACACCGCTTGATCGGACCGGTCGAGGCGCACCCAATTGCCTCGTGCATTCTCCGATCTGCGGACCACAAGAATGAGCGGCCCGGTTCATCCGGCCGCACCCGCATGCCGCGGCCGCCCCGCCGCGCGAACGCTCTCGCCGTCACAGGCGACCCTAGGAGAGCCGCAAAATGAACATAAGAAAAATGCTCACTGTCGCAATAGCCGTCGGAACACTCGCTTTCGGGACGTCCGCCGTTGCACCATCGTCCCCCGCCAGCGCCCACACGCCTGAAGCGTCTGCGACCTGCTCGACCCTGACTGTATCTCTCAAGAGCTACGGCCTCGGCCCGAACAGCAGCTACGCCAACAACATCACCGTGACGATCGACTCGAGCGTGGTGCAGGATACCCGCTTCGGAACGTCGTTCAAGAAGGCGTACCCGCTGGGCGACTCGACCGTCGCACACTCCTACGTCGTGAGAATCGACGCGATCGGCAACCAGTACGACCGCACTTTCACCGGCACGAGCACTCCGTGTGCGCCTCCGGTGGTTCCGGCCGTTCCGGATGCGAGCGCGACGCTCTCGGTCACCCCGGCAACCTGCGACACGAGCGGCACCCTCGCGCTCGGTGAGATCAAGCACGCGACCTGGGGCACCCCCACGGCCGTGACCGGTCCGGCCCAGTACTCGGTCGTGGCAACGGCCGCTCCGAAGCACACCTTCGCAGACGGCAAGACGACGAAGACGTTCACCGGGTCGCTCGAAGGCAAGCTCGCCGCAGGCGTCGAACCGTGTATCCCGCCGGTGGTCGTTCCCGCACGTCCCGCCGCGGTGCAGACCGTCACCCATGAGACCGTGGTCGACTGCGCCGCGTCGACGCAGACGACAACGACGACCACGACGACGACCGACTGGACGCTCGACACCGCGACGAACACGTGGGTCACCGCGCCCGCGATCGTCACCACGTCGACCGCCACCGTTCCGGCGACCGTCACCGTTTGCCCGACGTCGGGCGAAGAGAACCCGCCCACGTCGCCCGGAACCACCACCCCCGAAACCACCACGCCCGGCGACACGACGCCCGGCACGACCACTCCGGCCGACACCACGCCCGGCACGACCACTCCCGCCGACACCACGCCCGTCGTGGCGACGCCTTCGGTTCCGGCCGCCGTCACCGCCCGCGCCGTGCCCACCGCCGACGTTCTCGCGTTCACCGGCTCCAACGCCGGCGCGATCGCTCCCATCGGTGCGGGCATCTTCCTCGCCGGGCTCGCCCTGATGATCGCTCGCCGCTTCGCGGTCAAGCGCGGAACGACAACCAACTAGTCCACACACACGGATCGGGCGAGGCGGGCAACCGTCTCGCCCGATCGGTGTATGGGCCGGCGCATCATCCGCCCGGCTATCTGGCTTCTGAATCCTTGCGCACGTTGGCTTCGTCCATCCTCGTCAGTTCATGGCGCAGCTTCCGGATCTCGTCAGCCAACTCTGCGACCTCGCGCCGGGTCGCGGCTTGGGACGCGACATCGCGTCGAGCAACGTTCTCCACGATCCACGACGCCAAAGTCGCAGTGACGACGCCGATCAGTGCAATGCCTCCAATCATCACCGCGGCCGCGATGAATCGTCCGGTTGACGTGACGGGGTACAGGTCGCCGTAGCCGACGGTAGTGATCGTCACGAACGCCCACCACAACGCCTCTCCGAAGGTGGTGATGAGCGCGCCGGGCGCCGAGCGCTCGGTGTCGAGTATCGCTAGCGACGCGACGAAGACCAGCAGCACGGTCGTCGCTGCCACGTAGGCGACGATCCGCCCACGGAAAACGGCGCCTGCAAGTCCCTGAAGCGCACGAACAAGAGTGACCAGTCGCAACAAGCGCAACGGGCGCAATGCAGGAAGCACGATAACTGCCAGGTCGAACAGGTGTCGGCGAAACCACGTCCAACGACGATCCACCAGGATGAGGTTCACCACGTAGTCTGCAACAAAGGTCAACCACGTGACGGTGAT
>JAODMO010000014.1 GCA_025464995.1 Microbacteriaceae bacterium
TGCAGGGGCACCCGTGTGGATGCGATAACCCTAACACCGCCCAACTCAAGCAACCGCAGGAGCACTCAGTGTGGCCGCGCAGCGGCGGACGGGACCACTTCGTCGCCGTCGATATTTCGGCGCGGCGTCGATGTGGCGAGCGGCGTCCCAGTCGGGTTGCACAAGCGGCCCCTATTGGCGGCGATTCCGACCCGTCCGTTGACGCCTAACTGATTGTGAAGTAGAGGTGGTGATGAAGTGCGCAATTCGGATTGAACGGCGCCGCGCAGGAAGGACAGGTGTCGACGCCAAGGTAATCCGAAATTGTCAGTTCGAATCGACACACCCCGCAGAGCACCGCACGCTCGTCGAAGGCCTCAGCTGGCCAGGGCTGCGCTGGATGCGTCTCCTCCTCCGTGTGACAGGAATAACACGAGTAATACCGACCGCAACATGTAAAGCGGATTGCGATGATGTCTAGCGCTGACGCGTAGTGAATGCACCGGGTTTGGTCGTCGACGGAGCTGCCGTGCACGATCATGAGGCTCCTCGGGCAACCAGGGCCTCGGCCAGGTGATCGGCGTGCCGCAATGAGGCGACGAGCAGCGGCACAACGAAGGTGTGGGGCCATGGCGTGATACCCCGCGCTCTTTGAGCGTCACGGATGTCCATGCCGAACCGTACGATCGTAGGGATGGTCGTGAGCGTCAATGCGAGTACCAGGCCGATTCGCCGTGGGTCGACGCCGAACCGCCATAACGGTGTCAGGCCGCGCTCGCACGCCTCCAGGAGGGCAGGTACGCGGGTCGTCATCGATAGAAGTGTGCACGCCAAGATGACCAGGAGCACTCGTGAGCTGTTGATTGCTGCTGTCTCGATTGGTAGAAACACAAGTTGAGGAATCAACATTGCCAGGAGAACCCAGCGCAGGGCGAGCGCCTGTCGAGCAAACCCGGTCAACCCAAAGCCGGCCAGGACATAGAGTCCGACGACGACGACGAGCGCGATCGCGAGCATGGGCAGCGAAGTCAGGCTGAGGCCCATGATCAGGGTCAGGATGGCGAAGAATAGTATCTTCGGGCCGGCCGACAGCCTATGCAGGCTGCTCGTGCCCGGCCGATAGATCGAGATCATGCCGACATCCGTTCGTAGGCGTCGATCACGGTGCGCGGGGCCCCCGCCTCGATGAGTCGGCCGCCGTCAAACCACAAGACCACATCACATCGCGCAGCGAGACGCATGTCATGCGTCACGATCACGACTTGATGGTGGGCGTCATCGAGCAGGTGGTTGCTTATGATTCGGCTGTTCACGGAGTCAAGCAGCGCCGTCGGCTCGTCGGCGATGACGAGTGCAGGACGCGTCACGAGAACAGAAGCAAGTGCGAGCAGCTGCTTCTGGCCGCCCGACAGGGTGTGCGCAGCGGCGTCCCCGAGTGCTGTGAGCCCGACCCGATCGAGCGTGGCCGCCACCCGGGCATCGGCTTCGCTACGCTGAAGCCCGCGACCGCGCAGTGAGAATGCGACATCCTCGACGACGGTCGGCATGATCACCTGCACATCGGGATTGCTGAACACGAAGCCGACCATGCGACGCAACTCCTTGCCTTCGCGCACCGGGTCTCGACCATGCACTCGCAGCGACCCCGAGGTAGGACGGATCAATCCGTTGAGCAGCCGGGCGAACGTCGACTTTCCCGAACCGTTGGCGCCAATGACGCCGATGCGCTGCTCGGTCAACTCGACGGATACATCGTCGAGCGCAGGGCGCTCCGCGTTGAAGGCCACGCTGACCTCTTTGAGATGGATCACCGCATCGGCGCCGACCTCGGTCACTCGGGCGGCGCCTTCTCGGCGGCAGGGGCTGATGTTGAAAATACGGGTTGCTTCTCGGCCGTGCTGCGCGGGAACGCAGCAGGGTATGCGCGCCACAGCCTCATCGTGATGACGGTCGCTACCGCGACTTTGATTAGATCGCCCGGGATGAAAACCAGGCTCGAAATCGCCGACGCTTCAAGTGGAAGACCCGTCACGAGGGTGACGACCGGGATGCCGATCACATAAATGACGGGTATGCCTCCAATCAGACATCCGAGAGCGACACGCCACCAGCGCGGCCGATCTCCTCGTGCATGAATTATCAGACCAGTAACGAATGCACCGAGGATCCAGGCGACGAGGTAGCCGGCGGTCGGTCCGACAAACACAGCGGCGCCACCGCGCCCGCCCGCAAGCAGGGGGAGCCCGAAGGCCACAAGCACCTGGAGCACGATGACTGCGGCAGCCCCCGACCACGGGCCTAGAACGGCGCCAGCGAGCATCACGCCGAGGGTTTGCGCAGTGATCGGTACGACCCCGCCGATAGGGGGCAAGACCCCGAGCGCTGCGATGAGCGCGGCGAAGACCGCGACACGCGCTGTCTCACGTGCTTTTGAACTGTGGTGATTGTTCACTCTAAGCCTTCTCCATACGACGTCTTGAACGCCGTTCACGTGAACGGTGTTCACCTGACTATATAGTTAGTGCGTGATGAGAAGGAAACCGGCGTAATGGAAATGGCTGCCCGCCCATTGCGATATTCTCGCGAAGACATCATCGTCGCCGCGGTCGAACTTCTCGACAATGTAGGGCTTCCCGACCTGACGATGCGTCGCCTCGCCCAGACTCTCAACATCCAGCCCAGCGCGCTCTATTGGCACGTGACTGATAAGCAAACGCTGCTTGCGGCGGTCGCCGATCGCATCTTGTCTCGCACCGCGACGGTTCCTGCCGGATCGTCGTGGGACGGCGCGCTTGCTGCACATGCTCACGCGATCCGCAGTGCGCTCCTCGCCTATCGAGACGCGGCTGAGGTCGTCGCGAGTTCGGTCGCGCTTGGTCTAGGCGGCGACGCAACGGTGCAAGGGCTGCGTGCAGCGGTTGCCATGGGTGGTTTCGATGACAACACGACGCGGGCCGGTGCGTCCGCGATACTTCACTTCGTACTGGGCCACGTCTGGAACGAACAGCAGCGGGCGCACGCCGACGGGTTCGATGCTGCGGCGCCTTCCGTGAAATTGACTCCGACGGATTGGAACGATGCTGCAGCCTCGGCGGCGGCGGATTTCGACTTTGGCGTCACTCTTTTGGTAAGCGGTCTCGCCGAGCAGCGACACGCACGTGTGAGCCGCACTGGAGCGTAGGACGGCGCACCGTTGCGCATTCGGATCGGGTTCGCAGACATCCTCGCCGCCTGCCGGTGTCCCCGTCACTCCTACTGTCATCACGCTCTCTTGTGACAGCCGTCCAACGCGGCACAATTCCATACGGCCTTGTGCGGTCGCCCCTGTACGCCGAGGGGCGCATGGCATCCCTGTCCTCGTCCACGGGTGCGAGCGTCACCCCCTTCGGCGGGGCACAAATGCTACTCGGAACCAATCCGCTCTCGATCTCCGCTCCCAGCGCGAGTGACGAGCCGTTGGGGCTCGACACAGCAACGATCAGGATCGCCTGCGGCAAAGTCGTTGCGGCGCTCAGTAAACAACCCATCCCCGAGGGCAGGGCAGTCGACTCAAGCCGGTATCCCACAACCGTCCCTCAGAGGCACTTGAGAGGGCGCTCCTTCCGTTGGGAGCACGAAGGGGCGGGTTCGGCCGTGCTCGTTGAAGCCATGTCGGTCATTCTGGGCGGTGGGTTCGCGACCGCGATAGCGTGCCCATAGACGAGTCGACCGTCCATGCGCTCGTCGAGATCTCCTGAACGCTAGGCATTTCGATGCCGGTGGAGAAGGACTGTCAGTGACCATGCGATCGCGCTGGTGGTCGCACTGGCGAGACGAATCCCACGGCTTGACGCCGCTGTGCGTCGTGGGCAGTGGGAACTAGCCGCGGTCAAGCCGCTGCATCGCTTCTCCCGCAGAGTGTTCGCCGTGCTCGGCCTTGGCGCTATGGGTGCAGCGATCGCCCGTAAGGCCGCCGGGCTGGGTTTCCACGTAATCCGGCACGACCCAGCCGTCGAGCCGGGCATAGTCGCGTCCGAAGGCGTGCACGCCGTGGCGCTCGATGCGTGGGGCTACGGCGGGAGAGCGGGACGTGTGAGTCGCCAGACGCGCCGACATCCTGGAGTAGCTGCGGCTACCCCTCGTCGTCGTCTTCTTCTCCCATGACCAGACCCTCGATGTTGTGCTTCTGGGTCAGCGGCGTGAGCTCGTCGACGACGGGGCAGAAGAGGTGGTCGCGCACGCGCTGAGGCAGGGTCTCCCAGTAGCCGCGGCTCACCTGGAGTCCGTGCTCGACGGCCTTCGCTGGCCCCTTGGCGTCCACGCCGAGCACGAGCACCGGACGCGACTTCTGCGACAGATTCTTCGTGCCCCGATGGATGGTGAGCGCGGATCGCACCGATATGTCGCCCATTTTCGGATATTTGCGCACCGCGAGCTGTTCGTAGCGCGGGTAATGGGACTTCGGAGGGAACATCCCGTGATTGAACTCGGGGGAGTCGTCCCACTGCGTTCCCGGTGCGATCGCGAACGGCCCCATGTCTTCCTCGGTGTCGACGGCCGTCAGGTTGAAGGCAAGCGAGGTGAGCCGGTGCTCCACCCTCGTCTCTTCGGGCATGGGGAAGTCGCGATGCCAGGGCTGGTTCTTGGCCCCCGCAAATGGGATGTCGAAGCCGACCTCCACGATCTCGTAGTCGGCCCCGAGCACGGCCCCCGCCGCCCGCCGAACGAACGGGTGCTCGACGAGCTCGACGAAACCGCGCAGCTGCTCGGGATGGATCTCCACGTAGAAGCGATTCGGTCCGCGTCCGACCGCGCCGCCCGTGCGGCCACGCGCCTCGGTGAATGCGGCCTCGATGTCCTCCCGCATGCGCTCGGCGAACTCGCGGCTGAAAGCGCCCTTGAGGGCGGTGATGCCGTCGGTGTACAACAGCCTGGCGACCGCTCCCGATTCACTGTCCATCCCGTCGACTCCGGGAGGTTGGTACGCGGCGGTATCGGGCAGGCCCATGGTGACTTCTCCAGCTCCATCGATGGTGATCGTCTCGGCCAAACGGGGTGACTCGAGCGTTGTCGCGACCATTGTACGCCCGCCGCCGCACCCCGACGCGCGAGGCGCTTCCGAGGTGCACGGCGGTCTGCCGACTCCGGCAGCGCGCTCATCGAGGTCAGCTCCCGAGCGTGCCCGAGCCTGTCGCTCACTCCTCGCCGAAGCCGCCTGCAACCATCACGCGGATGAACTCGACCGCCTCGGCCGCGTCCGACCCGCTGCCGGTGATGCGCAGGACCGCACCACCCTGCGCGCCGAGAGTCATCATCCCCATGAGACTGCTTGCCGACACGCTCCGCCCCGATGCGGGGGCGGCCACCGCGACGTCGGCGTCGAATCTCCCCATGGCGGCGACGATCGCAGCGGCGGGACGCGCGTGGAGCCCGAGCTTGTTGATGAGCGCGACCTCGGCGACGACCTCGGAGCCCGGCCCTCCGACGGGCTCAGGGGTCGGCGGGGATGCCGCGGGCTCGCTTTCTCCGCCGGGCGCGAGCTGCTCGTTCTTCGCCGTCATCGCACTCGACGCCTCTCGATCGGCCTCGTCGAGCGTCGCGCCGGCCGCGGCGAGCACGACGCCCGCGACGATTCCCTCCACGAACGGCGCGCGGCTCAGCCGCACCTCAGACTCCGAGCTCGTGAGCTCGAGGGCCATGCCGGCGCTGAGAACGGCCGACCCGAGGTCCATGAAGACGAGCACCCCGTCGGGTCCCGCGACCTCGTCGATCGCCTCCGCGACCCGCACGGCGTCCGTGCCGATGACGGGGGAGCCCGCCGCGTCCTCGCCCGCCCCGGCCGCGACCGCGATCCGCGGTGCGTCGCCGCGCACCATCTCGAGGGCGAGCGACACTGCCGCGTTCGCGAGCGCCGGGCTGTGCGAGACGACGACGACGCCGATCACCCGGTCTCCCCGCCGAGCGCGCCCGCGAGGGCCTGGAAGAGGTAGGCGGTGGAGGTTGCGCCGGGGTCGACGTGCCCGGCACTGCGGTCGCCCAGGTAGCTCGCGCGGCCCTTGCGCGCGACGAGCGGTTCCGTCGCATCGCGTCCGCGCTCTGCGGCGTGGAAGGCCGCTTCGGCCGCGGCAGACGCGTCGTCGCTCGACGCGAGGCTCGCGTCGAGCGCGCCGAGGGCGGGAACCAGCGCGTCGACCATCGTCTTGTCGCCCACCTCGGCCTTGCCCCGCGCCTCGATCCCCGCAAGCCCGGCACGAAGGGCCGCGGAGAGCGCTTCGCCGTCGATGCTCGTCTCCGCGCCGACGGTGGTTCCGAACCGCAGGAAGAACGTGCCGTACAGCGGCCCGCTCGCGCCTCCCACCGAGCTGACGAGCGTCATGCCGACGGTCGTGAAGAGCTGGTCGATCGCGGTGGGCTCGCCGAGCTTGTCCATCACCGCATTCATGCCTCGCGCCATGTTCGACCCGTGGTCGGCGTCGCCGATGGCCGAGTCGAGCTCCGTGAGCTGCGCCTGGTTCGTCGTGACGAGATCGCGAAACCTCGACAGCCAGTCGACCAGCTGCTCGAGCGTGACGACGCCCACCCCTACACTCCCCAGCGCAGGCCGGCCGTGTTCACGGGGGCGTCCCACAGTCCGAGCAGCTCGTCGTCGGCGCGCAACAGCGTGATGGAGCATCCTGCCATGTCGAGGCTCGTGATGTAGTTGCCGACGAGATTGCGTGCCACGATGACGCCGGCCTTCTCGAGCAGCTTCGCCACCTCCCCATACATGAGGTACAGCTCGAGAAGCGGCGAACCGCCCATGCCGTTGAGCATCACGATGACGGGGCCCGTGGTGAAGTCGAGGTCGGCGAGCACGGGTTCGACGAGTTGTTGGGCGATGGATGATGCGGGCGCGAGCGGCACGCGGTGCCGACCGGGCTCGCCGTGGATGCCGACGCCGATCTCCATCATGTCGTCGGGCAGGTCGAAGGTCGGCTTGCCGGCCGACGGCACGGTGCAGCTCGTGAGCGCCATGCCCATCGACCGCCCCGACTCGTTGACCCGCTTCGCCAGTTCGGTGATGGCTGCCAGGTCGCGGCCCTCCTCGGCCGCCGCCCCCACTATCTTCTCGAGCAGCACCGTCGTGCCTACGCCTCGGCGGCCGGCCGTCCACGTGGAGTCCTCGACGGCGACATCGTCGTTGACCACGACGGATGCCACCTTCACGCCGGTCTCGGCCTCGGCGAGCTCTGCGGCCATGTCGAAGTTCATCACGTCGCCCGTGTAGTTCTTCACTATGTGCAGCACGCCGGCGCCCGAGTCGGCGACCTTCGTCGCCTCCATCATCTGGTCGGGGGTCGGCGACGTGAAGACCTCGCCGGCACACGCGGCATCCAGCATCCCGACCCCGACGAACCCGCCGTGCAGAGGCTCGTGGCCCGACCCGCCGCCCGAGATGAGGGCGACCTTGCCCGCCCGGGTGGGGGATCCGCGGTAGATGATCCGGTTGGTGTGGTCGACGGTCAACTCCGGGTGGGCCGCGGCCATTCCGATGAGGGCGTCTGCGAGAACCGATTCGGGTGCGTTGATGAGCTTCTTCATGCTGGACCTTCCGTGTTCGACAGCGAACCTGGCCTGATTGCCGCAAAAGTACCACGCGGCACCATCGCCCGGTCAGCCCGAATTCGAGGAAATCGCCCGGGGAAGAGTCGACCTGCATTATCGACACAAAGTCGCGGAAAGCCACCCAGCGCCCGCCCGGTCAACGGTCAGCTTGGGAACGGACAATAATTAACTCGTCACTCGGCACTGGTTGACAATTCGATAGGGAGATCCGTTGGACGGAAACGCCACGACGACGCACACGAACGTCGCTCTGCTCTCGGTTGCAAGCACGATTGCTTCACGTATCACCACGTCCGAATCAATCGACCAGCGACTGCAGGGCGCCCTCAAGAGACTCCACCTTCCCAAGGGACTGCTGCAACGCGTCGCCGGGGTCTACGAGCGCCGCAATTGGGAGAACGGGCAGAAGTTCGACGACGCGGCCATCGCCGCAGGCAAACGGGCCCTCGCCCAGGCGGGCGTGCGCCCGGACCAGGTCGGGATGCTCATCAACACCTCGGTCACCCGCAAGAACCTCGAGCCGTCGGTCGCCGTCAGTATCCATCACGGACTCGGCCTGCCGAGCTCCGCGCTGAACTTCGACATCGCCAACGCGTGCCTCGGCTTCGTCAACGGCATGAGCCTCGCCGCATCCCTCATCGACTCCGGTCAGATCGACTACGCCGTGATCGTGGCGGGCGAAGACGCCGACGAGATCCAGAACAACACCGTCGACCGCCTCGAGGCCAACAGTTTGAGCCGCAAAGACTTCATGAGCGAGTTCGCCAGCCTCACCCTCGGGTCGGGCGCAGCGGCCGCCGTGCTCGGCCGTGCCGACGCGCATCCGGAGGGCCATCGCATCCTCGGCGGGGTCACCCGCGCCGCGACCCAGTTCAACGACCTCTGCGTGGGCAGCGTCGACGGTATGTTCACCGATGCGAAGGCGCTGCTCAAGGGTGGCATGGAGCTCGTCGTCTCCGCCTGGAACGAGGCGAAGCGCGACTGGAGCTGGTCGAACATGGACCGCTACATCCTGCACCAGGTTTCCTCCGTGCACACCAATGCCATCGTCAAGGCCGCGGGGCTCGACGAGGCAAAGGTGCCGCGCACCTACCCGCTGCTGGGCAACATCGGCCCCGCATCCATCCCGATCACCCTCGCCTACGAGGCGGAAGACCTGAAGAAGGGCGACCGCGTGCTGTTGATGGGCGTCGGTTCTGGGCTCAATACCGCAATGATGGAGATCGCCTGGTGACGTCCCGGATCCCGCGTTCCGCTCCCCTCCCGGCGAGCCTTCCCCCCGCGGGTCTCGAGGGCCTCGACCCGTCGTTCTCGCGCCTCGTCGTGGCGCCCGAGAGTGAGGGGCTCAGCGTCTCCCACGAGTGGCACCTCCTCGACAACGGTGCGCGACTCGCGGAGCTCGGAGTCACGCCGGTCGGCACCATCCTGTGCGTGCACGGCAACCCGACCTGGAGCTATCTCTGGCGCTCGCTCGTCTCCCGGGCGACGGATGCCGCGGCCGACGGTCGCGAGGCCTGGCGGGTCATCGCCGTCGACCAGCTCGACATGGGGTTCTCGGAGCGCACCGGGCAGCCGCGCACCCTCGCGCGACGCGTGCGCGACCTCGGCGATCTCACCGACGCCCTGGGGCTGAGGGAACCGGTCATCACCCTCGGGCACGACTGGGGCGGCGTCGTCAGCCTCGGCTGGGCCGTCGACCACCCCGCGCTGCTCGGCGGGGTCGCGGTTCTCAACACGGCCGTGCACCAGCCGGCAGGTGCCGCCATCCCGGCGCCGCTGCGACTCACCCTGCTGCGGGGCGTGCTCCGTACCGCCACGGTTGCCACACCCGGATTCCTCGAGACGACGCTCGGCCTCGCGCATCCGCCGCTCGCCGAGACGGTCAAGAACGGCTATCGGGCACCCTACCTCGAGGCCGCTCGACGCGGCGGCATCGGCGGGTTCGTCGCCGACATCCCGGTCAACGCGGCGCACGCCAGCCATCAGGAGCTCGAGCGCATCGCCGAGGGTGTGCGATACCTCGCCGTTCCCGCCCTCGCGCTCTGGGGCCCGCAAGACCCGATCTTCAGTGACCGCTACCTCGACGATCTCGTCGACCGCCTGCCGCACGCCGACGTGCATCGCTTCGAGTCGGCCGGCCACCTCATCGCGGAAGACGTCGACTACGCGGCGGCAGTGCTCACCTGGCTCGGCGACCGCGGCACCGAACTCGGCGGGCTCGGCACCGCCGGTGCCAACCCGTCGCGGTTCGCCATCGACGTGCCGGCCGGCCCGGACGACGAGGTCCTCGACCCGAACCGTTTCGACGAGGGCTATGTGAAGCCCGTGGTCCACGGCCCGCCGGCGGGCCTCTTCCGCTATCTCGAAGAGCTGCGCGACAGCTCCCACACGGCCCTCGTGGAGATGGCGCCCGCGGGTGCTCCGAGCGGCACGCCGAACGTGGTGTCGTGGAGGCTGCTGTCGAGACGTGTGCGCCAGCTGGCCGCCGGGCTTGCCATGATCGGGGTCGAGCGCGGTGACCGGGTGTCGCTCCTCATCCAGCCGGGCGCCGACCTGACCGCCGTGCTCTACGCCTGCCTGCGGCTCGGGGCAGTCGTCGTCGTCGCCGACGCGGGTCTCGGAGTGAAGGGCCTGACGCGCGCCGTGCGCGGTGCATGGCCCGACCACGTCATCGGAGCGCCCGCCGGTCTCGCCGCCGCCACGGCCCTCGGATGGCCCGGGCAGAAGATCTCGACGGCGCGCTACATCAAGCCGGTGCGCCGTTCGCTCGACATCGCCTACTCCCTCGGCGATCTCGTGTCGCTGGGTGTGGAGGAGGAGCTGCCCGAGCTCCCGTCGCCCGACGACGCCGCCGCGGTCCTCTTCACCTCCGGCTCCACCGGGCCCGCCAAGGGGGTGGTGTACACGCACGGCCAGCTCGCCGCGGTAGTCGATGCGCTCGCCGAGACCTACGGCATCGGGCTCGGCACGGGCCTCGTCGCCGGTTTCGCGCCGTTCGCGCTGCTCGGGCCCGCGCTCGGCGCCCGTTCGGTGACGCCCGACATGGTCGTCACCTCGCCCAAGACACTCACCGCGACCGCGGTCGCCGCTGCCGTGGCGGCCGTCGACGCGACGGTCGTGTTCCTCTCCCCGGCCGCGATCACCAACGTCGTCGCGACCGCGGGTGAACTGACGGACGCCGATCGTGAAGCGCTCGGCGGGGTCGAGGACTTCCTGTCGGCAGGCGCTCCGGTGTCGGAGCGACTGTTGACCGCGGCATCCGCCCTCATGCCCGGGGCGACGGCGCACACCCCCTACGGCATGACCGAGGGCCTTCTCATGACCGACATCACGCTCGAGGAAATCCGGGACGCGCAACTGACGCTCGGCGGGCCCGGCGGCGTCTGCGTCGGACGCCCGGCCGCGACGACTCGCGTGCGCATCAGCGCCCTCGACGAGAACGGTGACGCGGCCGGCGAGCTCTCCGAGGAGCCGTTCACGACGGGCGAGATAGTCGTGTCGGCGCCGCACGTCAAAGACCACTACGACTCTCTGTGGCTCACCGAGCGTGAGTCGCGCCGCGGGGCGATCGCCGGCGAACGCTGGCACCGCACCGGCGACGTCGGCCACATCGACGGGCAGGGGCGGCTCTGGGTCGAGGGCCGGATGCCCCACGTGATCGTCACCGCGGACGCAGTGGTGACTCCCGTCGGCCCCGAGCAGCGCTTCGAGTCGGTGTTCGAGGTCGCCCGCGCGGCCCTCGTCGGCGTCGGACCGCGCGGCGAGCAGCAGCTCGTCGCCGTGATCGAGACCGTGCCGCCCGCCGTGCGCGTGTCGCTCGCGCCTCCCGCTCTGGCGAGCGCGGTGCGCGCGTCCGTCGACGTGGCGATCGCGGCGGTGCTCGTTGTGCCACAGCTTCCCACCGACATCCGCCACAACTCCAAGATCGATCGCGTGCGCCTCGGCCGCTGGGCCGCCTCCGTGCTGACCGGCGGTCGGATGACGCGGCCGTGAGCGGTCGCGGAGGCGCACGGCGGGTGGTGAGCACGTGAGGGTGCTTGTGACCGGCGCGAGCGGGCTGCTCGGCCGCGCCGTCGCGGCGTCGATCCTCGCCGCAGGGCACGAGGTGCGCACGCTGCAGCGTCGGCCGTCGCACGTGCCGGGGGCCGCCGACTACATCGGTTCGGTGACCAACGTCTCGCAGGTGAGCCGTGCCGTCGACGGGGTCGATGGCGTCGTGCACCTCGCCGCGAAGGTGTCGCTGGCCGGTGATCCGGCGGAGTTCGAGGCCGTGAACGTCGGAGGTACGCTCCGGCTCTTGCGCGCCGCCGCATCGTCGGGTGTGAACCGCTTCGTGCAGGTGTCGTCGCCGTCCGTCGCGCACAGCGGCGCGTCGATAGTGGGCGACGACGCGATGCCCGCCGACCCGCGCCGAGCGCGCGGCGACTACGCGCGGACGAAGGCGGCCGGAGAGCTGCTCGCGCTCGCCGCCGACTCCGAAGAACTCGCCGTCGTGGCGGTGCGACCGCATCTCGTCTGGGGACCGGGCGACACGCAACTCGTCGCCCGCATCGTCGACCGGGCCAGTCGGGGTCGGCTGCCGCTGCTCGGCCAGGGCGCCGCACTCATCGACACGACGTACATCGACAACGCGGCATCCGCGATCACCGCCGCCCTCGAGCGCGCGCACGACGTGCACGGCAACGCCTACGTCGTGACGAACGGCGAGCCGCGCCCGGTGGCGGAGCTGCTCGCGGGCATGTGCGCCGCGGCGGGCGTGAGCGCGCCGAACTGGAGCGTGCCCGCGAGCGTCGCACGAGCCGCCGGGTCGCTCGTCGAGGCCGCGTGGCGCGTGCGCCCGGGTGTGGACGAGCCGCCGATGACGCGCTTCCTCGCGGAGCAGCTCTCGACGGCGCACTGGTTCGACCAGCGGCGCACTCGCGCAGACCTGCAGTGGAAGCCCGCCGTTTCGCTCGACGAAGGCTTCAGGCGCCTGGCCGCGTCCTACGGCCGGGCGTAGCGCGCGACCGTCGACGCTTCGCGACAGGATCCGCGACACTCCCGACCCGCGCATACCCAGATCGGGGGGCCAGAACTCTTCCCGAGAAATCCGCGCCTCGGCGACATCCGCAGAACTACGCGCCGCGATTCGATGTCGGTGGTGGCGAGGACGATGAATATCGACGCGACACGCCGAAACACTATATGTAGTGGAATGACACGAGTGTCATTCCGGTTATATAGTAAAGACCTCGCTGCAATGGCAGCGGAAACGACCACACAGAAGGAGGATCCACATGGACAACGACAACGATTCAGTCGGCGGCTACGCAGTTCCCGTTGACCCGATGGATCTTCTGCAGTGCGACTCCTGCCAGTAGGCAGCCAGTCCACCTCAAGACCCCCAACAGAACCCCGGTTGCCCACAGGCAGCCGGGGTTCTGTGGTTGGCGGGACCTGACGCGCGAGTGGGGCCGCCCGCGGGCGAGTGGGTAGAATCGCTGGGTGCCAGTGAACCCCGAACTGCAGGGCCGCGTGTTCGAGCCCACCGCCCCGTACCTGGTGGGTCGGGAGAAGATCCGCGAGTTCGCCCGCGCCGTCTTCGCCACGAGCCCCCTCAACACCGACCCGGATGCTGCGATCGCGGCCGGCTACAGCGACATCGTCGCCCCGCCCACGTTCCCCGTCGTCATCCAGGAGTCGACCCTCGCGCAGCTGCTCGCCGAGCCCGACGCCGGAATCGACTTCAGCCGCGTGGTGCACGGCGACCAGCGGTTCAGCTACACGCGCCCCATCCTCGCCGGCGACGTGCTCACCGCGACCCTGAGAATCGCGAGCATCAAGAGCCTGGGCGGCCACTCGATGGTCACTGCCGAGTCCACGATCGTCGACGCGGCGAGCGAACACGTCGTGACCGCCATCTCCACCCTCGTCGTGAGGGGTGACGAGTGATCGCCGAGATCGGACAGGTCGTCGCCGAGACGACCTATGTGCTCACACGGGATTCCCTCGTGCGCTACGCCGGGGCATCCGGTGACTTCAACGCCATCCACTATCGTGACGACGTCGCCGCGAGCGTCGGCCTCCCCGGCGTGCTCGCGCACGGCATGCTCACCATGGGCTTCGCGGTGCAGCCGGTCGTCGACTGGATCGGCGACAGCGGCAAGGTGCTCGACTACCAGGTGCGATTCACTCGGCCCGTAGTCGTCGACCCGACGGATGGCGCAACCGTCACCGTGGTCGCCAAGGTCGGCGCCCTCAGCGACGCCGAGGCACGCATCGACCTCACCGTGACGTTCGCCGACCAGACGGTGCTCGGCAAGGCGCAAGCGCGCGTCAGCCTCGCGTGACCGTGACGACGCTCGCGGAGCTCACCACCATGCGCGTGGGCGGACCCGCTCGCGCGATGGTCGCACCCGAGACCCCGGAGCAGCTGGTCGAGGAGACCCTCGCGGTCTGGGCCAGCGGCGAACCGTGGCTCGTGCTCGGCGGGGGTTCCAACCTCGTCGTGGCCGACGACGGCTTCGAGGGCACGGTCATCCGTGTGCTCACCCGCGGCATCGAGCGGGTCGCGGAACACGGCGACCGGGTTCGCCTGCGCGTGCAGGCGGGCGAGCCGTGGGAGTCGCTCGTCGCGTACACGGTCGACAACGGGCTCGCGGGCATCGAGGCGCTCAGCGGCATTCCCGGATCATGCGGAGCCGCGCCCGTGCAGAACATCGGCGCCTACGGACAGGAGATCGCGTCGAGCCTCGTGTCGATCGACTTCCTCGACTACCTGAGCGGCGACAAGCAGACGCTCTCCGCCGCCGACCTCGACTTCGGCTACCGCACCTCCGCCCTCAAACGCGGCACGCAGGGTGTCGTGATCGCGCTCGAGGTCGAGCTCCGACGCAGCGACGACGGCCTCGGCGACCCGGTCGCCTACGCCCAGCTCGCGTCGTCGCTCGGCGTCTCGCTCGGCGACCGGGTCGAGCTGCGTGCCGTGCGCGACACCGTGATCGCGCTGCGGACGTCGAAGGGGATGGTGCTCGATCCCGCCGACCCCGACTCGGTGAGCTGCGGCTCCTTCTTCACCAACCCGATCGTCGGCGAGAACTTCGCCCGCACCCTGCCCGAGCAGGCGCCGCGCTGGGCCAACAGCCCCGAGCCCGCCCCCGTCGCCGTGCCCCTCGGCGAGGAGCCTGCCGCACCGCCGGTGCAGACCGACTTCCGCGTGAAGCTCAGCGCCGCGTGGTTGATCGAGAAGGCAGGCATCGGTCGAGGCTTCTCGCTGCCCGGCTCTCGCGCCGCGATCTCCAGCAAGCACACCCTCGCGATCGTCAACCGCGGTGGAGCGACGGCCGCCGAGGTCGCCGAGTTGGGCCGTTTCGTGCAGACCCGGGTGTTCTCGGAATTCGGCGTGCGGATGATGGCGGAGCCGGTGCTCGTCGGGGTGTCGCTGTAGCGCTCGGCCGCCCCGCTACTGCGGCCTTGAGCAGGTAGCCGCTCGCGCCCGCCTCGATCGCCGTGAGGATGCTGGCGTCGGTCTCGTGCGTCGTCAGCACGAGTCGCGGCATCCGCAGGTTCATGAGCACGAGATCCGGCTCGAGCGCTGGGGCGGCATCGACGGCGGCCGAGCCGTCCGGCGCCTCACCCACAACCTCGATGTCGGTGCCGACGTGGGCAGGCCGACGACCCGGCTGCGCACGCCTGCGCTCTCGTCGCCACAAGCGACCGCGTCTCAGCGAGGGCGTTGCGTGCGCTTTCCTCGAGCACGTCGAGCGTCGCACCGACGGTCGCACCTCCCGCCTCGGGCTCCCGCCGGGCGCGTTGGGTGAGCAGCCGGTGGGTTGACGGGTCAAACGGTCGATGGATGCGGCTACCGGCGACGAGCCCCGCCCCGCGTGCGCTTCGGCTCGCGTTTGCTCGTCCGCGTCCGCTTGCTCGGCGTGCGGAAGGACCCGCGCACGTCACCCGCCACGGCCTGGTGGATCGGCAGGTCGCGCAGGGGGTCGTCGCCCGTTCTCCAGACGTTCGCGACGAGCACGATCCCGACGACCGCCGCGAGCAGGCCGAGCACCGCGAAGAGCCCGACGGCCCCGGAATCGACCCCGGCGCCCGAGCCCACCGCCGACGCGGTGATGAGCACGCACACGGTGGCTGCGAGCCCCGAGATCGCCAGGGGGTAGTGCACGAACGGCTGGATGCTGCGCCATCTGTTCACCATCGCGTCGTTCACGACCCGGCCGACGGTGCCGCGCAGCACCGTGCGGTACAGCACCTTCTTGAGCAGCGACGAGAGCACGGCCCCGGCGATGATGCCGACCGTGCCGCCGTAGACGACCTGGGCGAGCTCGAAGTCGTCGTCGGGGCGACGCGGCCACGGCTGGGGAACCCCGCGGTCCATGGTGAACGGCAGGTCGAGCGCCTCGACGCCCGCGATCGCGGCGAGCGGCAGGTAGACGATCGCGGTCCACGCGGCGATGGCGAGCAGCAGCCAGAGCGCGTGCAGCGCGACGGGAAGGGGGTTCACCCGCACGACCGCGCTTCCCGTGGCGAAGTACTCGTCGCTCCGGCCGTCGAAGGTCGTGCGTCGGCCGAGCACGTTCATGATCGCGGCGGCCGCGGCGCACACGAACAGGCAGACGGGCGAGATGACGGCGACCGCGTACTTGTCGGCGGGAGCCGCGATGATCGACTCGGCGCCGAGCCCCAGTCCCGTCATCCAGACCACCGCCGCGGCGAGCATCAGGGACTGCGCGGCGAAGACAAAGAACCCCACGCCGCTGATCCAGCGCCGGGCGGCCGCCCCAGCATCCTTGTAGGCGAGACCGAAACCGGCGGCCGGGAGCACGAGCGATCCGAAGAGCAGGCCCGTCTCGCCGTTGCCGGTCGGGAAGTCCCACGTGTCGGCGGGCCAGAAGGTGAGCGGATCGGGGCCGATCGTCGGCACGACCTGCGGCAGCACGGCTGAGCCGAGAACCGCCGCGCCGGCGAGCACGAGCAGCCCGCCGAAGACCGTCGTGGCCAACGCCGGATAGCCGGAGGGGGTGGGCAGGGCCCGGTCTGTCGCTGTCACCCGCGTAACGCTAGCGCGAGCGCGAGGCGGCAGCTGTCGTCGCGGTACGAGCTGACCGCGTGGGCGCTGGAGCGCAAGCTGCCGTAGCGGCGCCGGCCGCTCGCTATTCGCGGCAAATTGCGGTCCGCGCCCGGTCTGAAGTGCAATATGCCGCGAATCAGAACTGCGACCGGGAGTCGTAGACCCTCCGGACCCGGGCGACCAGCTCGTCGGGATCGTTCAGGTCGTCCGCATTGACCTCCATGACGAACCATCCGGCCGCCCTCAGCCGCTCTATCCGCGACATGTCTTTCCGTCGCTGGGCCGGGTCAAGGTGATAGGCCCCCTGGTATTCGATGATCATTCTGCGTTCGGCGCACACGAGGTCACCGCGGTAGCGCGCTCCCGGAACCTGCACCCACCGATTTGGGACGAAGTCGGTCATTCCCGCGAGGGTCACTAGCACCCGGAGTTCCGACTCCGGCGGGGACTCGGCGCCGGGGTCGAGGTGCGGCAGGCACTCGCGCCGCCGGCCGGCCCCAGCGCCACCGGGGTAGCGCTCGACTGCGTCAACCAAGCGTGGGATGCTGGATAGCGGATTCTCGCGGTGAACGAGGTAGTCCCCGGCCGCCACGAGTTGCGACATGCTCAGTACGGCGGAGAGCTCGCACCACAAGCGTTCGGGTGAACTGACGCGAAGACCCGCCCAGCGGAGAGTGTCGTCTCCCATCAGTTTCACCGCGTGCCCGACGACTCCTCGCCCTTCAGGCGCCCGGACGGGATGCGGCACCGCGACGTGCAACACCCGTGCCCGCTGCAGCGTCGCCGGAAGCGGCACGCGCATGATCGCCGCCGCCGTGATCGAACAGAAGAATGCATCCGCTCGCATCACCGGTGCGTATGCCCGACAGAGCGAGACTACGTCGTGTGCTTGAGGGTCTGGATGTCGCGACCCGTGGAACGGGTGACCGAGGTCGCGCCCACGCAGCCTCCCCGGCGTGACACCTGCCCCTCGGGCCTCGCCGTACGAGAATGGGTTTCGACGGAGGGGGTCGGGAAGGGGCACTCTTGAAGGCATGCCGCGAGTGTCGCAGTGGCAGCCCGGAGGTGCGGGAACTTATCCACCGCCGCATCCGCTCGCGGCAAATTGCTGTCCGTGCTGGTCGCGGAGCGCAATATGCCGCGAATAGACGCGGAACCGCAACCGGCGGAGCGCCGGCCGCCTACGCGAACAGCCGCTGCAGCCGCCGCACGCCCTCGAGCAGCGGCTCGTCGCCGAGCGCGTACGAGAGCCGCAGGTAGCCGCTCGGGCCGAACGCCTCGCCGGGAACGACGGCGACTTCGGCCTGCTCCAGGATGAGGTCGGCGAGCTCGAGCGACGTCGTGGGGGTCACCCCGCCCCACGAGCGGTTCAGCAGCCCCGTGACATCCGGGTACACGTAGAAGGCGCCCTCGGGCATCGGGCACACGAGCCCTTCGATCGTGTTGAGCTCCGAGACGATGAGGCGGCGGCGGCGGTCAAACGCCTGCCGCATCTCCTCCACGGCGTCCTGCGGGCCCGTGAGCGCGGCGAGTGCAGCGCGCTGCGAGATGTTCGACACGTTCGAGGAGAGGTGCGACTGCAGGTTGCCCGCGGCCCGAATGACGTCGAGCGGCCCGACCATCCAGCCGACCCGCCAGCCGGTCATCGCGTAGGTCTTCGCGACGCCATTGACGAGGATGGTGGTGTCGGCGAGGGCGGGCACGGCCTCCACGATCGAGGCTGCGCGCGGAGCGGCATCCGACAGGGAGGCACCGTATGTGAGGTTCTGGTAGATCTCGTCGGAGATCACCCAGACGCCATGCTCGAGCGCCCACTCGCCGATGGCACGGGTCTCCTCGAGCGAGTAGACGGCGCCGGTCGGGTTGGAGGGGGAGACGAAGAGAAGCACCTTGGTGCGCTCGGTGCGTGCGGCCTCGAGCTGGTCGACGGTCACGAGGTAGCCCTGGTCGCTTCCCGCGAACACCTCCACGGGCACGCCCCCCGCGAGCTTGATCGCCTCGGGGTAGGTCGTCCAGTACGGAGCGGGCAGCAGCACCTCGTCGCCCGCATCCAACAGCGTCGCGAACGACTGGTAGACGGCCTGCTTTCCGCCGTTCGTAACCACTACCTGCGCAGCCGTGACGGCGAGCCCGCTGTCACGCAGGGTCTTCGCCGCGATCGCCTCACGCAGGTCGGGCAGGCCGACGGCGGGCGTGTAGCGGTAGTTCTTCGCGTCGAGGGCTGCGGCGGATGCGGCGTCGACGATGTACGAGGGAGTCGGGAAGTCCGGCTCGCCCGCGGCGTAGCTGATGACCTTGCGGCCCTCCGCCTGCAGCGCCTTGGCTTTCGCGTCGACCTTCAGTGTCGCTGATTCGGCAATGGCGCCGATGCGCCGGGAGATTCGGGGAAATATGGCCACCCAGCTAGTGTAGGCGGAGCGCCGCGTCGGTTCCCGGGCCTCCGGATGACGCGGCGGCCTCCATGCCTTACACTGGTGGAGGTAGTCGAATTCTGCCAAGCTTCTGCGCGCCATCTTCCGGCATTCCAGCCTGTGAGTTCCCAGCGGCGAAGCCATGTGTTCGACTAGCGTGACCCCGTGGAGTCGGAAGACTCCGCAAAGGGCGGTGGCTCAATTGGTAGAGCAGCGGTCTCCAAAACCGCAGGTTGCAGGTTCAAGTCCTGTCCGCCCTGCAGGTGTCCTCGTACATTCCGTGCGAGGTGCCGAGCACCACATGGCACAGCACCATCAACGACACAGTGTCAACTGGACGACTGTCGGAAGGTAGTAACAGTGGCTAGAAAAATTGCCGACGAGCCCAGCGAGGACGTCGTCCTCAGCTCTCGAAAGGAGAGCGCCGAGAAGCGCAGTCCCTTCGGCCGCTTGTCACTGTTCATCCGCCAGGTCGTCAACGAACTCAAGAAGGTTGTGACTCCGACTCGCAAAGAGCTCGTGAGCTACACCCTCGTCGTGCTGGTATTCGTCGTCATCATGATGGCGCTCGTCGGAGGTCTTGACTGGGTGTTCTCGCTCGCGGTCAACTACATCTTCGGCAACGGCGACCTGGCTACGTAGCAGTAGTACGACGTGGCCGGAGACTTCCGGCTTCACAACAAGGAATGGAATGGAATTCAGTGCCTGAGAATCACCGCGACGACATCGACCTCGCGACCGCTGCAGAGCAGTCTTCCGAGGACGACCAGGCCCAGGAGGGCAACTCGCTGGCGGCTGACGAGGATTCCGTTGTCTCCGCCGAGCACGAGGCCATCCACGTCGAAGACGACGAAGAGGAAGGCGACCTCGCCGGACTCCTCGAAGCCCTCGACGCAGCGATCGACCCTGAGGCCGACGCGATCGTCGACGACGCCCTCGACGTCGATTCACCGGATGAAGCGGACGCCTCAGTCGCGGCCGCCGACGACGAAGCAGACATCGAGGCTGAAGAGGCCGCCCAGGAGGAGCTCGATGTTCCCCCCTACGACGGCCCCGAGCTCGACGACAACGGCGATCCCGTCGAGGTCGACCCCTACGAGGCGTTCCGCGCCGAGCTGAAGACGCTTCCCGGCAAGTGGTTCGTCATCCACTCCTACGCCGGCTTCGAGAAGCGCGTCAAGCAGAACATCGAGAACCGCAAGATCTCCATGACCGTCGAAGACTCGATCTTCCAGGTCGAGGTTCCGATGGAAGACGTGGTCGAGATCAAGAACGGCCAACGCAAACTCGTCACCCGTGTGCGCATCCCCGGATACGTGCTCGTGCGCATGGAGCTCAACGAAGACTCGTGGAGCGTCGTGCGCCACACTCCCGGCGTCACCGGCTTCGTGGGCAACGCCCACAACCCGACGCCGCTGCGCTTCAACGAGGCATTTGAGATGCTCAAGGGCCTCGTGCAGATCGTCGAAGCGCCGTCGAAGGCCGCTACCGGCGGAAAGGGCAAGAACACCGCCCGCTCCATCCCGGCAGAGATCGACTTCGAGGTCGGCGAGACCATCACGATCAAGGAAGGCTCGTTCGCGGGCCTTCCCGGTTCGATCAGCGAGATCAAGCCGGAGAGCGGAAAGCTCACCGTGCTCGTGTCGCTCTTCGAGCGCGAGACCCCGGTCGAGCTCAGCTTCGACCAGGTCACCAAGCTCTAACCCCTAGAACCACCGCATCCCGGAATCGCCGGAGTTGCGGGAGAACCCTTCGAGGGCCTCAGGCCGCGAAAAGGGTTCGAACAGAAAAGGAAAAACAATGGCAATGAAGAAGAAGAAGGTCACGGGTCTGATCAAGCTTCAGATCCAGGCCGGCGCCGCGAACCCCGCGCCGCCTATCGGCCCGGCCCTGGGCCAGCACGGCGTCAACATTATGGAGTTCTGCAAGGCGTACAACGCCGCGACCGAATCCCAGCGTGGAAACGTCATCCCCGTGGAGATCACGGTCTACGAAGACCGTTCGTTCACCTTCATCCTGAAGACCCCGCCCGCAGCGGAGCTCATCAAGAAGGCAGCTGGAGTGGCCAAGGGTTCGCCCACGCCCCACACCACGAAGGTCGCCCGTCTCACTCGTGAGCAGGTTCGCGCCATCGCCGAGCAGAAGATGGCCGACCTCAACGCCAACGACATCGAAGGCGCAGAGAAGATCATCGCGGGCACCGCTCGCTCTATGGGAATCACGGTGGACGCATAATGGCTACGAAATCCAAGGCCTACCGCGCCGCAGCCGACAAGATCGAGGAGGGCAAGTTCTACACGCCCACCGAGGCCGTCTCTGTCGCGCGCACCACAGGCTCCGCAAAGTTCGACTCCACGGTTGAGGTCGCCCTCAAGCTCGGTGTCGACCCCCGCAAGGCAGACCAGATGGTCCGCGGAACGGTCATCCTTCCTCACGGAACCGGTAAGACCGCCCGCGTCATCGTGTTCGCAACGGGCCCCGCGGCGGAGGCAGCAATCGCTGCCGGTGCCGACGAGGTCGGTGGCGCCGAGCTCATCGAGAAGGTCGCGGGAGGTTACGTCGCATTCGACGCGGCCGTCTCCACGCCCGAGCTCATGGGCCAGGTCGGTCGTCTCGGAAAGGTGCTCGGCCCGCGTGGCCTCATGCCCAACCCGAAGACCGGAACCGTGACGATGGACACGGCCAAGGCCGTCTCCGAGATCAAGGGTGGAAAGATCGAGTTCCGCGTCGACAAGCACTCCAACGTGCACTTTGTCGCCGGCAAGGCGTCCTTCTCGGAGGACCAGCTCGCTGAGAACATCAAGGCGGCACTCGACGAGATCGTTCGCGTCAAGCCGTCCAGCTCCAAGGGCCGCTACATCACCAAGGGCACCGTTTCGACGACCTTCGGTCCCGGCATCCCGCTCGACGTCAACGTTCTCTAGATCCGTCTGGACAACGGAAGGGGGTTCGCTTCGGCGGGCCCCCTTTTTCGCGCCCGCGGGCCGCGCCGCTATTCTTCTCGAGTGCCTTCACCAACCGTCAAGATCGCCACAGCGGATGATTCGCCCCTCCTCCATCGCCTCGCCGCCGCCACCTTCGCCCTCGCGTGCCCTCCCGGCACGACGCTCGAGGCGATCGACGACTTCATCGCTGTCCACCTCAGCGAGCAGCGTTTCACGCACTATCTCGCCGACCCCGTCCGCGACCTCCTCCTCGTCGAGGCGGACGGTGAGGCGCTCGGCTACTCGATGCTGGTGAGCGGCGACCCGACCGACGACGACGTGCTCGCCGTCGTGCACGCCCGTCCGGTCACGGAGCTCAGCAAGTTCTACCTGCTGCAGTCGGCGCACGGCTCGGGCGCGGCGGCGACGCTCATGTCGGCGAGCGTGGAGCGTGCGCGGGAGCGCGGGGCGGCCTCGGTGTGGCTCGGCGTCAACCAGCACAACGCCCGCGCCAACCGCTTCTACGAGAAGAGCGGATTCGTCACCGTCGGCACGAAACGCTTCCTGGTGGGTGGCAAGTGGGAGGACGACTTCGTGCGCGCGCTGGAGCTGAACGTCAGTAGTCGCTGACCTTCAGCACGATCTTGCCCCGCGTATGCCCCGTCTCGAGCGCACGGTGTGCGTCGGGCGCGCCATCCAACTCGAAGACCTGGTCGACGAAGACGCGCACGTCACCCGACTCGAGGAGTCGCGAGATGACCGCGAGGGTGCTGCCGTCGGGAGCGACCTTGTAGCTCGTGGCGCGCAGGCCGGCCGCCGTGGCGTCGGCGAGGAACGTGGGCCAGCTGCCGGTGGGGGCGTTGACGATGAGTCCGCCGTGTCGCACGATGCCGAGCGACCGGGTGCCGGTGTCGTCGTGCACGTTGCCGATGAGGTCGATTACCACGTCGACCGCGTCGACGACATCCTCGAAGCGCTCGGAGGTGTAGTCGACCGTCTCCTGGGCTCCCAGTTCGGCGAGCCACCCAAGGTTGCGGGTGGAGCCCGTCGCGACGACGTAGGCGCCGAAGAAGCGGGCGAACTGCACGGCGAAGTGGCCGACCCCGCCGGCGCCGGCATGGATGAGGATGCGCTGGCCCTCGTGCGCCTTGGCGACGTCGACGACCATGCCCCACGCGGTCAGTGCGGCCAGCGGCACGCCCGCGGCCTCGACGTGTGACAGCGATTTAGGCTTGCGGGCGATGCTCAGGGCGCTGACCGCCGCGACCTCCGCGTAGCTGCCGCCGAACCGCGGAAAGCCCGTCATGCCGTAGACCTCGTCGCCCACCTTGATCGGATGGCCCTCGTAGGGCGACGCGAGCACGACGCCGCTGAAGTCGTTGCCCAGCACCGTGGGATAGGAAGCGATAGCCGGCGTCACACCTCGGCCGGCCCGCGTCTTGGCGTCGATCGGATTCACTCCCGCGGCGACGACCTTGACGAGGAACTCCGCGTTGACCGTGATCGGCACATCCGTGGTTCCGCACCGGAGCACTTCCGGGCCGCCCGCCTCGTCCATCAGGATGGCTCGCATCGTCGTCATGGTTGAGGCCTTCCCGCCGTGGTGCTTCTACCCCAAGTAAACGGGATAAATGATTCGGTGTTGTTACAGACACGTCACCTTGCTGCAAACTCACCGTGCGGCAGTTGCCCACCTCCCAGTTCCGCTACCCGGCCTGTGTCAACGGGCACCCCGACGGCATGCTCATCGAGGCCGCCGGGCCTCCTCGACGACGACGAGCCGGAGGCCGCCATACGGCGGGAGGCGATCGAGGAGACCGAGCCTTCATGAGCAAGGCTCGGTGATCGAGCGCCGCACTTCTACGCCGCGCCGTACGACGCCGACACGGGGAACACGCGGGCGGGGGGCTCGCCGACGAGCGCGAGGAGATCACCCTCGTCGAACTCGGCATCGACGCCGCTACCGACCTCGTCGCGAGCGTGCACATCGTCCGTTGGCCGCCGGTTGACGGCGACACGGATGATGCGGAGGCCGCTTTGGCGCTCGCGGCCCGTAGGGGCTACCGTCGGACCATGACCGCGACAGTGATAGTCCGCCCCGTACGTGATGTGGACGCCGAAGAACTCGGGCGCGTGCAGGCGGCGTGCTGGCATGAGACCTACGACCACCTCGTGAGCGAGGCGGCGCTGACCCGCCTCTCGCCGAAACGCATGGCCGAGCTGTGGATGCACTACGCCGGCCTCGGCCCGGAGTACTCGCACGTAGCCGTGCTCGTCGACGGGGAGATCGTCGGCTTCGCTGGGTCGGGCCCGAGCCGAGACCCCGACCTGCCCGGTATCCGCGAGTTGTACTTCGTGTACCTGCGCGACGAGTTCCACGGCCAGGGGCTCGGGCAGCGGCTCTTCGATGCCGTGCTCCAGCCCGGACCGGCGTTCCTCTGGATCGCGAGCGACAGCCCGGCGGCGCACCGCTTCTACGAGCGCAACGGATTCCGGCTCGACGGCGCTGAGCGCAGGGAGCCGTTCCTCGGCGAGGAGATCCACGAGGTGCGGTTCGTCCGCTGAGGCCGAGGCCCTGGAGGTCTACGCCGGGCCGTCGATCGACAGCGCCCGGTGCGCGGCGGCGCGGATCGCGACAGCGTAGAACTCCTCGCTCTCGTCACGCGCCGGAACGAGGGTGAGGCTCGCGTTGGGCAGCGCCTCGAGCCACATCTCCGCGACATCGACGGGATGCACGGGATCCCGTGGCGCCGCGACGATCGAGACCGGTGCCGTGACGCGCTGCAGCTCCGCGGCCGACACGTACGCCGGATGGCGCGGGATCTCGATGAGGCGGATGGCGCGCTCCGCTGCATCCGCCTTCCGAAACTGCTCGATCGCCCCCTCCGCCCCCAGCGGTGAGGCCAGCAGCAGGTCGTGGTACCCCTCCGTCTCACGGAAGAGCTCTTCGCCGCGCTCGGCGCCGTAGGTCTGTAGAAGCTCCCCGATCACGGGGAAGACGGCGAGGTTCCCGGGCACCGACTCGTCGGTGAACGCCGGGCGGATGAACACGAGCTTCTCGACCTCGAGGTCGTCGCGCAGGGCGAGGCGCAAGCCGAGAGCGGCGCCCAGCGAGATGCCCATGACGATGAGCGGCTCGTCGGGCAGCCCCGCGGCGATCTCGTCGGCGAGGGCGTCGAGCGTGAAGTCGGCCGCTTCACCGATGAGCGTGGAGGTGCCGTGGGCGCGCACGTCGGGCGCGACCACTGTCGCATCGTCGGGCAGCGCCGGCCCGAGGAGCGCGAGTGGCTGGCGGCGATCGCCGCCGAGTCCGTGCAGCAGGACGACGGCCACCGTCAGCCCCGCATCATGCCGAGCAGCTTGTTGGCGAGGCCGACGAGCACGTGGATCTCGTTGTCGTCGCGTTCGATCCAGCGGCAGGTCGGTTCGGCATGCATCGGCACGAAGTCGAGGTGCTGCTCCCAGACGAGAAGCGTGCGCTCGGCGCCGAGCACGTACTGCTGCCACCACACCTGCCGGAGGTACGAGCGCGGCACGCTCTTCCACAGCGACGACGTGGTCTTGATCTCCGCGAGCACGACGGTGCCGTCGATCACCCCGACGCCGTCGGGCGTGGCGAGGTGCGAGCGCTCGCCGTGTGCGTGGAACAGGTGCCTGCTGGGGTCGATGCCGTGGTTCGCGCGCACCCAGCGGGCGATCTCCGGTTCCCGTGAGTTGCCGTGGTCGGTGTAGGCGTTCCCGCCGAACGACGTGCCGTTGATCTTGTCGTAGGCCACGGCTGACAGCGACCGCTCGCTCGAGAGGCGGGCGACATCCGTTGCCGTCACTCCGCGGCTGCGGGCTCGCAACCAGGCGACGCGGTCGGTGGATGTCGCGAGCACGCGTGAGCGGTGATCAGGGGTGGGCTCGGCTCGCTCGGGCTCATCCCAGAGGGAGAGCATCGGCTGCACGAACGTCACCCCACCATTGTGCCCTGCACCACCGCCATCGGGCGGCTCCGACGCTATCAGTCGACGCATAGAAAACTCCCAATAATGGAACCATGAGCATCGACCAGCCGGTTTCCCGTCACACCGCGACTGCACACCCGCCGCGGCTCACCCGTCTCGACGGAAGGCCGATCCGTGTGGTGGTCGTCGACGACGAGGACTCGCTCACCGACCTCCTGTCCATGGCGCTGCGGTACGAGGGCTGGGACGTGAGAATCGCGTCCAACGGTCGCACAGCGATCACCCTGGCGAGGGAGTTTCGCCCTGATGTGATCGTGCTCGACATCATGCTGCCCGACATCGACGGCCTGCAGGTGCTGACCCGTCTTCGCGCCGACGGGGTCAACACACCGATCCTCTTCCTCACGGCGAAGGACTCGCTCGACGACCGCATCGTCGGCCTCACCGTGGGCGGCGACGACTACGTCACCAAGCCGTTCAGCCTCGAGGAGTTGGTCGCCCGTCTGCGCGGCCTCATCCGTCGTTCGACCCTCGTGCTCAGCGAGGCGGATGACTCGTTCCTCGCCGTCGGCGACCTCACCCTCGACGAGGACTCGTACGAGGTGCAGCGGGCAGGCACGGTGATCGAGCTCACGGCGACCGAATTCGAGCTGCTGCGATACCTGATGCGCAACCCGCGACGCGTGCTGAGCAAGACGCAGATACTCGACCGGGTCTGGAGCTACGACTTCGGCGGCAAGTCCAGCGTCGTCGAGCTCTACATCTCGTATCTCCGCAAGAAGATCGACTCCCTCGGCCAACCGATGATCCACACCGTGCGTGGCGTCGGCTACGTGTTGAAGCCGGCCAACTGATGGCACGCGCTCGGGCGCGCTGGACCCTGCGCCGTCGCCTCGTCGTGGGCATCGTCGCCCTGCTCGCGGCGGTGAGCGTCGTCGTCGGCGCCGTGAGCGTGCTGACCCTCAACGACACTCTCGTGAGCAAGCTCGACGACCAGGTGGTCTCGGCGAGCGGCCGCTTCCAGAACACCGCCGATGGGCCGGGCGGGGGCGGTCGCCCGGGCGCGGGTGAGGCGGCGCCGCTGGCGGGCCTGCCGCCGGGCACGGTCGCCGGCTACAGCAGCGGCGACGATGTGGTCGCCGTCGTTCTCGGCGAGCAGCTGCAGGCGACGGCGCTGACCGCCGAGCAGAACGCGGCTCTCACACGACTGGCCGCGTCGAGCGAGCCGACAACGATCGATCTCGGCGGCGATCTCGGCGAGTACCGCTTCGTGCTGACCGATGTCGAGTCGGGCCCCTCCGTTCTGATCGGGATGTCGCTCGCCGAGGTCCACTCGACCGTCAACCAGCTGCTCACGGTGGTCGTGCTCGTGACGCTCGCCGGACTCGCGGCCGCGTTCGCCGTCGGCACGGCGATCGTCCGCGTCGCCCTGCGCCCGCTCGAACGCGTGGTGGCGACCGCCTCGCACGTCTCCGAGCTTCCGCTCGAGCGCGGCGAGGTCGCGCTCGCGGTGCGGGTTCCCGATGACGACGCCGACCCGCGCACCGAGGTGGGCCAGGTGGGGGCGGCCATCAACCGCATGCTCGGGCACATCGCCGCAGCTCTCACCGCGCGGGAGGCGAGCGAGAAGAAGGTGCGCACGTTCGTGGCCGACGCGAGCCACGAGCTGCGCACGCCCCTCGCCTCGATCCGCGGCTACGCCGAGCTCACCCGCCGCGGCGGACACGAGCTGCCGGACGACGTCGTGCACGCGCTCGGCCGCGTGGAGTCGGAGTCGATAAGGATGACGTCTCTCGTCGAAGACCTCCTGCTGCTCGCCAGGCTCGATGACGGCCGCAGCCTCGAGAGCCAGCCCGTCGACCTCGCGCGGCTGCTCACCGACGCGGTGAGCGACGCGCACGCGGCCGGGCCCGATCGCGAATGGGTGCTCGACCTTCCCGAGACGCCGGTCGTCGTCGACGGGGATGCCGCCCGGCTGCACCAGGTCGTGACCAACCTGCTGGCCAACGCGCGGGTGCACACGCCCGCCGGAACGACGGTCGTCGCATCCGTCACGGCCGAAGGGGGCCGGGCGCTCGTGCGCGTCGCCGACGACGGGCCGGGGATCGACGAGCGCGTGCTTCCCGCCGTCTTCGAGCGGTTCGCCCGCGGAGACGGGTCGCGCTCCCGCGTCGCGGGAGGCACCGGTCTCGGCCTCGCTATCGTCGCCGCGATCGTCGAGGCGCACGGCGGCGAGGTGTCGGTGGAGAGCGAACCGGGGACGACGGTCTTCGCCGTGGGTCTGCCGCTCGCCCCCTGATGCAAGACTGGGCTCATGCGCATTCTCGTCACAGGTGGTTCAGGAAAGCTCGGATCAGCGGTCGTCGCGGGGCTCCTGGATGCGGGGCACGCGGTCGTCAACGTCGATGCCGTCGGTCAACGGGGTGACGCGTTCAGTCGCGTCGACCTCGCCGACTACGGGCAGACGATCGACGCGGTGTTCGGCATCGACTCGCGTCACGATGGCGTCGACGCCATCGTTCACCTCGCCGCCATCCCCGCCGGCGGACTGCACGCCGACTCCGCGACGTTCCACAACAACATCGCCGTCACCTTCAACGTCTTCCAGGCAGCGCGCCGCGCCGGCGTCAAGCGCATCGTGTACGCGTCGAGCGAGACGCTGCTCGGCATCCCCTTCGAGATCGACCCGCCCTACCTGCCGATCGACGAGGAGTACCCCTCGCGCCCCGAGTCGATGTACGCCGTCGTCAAGCACCTCGAGGAGGAATTGGCGCAGAAGCTCGTGCGCTGGGATCCCGAGCTGTCGATCACGGCGCTGCGCTTCTCCAACGTCATGGACGAGGAGGACTACGCCGCGTTCGAGGGCTTTCAGGATGACGCGGCACTGCGCCGCTGGAACGCCTACGGCTACATCGACTCACGCGACGGTGCGCAGGCCGTGCTGCGTGCACTCGAGTTGTCGGCGCCGGGGTTCGACCGCTTCATCATCGCGGCGGCCGACACGGTCATGCGCACGCCGAGCGCCGAGCTCGCGGCGTCCGCGTTTGCCGGGGTCGAGGTGACGCGCGCACTGTCGGGCAACGAGTCGCTGCTCTCGATCGAGAAGGCGAAGCGCGTGCTCGGCTATGCGCCGAGGCACAGCTGGCAGCACTGATCCACCAGCCCTCGCGGCTGTGCTAGTCTGTACGAAGCCAAAGACCGCAGGTTGCCTCGTGTCCTCACGGATGTGATGCAGTAAATCCAGCGCAGGTGTTCGAAGTTTTTCCCGAGAGGGATTCCCAAGCTCCGCGCAACTGCGTGGGGCTTCTTGTTTTTAACGCACAAGTTTCTGCGCTCCTCAGGCTAATGACAATCACCAATTAAGGAGAGCCATGGCGAACAAGGAAGCATCGGTCGCCGAGCTTACGGACAAGTTCCGTAACTCGAACGCCGTTCTGCTGACCGAGTACCGCGGTCTCACTGTTGCCCAGCTGAAGACGCTGCGCAAATCACTCAGTGCAGACGCAACGTACGCCGTGGTGAAGAACACGCTGACCAAGATCTCGGCCAACGCGGCAGGTATCACTTCGTTTGACGACGAACTGACCGGCCCGTCCGCGATCGCTTTTGTACACGGAGACACCGTCGCCGTTGCAAAGACCCTGCGTGACTTCGCCAAGGCAAACCCGCTGCTCGTCGTCAAGAGCGGTTACCTCGACGGTAACCCGCTCACGGCAGAAGACGTAGCGAAGCTCGCCGACCTCGATTCCCGTGAAGTGCTGCTTGCCAAGATGGCCGGCGCAATCAAGGCTTCGCTGTTCGGTGCGGCATATCTCTTCAACGCTCCGCTCTCGAAGGCCGTTCGCACGGTCGAGGCGCTGCGTGAGAAGCAGGAGTCCGCGAACTAGGCCCAGCCTGACCCGCGGTTTTGAGAACTAAGAAACACACAAGGAGAAAATCATGGCAAAGCTGTCAAGCGAAGAGCTCATCGAAGCCTTCAAGGAACTGACGCTCATTGAGCTCAGCGAGTTCGTCAAGAAGTTCGAAGAGGTCTTCGAGGTCACCGCCGCCGCTCCCGTCGCAGTTGCTGCTGCCGGTGCTGCTGCGCCCGTCGAAGAGGTCGAGGAGAAGGATTCCTTCGACGTCATCCTCGAGGCCGCCGGCGAGAAGAAGATCCAGGTCATCAAGGAGGTCCGCGCGCTCACGAGCCTCGGCCTCGGCGAGGCCAAGGCCGTCGTTGATGGCGCCCCGGGCCCCGTGCTCGAGGGTGTCAACAAGGAGACCGCCGAGAAGGCGAAGGCTCAGCTCGAAGAGGCTGGCGCCACCGTCACGCTCAAGTAGTTCCGTCCCCACAAGGGGATTCACGAGGGCACCGCTTCTTCCGAAGCGGTGCCCTCGTTCTGCGTGCGGAGACGTGTGTGGTAGCGCTCCCACGGCGTAGATAACACCCGTGCACCGAAACACCTCAAGCGCTTGCACTCGCCGTTCGAGTGCCATACGTTGAGTCCGGAACCGTTTCCCGACATCACCCACGCACGGTCGCGGTTCCTGCACCTGCAATCCATGTCGTCCGATCTCGCGCGTGAAGCGCGGAACGGGCTCATCTCAATGAGGAGGAAATATGAGTTCCGCTTTCCAGCGCCGTCTACTCATGCCGATCGCCGCAGCAGGCGTCATCGGCCTCGCACTCGCCGGTTGTACCGGTGATGTGACACAGTCGAAAGGCGACACCGATTGCTCCGACTACGAGAGCTACGGCACCTTCGACGGTGACGAGGTCACGATTTCCGGAACCATCGTCGAGGAAGAGGCCGACCGCCTCATCGCGTCGTGGGCCGACTTCGCCACCTGTACCGACATCAAGGTCGACTACCAGGGCAGCCGTGACTTCGAGGGCAACATCGCCCAGCTCGCCGAGGGCGGAAACGCTCCCGACATCGGAATCGTGCCGCAGCCCGGACTCGTCGCGCTTCTCGCGGAGAACGGCTACCTCAAGCCGGCGCCCGCCGCAGTCGAGGCGAACGTCGACAAGTTCTGGTCGCCCGACTGGAAGGCGTACAGCACCCTCGACGGGGTGTTCTACGGCGCGCCGATGCTCGCCAGCGTCAAGGGCTACATCTGGTACTCGCCCGCCGAGTTCAAGGACAAGGGCTACGAGACCCCGAAGACGCTCGACGAGCTGATGAAGCTGACGCAGACTATCGCCGATGAGGGCGACCACCTGCCGTGGTGTGCCGGTCTCGAGTCCGGTGAGGCTACCGGCTGGCCGGGAACCGACTGGATCGAGGACTTCGTGCTCCGCCAGTCTGGCCCGGACGTCTACGACCAGTGGGTCAAGCACGAGATCCCGTTCAACGACCCCGCCATCGTGGCCGCGTTCGACGCAGCCGGCGATATTCTCAAGAACGCCGAGTACATCGACACCCAGTCGCTCATCTCGACCCCCTTCCAGGAGGGTGGACTCGGCATCCTCGACGGCACGTGCTCGCTGCACCACCAGGCATCCTTCTACGAGGTCAACTGGGGTGAGGGCGTCGACGTGTCGCCCGACGGCGACGTCTACGCGTTCCTGATGCCGCCCGTCAAGGCCGACGACCCGCTCGCGGTCACCGGTGGTGGCGAGACGGTCGTCGCGTTCAAGGAGAGCGACGCCATCACGGCGGTGCTGACCCACATGTCGACCGACACGTTCGCCAACCTGCGCGTCGAGCAGGGCGGAACGGTCAGCGCGAACAACGGGGTGGACCCGTCGCTCGCGTCCAGCCCGCTGCTCAAGGACACCATCGAGATCCTCCAGGACCCCAATGCGACCTTCCGCTATGACGGCTCCGACCTCATGCCCGGCGCAGTCGGTTCCAACTCCTTCTGGAAGGGCATCGTCGGCTGGGTAAGCGGCGACTCGACGCAGCAGACGGTCGACACCATCGAGAGCAGCTGGCCCAAGTAGTCAATCGCATCACGGATAGTGTGTGAGGCGGGGCCAGCAATGGCCTCGCCTCACCTCACTCCCGTAGTCAAGCCATTCACTGTCGAACGAAAGCTAGGGAAGTCCATGACCACTGCGGATCTCATCGGTAAGGTGCTGCAGGTAGCCGGGGGGCTCGCCATCTTCGCGGCCGTCGTCGGCCTCATCCTGTTCGTCGTCGACAAGGCGCCGAAGCGCACGCGCGACTACCTCCAACTCGCGGCCTTCATCGGCCCGGCGGTGCTCCTGCTCGTCGGCGGTCTCATCTACCCGGCGATCCGCACGACGTCGCTCGCGTTCTTCAATCGCACCGGCGACCCTGTCGGCTTCGAGAACTTCATCTGGGCCTTCACGCAGCCCGACGCCATCCGCACACTCATCAACACGGTCATCTGGGTCGTCCTCGTGCCGCTCATCTCCACCGCCGTGGGACTCGCCTACGCGGTCTTCATCGACAAGTCGCGCGGTGAGAAGTTCTTCAAGGCCCTCGTGTTCATGCCGATGGCCATCTCCTTCGTCGGCGCCGGAATCATCTGGAAGTTCGTCTACGACTACAAGTCGCAGGGGCGCGAGCAGATCGGACTCCTGAACGCCGTCGTTGTCGCCTTCGGCGGCGAGCCCGTCCAGTGGCTCCAAGACTCCCCGCTCAACACATTCCTGCTCATCGCCGTCATGGTGTGGATCCAGACCGGTTTCGCCATGGTCGTGCTCTCCGCGGCCATCAAGGGCGTACCGACCGAGCAGATCGAGGCCGCACAGCTCGACGGCACCAACGCCTGGCAGCGTTTCCTGAACGTCACGGTCCCCGGCATCCGCGGCTCGCTCGTCGTAGTCGTGACCACGATCTCCATCGCGACGCTCAAGGTGTTCGATATCGTGCGCACGATGACCGCCGGCAACTTCGACACGAGCGTCGTCGCCAACGAGATGTACACGCAGGCATTCCGGGCGAACGAGCCCGGTCGAGGAGCCGCCCTCGCCGTCATCCTGTTCATCCTCGTGCTCCCCATCGTCATCTACAACGTCCGCGTGCTCCGTAGCCAGAAGGAAATCCGATGAGCGTATCTCCCGTCGACCTGCCGATCTCGAAGACCGGGCTGACCAAGGGCTCGATCGAGTTGGCCGAAGAAGGCCTCACGAAGACGGGCCGCGTCAAGAGGCGACTCACGTCTCGCGGCGCGACCGCCGCCGCCCTGATCATCGCCGTGCTCTGGACGATGCCGACATTCGGCCTCCTCATCTCGTCGTTCCGACCGGCCGAGGCGATCCGCACGACCGGGTGGTGGACGTTCTTCAGCAACCCCGCGCTCACCCTCGAGAACTACCAGGACGTGCTGCTGTCGTCGTCGCAGTCGTCCCCTCAGCTCGGCGCCTACTTCGTCAACTCCTTGTCGATCGCGATCCCCGGCACGATCTTCCCGCTCGTGATCGCGTCGATGGCCGCGTACGCCTTCGCGTGGATCAAGTTCAAGGGCAGCGGCTGGATCTTCATCGTCGTGTTCGCCCTCCAGATCGTGCCGCTGCAGATGGCGCTCATCCCGCTGCTCCAGGTGTTCGGAACGATCCTCCGCCCCGGGCAGGAGTGGTTGCACGGAGTCATCCCGTCGATTCCCGAGCAGAACTACCTCCCCATCTGGATCGCGCACACGATCTTCGCGTTGCCTCTCGCGATCTTCCTGCTGCACAACTTCATTGCGGAGATCCCGGGCGAGGTCATCGAGGCCGCACGCGTCGACGGCGCGAGCCACATGCAGGTCTTCCTGCGCATCGTGCTGCCGCTCGCGCTTCCCGCTATCGCGTCGTTCGCGATCTTCCAGTTCCTCTGGGTGTGGAACGACCTGCTCGTGGCGCTCATCTTCTCGGGCGGCACCCAGGACGCGGCGCCGCTGACACAGAGACTCGCGGAGCTGACGGGAACGCGAGGCCAGGACTGGCAGCGGCTCACGGCTGCGGCGTTCGTCTCGCTCATCGTGCCGCTTCTCGTATTCTTCGGTCTGCAGCGATACTTTGTGCGAGGCCTGCTGGCCGGCTCGACGAAGGGCTAGCTGTAGTGCCCAGCAACGTTGTTTAGGCGTGTGATGGGCGCGACCTTGCCGATGGCAGTGTGGGGTCGAACGCAGCGTAGTCTCGGACGATGAGCGGAATGCGCGGCGGTGCCGGCCATGGCACGCGGGTCAGCGGCGGCGACGCGCAGGCGCAACGCGCGGAGAATGCCGCCGCGCCGAAGATCCCCGACCTGCTGAAGCGCATCGGAGAGCTGTTCGCGCCGCACAAGAAGCAGCTCGCCGTCACCATCACGCTCGTGCTGGTGAGCGCGGCGCTGAGCGTGGCACCTCCGCTGTTGACGAAGCAGGCGTTCGACCTCGGGCTCTTCCCCGAGGGCGGCCCCAACATCCCGGTGCTCGTCGAACTCGTGTCGATCATGGTGTTGCTCTGGGTGGCCTCCGCGGCCCTCGGGGTGTGGCAGACATGGCTCACCGCGACGGTGGGCAACAAGGTGATGGGCGCGCTTCGCGTGCGGCTGTTCGAGCACCTGCAGGCGATGGAACTCGCCTTCTTCACCCGGACGAAGACCGGCATCATCCAGTCACGACTGCAGAACGACGTCGGCGGCGTCGCCGGCGTTCTCAGCAACACCATCTCGAGCGTCATCGGCAACACGGTCACGGTGATCGCCGCGTTCGTGAGCATGCTCGTGCTCAGCTGGCAGCTGACGATCGTCGCCGTCATCCTGTTGCCGATCCTCATCTTCGCCCAGCGCAGGGTCGGGCAGGTGCGCGCGCGCATAGCCACCAAGACGCAGGAGTCGCTGAGCGACATGACCGCGATCACGCAGGAGACCCTGAGCGTGTCAGGCATCCTGCTCGCCAAGAGCTTCAACCAGCAGTCGTCGGAGACCGACCGGTATGCGCTCGAGAACCAGAACCAGATTGGGCTGCAGGTGCGCCAGCAGATGAGCGGCCAGTGGTTCTTCGCGATGGTCGGCATCTTCCTCTCGGTCATTCCTGCGGTCGTCTACCTCGCCGCGGCCTGGCTCATCGTGCGGGACGTGCCCGTGACCGCCGGCACCATCGTCGCTTTCACCACGGTGCAGGCGCGGCTGACCTTCCCGTTGCTGGGACTGATGCGGGTGGCGCTCGACCTGCAGACGTCTTCGGCGCTCTTCGCGCGCATCTTCGAGTACCTCGACCTCAAGCCGGCCATCGTCGACGCCCCCGCCGCGAAGGACGTCGACCGCGCGGGCCTCGGACTCGTCGAGTTCGACGACGTGGTCTTCCGGTATCCGGATGCTTCGAACGAGACCCGCGCGACACTGGACGGCGTCTCGTTCCGCATCGAGCCGGGGCAGTTCGCCGCCTTCGTCGGGCCATCGGGCGCGGGCAAGACGACGGTGTCGTACCTCATACCGCGGCTGCACGACGCATCGAGCGGCAGCGTGCGATTCGCGGGCGACGATGTGCGCGACCTGAAGCAGGACTCGCTCGTGCGCAACATCGGCATCGTGAGCCAGGAGACCTACCTTTTCCACGCCTCGATCGGCGACAACCTCCGGTACGCGCGGCCGGACGCGACGAACGAGGAGCTCGTCGCGGCGGCGACGGCGGCCAACATCCACGCCACGATCGAGTCGTTCCCCGACGGCTACGACACGCTCGTGGGTGAGCGCGGCTACCGGCTGAGCGGCGGCGAGAAGCAGCGGATCGCAATCGCGCGGGTGCTCCTCAAGGATCCGGCGGTGCTGATCCTCGACGAGGCCACGAGCGCGCTCGACTCGATCAGCGAGCGCATCGTGCAGGATGCTCTCGACACCGCGGCGAACGGGCGCACGACCATCGCCATCGCCCACCGGCTGTCGACGATCGTCGACGCTGACGTGATCTTCGTCGTCGTGGCCGGTCAGATCGCCGAGAGCGGGACGCACGAGGAGCTTCTCGCGGCCCGCGGAACCTAC
Source organism: Microbacteriaceae bacterium (assembly GCA_025464995.1). Classification (GTDB taxonomy): domain Bacteria; phylum Actinomycetota; class Actinomycetes; order Actinomycetales; family Microbacteriaceae; genus Conyzicola. The sequence continues at coordinate 35,806 of JAODMO010000014.1, forward strand.
TGGCAGCTCTACTTCGAGCAGGACGCCTGACGGGTGCGCTCCGGGTCGGCGGGGAAAGGCGACACGCCCACGGCAGCGCAAAGCGCCTCTGCAACGCGGCCTACGCGCCGGGCAGCGCCGCCAGCAGGTCTTCCATATAGGTGATCTCGCCCGACTGCGATGAGACCACGCCGGTCGCGAGCGACCGCACGACGGGTTCATTGCTGCGTTCGAGCAGCGCCCGCGCCATCTCCACGCCGCCCTTGTGGTGCGCGATCATGAGCGTCAGGAAGAGGCGCTCGGCGTCGGTACCGGTCAGCGAACGCAGCTCCTCGAGCTGCGCGGCCGTAGCCATGCCGGGCATCAGGCCGCCCGGGGTGTGGTCGGCGGCGCCATCCGTCATGCCCTCGTGGCCGCCACCGCCGGAGATGGGGGAACGCGTCATCCAGGTCATGGATGGCTCGGCCGCCGTCTGCGGCAGGTTCCAGACGCTGAGCCAACCGAACATCTGCCCGGCCTGCTGCGACTGCGACGTCGCGATGTCGTAGGCGAGCAGGCGCACGTCTGGGTCGTCGGTGTTGTCACGGATGATGAGCGCCATCTCGACCGCCTGGCTGTGGTGCTCCTGCATGTCGCGCGCGAAGCCGGCCTCCACACTGGTGGTGGACGGTGCGCTCGCGACGGGCGCGGAGAGCCGACCCGCGGCGAACGCACCGGTGCCGACGAGGAGAGCGGCGACGATAGCGGCTATGACGAGCCGCGCACGCCGTCTGCCGTCAGGAGACTTTTCCGGGGCCATCGAGGGCTCCCGTGCACTGCGCTCCGCGCTCGGGGACGGTGTCGGCGAGACGGTACTTCGTGATGAAGTCGGAGAGGCGCGGATCGTCTACGCCGTCGAGCTGCACCTGGACGCCCCATCCGGATGCAACGACGGGAGCGGGTAGACCGGGGTAGGGGGAGAGGATCGAGTAGGTGCGCGGCACGGCGTCGCGGAGGGTCTGCACCTCGGCCTCGCTGAGCGCGTCGGGGTCGTAGGTGACCCAGACAGCACCGTGCTCGAGGGCATGGACGGCGTTCTCGTTCTGCTGCGGTTCCGAGTACACGCCGCAGTTGAGCCAGGCACCGAAGTGGTTGCCGCCGGCGGGCGGGTTCATGCCGTACGTCCCCTCGTAGTCGACCGGTGTCGGGTCGACGTGCGCGTTGGTGAGGCCCGTGAAGTTCTTCACGCCCTTCACGCTGATGTCGGCCGGGTCGGGCTTCGGCACCGAGCTCGTGACGACGAAAACGATGACGAGGGCGAGCACGGCGGCGGCTCCGACGGCGCCGAGCACGATGCCGATGATGCGGTTGCGCTTCTCCTTGGCCTGCTGCGCCTTCAGCACCGCAACCTTCTCAGCCCGCTTCGCCTCGCGTTGCTGCTTGATGGAGGGGCTGCTTGGGTCGTTGCTTGGCATGAATCACCTGTCGATGGAGTGCGGCAGAGGGAAGGTTGTTGCTTCAAGGATTATGCCCTCATGAAGCTGGGAAACCCGCTGGTAGATTGGCGACACCATGAAGTTTGCAGACTCTGTCCTCGATCTCGTCGGAAACACCCCGCTCGTGCGGCTCAACAGCGTCACCACCGGCATCGCCGCGACGGTGCTCGCTAAGGTCGAGTACCTGAACCCCGGCGGCTCGTCGAAGGACCGCATCGCCACCCGCATCATCGACGCGGCCGAGCGCGAGGGGCTGCTCAAGCCGGGCGGCACCATTGTCGAACCGACGAGCGGCAACACCGGCATCGGCCTCGCGCTCGTCGCGCAACAGCGCGGCTACCGTTGCGTGTTCGTGCTGCCCGACAAGGTCGGCGAAGACAAGCGCAACGTGCTCACGGCCTACGGTGCCGAGATCGTCGTCACCCCGACGGCCGTCGCGCCCGAGAGCCCGGAGTCGTACTACAGCGTCTCCGACCGGCTCGCCCGCGAGATCCCTGGCGCGTTCAAGCCCAACCAGTACTCGAACCCGAACGGGCCGCTGAGCCACTACGAGACCACGGGCCCCGAGATCTGGCGCGACACCGACGGCCTCGTCACCCACTTCGTCGCGGGCGTGGGCACCGGCGGCACCATCAGCGGCGTCGGGCGCTACCTCAAGGAGGTGTCGGGCGGCGCGGTGCAGATCATCGGCGCCGACCCCGAGGGGTCGGTGTACTCGGGCGGCACCGGTCGGCCCTACCTCGTCGAGGGTGTGGGCGAAGACTTCTGGCCCAGCGCCTATGACGCCAGCGTCGTCGACCGGATCGTCGCATCATCCGACGCCGAATCGTTCGAGTTCACTCGCCGCCTCGCGCGCGAGGAGGGCTTGCTCGTCGGGGGATCGAGCGGTCTCGCCGTCGCCTCCGCGCTCAAGGCGGCGAAAGACCTGCCCGCCGAAGCCGTCGTCGTCATCCTGCTTCCCGATGGCGGCCGAGGCTATCTCGGCAAGATCTTCAACGAGAAGTGGATGCAGTCGTACGGCTTCACCCAGGTCTCCGACGAGAAGACGGTCTCCGACGTGCTGAGCCGCAAGACCGGCAACCTGCCCGACCTCGTGCACCTGCACCCGAGCGACACCGTGCGCGACGCCGTGAAGATCATGGCGGAGTACGACATCAGCCAGCTGCCCGTGCTCACGGCGGAGCCGCCCGTCGTGATGGGCGAGGTGGCCGGCGCGATCGACGAGCGCACGCTGCTCGACAACGTCTTCAGCGGGCGTGCCGAGATGACCGACTCTATTTCGGAATTCATCGGGGCGCCGCTTGGTTTGATCGGTGTACACGAATCCGTGACAGCGGCACGGGCCGCGCTCGGCAACACCGACGCGCTTCTCGTGGTCAGCGATGGCAAGCCGGCCGGCGTTCTCACCCGACAAGACCTGCTGACGTTCCTCACCGCTTGAGCGACAACCGCCGCGACGATCAGCGCCGTGACGACGACCGCCCGAGCAACCGACCAGAAAAGACTCACGTGTCAGATCAGCAGTACGGCTTCAGCACTCGCGCCATAACGGCGGGGCAACACTTCGATCCGACGACGGGTGCCGTCGTGGCCCCCGTGTACATGACGTCGACCTTTGTTCAGGATGGCATCGGTGGGCTGCGCGGCGGCTACGAATACGCGCGCGGTGGAAACCCGACACGTGATTCGCTCCAGGAGCAGCTTGCATCGCTCGAGGGCGGCAGCGCCGCGTTCAGCTTCGCCTCCGGCCTGGCCGCGGAAGACACTCTCCTCCGCTCCGTGCTCACGCCGGGCGACCACATCGTGATGGGCAACGACGTCTACGGCGGAACGCACCGTCTCGTCAATCGTGTCTTCGTGCCGTGGGGCATCGACCTCTCGACCGTGGAACTCACCGATCACGACGCCGTTCGCGCCGCCATCCGCCCCGGTGTCACGAAGGTGCTCTGGATCGAGACGCCGACCAACCCGCTCATGAAGATCAACGACATCGCGGCGCTCGCGGAGATCGGGCACGCCTTCGGAGTGCTCGTCGTCGTCGACAACACGTTCGCGTCGCCCTACCTGCAGCAGCCGATCGCCCTCGGAGCCGACGCCGTCGTGCATTCGACGACGAAGTATCTCGGCGGACACTCCGACGTCGTCGGCGGTGCCGTCGTGGTGAACGACGACGAGCTCGCGGCGAAGATCGGGTTCCTGCAGTTCGGAGTGGGTGCCGTCTCCGGTCCGCTCGACGCCTGGCTCACCATCCGGGGCATCAAGACACTCGCCGTGCGTCTCGACCGTCACTCGTCGAACGCGCAGTCCATCGCCGAGGCCCTCGTCGAACGCCCGGAGATCGAGAACGTCTTCTACCCCGGGCTGCCGAGCCACCCGGGTCACGAGCTCGCGTCGCGCCAGATGAAGGCGTTCGGCGGCATGCTGTCGCTCTCGCTCAGCGGGGGAGCCGCCGCCGCGCGTGCCTTCGCGGAGTCGACGGAGCTGTTCCAACTGGCGGAGTCGCTCGGGGGAGTGGAGTCGCTCATCGGCTACCCGTCGGAGATGACGCACGCCTCGGTGCGCGGAACCGAACTCGAGGTGCCCGACAACATCGTGCGGCTCTCGGTCGGTATCGAGAATGTCGAAGACCTCACCGCAGACCTGCTCGGAGCGCTCGACCGCGTCACGGCCGCGACCACGTAGGGCGGGCGGCGCCGCGGTCGCGCCGCCGGTACGCGCTGAAGTCTGCAGGCGCAGACCGAGAGCCAGGAGACACCGTGCCCGAGTGCCGCGCGCATTTCGACGCCGACGTCCAGTTCGTCAACGGCGGGGGATGACCGCGAGCGGCCTCCGGCCCGACCTTGCCGCCGACCTCGATCCGGGCGCAGCGACCCCAGCCGTCGTAGGCCGGCACTTCGTGCACCACCTCGGCCTCGCCCTCGAGGCCCCACCGAGGCGCAGATGTCGGCCGTTCCACCCCGGGTCGAGGGCCTCGGCACCTTCCCGGTTCGCGCCTACGCTCGGCTGCCGCGACGAGTCATGTTGCGTTAACTTGTTGACGGCAAGGCTTTGTTGTTGCACCCTACTTATATGACAACGAGGCATAGGTCCCGGAACCCGGGATCGCAGACGGCGCTGCGCCAGTCGAACCAGCAGCGCATCCTGACCAGCCTCGTGTCTGGTGGGCCGTCGACCCAGGCGGAGATATCCCGCAACACCGGCCTGTCCAACGCCACGGTGTCGAACATCGTGAAGGCCCTCGCCGAGCGCGGGATCGTCACCACGGCGCCCACGACGAGCTCGGGCCGCCGCGCGCTCTCGGTGAGCCTCTCGAGCGCCAACGGGGCGGTCGCCGTCGGCATCGACTTTGGCCGCCGTCACGTGCGCGTCATCATCGCGGGCCTCGACTACCAGATCATCGCCGCAGAGGCGGTTGAACTGCCGCTCGGGCACACGGCCTCATCCGCACTCGACGCCGCCTCGCTCCTGCTGGAGAAACTCCTCATCGACGGCGCAGTGAGCTCCACTCTCGTGCTCGGCGTCGGCGTCGGCATCCCCGGCCCCATCGACCGCCGAACCGAGACGGTCATCGAGGGCGCCATCCTCCCCGAGTGGGTCGGGATCACGCACTCGCAGATCGAGGCGCGGCTCAACTACCCCGTCTACCTCGACAACGATGCGAACCTCGGTGCGCTCGCCGAGGTGACGTGGGGACCGCACGGTGGCGCGTCCCACCTCGTCTTCGTGAAGATCGGTACGGGGATCGGGGCCGGTCTGATCCTCAACGGGGTTCCCTTCGGCGGCAGCATCGGCGTGACCGGCGAGATCGGGCACACGCCGGTGCACGACCACGGACTGCTCTGCCGGTGCGGCAACCGCGGATGCCTCGAGACCGTCGCCTCGACGACGGTCATGCTCGAGCTGCTCAGCCGCACGAGCCCATCCATCGTCGCGACGCGCGACATCGTGCGCGAGGCGCTCGCCGGCGACCACGCCACGCTGCGCATCATCGAAGACGCCGGACTGGCCGTCGGCCGTTCGGTCGCGTCCATCGTCAACCTGGTGAACCCCGGCACGGTGGTGATCGGCGGCCCGCTCGCCGGGCTCGGGGCGCTGCTCCTCGAGCCGATCCGCCGGGGGCTGGATGTCTACGCGGTGCCTATGCTGAGCGATTCCACCGAGCTCGTGATGTCGTCTCTCGGCGAGGAGGCCGAGGCGCTCGGCGCTGTCTCGCTCGTTCTCCGGCAGGCGGGGATGCACCTCCCGGTTGCCTGAGATTCCCGCCGCCGGCGAACCGTTGCCCGAATGTTGCCTCAGTGATGCGTTCACAGGTTGACGACAAGCCGTACAAGACGTAGTTTCTACAGGGACGCGAAACACGCGCGCGTCTTGGACGAGGAGGTCGCGCCGTGGAACAGGGTCACAAATCTGCACCCACCATCTTGGAGATGCAGTCCATCACCAAGGAGTTTCCGGGCGTCAAGGCCCTCGACAACGTCTCGCTGACGGTGAGGGCGAGCGAGATCCACGCGATCTGCGGTGAGAACGGCGCGGGCAAGTCGACCCTCATGAAGGTGCTGTCCGGCGTCTACCCGTTCGGCACGTACGACGGCGACATCGTCTACGAGGGCCAGGTCGTGCGCTTCCGCGACATCAAGCAGAGCGAGGCCGCGGGCATCGTCATCATCCATCAGGAACTGGCGCTGATCCCCGAGCTCTCGATCACCGAGAACATCTTCCTCGGCAACGAGCCCGGCCGCGGCGGAGTCATCGACTGGGTCGACGCGCAGCGGCGCGCGACCGAGTTGCTCGCGCGTGTCGGACTCGACGACGACCCCGACACGCAGGTCAAGAACATCGGTGTCGGCAAGCAGCAGCTCGTGGAGATCGCCAAGGCGCTCAACAAGAATGTGAAGCTGCTCATCCTCGACGAGCCGACGGCGGCCCTGAACGAGAACGACTCGCAGCACCTGCTCGACCTGATCCTCGGCCTCAAGGGCAAGGGCATCAGCTCGATCATGATCTCCCACAAGCTCAACGAGATCGAGCAGATCGCCGACGAGATCACGATCATCCGTGACGGCCGTTCCATCGAGACGCTCGATGTCAAGGCCGACGGCGTCGATGAAGACCGCATCATCCGGGGGATGGTGGGACGCACGCTCGGCAACCGGTTCCCCGAGCACACGGCCGAGATCGGCGAGGTGTTCTTCGAGGTGCGCGACTGGACGGTGCAGCATCCGCTCACCGCGGAGCGGCTCGTCGTCAAGAACTCGAGCTTCACGGTGCGTCGCGGTGAGGTCGTCGGTTTCGCCGGGCTCATGGGCGCGGGCCGCACCGAGCTCGCGATGAGCATCTTCGGTCGCTCGTACGGCAAATTCATCTCCGGCCAGGTCTTCAAAGACGGCAAGGAGATCAAGCTCCGCACCGTCTCGGAGGCGATCGACCACGGCATCGCCTATGTGAGCGAAGACCGCAAGGCGCTCGGGCTGAACCTGCTCGACACGATCAAGCGGTCCATCGTCTCCGCGAAGCTGCGCAAGATCTCCCGCGGCGATGTCGTCGACAAGATCCAGGAGGCGCAGATCTCGGAGCAGTACCGCAAGAGCCTGCGCATCAAGACGCCGACCGTCGAAGAGGGAGTCACGAAGCTCTCCGGAGGCAACCAGCAGAAGGTGGTGCTGGCGAAGTGGATGTTCACCGACCCCGACCTGCTCATCCTCGACGAGCCGACCCGCGGCATCGACGTCGGCGCCAAGGCGGAGATCTACGGCATCATCCGTGACCTCGCGGCGCAGGGGAAGGGCATCATCATGATCTCCTCCGAGCTGCCCGAGCTGCTCGGTGTCTCCGACCGCATCTACACCATCTTCGAAGGCAAGATCACGAACGAACTCCCGGTCGCCCAGGCCGATCCCGAAACCCTCATGCGCAGCATGACCTCGACCTCACAGAAAGTAGTCACCTCATGAGCGCTCCCGTAACCGAGTCCAAGGGCGGCTTCAACGTCCGTGACCTGAGAAACCTGTTCGGCGGGGGCGGTTCGCTGAAGCAGTTCGGCATCCTCGGCGCGCTCGTGGTCATCATCCTCTTCTTCCAGATCTGGACCGGCGGCAAGACGCTGCAGCCCGGAAACATCATCAACATCGTGCAGCAGTACTCCTACATCCTGATCCTGGCGATCGGCATGGTCATGGTCATCATCGCCGGCCACATCGACCTCTCGGTCGGCTCGGTCGCGGCGTTCACGGGCATCGTCGTTGCGCTCGCGATGAAGGACTGGAACTTCCCCTGGTGGGCGGGCATTCTCCTCGGCCTCGCGGTGGGAGCAGCGATCGGCACCTGGCAGGGATTCTGGGTGGCCTATATCGGGGTGCCGGCGTTCATCGTGACGCTCGCCGGGATGCTCATCTGGCGCGGTGGCAACCAGCTCATCGGCGACTCGGCCACCGTGCCGGTGCAGGGCGCGTTCCAGACCATCGGCAAGGGATACCTGCCCGAGGGCGGGCCGTTCAACCAGTTCAACAACCTCACGATGCTGCTCGGCCTGCTCGTCGTACTCGTGCTCATCGGCCTCGAGGTGCGCGGACGTCGCACCCGCAAGGTGATGGGCGCAGCATCCGACCCGGTGTGGCTCAGCGTGCTCCGCATCGTCATCCTCGGCGGCGTCGTCATGGTCGCGGCCTACCTGTTCGCGACCGGTCGCCCCGGCACGAGCTTCCCGGTCTCGGGAATCATTCTCGCCGTGCTCGTGGTGCTCTACTCGTTCATCACGAACAACACCATCATCGGTCGCCACATCTACGCCGTGGGTGGCAACAAGCACGCCGCAGAGCTCTCCGGTGTCAACTCGAAGCGCGTCAACTTCTTCGTCATGATGAACATGTCGGTGCTCGCGTCGCTGGCCGGCATGATCTTCGTCGCCCGATCCCAGGCATCCGGACCCTTCGACGGCACCGGCTGGGAACTCGACGCCATCGCCGCCGTGTTCATCGGTGGCGCCGCGGTCTCCGGCGGAATCGGGACCGTCGCCGGCTCCATCATCGGTGGTCTCGTCATGGCGGTGCTGTCCAACGGCCTCGCACTCAAGGGCATCCAGTCCGACCTCGTGCAGATCATCAAGGGCCTCGTGCTGCTGATCGCGGTCGGTGTCGACGTCTACAACAAGACCCAGGGCCGCCCCTCGATCATCGGCCTGATGACAAGGAACAAAGACAAGGGCACGGGCGGGTCGGATGATGCCACTTCCGCCCAGGTCACGCCCGGCGGTGGCACGCCGAACACGGTCGTGCCCGCCGACCTCCCCAAGTAACGACTTATCGCACTGATCCACCACCGGAGAATCAGCTCCAACCCAACGCACCAATCACAGAACAGAAAGAAAGAGATCCAATGAAGAAGATCCTTCTTGCGACCACCGCCATGGTGGCCGTGTCAGCCTTCGCCCTGACGGGTTGCGCAAGCGACAGCGGTCGTGGCGCCGACGCCGGCGCCGGCACCGAGGCTGGCTTCGCAGCCGACTCGCTCATCGGTGTCGCACTGCCCGACAAGACCAGTGAGAACTGGGTTCTCGCGGGCGGCCTCTTCGAGGACGGCCTCAAAGAGGCCGGCTTCAAGGGCGACGTGCAGTACGCCGGAGCCAGCAACGCGGTTGCCGACCAGCAGCAGCAGATCTCGACCATGATCACCAACGGCGCCAAGGTCATCATCATCGGCGCCAAGGACGGCGCGCAGCTCGGCACCCAGGTGACCGAGGCCCGCGACGCCGGCGCCATCGTCATCGCGTACGACCGCCTCATCCAGAACACCGACGCTGTCGACTACTACGTCGCATTCGACAACTTCAAGGTCGGCCAGCTCCAGGGCCAGGCACTCCTCGACGGCCTCGCCGCGAAGTTCCCCGACAAGAAGACGTACAACGTCGAGCTGTTCTCGGGCTCGTCGGACGACGCCAACGCACCGGTGTTCTTCAACGGCGCTATGGACATCCTCCAGCCGAAGATCGACGACGGAACCCTCGTCGTCGTCTCCGGACAGACCGACATCAAGCAGACGGCCACCGATGGCTGGAAGCCGGAGAACGCCCAGAAGCGCATGGACACGATCATGCAGGGCTCCTACCAGGGCACGACCGTCGACGGCGTCCTCTCGCCGAACGACACCCTCGCCCGCGCCATCATCACCTCGGTGCAGGACGCCGGACAGGCCGATCTCCCGATCGTCACCGGTCAGGACTCCGAGGCGGCATCCATCCCGCTGATCATGTCGGGACAGCAGTACTCGACCATCTACAAGGACACCCGCGAACTCGTCAAGACGGCGATCGGCATGGCGACCACACTCCAGAAGGGCAACAAGCCCGACACCACCGCCGAAGAGGACAACGGCAACGTCAAGGTGCCCACGTTGTACCTCGACCCGGTGATCGTCACCAAGGAGAATGCGGCTGAGGCGTACGCCAACAACCCCGAGCTCCTCGCGCTCACCAAGTAACACCCCGCAGCGCGGACGACCGGTCGGGCCCTCGGGCTCGACCGGTTTTCTGCTTACGGGGCCGTCCACGCTTCCATGCATAATGGGAGGCACCACAGAATGTGAACGTACACATCGCCAATGGAGCCGGGTACCACGATTGAGCATTGAGCCGGAGAAGGTTCGCGCGCCGAACATCCGCGATGTCGCCGCACTCGCGGGTGTCTCGTACCAGACGGTGTCGCGCGTGCTCAACGACAGCCCCAGCATCAAGGCCACGACCCGCCAACGCGTGCTCGACGTCATCGCGGAGGTGGGCTATCGGCCCAACCAGGCGGCGCGCGCTCTCGTGACGAGTCGCACCCGCACGATCGGCGTGCTGTCGACGCAGACCGCACACTACGGGCCGACGACGAGCATCAACGCCATCGAGCAGGCGGCGCGCGAGGCCGGCTACCGCTTGAGCATCACCAACGTCAGCTCGGGTGATTACGCCTCCATAAAGTCGGCCATCGACTACCTGTTGAGCCAGGCCGTCGAAGCCCTCGTCGTGATAGCCCCACAGGCGCGGGTGTTCGACGCCCTGGCCGATCTCTCCATCACCGTGCCGTACATCACCCTCGACTCCACGGGGCGCGGTGCCGGGCACAGCGTCTCCGTCGACCAGGTGAGCGGAGCGCGCATCGCCACCAAACACCTCATCGACCTCGGCCACACCGAGATCACCCACATCTCCGGACCGCAAGACTGGATCGAGGCGGATGCCCGCATGCAGGGGTTCCTGCAGGAGATCAACGCCGCCGAACTGCGCACCCGCGCGCCCATCCTCGGCGATTGGAGCGCCCACTTCGGCTACTACGCCGGTCTTGAACTGCTGCGATTCCGCGACTTCACCGCGGTGTTCGCGGGCAACGACCAGATGGCGCTGGGCTTCATGCACGCGTGCCGCGAGATGGGCCTCGACGTGCCCGGGGACATCAGCGTGGTGGGCTTCGACGACATCCCGGAGTCCGCACACTTCTCGCCGCCCCTCACCACCGTGCGCCAGAACTTCGCCGAGATCGGCCGCAGGGCGGTTACGCTCCTGCTCTCCGAGCTCGGCGGCGCGGGTGTGCAGGACCACGAACAGATCCGCCCCGAGCTCGTGGTGCGATCGTCGACGGCTCCTCCCGCGTTCTAACCGCGAGGTTATGCACCTGTGACATTGGGTGCTTGACAGATGTGACCGTTTCGCCTGTAACATTGGCGAAACGATGTGAACGGTCACATCCATGGTCCGCCGGACTCGAATTCCGGTGCCGATCGCAACATCTACCAGACAACGGAGTCCGTGAAGTGAGTGAGACCGCGCAGCCACCCGTAGACGAGAAGCTCGTCGTCGAGCACGCGATCGTCGTGAAGGCGGGCACCGAGATCCTCGCCGGACGCACGTCGCTGGGCATCGAACTGGGCTCGACACGCATCAAGGTGTGCCTCGTCGGCGACGACCCGTCGGTGGTGCTCGCGGTGGGCAGTCACGAATGGGAGAACTCCTTCGTCGACCGTGTCTGGACGTACTCGATCGACGAAGTGTGGGCGGGAGTGCAGGCCGCGTACGCCGACCTCGTCGACGATGTCGAGCGCCGCTACTCCGTGCGTCCCGACTCGTTCGGCGCCATCGGGGTCTCGGCCATGATGCACGGCTATCTCGCGTTCGACGCGAGCGGCGAACTGCTCGTGCCGTTTCGCACCTGGCGCAACACGACGACAGGTGCCGCGTCGGCCGAGCTGACCGGGCTGTTCGGCGTCAACATCCCGCTTCGCTGGTCGGTCGCCCACGTGCACCAGGCCGTGCTCGACGACGAACCGCACGTCGCCGACATCGACTTCATCACCACTCTCGCCGGCTACGTGCACTGGCGGCTGACCGGCCGCAGGGTGACCGGAATCGGCGACGCGTCGGGCATGTTCCCGATCGACTCCGCCACCAACGACTACGACGCGAGCCTCCTCGCGAGATACGACGGGCTCGTTGCCGACAAGGCGCCGACGCTCTCACTCGCCGCCGTGTTGCCCGAGGTGCTCGTCGCGGGAGCCGACGCGGGCTTCCTCACGCCCGAGGGCGCGGCACTCCTCGACCCGAGCGGAGCGCTCCGGCCGGGCGCGCTGCTCTGCCCGCCCGAGGGCGACGCGGGCACCGGCATGGTTGCGACCTGTTCCGTCGCGCCGCGCACGGGCAACGTCAGCGCCGGAACGAGCATCTTCGCGATGGTGGTGCTCGAGCGCCCGCTCGGCAGCGTGCACCACGAGCTCGACTTCGTGACCACCCCGACCGGGCATCCCGTCGCCATGGTGCACTGCAACAACGGAGCGAGCGAACTCGCGGCGTGGGTCGGCCTCTTCGGCCGATTCTCTGCCGCGTCGGGCTCCGACCTGCCGACCGACGCCGTCTTCGACATCCTCTTCCGGGAGGCGCTCGAGGGCGAGGCGGATGCCGGCGGACTGCTGGCCTACAACCATCTGGCCGGCGAGCCGATCGCCGGACTCGCCGAGGGCAGACCACTCGTGGTTCGCACGCCCGACAGCCGGCTCACGCTCGCCAACTTCATGCGCGCGCAGCTGTACGGCGTGTTCGGCACACTCAGTCTCGGCATGCGGGTGCTCGCCGGCGAGGGCGCGCAGATCGACCAGATGTTCGCACACGGCGGCATGTTCCGCACCGCCGGAGTCGCCCAGCGGTTCCTTGCCGGCGCCATCGACGCGCCCGTGGCCGTCGCCGACACGGCGTCGGAGGGCGGCGCGTGGGGCATGGCGGTGCTCGCGTCCTACGCGGCGCACACGGCGGCCGCACCATCCGCGCTCGACCTCGACGGCTTCCTGCGCGAGCGGGTCTTCGCCGGCGCGAGGTTCGAGACCGTCGATCCCGTGCCCGCAGACGTCGCCGGCTTCGCGACCTACCTCGACGACTACAGCGCCGGCCTCGCCGTGGAGCGCGTCGCCGTGGACGTGCTCACCCCGACAGAAAGAACCCCATGACCTCCTTCTCACCCGAGATCCAGGTGGCGATCGCCCGGACGCGCGACGACGTCGCCCGACTGCACGAGGAGCTCGTGCGCTACGAGCTCGTCGTCTGGACCGGCGGCAACGTGTCCGGCCGTGTGCCCGGAGCCGACCTCTTCGTCATCAAGCCGTCGGGCGTGAGCTACGACGACCTCGGCCCGGAGAACCAGATCCTGTGCGACCTCGACGGCAACGTCGTCCCGAACACCCCCGGCTGGGAGCGCAGCCCGTCGAGCGACACAGCCGCGCACGCCTACGTCTACCGAAACATGCCCGAGGTCGGCGGGGTCGTGCACACGCACTCCACCTACGCCACGGCGTGGGCGGCCCGCGGCGAGGCGATCCCGTGCGTCATCACGGCCATGGCCGACGAGTTCGGCGGCGAGATCCCGGTCGGGCCGTTCGCGATCATCGGTGACGACTCGATCGGCCGCGGAATCGTCTCGACGCTCGACGGCCACCGCTCGCGGGCCGTGCTCATGCAGAACCACGGCGTCTTCACCATCGGAAGCAACGCGAAAGACGCCGTCAAGGCCGCCGTGATGGCCGAGGATGTCGCGAAGACCGTGCACATCTCGCGCCAGCTCGGTACCCCGCTGCCCATCGCACAACCGGCCATCGACGCGCTCTTCGACCGCTACCAGAACGTGTACGGCCAGCAGCCGGTCGCGACGAAAGGAAACACCCAGTGAACACCTCGATCATCCCCGACCTCGCGACCTACGAGGTCTGGTTTCTCACCGGTAGCCAGAACCTCTACGGCGACGACACCCTCCGCCAGGTCGCGGAGCAGTCGAACGACGTCGTCGCCGCGCTGAACGCGTCGAGCGACGTGCCGGTCACCGTCGTGTGGAAGCCCGTGCTCAAGGACGCGGCAGCCATCCGCCGCATCATGCTCGAGGCCAATGCCGCCGACAACACGGTCGGCGTCATCGCCTGGATGCACACGTTCAGCCCCGCGAAGATGTGGATTGCCGGCCTCGACGCGCTGCGCAAGCCGCTGCTGCACCTGCACACGCAGGCGAACGTCGAACTGCCGTGGGCCGACATCGACTTCGACTTCATGAACCTCAACCAGGCCGCCCACGGCGATCGGGAGTTCGGCTACATCCAGAGCCGCCTCAACGTGCCGCGCAAGACCGTCGTCGGGCACGTCTCGAACCCCGTTGTGCAGTCGCAGGTCGGAACCTGGACCCGGGCGGCGTCGGGCTGGTCGGCGACGCGCGAGCTCAAGCTCGCCCGCTTCGGCGACAACATGCGCAACGTCGCGGTCACCGAGGGCGACAAGACCGAGGCTGAGCTGCGTTTCGGCGTCTCGGTGAACACGTGGGGCGTCAACGAGCTCGTCGAGCGAGTCGATGCGGCGAGCGAGGCGGATGTCGACGCTCTCGTCGCCGAATACGAGGAGCTCTACGCGGTCGTCCCCGAGCTGCGCGCGGGTGGCGAGCGCCACGAATCGCTGCGTTACGGAGCGCGCATCGAGCTCGGTCTGCGCTCCTTCCTCGAGGAGGGCGGCTTCGCCGCCTTCACGACGAGCTTCGAAGACCTCGGCGGCCTTCGCCAGCTGCCCGGCCTCGCCGTGCAGCGCCTCATGGCCGACGGCTACGGGTTCGGCGGTGAGGGCGACTGGAAGACGGCCGTGCTCATCCGCGCCGCCAAGGTGATGGGAGCCGGGCTTCCCGGCGGCGCATCCCTGATGGAGGACTACACATACAACCTCGTCCCCGGCGAGGAGGCGATCCTCGGAGCACACATGCTCGAGATCTGCCCGTCGCTCACGACGAGCAAGCCGAGCCTCGAGATCCACCCCCTCGGCATCGGCGACCGCGAAGACCCCGTGCGTCTCGTCTTCGACACCGACGCCGGGACCGGCGTCGTCGTAGCCCTCTCCGACATGCGCGACCGCTTCCGTCTCGTCGCCAACAAGGTCGAGGTCATCGACCTGCCCGCTCCGCTGCCGCACCTCCCGGTCGCGCGGGCGGTATGGAAGCCGGCCCCCGACCTGGCGACATCCGCCACCGCGTGGCTCACCGCGGGCGCCGCACACCACACCGTGCTCTCGACCGCCATCGGCGTCGAGGCGTGGGAGGATTTCGCCGAGATGGCTCGCACCGAGCTGCTCGTGATCGACGAAGACACGACGACTCGCGGGTTCGCCCGCGAGGTGAAGTGGAATGCGGCGTACTACCGTCTCGCGCAGGGAATATAGCGGCACACAAGAACTTGTCGGGGTCGGCCTTTCGGCCCGCGACGGGATCCGGTTTATATGGACAAACCGGGTTTGAAGCACCAGACAAAGATGTCCATCAATGAAAGGAACACACAGTGAAGAAGAGAGCAGTTCTTTCGCTCATCGCCGCTGGCGCCATGGTTGCGAGCCTCGCGGCCTGCTCCGGTGGGTCGGGCGACAGCGGTTCGGGTGAAGGCGGCGGCGCAATCATCGGCGTCGCAATGCCCACCAAGTCCTCTGAGCGCTGGATCGCCGACGGCAACGCCGTCAAGAAGGCGCTCGAGGACCAGGGCTACAAGGTCGACCTCCAGTACGCCGAGGACGACATCCCCACCCAGGTCAGCCAGATCGAGAACATGATCACCAAGGGTGCAGAAGCCCTCATCGTCGCGTCGATCGACGGCACGACCCTCACCAACATCCTCGCGGACGCCAAAGACGCCGAGATCCCGGTGATCGCCTACGACCGCCTCCTGATGGACACCGAAGACGTCGACTACTACGCGACGTTCGACAACCAGCTCGTGGGCAACCAGCAGGCGTGGTCGGTGCTCAACGGCCTCGGCCTCACCGAGCTCGACGGCACCCCGATCGAGGGCGCTCCTGCCGGACCGTTCAACATCGAGCTGTTCGCCGGCTCGCTCGACGACAACAACGCGTTCTTCTTCTTCAACGGAGCGATGGAGATCTTCCAGCCCTTCATCGACAACGGAACGCTCGTCGTCAAGAGCGGCCAGACCACCATCGAGCAGGCCGCGACTCTTCGTTGGGATGGTGAGACCGCGCAGAGCCGCATGGAAGACCTGCTGACGGCCAACTACTCCGACAACAGCAAGGTCAACGCCGTGCTGTCGCCGTACGACGGCATCTCCCGCGGCATCATCGGCGCCCTCACCGACGCCGGTTACACCACGGGCGAGGGCTGGCCGATCATCTCCGGCCAGGACGCCGAGATCGACTCGGTCAAGGCCATCAACAACGGTGAGCAGTACGCCACCATCTTCAAGGACACGCGCGAGCTGGCCAAGAAGGCGGCAGGAATGGCCATCGCGGCTCTCAACGGCGACACGGTCGAGACCAACGATGACAGCACCTACAACAACAACAAGAAGGATGTCCCCTCCTACCTCCTCGAGCCCGTCATCGTGGTCAAGGACAACATCCAGAAGGAACTGATCGACACCGGCTACTGGACCGAGAAAGAGGTCAACGGTTAGACCGTAGACCCACACGGTTCGTAGACCTCCATCGGTCGAGTGACCACGCCGGTGCCGGGGACCATTCTCCCCGGCACCGGCACCCACCCACGCATCACGAGCTCAAGGAAGCCGGCACCGAAGTGACCACGAACATCCTGGAAATGCGGTCGATAACCAAGACCTTTCCCGGCGTGAAAGCCCTCCAGAACGTCACCCTCGAGGTGGCGAGGGGCGAGATCCACGCGATCTGCGGCGAGAACGGCGCGGGCAAGTCCACCCTCATGAAGGTGCTCTCCGGGGTCTACCCGCACGGCACCTACGAGGGCGACATCGTCTTCGAAGACGAGACCGTCGAGTTCCGCGACATCCGGGACAGCGAGGCCAAGGGCATCGTCATCATCCACCAGGAACTCGCGCTCAGCCCGTACCTGTCGATCGCCGAGAACATCTTCCTCAACAACGAGGTCAAGGGTTCCGTCGGGCTCATCGACTGGAACAAGACCAACCAGGAGGCCGCGAAGCTCCTCGCCCGCGTCGGGCTCCGCGAGAACCCCACGACCAAGATCATGGATATCGGCGTCGGCAAGCAGCAGCTCGTGGAGATCGCGAAGGCACTGTCGAAGCGCGTGAAGCTGCTCATCCTCGACGAGCCGACCGCGGCGCTCAACGACGAGGACTCCGCCCACCTGCTCGACCTGATCCTGCACCTCAAGGAGCAGGGCATCACGTCGATCATCATTTCCCACAAGCTCAACGAGATCAAGAAGATCTCCGACACCGTCACCGTGATCCGAGACGGCAAGACCATCGAGACGATCGCCAGGACGGATGTCACGGAGGAACGCATCATCAAGGACATGGTGGGTCGCGACCTCGAGCACCGGTACCCCGACCACACGCCCCATATCGGCGAGGAGATCCTCCGCGTCGAGAACTGGACGGCGCATCATCCTCAGGACACCTCGCGTGTCGTCGTCAACAATGTCAACATCAACGTGCGTCGCGGCGAGATCGTCGGCATCGCGGGACTCATGGGCGCCGGACGCACGGAGTTCGCGATGAGCCTCTTCGGCCGCAGCTACGGCTCGCGCATCTCGGGCAAGGTCTTCAAGAGCGGCAAGGAGATCAAGACGCGCACGGTCTCGGAGGCGATCGAGAACGGCCTCGCCTACGCGACCGAAGACCGCAAGACCTTCGGGCTCAACCTCATCGAAGACATCAAGCGCAACGTGTCGATGGCGTCGCTCGGCAAGCTGGCCCGCCTCGGGCTCGTCAACGACAACGAGGAGTTCAAGATCGCGAACGAGTACCGCGCGAGCATGAACATCAAGGCGCCCACGGTGCTGGCGAAGACCGGCAAGCTGTCGGGCGGAAACCAGCAGAAGGTCGTGCTGAGCAAGTGGATCTACTCCGACCCCGACGTGCTGATCCTGGATGAGCCGACCCGAGGCATCGACGTGGGTGCGAAGTACGAGATCTACACGATCATCAACAGGCTCGCGGCGGCGGGCAAGGGCGTCATCGTCATCTCCTCCGAGCTGCCCGAACTGCTCGGCATCTGTGACCGCATCTACGCCCTCTCCGAGGGCACAATAACCGGCGAACTCCCCATCGCGGAAGCGAACCCGGAATCCCTCATCAAGCTCATGACCATGGAAAAGCCCAGCTAGCCGCGGCTAGTCGACGCGCAAGGAGACACTCCAATGACTGACAACAGCAAGACTCTCGAGCGGCCGGCGAACAGGTTCGCGTCCTCGCTGAGCCACGTCGCGGCCGACCTCGGCAAGAACGGCATCTTCCTCGCTCTCATCGCGGTGGTGCTGCTCTTCCAGATCCTCACGGACGGCATCCTGCTGCGACCGCAGAACATCTCCAACCTGATCGTGCAGAACGGGTACATCCTGATTCTCGCGATCGGCATGGTGATGGTGATCGTCGCCGGCCACATCGACCTCTCGGTCGGTTCGGTCGCCGCGTTCATCGGTGCCGTGTCCGGCGTGCTCATCCGTGACGGGTTCGAGTGGTGGGTCGCCATCCTGATCTCGCTCGTGGTGGGCGCGCTCGTCGGCGCCTGGCAGGGATTCTGGATCGCGTTCGTCGGCATACCCGCGTTCATCGTGACGCTCGCGGGCATGCTCATCTTCCGCGGACTCGCGCTCGTCGTACTGGGCAACACGAACATCGGCTCGTTCCCCGACGAGTACCGCGCGCTCGGCAACGGCTTCCTGACCGACCTGTTCGGCGAGTTCGACGTCGACCCGTTCACCCTCGGCATCGGCATCGTCGCCATCGTGATCTACATCGTGCAGTCGATCCGCACGCGTCGTGGCCGCCAGAGCTACGCGCAGGAAGTGGAGCCGATCGCCTGGTTCATCGCGAAGATCGCGCTCATCAGCGCCGGCATCCTCTGGATCTCCTGGGCACTCGCGAGCTTCAAGGGCCTGCCCATCACGCTCATCGTGCTCGCGGTGCTCGTGCTCGTGTACGGCATCATCACCAACCGCAGCGTCTTCGGCCGCCACATCTACGCCATCGGCGGCAACCGCCACGCCGCAGAGCTCTCCGGCGTCAAGACGAAGAAGGTCGACTTCTTCATCTTCGTCAACATGGGCTTCCTCGCGGCGCTCGCCGGACTCGTCTTCACCGCCCGGCTCAACCTCGCCGGCCCGAAGGCGGGCGACGGCTTCGAGCTCGAGGCCATCTCCGCGGCCTTCATCGGCGGCGCGGCCGTGCAAGGCGGCGTCGGCACCATCGGCGGCGCGATCATCGGTGGTCTCATCATCGGTGTGCTCAACAACGGCATGTCGATCCTCGGCATCGGCATCGAGTGGCAGCAGGCAGTGAAGGGCCTGGTGCTCCTCCTCGCCGTCGCCTTCGACGTGTTCAACAAGCGTCGCGCTGGCGGTCGCTGACCCCGTCCGCACGCGAGAAAGCCCCGCCCGTCTGATCGACGGGCGGGGCTTTCTCGTGGCTGGCCTTTCGCCGTGTCAGCGGAGCAGGCGAGTTCCGCCGTAATGGAAATCGTCAGTGGTCAACTGCGGCCCTTCGCCATCCGGCTGCCGTCTTCGAAGACGCCCGACTTGAAGCGTGCCAGCGTGTCGACCGAGTGGGCCACCGCATCCCCGAGCTCGTTCACGGCCGCCGTGCTCGGGTTCGTGATGGTGCCACGAGCCTGGTTCTGCGCGGATCCGGGAGGGCCCGCGAGGCCGTCGGGGTCGTCCGAGCCGTCACCGTCGCACACGAAGCGCACCTAGTTCGGCGACCCGAGCATGTCGAAGTTGAGGTTCGCGTAGAGAGTCGACAGCTCGTCGTCGGAAAGCGAGTTCACGTAGTAGGTGGCGCCGAGGAGGCCCTCCTCCGCAGCGCCCCAGAAGGCGAGCCGCACCTGCTGCTGCGCCTTCTTGCCGACCGCCGAGAGTTGGATGGCGCTCCAGGATGGTGGCCGAACCGCTGACATCGATGCCGGGGCGTGCGAGCACCGAGTCGAGGTGCGCCCACCGAGACGGTCGCGGGCCCGACCTGCGACGCGTCATAGAGGGCGACGCCATCGGCGTAGCTGGCGCCCACCACCGGAATCGTCACCGCACCACCGAGTGTCACTCCGCTGAGGAGCTCCGTGCGACCCGGGTTGCCCTCGGTGAAGACTGGGAGGCGCTGGGTCGCGGCGTCTGCGCACTGGCGGGACGGATGCTGCTGCGCGCCGTTGCGCAGACGTCCCGAGGTTGCGCAGACGGTCGGCGGGCGCGGCCAGGGCGGGCCTCGGCGCCGTCTCGTGGGCTGGCCGCCGCCTCGACCTAGCGCGCACCAACCGAGGCCCAGCTTCGCTCCCGCGCCGACGGCGCTCGCGAGAACCCGCTGTGCGCCATCTTCGCCGGCAGCGACCTGCAGGCGCTCGGGGCGCTCGACGACGCCCGGTCACTCGGCATCCGCGTGACATCCGGCCTGTCCATAGGCGACCGCGACCCGCTACCCGTCCCTACGCAGACGCGCCCTGCCGCGCCGCGTACTGGCGGGTGATGACAGCGACGGCGCGCGGCTCGAAGCTGGCGGCAGTCGCGGTCGACCAGGCGGGAAGCTCGCCCGTGAGCGCCCAGCCGGCCTGACGGGCGGCACCCACCGCGACATACTCGCCCGGCTGCGGAACGTCGACCCGGACGGCGAAGACGTCGGCGGCGCTGTGCTGCACGGCGGGATTCTGCGCCGCCCCGCCGATGAGCAGGACGCGCCTCGCCTCCACGCCTCCCGCGGTCACCGCGTCGAGCCCCACCGCGAGGGCACACAGCATCCCCTCGATGGCGGCGCGTGCGAGCGTCGGGCGGGTGGTGTTGGCGAGGGTCATGCCGAAGAGGGTGGCCGTGGCATCCGGCAGGTTGGGTGTGCGTTCGCCCTCGAAATACGGCTGCAGTACGAGACCGCCGGAGCCGGGATCGGCCTGGAGCGCGAGCT
Source organism: Microbacteriaceae bacterium (assembly GCA_025464995.1). GTDB lineage: Bacteria > Actinomycetota > Actinomycetes > Actinomycetales > Microbacteriaceae > Conyzicola. The sequence goes on from JAODMO010000014.1 coordinate 56,625, forward strand.
CGCCGAGTTCGGTGTGCGTCACGCCCAGCAGGCCGGCGATGGCGTCGAGGATGCGCGCCGCGTTGAGCGTCGCGACGAGGGGCAGGAAGTTGCCGGTCGCATCGGCGAAACCGGCGACCGTTCCCGTCGAGTCGCGGGAGGGCGCGTCGGTGACGGCGAACACCGTTCCGCTCGTGCCGATCGACACCACGACGTCGCCCGCGGCCGCGCCGAGTCCGAGCGCGGCGCCGGCGTTGTCGCCCGCACCCGCGCCGATGACGATGCCCGGCGTGATCTTCGGAAATTCAGGAAGTGCACCGACGGTGCCCGCGCGAGCCCCCGGCGCAATCACGATCGGCAGCACGACCGAGTGGCCGAGTCCTGAATTTCCGAGAGCGGCGTCGAGGATGCCGCGGTCGTAGTCGCCGCTCGAGGGGTTCCAGTAGCTCGTGCCGCTCGCGTCCGAGCGGTCGGTGGTCAGTGCAGCGAGCACGGGGCCGAGCGGGCTCTCGCCGACGGGGCCGTACCCTCGCAGGCGCCAGGTGAGCCAGTCGTGGGGCAGGGCGATCGCCGCGATGCGCGCGGCGTTGGCCGGCTCGGCGTCGTGCAGCCAGCGCAGCTTCGCGAGGGTGAAGGAGGCGACGGGCACCGAGCCGGTGCGCGCCGCGAGCGTCTCCGCGCCCAGCTCCCGGATGAGGGCGGCGGCGGCGGGTGCCGACCGCGTGTCGTTCCAGAGCAGGGCGGGCCGGATGACGCGGCCCTCGACATCGAGCACGACCATGCCGTGCTGCTGGGCCGCGACCGAGATCGCGGCCACACCGTCGAGTCCGCCGGCATCCGTGATCGCCTCGATGAGGGCCGACCACCACTCGGCAGGGTCGACCTCGGTGCCCTCGGGGTGCTTGGCGCGACCCGAGCGCACGAGGGCGCCGGTCTCCAGGTCGTGGATGACGACCTTGCAGCTCTGAGTGGATGAATCTACGCCGGCGACGAGGGGCATCCGGTTCCTTCCGGGGAGTTCGGGCTGGGGGGATGGGGCGGGGGAGGTGCGGGGTTAGCCGCGTGCGCCCAGCAGGTGCTCGAGCGCCAGTTGCTGCAGACGCACGAAGCCGAAGCCCCGGCCGTTGAAGTAGCTGCCCGAATCGAACTCCTCGTAGGAGGAGCGGTCGGCGAGCAGGTCGTCATAGCTCTCGCCCTCGTTGAGCGTTGGCACGTTGATCTGTTCGACCTGCGACGCGAGCAGCGCCTCCTGCACCTCGGGGTCGGCGCGGAAGGCCGCGGCCCGCTCCTTGAGGAGCAGGTACATGCGCATGTTTGCTTTCGCCGACTGCCACACGCCGGTCTCGTCCTCGGTGCGCGAGGGCTTGTAGTCGAAGTGACGCGGGCCGGTGTACGCGGGTGCACCGCCGGGGCCGCCGTTCTCCAGCAGGTCGACGAGCGAGAACGCGTTCTGCAGGTCGCCGTGACCGAACACGAGGTCCTGGTCGTACTTGATGCCGCGCTGGCCGTTGAGGTCGATGTGGAAGAGCTTGCCCTGGTAGAGCGCCTGGGCGATGCCCGCGGTGAAGTTGAGTCCCGCCATCTGCTCGTGTCCGACCTCGGGGTTGATGCCCACGAGCTCGGGGCGCTCGAGGGTCTCGATGAACGCGAGGGCGTGCCCGAGGGTCGGCAGCAGGATGTCGCCACGGGGCTCGTTGGGCTTGGGCTCGATCGCGAACTTGATGTCATAACCCTTGTCGGTGACGTAGTCGCCGAGGAGATTCACCGCCTCCCGATAGCGTTCGAGCGCGCCCCGGACGTCTTTCGCGGCATCGTACTCGGCGCCCTCGCGGCCGCCCCACATGACGAAGGTCTTCGCACCCAGCTCCGCGGCGAGGTCGACGTTGCGCAGCACCTTGCGCAGGGCGAAGCGTCGCACCGCACGGTCGTTCGACGTGAAGCCGCCGTCTTTGAAGACGGGGGCGCTGAACAGGTTCGTGGTCACCATCGGCACGACGATCCCGGTGTCGGAGAGCACCTGCTTCAGGCGGTCGATCTGATTCTGGCGCTCGGCATCCGTAGCCTCGAAGGGGAACAGGTCGTCGTCGTGGAACGTGAGGCCGTAGGCGCCGATCTCGGCGAGCTTCTCCACGCCGTGCACGACGTCGAGCGGCGCGCGGGTCGGCCCGCCGAACGGGTCGGCGCCGTTGTATCCGATCGTCCAGAGTCCGAAGGAGAACTTGTCGTCGCGGGTGGGAGTGATGCTCATAGAAGTGTCCTTCAGCCTCGTCGATGATTTGTTGACCGGCACAACATATCAGGAGGCCGACGCCGGAGACAAGCGGCTCGGGGGGTTTTTCGCGAGGGGAACTGTCTGTGGCCGCACTGCCATCACCGGTGAAGCTCTGTGTATGTGTGCGGTACACCATTTGGCATCGGCCAGCGTCGACGGGCGGACCAATGCCCGTGCACTGGGATGGCGGCTGCACGTCGAGCTACGAGTCGGTGGCCGAGACCCTGGGGGGAGGCCTCCCACTCGCCCCCAGCGGCTTCGGCTTCCGGAGCCACGCCATCGGCGGTTTACATGGCACACCCGACGCCGGTGTCTTCGAGCACTGGACCGCGTTCGGCCTCCTGTCGAGCCACAGCCGGCTTCACGGCAGCAGCTCCTACCGGGTGCCGTGGGCCTTGGGCGACGAGGCCGTCGACG
>JAODMO010000001.1 GCA_025464995.1 Microbacteriaceae bacterium
ACCGCCCCCGTGGAGCAGATCGTGATCGCCCCCAAACTGACCATTCGCGAGTCGTCGGTCGCCCCGTAAACGCGACCCACGGCATCCGCAGACCATCAAAGGTGATGACACATGACACTGACTGAGACCCCGCTCGCGGCGTCGCGGCCGAGCCAGACGCCCAACCCGAGTAAGCAGCGCCGCCGATCGCGCCAAGGCCGCGACGCCTGGATGCTCATGCTGCCGGCGCTCGTTCCGGTCGTGCTGTTCAGCGTCTACCCGCTCGCACAGGGCATCCTGCTCGGATTCACGGATGCCGAGGCCGGCCTCAACGTGGCGACGAACTTCAACGGCGTCGACAACTACCAGAAGCTCGCGGGTAACGAGCTGTTCTGGAACTCGTTCCGCATCGGGCTCGTGTGGGCGTTCGGCGTCACGATCCTGCAGTTCCTCGCCTCGCTCGGCCTCGCGCTGCTGCTCAACCTCGACCTCCGCTTCCGGTGGATCGCCCGCACCCTCGCGCTCGTGCCGTGGGCCATGCCGCCGGTCGTCATCGCCATCATGTGGCGCCTCATGCTCAACCCCACCTACGGCCCCATCAACGAGGGGATGCGTGCGGTCGGTCTTCCGGGCGACATCAACTGGCTCGGCGACTTCTCCACGGCTCTTCCCGCCGTGATCGTCGTCGGCGTGTGGGCCGGCATGCCGCAGACCACGATCACCCTGCTCGCCGGCCTGCAGAACGTGCCGACCGACCTGCACGAGGCGGCCGCGATCGACGGCGCCGGCGTCTGGCAGCGGTTCTGGCACGTCACCCTCCCGGCGCTGCGACCCATCATCGTCGCCATTACCACACTCGACCTCATCTGGAACTTCAACTCGTTCGCGCTCGTCTACGTGCTGACGGCGGGCGGGCCGGGTGGCCAGACCATGCTCCCGATGCTGTTCGCCTACAACGAGGCGTTCCGCTACGGGAACTTCGGCTACGCGGCGGCGATGGGCAACGTCATGGTCATAGTGATCGCGGTGTTCCTCTTCATCTACCTGCGCGGCCAGGCAAGGAGCCGCCTCTCATGACCACGACGACGATGAGCCCGCGCACCCGCCGGATGGCCCGGCCGCTGCAGTACCTCGCGTTGCTCGGCTACGTGATCTTCCTCGGCTTCCCGCTGCTGTTCCTCGTGCTGACGGCGTTCAAGACGCCGCAGGAACTCATCTCGCCGAACCCGACCTTCTTCCCCACGAACCCGAACTTCGACAATTTCGTTCAGGCGATCGACAAGGCCAACCTCATCCACGCCGCGGGCAACAGCCTTATCGTGGCGGTGTCCACGACGGTGATCGTGACGATCATCTCGCTGCCCGCCGCCTACGCGCTCGCGCGCTTCACGACGAAGCTGCGCGGCGTGGCCACCGGGTGGATCCTGCTGAGCCAGGTCTTCCCGTTCATCCTCATCATCATCCCGCTGTTCCTCGTGCTCAAGCAGATCGGCCTCGTCGACAGCCTGCTCGGCCTGATCCTCGTCTACACGGTGTGGTCACTGCCGTTCGCCCTGTGGATGTTGCAGGGCTACATCGCCGGAATCCCGGTCGAGCTCGAGGAGGCGGGCGCGATGGACGGGGCATCCCGCCTTCGCATCCTTCGCGTCATCATCCTTCCCCTGCTCGCCCCGGGCCTCGTCGCGACCAGCCTCTTCACCTTCATCTCCGGGTGGAACGAGTTCTTCTTCGCGCTCGTGCTCATCCAAGACCCGGCGCTGCAGACCCTGCCGCTCACGCTCGCCCGCTTCGTGGGCGCGGAGGGCCAGGTGCAGCTCGGGCAGCTCGCCGCGGCATCCCTTCTCGCCACCATACCCAGCCTCCTCTTCTTCGCGATCATCCAGCGCCGGCTCACCTCCGGACTGCTGAGTGGAGCGGTCAAGGGCTGAGCGCCACACCGGTACAGCACCACAGCACCACCATCCCTACACATCACACAAAGGAGTGCAGATTATGAAAAAGCGCAGCGCATTCGCGGCCGGGTCCCTCGCCGTGGCCGTCACCTTCTCCCTGGGCGGTTGCGCCTTCGGTGGCGGATCGACCACCGAGCAGAAGTCGGACGGCCCGGTGGAGATCACCTTCCAGAGCCTCGCGTACCAGGACTCCACGGTCGCCGCCACCAAGGAGATCGTCGACAGCTGGAACAAGGACAACCCCGACATCACCGTCAAGCTCACGCAGGGCAGCTGGGACAACGTGCACGACCAGCTCGTCACCCAGTTCCAAGGCGGCACCGCCCCCGACGTGATTCACGACGAGTCCAGCGACATCCTCGGTTTTGCCGACCAGGGCTACCTCGCCGACATCAGCGACTACATCAGCGACGACGTGAAGAGCGCGGTCTCTGACGACGTCTGGGAGACGGTGACGACGGATGACAAGATCATCGCGGCGCCCACCCTGCTGCAGACCTACGTGGTCTACGCCAACACGGCCGCATTCGAGGCGGCGGGCGTCGACGTGCCGACCGGCGACGAGCTGACGTGGGACGAGCTCGCCGACATCTCCAAGAGGCTCACGACCGGGGGCAACTTCGGCGTCGGCTGGGGCCTCAAGCAGCCCACCGCCGCCGTCATGAACACCGCCCTCGGCTACGACGGCACGTTTTTCGACGGCACCGGCGCCGACGCGAAGATCGCGATCGGTGACAACGAGCTGGCCGTGCCGGAGCACGTGCACTCGATGGCGTACGACGACGCATCCCTCGACCCTGTGACTCTCACCCAGAGCGGGTCGGATGTTCTCCCCGGATTCCTGGGCGGAAAGTACGCCATGTACATCGGCGGCAACTTCCTCGCCCAGCAGATCACCGAGTCGGCGCCCGAGGGTTTCAGCTGGACCGTGCTGCCCCCGCTCGCCGGATCAGCCGGGGCCGTGCAGGCCGCGAACCCGCAGACCATGTCGGTCGCCGCCGAGAGCAAGCACATCACGGAGTCGGCAAGATTCATCGACTACTTCATGGGAGCCGAGAATCAGGCGAAGCTCGCGCTCGGCGACTGGTTGATCCCCGCCTCGAGCGACGCTCGTGACGAGGTCGAATCGCAGACCACGGACGTGAACGGATGGGCGGAGCTGCTCAAGACCGGGGAGAACCTCTCCGGCGCGCCGTTCCAGAAGGCCACGAACTACCCGCAGTGGAAGGACCAGTACGCGACCCCCGGGCTGCAGCAGTACTTCTCCAACTCCATCACCCTCGACGAGCTCAAGAAGCAGCTCACCGACGGCTGGTCGTCGATCGGCTGACCGCCGGCCGCCGACCCTTTCACCACCACCAAGGAGAAACACCGATGGACCTGTTAGAAGACAAGGCGACCGCGGCACTCGGCGGCGCCGCAGTGGGCGACGCTCTCGGCGGCGCCGCCGAGGGCAACACTCCCGAGGCGATCCAAGAGCGCTACAACGGGTTCATCACCGGGATCGTTCCGCCATTCCTCGCGGACTGGCGGAACGCCCGGCCCATCGCGCCCTACCACAAGGGCGATGGGCACGTTACGGACGACACCCTCATGACGAACGCGCTCGTCGAGGTCTACGCGCAGGTTCGCGACCATCTCGACGCCTACTCGGTCGCCGACTACCTCGTGCCGATCATGATCGGCGACCGCCGCTGGATTCCCGAGCTCGAGGGCGAGGCGCTGCTGCTGCACCGCGTCTTCCTCGCCGAGAAGTGGCTCGTGACCCGGTTGCACTACGGGCACATCGACCCGCGGGAGGCCGGCGTGGGCAACGTCGTCAACTGCGGCGCGACCATGTACATGGCGCCCATCGGCATCGCCAACGCCGGAGCGCCGGACACCGCCTACGCCGAGGCCATCGATGTTGCAGGCGCCCACCAATCGAGCTACGGCCGTGAGGCCGCGGGGGTGTACGCCGCTGCGGTCGCCCGCGCGATGGCACCGGGCGCATCCGTCGCCGACGTCGTCGACACCGCACTGCGTCTCGCGAAAGACGGCACCCGGGAGGCGATCGAGGCTGTCGTCACCGCCGCCGGCACCGTCACCGACTGGCGCAGCGGGCTCGCTACCCTGCGCGCCGCGGTCGAGCCCTTCGACACCGTCGGCACGAACTACCGCCAGCCGGCACCGGATGCCCGCATTCCCAGCCGCACCAAGAGCATCGAGGAGCTGCCGATCGCCCTCGGCATGCTCGTGGCGGCGCGCGGCGACTACTCCGAGGCGGTGCTCGGCTCCATCAACTACGGCCGAGACTCCGACTCGATCGCCGTCATGGCCGGCTCGATCGCCGGCGCTCTCGCCGGGCGGTCCGCGATCCCGTCCGAATGGGTGACCGCCGTCTCCGAGGGCAGCCGCATGGACATCCTCTCCACCGGTGCGGTGATGGCCTCCGTGGCCCGCGACATCTGGACGGCGGACCGTGCCCGCATGGACGTGCGTGCCTCGGCCATGGAAGGCCTCTCCTCCGGGGCGGTCGCCGGCTAATGCTGCGCTTGAGCTGGACCCAACCCGAAGATCTGCTGCCGCACGCCCTCGTCGCGGCAACACTCGACGGGCGAGACGTCGACGATGCGCGCCGGCGGTGGGCCGACGCGGGCGGCTCGGTCGACGCGGCGGTGAGCGGCGCGACTCCGGATCGCGCGCCGATCGAGCTGCGCGCTCTGGCTCGCGGACTGATGAACGACATCGACGCGCTTCCGCTGCCCGCCGCGCTCGCCGCGGACGAGCCCGACGACGTGGACGCCATGCTCGCGGCCGCGCCGGGAGGATGGGAAGGGCCCGCCGAGACCACAGACGATCGGATGCTGGGTGCCTGGCTCGGTCGCGCCGCCGGCTGCCTGCTCGGCAAGCCGGTCGAGAAGATCTCGCGCGAGGGCATTCGGGCCATCGCCGAATCGACGGGAAACTGGCCGATCCGCGGCTACTTCACGGAGATCGGCCTCGACGCGGGGATCGCCGCGCGGTACCCGTGGAACCGCCGCAGCAGACCCACCAGTCTCGTCGAGAACATCGACGGCATGCCCGAAGACGACGACCTCAACTTCCCGCTCATCGCCCTCGACCTCCTCGAGCGGGTCGGCGCCGGTTTCAGCACCGACGACGTGGCGCAGTCGTGGCTCGCCAACCTGCCCGGCGGCCGCGTCTTCACCGCGGAACGCATCGCCTACCGCAACCTCCTCGACGGCTACGAGCCGATCGAGGCGGGCGGGGCGGGCAACCCCTTCCAAGACTGGATCGGCGCGCAGATCCGCACGGATGTCTACGGCTGGGCGTCACCGGGTGATCCAGAACGGGCGGCGCGGCTGGCTCACACCGACGCGCGCCTGAGCCACGCGCGCAACGGCGTGTACGGCGCTTGCTTCGCCGCGGCGGCGTCCTCGGCCGCGATCACCACGGGCTCGGTGGACGACGTGATCCTCGCCGGGCTCTCCGTCGTGCCCGCCTCCAGCCGGTACGCGGCGGCGATCGCGCGCGGCGTGGAGCTCGGCCGCAGCGAGCTCCACGACGAGGCCGCCATCGACGCGATCTATGCCGACTACGGTCACCTGCACTGGGTGCACGTGCTCAACAACGCCGCGCTCCTCGCCTTCGCCCTCACCCGCAGCAGCGGTGACTTCGCGCGTGCGGTCACCCTCGCGGTGTCGGGCGGCTGGGACACCGACTCGACGGGCGCGACCGCCGGCGCCATCGCGGGGGCGCTCGCCGGAGCATCCGCTCTGCCCCCGTCGTTCATCAAACCGCTGCACAACCGGCTCGCGTCGAGCGTTCCACGCTTCGACGGCATCGGTTTTGACGAGCTCGCTCGACGCACGCGGGCGGTGTCCGCATGACCGACTCGCGTCTGGCCCGCCCGTTCGACATCGACGAGGCCGCCACCAACACTCTCGATCCGCTCATTCCTCGCGAGATAGACCTGCCGACTGAGCTGCCGCTCGACGGCACGATCGCGCCCGAGGTGGGCGACATCGCGAAGATCTTCGCGGCGCCGTCGGATCCGGCCGACTGGCCGGCGTGGCGTGCCGCGCTCGACGCCTGGCGCACCGAGGCCCGCGAGCGGCTCGGGTACGACGGCAGCGCGTACGAGCGCTCGCCGTGGACCCGCTCGGCCTACTCGGTGGCACAGATCTGGCTGTGGGACGAGCGACTCTTCGATCACGACCTGCAGCGCTTCACCGTCGACCGCTTCCTCGACGAGACCGCCCACCTCGGTGGATTCGACGGCATCGTGCTCTGGCACGCCTACCCGATCATCGGCATCGACGACCGCAACCAGTTCGACTTCTACCGGGATGTGCCCGGGCTTCGCGAGCTGATCGCCGACTTCCGCAGCCGCGGCATCCGCATCTTCGTCGACTACAACCCGTGGGACATCGGAACGCGACCGGCAGACCACAACACCGAGCTCGCGGCCCTGGTCGCCGAGCTCAGGGCCGACGGTGTATTCCTCGACACGATGAAGGAGGCGAACCCGGCGCTCGTCGCCGCGCTCCCCGTGCTCGAGGGTGAATCGCGGGTACCCAACCAGCGCATCGACGACCACCTGCTCAGTTGGGCGCAGTGGTTCGCCGACAGCGAGGCGCCCGGGGTGATGCGCGCGCACTGGTTCGAGCGGCGGCACATGATGCACTCCACACGGCGCTGGAACCGCGACCACAGCGATGAGCTGCAGTCGGCGTTCATGAACGGAACCGGCATCCTGGCCTGGGACGACGTCTTCGGGGTCTGGGTCGGCTGGAACAAGCGAGACGCCTCGACCCTTCGCCGCATGCTGCGCATCCAACGTGCCCTCACCGAGGTGCTCGTCGACGGCGAGTGGACGCCACTCTCCGGTAACCCCGCACCGGGCGTCTACGTCTCCACCTGGCGGCTGGGTGCAATGACGCTCCTCACGGCGATCAATCGCGGCGAATCCGTCGCCGACTGGCAGGCGAGCGGGTTCGACCTCGCCTCCGGGCGTTCGGATGTCTCGACCGTCACGATTCCCGCCCGGAGCATCGGTGCCGTCCTCCAGCTCGAGGGCGACGAGCCGACGTGGTTGCATCCATTGCTCGACGCCGCCGCCGGCGATCCCTTCGACGCGGATGCCGCGTTCCCGGCGCGGAAGGCCGTGCGGCGTGCGGCGCCCAGCGTTGCGATCGCGGCGGCGCCGGCGGGCAGCATCGTCATTCCCGCCGGCGACCACGAGCTGCCAATCGCCTATCGCCGTCGCGAGACGGGCGGCTACCAGGGCGCGCCGTATGTGGAGGAGTGGAAGCCGCTGCCCCCGCGCCTGCACGACGACCGCGTCGAGGTCGTGGCGGCGACGGTCGGCCACGTCGCCGTCGCCGTCACCGAAGTCACGGCGGCGGCGTTCGCTGCGTTCGCGGGCACAACCTCAGAGGGCGACGGCCCCGCCACGTGCGTCACGCTCGCCGAGGCGCGCGCCTACGCAGCCTGGGCGGGGGCGCGACTGCCGACGGAGTTCGAGTGGCAGCTGGCCGCAGCATCCGCTCGCTTCGAACGTTCCCGGCCCGCCGTCTGGAACTGGAC
>JAODMO010000010.1 GCA_025464995.1 Microbacteriaceae bacterium
CCTAGGGGATCGTCACCTGCTGGCAGCCCAGGGTGGAGTTGCCGCCGGGCCCGGTGTTGATCGCATACGCGCACACAGTGTGCGTGCCCGGAGAAGCCGCCATCCTGGTGGAGTACCCGTGGGCCGCCCCGTATGCCGGATACGCCTTCGCGATATCGGCACGCGCCACGTTCGCCGTCACCGCCACACTGGCCGCATCGACATACACGTGAACCGAGGTGGGCGTCGCAGTGTCGGGGTCGATAGCCCAGCCACCGATTGTGACTGCACCGGCGGAGGCGACGACGGAGTCGATGTACCCGATGGGAGCACGACCCTGTTCGGTGATGCCGCCGGGCGGAGACGGAATAGTGACCTGCACGCAGCCGAGCGAGGAATTGCCGCCCGCTCCCGCGTTGATGCCGTAGGCACACACGGTGTGGTTGCCTGGCGCCGCCTTTATCGTCGTGCTGTACCCGTGATTGGCCCCGTAGACCGGGTAGGCTCGCGCGACGTCGGGGCGAGCCGCATCCGCCGTGAGCGCTACACCTGCCGAGTCGACGTAGACGTGCACCGCGATGGGCGCCGCCGTATCGGGATCGATGCTCCAGCCGTCCACGGTCACCGCACCGGGGGCTACGACCGTCGAGTCGATGAAGCCGATCGGGGCACGGCCCTGCTCGGAAATCACCCCTGGTGGGGAGGGAATCGACACCTGCACGCAGCCGAGTGACGCGTTGCTGCCGGTTCCCGTGTTGATCCCGTAGGCGCAGACGGTGTGGTTGCCCGGCGCCGCCTTGACCGTCGCGCTGAACCCGTGGTTGGCGCCGTATGCCGGGTACGCCTTCGCGATGTCGGCCCGAGCCGCTGTCGCGGTGACCGCGACGCTCGCCGAGTCGACGTACACGTGCACCGGGATGGGCGCCGTGGTCTCCGGATCGATCGCCCAACCGCCGACAGTCACCGCTCCCGCCGAGACCGTCGTCGAATCGATGTATCCGATGGGGGGCCCGCCGGGGGTCGTCACGGTCGAGCACTGGATGAGCGTGTTGGTACCCGGGCCGGTGTTGATGGCGAAGATGCACACCTCGTGCGAGCCGCCGAGCGGAACCGGGATCACGGCATTGAATCCGTGCGCCGTTCCGGACTTCGGGTAGTGCGCCGCGAGGTCGGGCCGGCTCTCGTTGGCGGTGACCGCGGTGCCCACACCGTCGACGTAGACGTGGACAGCGAGTGACTGGGTGCTGTCGGGGTCGATGGCCCAACCACGGACGGCGATCGTGCCGACCGCGGGAGTCACCACGTCGACGTACCCGAACGGATTGATGGGCCCGGTGGTCGAACCGAACCAGTCGGTGAAGTACGCCCAGAAGTTGCGGTTGCCGTACGACGAACAGCTGTCGCCGGTGCGATACGAATTCGCCATGGCCGCGGCATTCGGCTGGTACGGCGTGTAGTTGTAGAGCGCGGCCGTCGCCCGGTTTCGGATGTTGACGACGGTCGAGCCGCACGCCGCGTTCGGGTGGAACTGCACCGCGACCGAGCCCACACGGTAACGCCAGCTCGACGGGTTCACCCCGTAGCGGATGAACTGCGACGCTGCACTGTAGACCTGGTTGAAGAATCCGAAGTACGCGGAGTCGCAGGCCGCCGTGTCGGGGCAGGCGTAGCCCATCGCGGTGCGGTACGCCCCCGCGGTGGGAGACCCGTTGGTGACGAGTCCGTTCTCCTTCTGCAATGTCACCACGAGCACCTGCGGGTTGATGCCGCACGCCTTGGCCACCTTGTTGATGATGCGGCTCGCCCGCTCGTTGGCCTCGCCGACGTAGGCGGCGCAGCGCGTGGTCGCAGCTCGCGAGACGGTGCTCTCGGTGTAATTGGGTAGGCACGCGACGCCGTTGGACTGCGCGCAGCTCGGCAGCTTCGAGCGCAGGAACGACTGCACGTCGTTCTCGGCCATCGCCCCGCTGTCGAAGAACCGCTGATCGGAGATGATGTATCCGGGGTCGAAGGTGGAGGCGTCCGCCGCCTGTGCGGGCGCCGCTACGCCGACGACGACGCCTGCGCCCAGCACTATCGCGGAGATCGCGCCGGCGATAACCCGGCGCATGGTGCTCATTGAGATCACGAGATCAGCCTCCCGGAACGCCAGCCGCAATTCGGCATTGAACCACCCGACGCTCGTCCCCAGCTGTCATGGCATTCCACCGCCATTCTACCCCACTGCGATAACCAGGCTCACCCTCGCACCACACCGGATCCTCGCCTCGCGGCAGCATCCGGGCCGTCGTTGCGTCACCGGAGTCGATCAGTTGGCGTCGAGAAGCCCGACCAGGTACCTGCCGTAGCCGCTCTTGAGGAGCGGGGTCGCGAGCGCGCGCAGTTGTTCGTCGCTGATCCACCCGGCGCGCCAGGCGATCTCCTCGACGCATCCGACCTTGAAGCCCTGGCGGTCTTCGATGACACGAACGTACTCCGACGCCTGCATCATCGATTCGAACGTGCCGGTGTCGAGCCATGCCGTTCCACGGTCGAGCACCTGCACGCGCAGTCGGCCCGACTCGAGGTAGCGCTCGTTCACGGTCGAGATCTCCAGTTCGCCGCGTGCGCTCGGCTCGATCGACTTCGCGATCTCGACCACCGAGTTGTCGTAGAAATAGAGGCCGGGCACCGCGTAGTTGCTCTTCGGAGTGATCGGCTTCTCCTCGATGGAGACGGCGTTGAAGGCGTCATCGAACTCGACGACGCCGTAAGAGCGCGGGTTCGACACGTGGTACGCGAAGATGAGCGCGCCGTCGATCTCGCTGTTCTGGCGCAGCGAGGCGCCGAGGCCGGCACCGTGGAAGATGTTGTCACCGAGCACGAGGGCCACGCTCTCGTCACCGATGAACTCTTCGCCGATGATGAACGCCTGGGCGAGTCCGTCGGGGGACGGCTGGCTGGCGTACTCGATCGAGATGCCGATGTCGGAGCCGTCGCCGAAGAGTGCGCGGAACTGCTCGTTGTACTCGGGCGTCGTGATGATGAGGATCTCGTTGATGCCCGCCATCATGAGCGTCGACAGGGGGTAGTAGATCATCGGCTTGTCGTAAATGGGCATCAACTGCTTCGAGATGCCCTTGGTGATAGGCCACAGCCGCGTTCCCGAGCCGCCGGCGAGGATGATTCCGCGCATGTTCTAGCTCCCCGCCTTGTTGAGCGAGCCGTAGAAGGCGCGCGCCTCATCCCACGTGGGCAGCAGGCCCGCGTCGGCCGCTTCCCTCAGGCCGGGGGCGTCGGTGTCCTTCGGCGACAGCAGCGCATCGCCGGCGTCCGGCGGGAAGACGAGCCCGATGTCGGGGTCGACCGGGGTGATGCCGTGCTCACGCGGGGCGTTGAACACGTCGGTGACGAGGTAGCTCACGGTCGCGTCGTCGGTGAGCGCGACGAACGCGTGGCCGAGGCCCTCGCTGAGGAAGATCGCGCGGCGGTCGGTGGTGTCGAGCAGCACCGAGTCCCACTGGCCGAACGTGGGGGAACCGACGCGGATGTCGACGACGTAGTCGAGAACCGCACCGTGCGTGACCGTCACGTACTTGGCCTGCCCGCGGGGGATGTCTGCGAAGTGGATGCCCCGGACGACGCCGCGCTTCGACACCGACGTGTTGGCCTGCCTCAGGTCGATGGAGCGGCCGGTCGCCTCTTCGAGTTTGTCGAAGCGATACCACTCGAGGAATACGCCACGGTCGTCGCCGAACTGCTTCGGGGTGATCTCGTAGGCGTCCGGAATAGAGAGTTCGCGAATTTGCACGCATGGGAGTCTACAGCGTCGGGATTGCGCCTTCCCCGGGAGGGCCTAGCCCGCTTCCGTGCGTCGGCCGGCCGGCTGCAGGAGGTCCCTCGCGATGTCGAGCCGGCCGCGGCTGTACAACGCGTATCGTCCGCTGGCCGCCTCGGCGAGCACCGGCCCGACGCGGAGCAGTCGCGAGCGACCGAGTCTCGCCCTCGCCTGTTGGTGCTCGGCCTTGGCCCGGGCCCTCGCGAGCACGCGGGGCGGCACGCGCCCGCCGAGCGCGGTCAGGCCGCCGAGCAGCACCCGGGCACGTTCGGCCAGATAGTCGTTGCGGCCGTCGCGGGGCTCGAACAGCCGGCGCAGCCTGCCGACCGCCGTGAGCTTCGTGACGCCGATCTGGTTGGCGCCGTGCTGGCGGTAGTCGATGAGCTGGGCGTCGACGAAGTCGTGGCCGCCGAGAGCAGCGGCGATCACGGCGAGCCACTCGTCGTGCACCCACGGCGCCGGGAACGGCGCGGCGAGATCGAGCAGCTCCCGGCGGATCATCGTCGTCGCGCCGGTCACGAGGTTGCGCCGCAACAGGGCCTCGAACCCGTGCCCGGAGTGGATGGCCGCGCGTTCCTGCGCCGTGATGCCGAGGCCGTCGAAGAGCGTCAGGCCCAGAGACACTCCCCCACCGTCGACAAGCCGCGCGTCGGAGTGCAGCAGAAGGAGGCCAGGGCGGCGGTCGAACGCCTCGACGGCGGTCCGCAGCCGGTCGGGATGCCACTCGTCGTCTTGGTCGCACAGCGCGAGGAGCTCACCGCCGCACGCGCGGAGGGCCCGCTCGAAGTTCGTGGCGACACCGAGCGCGGGTGAGTTCTCCAGCACGAGGAGGGCCACTCCGGCGGCCGTGAAGTCGTCCGTCATGGAGCGCACGATGTCGACTGTGCCATCCGTCGACGCGTCGTCGGAGACGACCACCTCGTGCGGGAGGAGGTCGCCGGCGAGGATGCTCTCCAGCTGGAGCCGCACGAAGCGTGCACCGTTGTGGGTGCACAGCGCCACGGAGACCCGGGGCGGACCGGTCATCGACGCCTGATCCGGTTGGAGATCTTCGAGATCACGAGACGCGGCCCGCCGTTCCGGAGGTAGTGGACGACGAGGCCGGCGTCGTGGCGCAGACCCGACCGCTTGCGCCGCACGCGCGGCTTGGCGATCGGTCCGCCGGGCGACTGGAGATGGGCGTTGTCGCGCGCGTGGTGTGCGTCGGCGACGAACTCCACGAGCGGGGCGAGCGCCTCCTCCCAGAAGTACTGCCGGCGCACGCGCCGGATGTTCCTGCGCGACTGGGCGATGAACCGCTCGTCGAAGAGCACACGCTCGAGCGCCGCGCTGAGCTGCTCGACGTTGCCGGCCTCGACGACCACACCGAGCTTCTCGCGTTCCACGAGCTCGGCGAAGTGGTCGCCCTCGGTGACGACCATGGGAAGCTCGGCCCACAGGTAGTCGAGGATCCGGGTGCGGAACGAGAACGTCGTCTCGATGTGCGAGAAGTGCGTGCTCACACCCGCGTCTGCCTCGGTGAGGTAGTTGCCGCGCTCGGCGAAGTCGACCCACGACGAGTTGAAAAAGACGGAGCGGTCGAGGGCGCCCAGCTCCTCGGCGAGCGACCGTGACTCACCGACGATCCGCATCTCCGGCACGGACGGGTTGGGATGCTTCGTGCCTTGGAAGAACAGGCGCACGTTGTCTCGCCGCGACGACAGGTCGGCGACGGCGCGAATGAGCGTCTTCGGGTCGAACCAGTTGTACAGCCCTCCGCTCCACAGCAGCACCTTGTCGTCGGCGGCGATGCCGGGCAGGACGCCCTTGAGCACGGACTGCCGGTGTTCCGGCGGCACCGACGACAGCCCGAACGGCACCACCCCGATGAGGCCCTCGAGATCGGGGTCGGCGTCGTAGGTGTCGGGGTTCACCCGACCGAGCGATGCGAGCTGGCCGAGCCAGAACATCCGCTGGCGTTCTGACGCGGCGAGGAAGAAGTCGCCGCGTAACATCTGCTCGTTGAGCACGTCGTTGGCGCTCTCGACCTGCATCTTCCACTGCGCGGCCGGCAGCTCCCTGCCCTGCTCCAGCTGCTCGAGGTGCATGGGGTCGTAGATGTCGACAACCAGGATCTTGCGGGTGCTGCGGAGAGCGCTGAAGACGGCCATGGCGTGGCCCTGGAAGATGATCACGTCGGCCCACGCCTCGAGCTTGTTGAACGCGTGGTTGTCGCCGGGGCGCACGTGCACGACGTCGAACGGCGCGTCGATCGGCTCGACGCCGGAGAGCGAGACGAGGGTGACCGCGTTCTGCCGGGAGAGCAGCTCCGCCATGTTCCACGCACGGATGGCGGGGCCGGCGAGCTTCTTGCCGATGGGGTCGCCCGTGATCACCAGCACCCGCGTGCCGCGGGGAGGCTCGGCGACGTCGAACGCCGAGACGATGTTCTCGTAGCCGCGCAGGTACGCCGGCTCCTGGTAGACGGGAGCATCCGCGTTTCCGAAGAGTCGCCAGATGCTCGTGTCGGAGACGGTTCGCGACGCCTGGATCTCGTCGCGGCTCGCACGCAGCGACGGCAGCGCCTCGGTGAACTGGTCGATGGCGAACATCGCCGACATCGTCTGCTTCGACACCGCGGTGGAGTCCTCGGCGTCGCCGCCCGGCTTACGCAAGTCGAACGCGGTCGAGTCGAGCCGGCCACGGGAGATCGCGCGGCGCACGGAGAGCGCCATGGCTGCGGGCAGAGCCTCGGCGAGCGCGTCGGCTCCGAGGTTCTTGTAGAGCGTGAAGAGCGCGTTGCGCTCGAGGAGGTAGGTCTCCTTGAACGGGCCGAACTCGGCCATCGACGCGTGGTGCTTGTGGAAGGCGAGAGAGCGCGGCTCGTAGACCACGCGCCATCCGGCCAGGTTGAGGCGCCAACCGAGGTCGACGTCTTCGAAGAACATGAAGAAACGCTCGTCGAAGCCGCCGAGCTGGTCGTAGGCGGAGCGGCGCACGAACATCGCCGACCCGGTGCCGAAGAGCACGTCCTTCGCGACGTCGGTGCCGGTCGGCACGCGCTCCGCGGTGAGCGGCTTGTATCCCATGCCGTACCAGGTCATCGCCGAGCCGATGTAGTCGACGAGCTCGCCATCCCAGTCGAGCACGCGGCTCGCGACCGCGCCGATGCGGGACGACTCGCCGAACTTCTCGATCGCCGAGCGGATCCACGCGGCATCCGGCTTCGCGTCATTGTTCAGGAGGGCGATGAACTCGCCGCTCGAGGCGGCGACGCCCCGGTTGCACCCGCCGGCGAAGCCGTCGTTCGTCGGCGAGACGACGAGGGTCACGTGTGGCGCGGCGGCCCGGATGCGCTCGGCGCTGTCGTCGCCGGAGGCGTTCTCGACGACGATGATCTCGAGGCGTTCGGTCGGCCAGTCGAGTCGGCCGATCTGTGCAATCGCCTCGATCGTGTCACTGGCGCCTCGGAAATTCACGAGGACGACGGAGACGACTCCCGGTCGCAGCTTGGGCATTTGGCTCTTCCGGTCGGGGAACACAGGCTTCGAAAGTGTAGCAAGCCGCTCCCGGTCGACCTCGTCGGTCAGCGGCGCACCGACCGCGCCCGCCGCACGAGCGGCCCGAGCCCCAGTCGGCGAGCGACCCGCCGGAGGAGTTCCTTCGCCAACGCGCAGCCCGACATCGCCTCTGCCCCCGCGGCGCGCCCGCGGCTCGACTCGATCGCCGGCGGCTCGGTGCGGAATGCGAGAGTATCGAGCTTCACGGTGAGGTGTTCCCTGAGTTGGCGGGTCGTCGCACTCCAGCGCCAGTCATCCCTCACCCGCTCGATGTTCGCGACGGTGGCCTCGCGCAGCACCGGATCGGAGCTCAACCGGGCGATTGCGGCCCGCATCGCCTCGATGTCGCCGGGCGGGGTGACGAGACCGAGGTGCTCCTTCTCTATGTAGTCGGCGAACCAGTCGCCGCTCGAGACGATGCTGGGCAGCTTCGCCCAGAAGTGATCGAGGATCCGGGTGCGGAAGGCGTAATGCGTCTCGAGCGACTGCTTGTGCGCGGAGAGCGCGGCGTCGGCGTCGAGCAGGTAGTCGGCGCGATCCTCGGCGGGCACCCAGTCGTGCAGGAAGATCACGGATGTTCCGAGCACACCGAGTGACCGGGCGAGCTCCTCCGCCCGGTCGACCGCGGGCGGCTTGCCGATCGTCGCGTTCGGGTGCACGGTGCCGTAGAAGACCAGCTTCACCCGGGGGTCGGTCTTCGCCAGCTCCGCGACCGCGCGGATAGGCGTCAGGGCGTCGAACCAGTCCCAGATGCCCCCGGCCCAGATGAGGACGAAGTCGTCGGCGGTGATGCCGTGCTGCCCGCGCAAGGCTCGGCGCTTCTGCACGGGGTCGGCCTCGGTCATCCCGAACGGTGCGAGTCCGACGATGTCGTCGGGGCCGCGGTCGTGAAGGGTGCTCGGCACGATACCCTCCGACGCCATGATGTAGCCGAGCCACCAGTCTCGCTGCCGCTCGTTCGACGTGACGAAATAGCTGCCGGCCTGGCTGGCAAAGCGGAAGTAGCGCACGAGCTCGGTGTATTCGAGATCCTTGCCCTCCGCGTCGCTGTGCCCGCTGATGCGTTCGGCACCGATCGTCTCGATCGGAAGGGCGTTGTACAGGTCGTAGATCACCCGTTTGCCGTGCCGCAGCGCGTAGCGGACCACGTTCGTGTCGAAGAACTGGCAGAAGATGACGTCGCAGTCGTCGACGAGCCTTTGGAGGTCTATGTGATCGTTCCACGACCGGACGCCGACGTCGAGCGGACCGAAGTCGACCGCCGAGCTGCCCGGACCGTTGATGGCCATGGTCACCGGCACGTGAGGGGCGAGCGCCCTGGCCAAGGCGACGTACCGCATGCCGGGGCCCGCCATCTTGGCCCCGACGACGTCGGGCACCACCATCAGGAGTCGAGCGGGTGCGACCACCGCGGAGTTGGAACGTGGTTCTGCCATGAGACTGCCGATCGGTTCGTTGAGGAGGAAGGACGGGCCGGGATCAGACGGCGACGTCGGCGATGTTCGCGATGACTCGAGACATCTCGCGGCCGTTCAGGTCGTGCATCCGCTCGGCCGTGGCGCGTCCGTTCGCACTGAGGTCACGCCATACGGTGTCGTCGTCGAGGATGTCGCCGAGCGCCTTTCGCACTCCCGCCGCCGACGCGGCGCCGAGCAGCAGGCTGTTGTAGCCGTCGAGCGCCTCGTACTTGGTCTTGTCGTTGACGCGGCCGACGTAGGCCGCGCCCATGCCCATGAGCGCGAGCGGCGTGAGGCTGGTGTCGTACTCCGCCAGCGCGACGATGATCCGGGGGGCGAAGGCGGCGACCTCCGCAAGCGTGGCGGCCGACGGTTCGACCTCGTCGACGTGCAGCACGGGGATCGCCTTCTCCGCGGCGAACGCATCCACGATCGCTCGTGTGGCCCGGTCGAGTCCGACGGTCGCGACCGACCGGCGGTCCCCATCCGCGGTCGTCGAGGCGGGGCGGATGGCGGGAACCACCCGGCCTCGCACCTCCCACGCGGCCTCGGCACGCAGCTGGTCGGCGGTCCAGCGGTTGGGGGCGATGTAGTCGAACTCGGGCTTGTAGTTCGCGATGATCGACTGCTGGCGAGCGGTGTCGGCGGGGTATCGACCACTCTCCACACCGGGAAGCAGGTAGGCGGGCTTGCCGTGATGCAGTGACGAAAGCCAGACCGTCTCACTCGTACCCCAGTCGCACGACACCATGACCGACGTGCGAGGGCTGAGAACCTCGACGAGTGCCTCATCCACACCGGTCGTCGTGCTCTCGTGGATCTCGACCGCGTGCCCGAGCGCCCGCAGCCCCTCGGCCTGCTCCGTGACGTAGTCGCGCCAGGCCGGCGTCGCCGCGGGGCTCAGCACGTAGTCGACCGACGGCACGGGCGACAGCACGCGGGTGAGGAAGCGGTCGCTCCACCGGCGCCAGAAGTAGCGCATCGAACCGAGCTCCCGCTGTCCCTGGCTGTAGCCCCGGCTCGCCGACTCGTGGTGCACGAGCATCGAGGCTGGCTGGTAGTAGCAGCGGATGCCGCGTTCCCACGCCCGGAGTCCGTAGTCGACGTCCTCGAAGCCGAGCCAGAACTCCTCGTCGAGCGGGCCGAGCTCGGCGTAGGCGTCTCGGGTGATGTAGACACACGCGCCCGATATCGACCGGTTGTAGGTCGCGACGTTCGCCACGGGACGCGTGGCCGGGCTGCCCACGAACAGGTGCCCGAACCACTGGGGCGCGAGCAACCGCGCGTAATAGGTACCGCCGTACTGAATCGTGCCGTTGGGATAGACGAGCTTGGGGCTGACGAGGCCGATCTTCTCGTCGATCGCGTAGGCGGAATACTGCAGGGCCTCGAGCCAACCGTCCTTCGCGACGATGTCGCTGTTGAGTAGCACGATGTCGTGCTGGGCGAGCGCCATGCCGACGTTGACGGTGCGGGCGAAGCCGACGCGCTCGTCCTTGAAGACGACCCTCACCGTCGGCGACTCGAAGGTGCGCAGCAGTTCGCTGTTCGCGGGCTGGCAGTAGTCGTCGACGATGATGACCTCGTAGTCGAACCCTGCGCACGTCTCCTCGATGCTCGCGACGGCGGCGCGCAGCAGCGGCACGTCGTTGTAGCTCGGGATGACGATGCTGACCGGCCTCGCAGCCTCGACCGCCCAGGCGCGCATCGTGGCGTCCGCAGTGAGACCGGCGGTGTTCCGGCCGTAGGCGCGGGGGCCCTCGGCGCGGCGCAGCAGGTCGACCGCCGGCTTCGGCAGCCGACGCGCCCCGCGGATGAGGAGCGAACGCAATCTGTTGGTCACAGCCGGCATCAGGCAATCCGTCCGTAGAGGTCTTCGAACGAGTCGAGGACGACCGCCCAGGTGTGCTTCTCCGCCGTGGCCAGCCCCGCGACGCGCAACCGTTCTCGCAGGTCCGGGTCATCGAGCAGTCGACGCATCGCGGCAGCGAGTCCGTTTGTGTCGTCCACGTCCACGACGAGGCAGTTGACCTCGTCGATGCAGAAGTCGCGGTTGCCGTGCGAGTCGGTCGTGATGACCGGGCACCCCGCGGCCATGGCCTCGATGATCGGCAGGCCGAAGCCCTCGTGGCGCGATGTCTGCACGAACATCGTGGCGCGGTTGTAGAGGACGTTGAGCTCGGCGTCGCTCGGGCGCACGGTGTAGTCGGCGCGCTCGTCGGTGACGATGTCGGGCTCGGAGCCGAACAGCGACAGGCGCGGGCGACGCTCCCCCATCGACCTCCACGCCTTCTCGGTCATGGCGAAGTTCTTCTGGAAGAACGAGCGGCCCACGGCGATGACCGTGTTGTCGTCACGCTCGACGCCCTCCACGAGGTGGAACTTGTCCTTGTCATACGCGCTCGGGATGAGGATCGCCTCGCTGCCGATCGCCTCGAGCTCGCCCTGCTGGTACCTGGCGATGGTGACCTGCACGAACTCCTTGCGATACGACGCGGCGACCGCCGCGCGCCCGGTCGCATCGTCCGGGTAGAACCACGTCTCGAACTCCTGCACGTAGTAGACGGGCACGCCCGTATTGACGCTCGCGAGCCAGACGACCTGGGCGGTCTCCCACCATGTGGCGACCTTGATCGCATCCTCGTTGCGGAGCGCGACGAGGAGGTCGGAATACGTGCTGAATCGCTTGATGTCGACATTCAGCGTCATCCATGTCGGCTGGCCCTCGAGCGTCCAGACCTCGACGTCGAAGCCCCGCTCGAGCAGCCCGTTCGTCTGTTCGAACACCGTGCGGATGCCGCCGCTGACCGTTGTGGCGTTGAGCACGTAGATCACGCGTCGTCTGCCGCTGGCGGTCGTCACCGACCGGTCACCCTGCCACCGGCGATCGACGTCGCTCGTGCGGGGCACGGTGATCGCTTCCGCCGCGAGGCGCACGGGAGCGAAGGCGAGCGTTCGCACGTTCTGTCTCCACCCGGCGCCGATGAACCTGGCGACCTGCTCGTCGAAGGTGAGATCCTGCGCGTCGGAACGGGTGAAGCGCACCCGGTCGATGGCGTCGCTCGTCGCGTAGAAGCCGTGGGCGTTGGCCGCGAGCACGTAGCGCGGCACGTCGCGGTGGCCGTAGTCCTCCGCGGGCGGAGGCCGCATCGACCACTCCGCGCGCGACCGGTCCCACTCGAAGCCGGCCACGATGTCATCGCCGTGGACGAGGGCAGGCACCACCATCCCGATCTCGTTCCTGCGCGGCTCATATGCGTGGGCGGCGTGCTGGATCCGGACGATCTGGAATGGATCGACGAGCGGGTTCGCCGCGTCGACGATGAACACGTCGTTCGCCCGCCAGTGCCGGTGCAGGTGGCCCTTGATCTCCATGAAGTCGACATCGGCGCCCGGCCGCTTGTCGAGGAAGTCGCACGCGGTATAGAAGACGGGGTCGACGTCGCCGAGGCCGGCGGCCGCGGTGCTCGAGACGAGGAAGTGGCAATTCATCTCGGCCCGGGTGGTGCGGATCCACTCGGACAGGTCGGCGCCGGTCGTGCCGACCACCACGATGACGAGATGACGGCGGTGCACCATGAACCACTTGCGCGCGTCGTTCTGGTCGAGGGTCGACCTGAGCCCGTTGCCGAAGTCGCGCATGGGAGGCGCCTCGCCGACGTTGTCGGTGAAGTACCGGATGTTGCCGGACGGCCCATAGCGAAGGGCGATCTTGACCTGCGCGGCCGCCGTGGAGCCCGCTCGTACGAGTCCACCGCGTGCGCGCTGGGCCAGGGCCTGAAGGGCGGATGGCATCGAAATGGTGTCGTCCTTAAAGAAAGAGGTGTGGTTCACACTGCTGTCAACACGTCAGCGGCACGGTGCGGCGCTCGTCGCGTCGGCAATTCTAGGCCACGCGTATTTCTCCGCCATACTTGATGCGGCTCGGGCCCCTGAAGTGTATGCACCCCAGCTGGCAGTACCGCGAGAGTGCGACCGCACCCGAACCGAGCCCGGGTGCCTCTCATTTCAGCGCGTATAGAATCAACGATCAGTCATCGGAAGTGAGCTTATGGACCAGCGCGACCCGAGCAGTGCGCCAACGCTGCGCGTGATCGACGAACCGCTGCGCGAAATCGGCGGCCGCGGCTCGCGCAGCACCTGGTCCTCGGTCATCGAGATCCTCGAGCATCGCCAGCTTCTCGGTCGGCTCGTCAACCGCGAGATCCGCGCAAGGTACAAGAACAGCAGCCTCGGTGTCGTGTGGTCGCTCATGCGGCCGCTCGCTCAGCTCGTCATCTACTACGTCGCGATCGGCCACTTCCTCGGGGCCGCGCGAGGCGTGCCCGACTTCGCGATCTTCGTCTTCACGGGTCTCACGATCTGGTCCCTGTTTTCGGAGATCGTCAGTTCGGGCACGGGGTCGGTGCTGGCCAACGCCGGCCTGGTCAAGAAGGTCTACCTGCCCCGCGAGATCTTCCCGCTCGCGGCGGTCGGCGGGGCCCTGTTCAACTTCGTGGTGCAGTTCCTCGTGCTCGTCGTCGCGACGATCGTGCTCGGGCGACTGCCGCTCACCCCGAACCTGCTGTACCTCCCGCTGTCCATCATCCTCATGGTGGTGCTCGGCACGGCCATAGCTCTCGTGCTCTCGGCCGTGAACGTCTATCTTCGCGACGTTGAGCACCTCATCGACATCTTCCTGATGGTGTTCTTCTGGGCGTCGCCCATCGTCTACTCGATCACGTTCGTCGACAACGCCCTCAAGGGGTCATGGTTGGAGCAGATCTATCTCGCGAACCCGGTGACCCTCGCCGTGCTCGGAATGCAGAAGGCCATGTGGGTGGCCGGGGTCAACGACCCCTCGCAGTTCTGGCCCGAGAACCTGGGCTGGCGGATGCTGATCGCCCTCGCCGCGAGCCTCGTCGCCCTCTACTTCGCGCAGCGCGTCTTCTCCCGTCTACAGGGCAACTTCGCCCAGGAGCTCTAGTCACATGGTCAATACCGATCCGATCATCTCCGTGCGCGGCGCGTCCAAACGCTTCGTCCTGCACAAGGACAAGTCGATCAAAGACCGCATCCTGTACTTCCGCAGCAGGGAGAAGTCACGCTCCGACTTCTGGGCGCTCAAAGACATCTCGCTCGAGGTTGAGCAGGGGCAGACCGTCGGCCTCATCGGCCACAACGGATCGGGCAAGAGCACGCTGCTCAAGCTCATCGGCGGCATCATCGATCCGACGTCGGGCGCCGTGCTCCGACGGGGCCGAGTCGCCGCCCTGCTCGAGCTCGGGGCCGGCTTCCACCCCGATCTCTCCGGTCGCGCCAACGTCTACATCAACGCGGCCATCCTCGGCCTCAGCACCGCAGAGACCGACGCCGTCTTCGACGACATCGTCGAGTTCTCCGGCATCGGCGAGTTCATCGAGACGCAGGTGAAGTTCTATTCCTCCGGCATGTATGTGCGCCTCGCCTTCGCCGTGGCCGTGCACTCCGACCCCGATCTCCTCCTCGTCGACGAGGTGCTCGCCGTCGGTGATGAGCCGTTCCAGCAGAAGTGCATGAACAAGATCCGCGAATTCCAACGCGAGGGCCGCACCATCGTGCTCGTGAGCCATTCGGCCGAGCAGGTTGCGGATGTCTGCACCCGTGCCGTCGTGCTCGACGCCGGGCACATCGTGCACGACGGCGACGTCGGCGAGGGCATCCGGGTGCTGCGAGAGGGCTACGAGCGCGATCGCGTCGCCGCAGCCGCCAAGGAGCAGGAGTCGGCCGACGCCGCGGCGCACGTCGCCGGCGCGGTGGAGATCCGGTCGGTCGACGTCACCACCGCAGACGGCGCTCCCGTCGGCGACGAGCCGATCGAGCCGGGCACGCCGCTCACCTTCACCATCAACGCGCACGTCAACAAGGCGGTCGACTGGATAACGGGTTTCACCCTCCAGTCGATGTTGGGCCAGACGGTCTACTACCTCAACACGAAGGGCCTCGGCCTCGAGACACCGACGGCGCCCGGCAGCTACGCCATCTCGTTCACACTGCCTGGCGTCAACTTCGGGCGTGAACGGCTCATCATCAGCGCGGGCGCGGAGACCGACGGCGGGGTGACGATCGACAACCTGCAGAACGCGGGCCACCTCGACTTCGCCCCGGATCCCGTCGGCGGCGGCATCGTGCAGTTCGCGGCGACCGGTGCGATCCACTCGGTCGAACGAGTGTCGTGAGCGCGGAGCGTCTGCCAGGCAACGAGGTGCGCGCAGCGATCGTCACCGTGAGCTACGGGTCGTTCGACGTGCTGTCGGGCTTCCTCGACTCCGTCGACGCTGCCAGCACGCGGCCGACGATGGTCGTCGTCGCCGACAACGTGCCCGCGGGTGACACGCGCGTCGCCGAGCTGTCGCAGCGGGCCGGCGCGACGTATTTGCCGCTCGGGCAGAACCTGGGCTACGGGGGCGCGATCAACGCCGCGGTCGCGACGCTCCCCCCGTCGGTCGAATGGATCCTCGTCAGCAACCCCGACGTCAGTCTCGGCGCCGGCTCGCTCGACACGCTCATCGCCACCGGCGACTCGGACCCCCGCATCGGCTCCGTCGGCCCCGTCGTGCTGACCGCAGAGGGCGGCGTGTACCCCTCCGCGCGCTCGGTGCCGTCCCTGCGCACGGGCGTCGGGCACGCGCTCTTCGTCAATCTCTGGGTAGACAACCCGTGGACACGCGCCTACCGCAACGACACCGAGACGACCGTCGAGCGCCGCGACGCCGGCTGGCTCTCCGGCTCGTGCGTGCTCGTGCGCCGCTCGGCGTTCACCGAGCTCGAGGGCTTCGACACCGGGTTCTTCATGTACTTCGAAGATGTCGACCTCGGCTACCGGCTCGGCAAGCTCGGCTATCGCAACGTCTACGAGCCGGCGGCGCGGGTGGTCCACACCGGGGCGCACTCCACGACGAGCGACTCCGGACGCATGATCAACGCGCACCACGACAGCGCCCGCCGGTTCCTCAACAAGAAGTACGCGGGATGGTGGCTCTGGCCCATCCGCGTCACCCTGACCATCGGCCTCCGGGTGCGCTCGGCTCTCGTGCGCCGGTCGCTCCGTTAGAATCGGTGCGGCATTGTCCGCTGTTCGCAAGGAATCCATCACCATGAAAATTCTCGTCACCGGTGGAGCCGGCTTTATCGGCTCGAACTTCGTGCGCCGCACGCTCGAAGACGCCTACCCCGGCCTCGAGGGTGCAGAGGTGGTCGTGCTCGACGCCCTGACCTACTCGGGCAATCTCGAGAACCTCACCTCCGTCGCCGACTCCCCGCGCTACAGCTTCGTGCAGGGCGACATCCGCGACGCCGAACTGCTCGACACGCTCTTCCCCTCGGTCGACGCCGTCGTGCACTTCGCCGCGGAGTCGCACGTCGACCGCTCGGTGCGCGACGCGTCGATCTTCGTCGAGAGCAACGTGCTCGGCACGCAGAAGCTGCTCGACGCCGCTCTCCGCTCGGGGCTCAAGCGCTTCGTGCACGTGTCGACCGACGAGGTCTACGGCTCCATCGCCGAGGGCTCGTGGGACGAGCAGCGCCCGCTCGAGCCGAACTCCCCCTACTCCGCGTCGAAGGCCGGCAGCGACCTGCTCGCCCGCAGCTACTTCCGCACCCACGGCCTCAACGTCTCGATCACCCGCTGCTCGAACAACTACGGCCCGTTCCACTTCCCCGAGAAGGTCATCCCGCTCTTCGTTACGAACCTCATCGACGACAAGCACGTTCCGCTGTACGGCGAGGGCAACAACATCCGCGACTGGCTGCACGTCGACGACCACACCCGCGGCATCGCGATGGTGCTCGTGGGCGGCCGCGCCGGAGAGATCTACAACATCGGCGGCGGCACGGAACTCACCAACAAGGAGCTCACGCAACTGCTGCTCGACTCCACCGGCAAGGACTGGTCGTACGTCGACCGCGTGCAAGACCGCCTTGGGCACGACCTCCGCTACAGCGTCGACATCTCGAAGATCCGCGCCGAACTCGGCTACGAGCCGCAGGTGCCGTTCGAGCAGGGACTCGCCGACGTCGTGCAGTGGTACCGCGACAACCGGCAGTGGTGGGAGCCGCTCAAGGCCCGCGCGGAACTCTCCTAGAGCATGCGCTACCTCATCGTCGGCGCCGGCGGCATGCTCGGCCACGACCTGCAGTCCGCGCTCGAAGGCAGGGATGTCACGGCACTCACCCGCGCCGACCTCGACGTGACCGACGCGGCCGCCGTCTCCGAAGCCGTCGGCGGCCACGACGTCGTGATCAATGCGTCCGCCTACACCAAGGTCGACGACGCGGAGACGAACGAGGATGCCGCGTACGCGGTCAACGCCACGGGAGCCGCCAATCTCGCCGCCGCCGCCGCGGCACACGGCGCCTGGCTCGTGCAGGTGTCGACCGACTACGTCTTCGACGGATCGGCCACCTCGCCGTACGCCGAGAGCACCCCCGTCGGCCCGGTGTCGGCCTACGGGCGCACCAAGGCGGAGGGCGAACGCCTGGCCGTGGAGGCAAACGGCGACAAGACCTACATCGTGCGCACGGCATGGCTCTACGGCGAACACGGCCCGAACTTCGCCAAGACCATGCTGACCCTCGCCGGAAAGCTCGACACCGTCTCCGTCGTCACCGACCAGGTCGGGCAGCCGACGTGGACCCTCGACCTCGCGCACCGCATCGTCGACCTCCTCGACTCCCAGGCCCCCGCGGGTGTCTATCACGGCACCGCCTCGGGCCAGGGCAGCTGGATGGACTTCGCCGCGGCCGTCTTCGCGGGTGCCGGCCTCGACCCCGCCCGCGTGCTGCCCACCGACAGCTCCCAGTTCGTGCGCCCCGCGCCGCGCCCCGCCTACTCGGTGCTCGGCCACGACGCGTGGGCCGCGGCGGGGTTGGACCCCATGCGCCACTGGCGGGTCGCCCTCGCCGAGGCGTTCGACTCGGGGGCGCTGAAGACACCGTGACCACCGTGCGCGTGATCATCGACGAGATGCTGGCGCCCGTTCCAAACGGGATCTCCCGCTACACCGAAGAGCTCACGCGCGCTCTCATCGAGTTCGCGCCACCCGGCTGCCACGTCGAGGGCATCGTGTCGGCATCCACCGAGCCCGAGTACGACGCCGTGCACGAACGCCTGCCCGGCCTCTCCAATCTCTACAAGACGAGCCTCGCGCGGCGCGAGCTGGTGACGGCATGGCAGCACGGCTTCACGCGGCTGCCCGGAGCCGGCATGCTTCACGCGACGAGCCTGCTCGCGCCCCTCGGCCGCCACGAACGCACCGTGGGATCGAGCAACCAGGTCGCCGTGACCATCCACGACACCATCGCGTGGACGCACCCCGAGGCCCTGCCCCCGCGCCGGGTGGCATGGCACAAGGCCATGGCGAAGCGCGCACACAAGTACGCCGACGCGATCGTCGTGCCCACCCACGCGGTCGACGACCAGTTGCGCGAGTTCTTCGACTTCGGCGACCGCGTGCGCGTGATCGGCGGGGCCGTCAGCCCACGGCTCATCCGTCCCGTCGACGCCGAAGAGCGCGCGGCGCGTCTCGAGCTGCCGCCCCGCTACCTGCTGGCGATGGGCGGACTCGAGTCGCGCAGCGGCATCGACCACGTGCTGCGAGCCCTCGCGCTGCCGGGCGCGACCGACCTCCCGCTTCTCGTCGTGGGGCCGGACAGGAACGACGACCGTTCGATCGAGAGCACAGCGGGCGAGGCCGGACTCGCCGCCGACCGCGTGACCACTCTCGGCCACCTCTCCGACGCCGACCTGTCGGTCGTCCTCGACCGCGCGGTGCTGCTCGTCTTCCCCAGCCTCGCCGAGGGCTTCGGCCTTCCCATCCTCGAGGCCTTCCACTTCGGAACGCCCGTCGTGCACTCGGATGCCGCGGCTCTCGTCGAGGTCGCCGCCGATGCGGGCATCACCGTGCCCGCCGACGATCTCGAGGGATACCCGGCCCGTCTCGCGGAGGCAATGACCCGGGTGGCCGACGACGACGAGCTCGCCGCGCGCCTCGGCACCTACGGCGAAGACCGAGCCGGCCTGTTCAGCTGGCGCTCGTCGGCCGAGAGCGTCTGGCAGCTGCACGCCGACCTTTGAGCCCGTCCCTGCGGCGTCGCGGGCTCAGCCCGCGCTCTTCGTGAGCACGAACGCGTCGTCGATCATCTGGTGAACCTCGTCGAAGTCGGGCCGCTCCACCACGACGCCGTTCGCGGGGATGAGCTCGATCTTGCTGATCGGCTGCGCACGCGTCTTGCTCGCAAGGTCGACGAAGTATCCGAGCGATGCCCGCGGCACGTCGCTCTTGACCACCTGCGACCCCGCCTTGGCCACCGCCTGGAACTTCGTGAGCACGTTGGCCGGCTCGAACTGCGCCAGAACGGCCTCCTGCACCTCGCGCTGCCGCTCCATCCGCTGGTAGTCGGTCATGTTGTAGCGGGTGCGGGCGTACCAGAGGGCGGTCGTGCCATCCATGTGCTGCTTGCCCGGTTTGATCGTGTCGACGACCGGCCCGCCGTTGATGCCGATCGGCAGCTCCTCTTTCACCGTGAGTGTTATGCCGCCGAGGGCGTCGATGAGATCACTGAAGCCCTGCATGTCGATGAGCACGTAGTACTGCAGCGTGATGCCGAGCGTGCCCTCGACCGCGTCACGCATCGCCTCGATGCCGGCATTGCTGCCGTTCGCCTCGGCGTTGGGGTAGAGGTCGGGGTGCTCCTCGCCGTAGGTGTACAGGTAGCTGATGAGGCACTGGTCGCCACAGTCGTACCCGTCGGGGAACGGGCCGTACAGGGGGGAGCCGTCGACGAAGGGCGCACGCTCGAGATTGCGCGGGATGCCCACCATGGTTGCCTTGCCGGTCTCGGCCTCGACGCTCACGACGGAGATGCTGTCGGGCCGCAGCCCGAGGCGATCGGGCCCCGCATCCCCCCCCAGCAGCAGGATGTTGTAGCGGCCGTCGATCGGCTTCGCGGCCTGGCCACCCGCGAAGATCGCGTTGATCGCGTCACGCGTCGCGCCCGTCACGCCCACGCCGTAGTTCGCCGTCGACGACACGCCGACGAGCACCGCGACGGCGAGCGCCGCGACGAGCCAGCGCGAGGTCGGCGTCGCCTTCACGAGGCGGGCGAGGCGGATGGTGTCGATGGTCAGGATGATCCAGAGCGCGATGTAGAAGACGAGCACCGCCTGGATCACCGTCAGGGCGATGACGTTCGTCGCCACCGCGTAGATCGCAGGCTTCCACGCGAGGTAGAGCACGAGCGTGACGAGGGCCAGCACCCAGAGCGCGAACGTCGCGACGATGCCGACGCGACCGAGCCTGCGGCTGCCCGCGAGCAGCTGCGCGGAGCCGGGCAGCAGGATGTTGAGGCACACGAGCCACCACGCCCGACGGGTCATCGTCGGGCGAGAACGCGTGTCCGGAAAGCGAACGGGGCTTGCGATCGTCACAGTCGCTGGGCGAGAGCCGCGTTTTTGTCGGCCACGAGGCGTTCGAGGCTCTTCGCGAAGTCGGCGAGGCGGTCGGCCATCGCATCGTCGGTGGTCGACAGGATGCGGGCCGCGAGCAGGCCGGCGTTGCGCGCGCCGCCGATGGACACCGTCGCCACCGGCACCCCGGCGGGCATCTGGACGATGGAGAGGAGGGAGTCGAGGCCGTCGAGCTTGGCGAGGGCGACGGGAACACCGATCACGGGCAGGGTCGTGACGGCCGCGAGCATACCGGGGAGGTGCGCGGCGCCGCCCGCGCCGGCGATGATCACCCGGAGACCGCGGTCGCGCGCCGTTCGCCCGAACTCGATCATGCGTTCGGGGGTGCGGTGTGCCGAAACGATCTCGACCTCGTGGGGGATGCCGAATTCGGTGAGGGCGGCAGCGGCATCCGCCATGACGGTCCAGTCGGAATCTGAACCCATGACTATGGCGACGAGGGGAGAAGGCACGCAGACAATGGTAAGCGTCAGTTATCGAAGAACGCGGATGCCGCGCGCGCGCGATAGACGACCTCGTCGAGGTCGTCTCCGCCCGCCGTCACGTGGCCGACCTTGCGGCCCGGCCTCGGCGCCTTGTCGTAGAAGTGGTACTTGACGGTGGGCTGGTCGGTGAACGCGGCCCCGTAGCGGTCGCCGACGGAGCCGGTCGTCGGTCCGCCGAGCACGTTGACCATGACGCTCCACGGGTCGCGGCTGCCCGTTGCCCCGAGGGGGAGGTCGAGCACGGCTCGGAGGTGCTGCTCGAACTGGCTCGTGGTCGAGCCGTCGATGGTCCAGTGCCCGGTGTTGTGGGGTCGCATGGCGAGCTCGTTGACGAGCAGCCGGTCGTCGGTCGTCTCGAACAACTCCACGGCGAGCACGCCCGTGACGCCGAGCGACTCGGCGACCGTCGTGGCGATGTCGGCCGCGACATCCGCCAGCCTGCCCGCGGAGTCGGGAGCCGGGGCTATGACCTCGGCGCACACCCCGTCGCGCTGCACCGATTCGACGAGCGGCCACAGCGCGAGCTCGCCGCTCGGGCGACGGGCGACGAGCTGTGCCAGCTCGCGGCGGAAGTCGACGAGCTCTTCGACGAGCAGCGGCCCGCCGTCGGCGAGCCAGTCGGCCGCGTCGGCCGCGTCGCGCACGACCCGCACACCCTTGCCGTCGTACCCGCCCGTCGGGGTCTTGAGCACGCCTTCCCCGTTGTGGTCGGCAAGGAACGCGGCGAGCTGCTCCGTGGTCTCTATGCGTGCCCAGTCGGGAACGGGCACGCCGAGCGCGGCGAGCCGCTCACGCATGGCGAGCTTGTCTTGCGCGAACTGGAGGGCGTCGGGCGTCGGCTGCACATTCACGCCGCGCGAGACGAGCTCGCGCAGGATGGACTGCGGCACATGCTCGTGATCGAACGTGACCACGTCCACCGCCTCGGCGAACGCGAGCACGTCGTCGAGCTCGAGATGGCTCCCGAGGGCCGTGACGGCGAGCGCCGCCGGCTCCCCCGCGGTCTGGGCCAGCACCCGGATGTCGAGCCCGAGGTTGATGGCAGCGGGGATCATCATGCGAGCGAGCTGGCCGCCCCCGATCACGCCGATTGACTTCGCCATGTAACTGATTCTCCTGAGATCTCAAGGCCCAACGCCGTTTCAGGCTGGGCCGCGGCACCGCGGTTAGACTTCCACCTCGTTGTTCCTATCTTCGCTCACCTCGGAGGATGCATGCGCGGTCTCGTGACGCAGCTCGGCCGGTTCGGTGCCGTGGGGCTCATCGGTCTCGCCATCGACGTCGGCGTCTTCAACCTCCTGAGACTCACGGTGCTCAGCCCCGAGGCGCTGCACGAGGGGCCCGTGGTGGCGAAGATCATCTCCACCTCGCTCGCGATCGTGGCGAACTGGGTCGGCAACCGCTACTGGACGTTCGGGCCCGAACGGCGTCCGCACTGGCTGCTCGAGGCCGTCGAGTTCGCGCTCGTGAGCATCGGCGGCATGCTCATCGCCCTCGGCTGCCTGTGGGTGTCGCGCTACGGGCTCGGCTTCACGTCGCTCATCGCCGACAATGTCGCCACCAATGTGGTCGGACTCGTGCTCGGCACCGCGTTCCGCTTCACGTTCTACCGCGTGTGGGTGTTCGGTCCGCACCGCACGGACAGCGGTGCGCCCGCGCAGGCGCGCGTCGCGACATCCGCCGCCACGACCGCCCCGGTCGCGACCGTTCGAGCCACCGCCGAGTGGACCTCTTCTAGCGGACGCCCCACATGGTCGTCTCGTCGGGTGGTGCCGACTGCTCCTGCTGGCGTCTCGCGGCCAGCGGGTTCTGACTGTGCTCCATGAGGTCGTGCAGCGCCGACTGCACCAGGTCGGCACCCGGCACGTCGCGCAGCACTACCGGGTGGTCGAGCCCGGTGTTGATCAGTATGTCGCCACTGCGGAAGAGGCTCTGCATGGCGTGCTTACGCACCGTCACGTCGTAGCCGCGGCTGTGCAGCAGCTCCTGGCGAACGCGCACGAAGAAGCCGCTGCGCAGCACGATCCGCCGCGTCGTCACCGTGTAGTGCCGCCCCAGCCACGAGAGCAGCGGCAGCAGCCAGAGAAGGATGCTGAGAACGAGAGCCGCGACGAGCACGGCGAGGTTCTGCCAGGTCTCGTCGAAGCTGCCGTAGAAGTATCCGGTGCCACCGAGGATGAGGATCATCGCGAGGCTCGGCCAGAACAACGCCCGCCCGTGGGGTCTCAGCCGCGCGACGACGGCTTCGGGCACTCGGGGCTCACTGGACATGCGTCATTCATACCGCAGATGTGTCACGTCGCCCGCGGCGACAGCCGTAACCTGGCCATCGAGCGCGCGGCGCACCTGTAATCGGCCGGAACCGTCGATGCCGACGGCGGTGCCGAGCAGGTCAGGCGCCCCCGGGAGCTCGACCTTCACTTCCTGGCCGATGGTGGTGCACACCTCGGCGAGCGATTCACCGATGCCGCTCGAGAGCGGATCGGCACCGAAGCGCAGGAAGTCGGTGTACAGCTCCCGCAGCGCGATGAGGTACGCGCTGAGCGCTGCGTCCGCGAGTTCGTCGCCCTCGAGTTCGACCCCCGCGAGCGCGAGCGACGTGGAGACCGGTGTCGGAAGCTGGTCACGCGTCAGCGACAGATTGACCCCGGCACCCATCACCACGGCGTCGCCGGATGGCAGCAGTTCGGCGAGCAGCCCGGCGATCTTGAGCCCGTCGACCTGCACGTCGTTGGGCCACTTCAGGCCCACCCGCTCCGGCGCGACGAGGGTCTGCACGGCGCGGGTCATCGCCACACCCGCGAGAAGTGGCAGCCAGCCGAAGTGCCCCATCTCGAGCGGCTCGCCGCCGGGAAGCACCGGTCGCAGCAGTACCGACACCGCGAGGCTGGCACCGGGCGGTGCGACCCAGACGCGCCCGAGCCGCCCACGGCCCGCCGTCTGGCTGCCCGTCACGACGACGGAGAAGTCGGGAAGCCGACTCGCGGATGCCTCGGCCACGAGCACATCATTGGTGGAGCCGGTCTCGGGGAGCACGATGAGGTGCGCGGCCGTGGCCTCGCTCAGGGGAAGCTTCATCCGCCAAGGCTAGCCGGAGCGCGAGCGTCGCGACCGCCGGTTGAGTAGGGCCGTCCACGGCCCGTATCGAGACCCGTCGAGCGAGACCCGGTTTCGATACGGTCGCCAGAGCGACCTACTCGACCCGCTCACTCAGTCGCGGCACCGCACGGGACGCCGCCCGCAGCGCCAGCACGACCGCTCGCGCCGGAAGGCCCACGGCCAGCGCGACGAAGCCCGCCGCCGACCGGTCGTGCGAGCCGAAGGCCCGCTTGCGCTCCCACGCGCGCCTGAGCGCCCCACCCGCTCCCCCGCTCAGCGAGCGACGGGGATGCAGCGCGCCCGCGGAGCGGGCGGCGAGCAGCTCGTCGACGGCGGGCAGCCAGTCGTTCTGCCCGGCGTCATGGAAGTAGTTCTCGTCGAGCCACTCGGGCCTCGGTTGCGCGAAGCGCAACGCGGCCACGTCGTCTCCGCTCCCCAGCATCCCGGACCCGGCGAACACGACGTTGATGAGCTCGGCGGTCACCCCGAACTCGCTGATCGCGATCACCGGCACGCCGCGGGCGATCGCCTCCATGATCGACGTCGAACTCACCGTGACGAGGCCGACCGCCGTGTCGAGCGCGGCCGACATCGGGCCCGACGCGACGACGAGGTTGGGCGGCGTGCTCGTGCGCGCGGCGAGCAGCGCGGGGTAGTCATGCCGCTCGAGGTGGGTCTGAGCCTCGCCCTCGACGGCGCGCACCTTGATCACGACGCGATGGCCCGGGTTGCGCCGCGCGGTGTCGACGAGGATGTCGAGAACGCGTTGCCGGTCGTCGAGCCGCAGCGGCACGATCGACTGCACCGCGAACACGACGTCGGTGCCGCCGCTCGCCGGGCGGTCGTCGATGAAGGGCAGCGTCGCGAGCGCGAGGCGGTGTGACCAACCGCGCTTCCTCGCCGCGAACCGGAACTCCCTGATCTCGTTCTTGCTGTGCAGCACGACGAGGTCGGCCTGCCCACGGTAGAACAGCGCCTTCCGCGTCGCCGGGATCGAGATGCCCGGCAGCCCGCTCACGAGCACCGGCCGGTCGGGCAGCTCCGAGAGCACACGGAGCAGCACGGATGCCGCCGGCCCGCGCATCGCGACGATCACGACGTCGGGACGCTGCACCTCGACCCGCCGGACCGCCGCGCGGAGCTCGAGGGTCGAGGCCTCGTATGCGGAGAAACCCGACCCGGCGAGCGCGGCCCGCAGCTGGTCGGCGCTCGGCAACGCGGGGGTCGCGATCACCACGACCTCCCGCGACCACTCCGCGGGCAGCTGGGCGAGCAGCGCCGCTCCCCACTTCGCGTACGAGTCGGTGTCGACGAGGGCGAGTGCTCTCATGCCTGGACGCGGCGCAGCTTCGCGAGGGGTGCGAGCTCGCCGGGGAAGACGCGCTTCACACCGTCGCCCAGGGCCTGTTCGACGACGCGGATGTCGCGGACGAGCCGCACGAAGTCGGCCGGCTCGAGCGACGCCGAGTGATCGGAACCCCACATGTCGTGGTCGAGGGTGAGGTGGCGCTCGACGACCTTCGCGCCGAGCGCGACGGCGGCGAGGCTGATTTGCAGCTCACGCTCGTGTCCCGAGTAGCCGATCGGCAGGTCGGGGAACCGCGCGGCGAGCGTCGGGATCATGCGGAGGTTCGCCTCCTCCGTCGGCATGGGATACGACGACGTGGCGTGCAGCACGGTGAGGCGCGAGCGGTCGAGCTCGTCCACGGCGGCGTCGATCTGATCCATGGTCGACATGCCCGTCGAGAGGATGATCGGCTTGCCCGTCGCGGCGAGGGCCTGCAGCATCCCGATGTCTGTGACCGACGCCGACGCGACCTTGTGCGCGACGACGCCGAGGTCTTCGAGGAAGGCGACGGCGGGCTCGTCCCACGGCGAGGCGAACCAGTCGAGGCCGCGAAGAAGCGCGTGGTCGCCGACCTCGATGTATTGGGGGCGGTCGAACTCCACACGGTAGCGGTAGTCGAGGTACGTCATCGCGCCCCACGGCGTCTCGCGCATCACGCCCTTCATGTGCTCCGGCGTCGAGACGTCGGGGGTGCGCTTCTGGAATTTGACCGCTTGCGCTCCGGCGTCGGCCGCGACGTCGATCATCCGCTTCGCGAGCTCGACGCTGCCGTTGTGGTTGAGGCCGATCTCCGCGATGACGTACACGGGCCGGTCGGCGCCGATGGTGTGTGATCCGATGTCGATCGTCATGGGGTTCCCTTTTCTGTAGGCATCGCGAGCTCGGCGAGTTCGCGGACGGCGCCGTGTCCGCCGCGACGGGTGAGGACCACCCGTGCCGCCGAACGGACGAGCGGGTGCGCGTCGGCGACGGCGATGGGCCAGCCGACGAGCGCGAGGCAGGCGAGATCGTTGACGTCGTTGCCGAGGTAGGCGACGCGGTCGAGCGAGAGGCCACGACCGGCGACCCACTCGGTGAGTGCGGCCGCCTTGTCGTCGAGCCCCTGACGCACCTCGACCCGCAGCTTGCGCCCCCGCGCCGCGACGACCGGGTTGGCCTCGGTGGAGAGGATGAGCACGGGCACGCCCGCCTCCCGCAGCAGGCGCACGCCCATGCCGTCGGAGCGGTTCGCGGTGACGAACTCGTGGCCGTCCTCGGCCACGTGCACGCGGTCGTCGGTGTGCACGCCGTCGAAGTCCGTCACGACGGCGTCGACGTCGATGCGCGCCGGCCGGCCCGTCGGGGCGTCGACGAGCACAGCGAGGGCGGATGCCGCGGCCAGCTCCGAAAGAGAGTCGATCTCGACCGCGTGCAACTCGTCGACGAGCACGAGCCGCACGGTGCCGAAGAAGCGGTAGCGGTAGCGGCGGAAGCCGTCGGCGCGCATCACGTAGAACGCGCCGGTCTCGCGCAGCTGCGCCTCGCGGTCCTGCCGTCGCGGGCGCACCCGGTGGTCGTGGTTGACGCCCGCTGCGCCCTCCCGGCTCTCGCGCCAGAGGAAGGCGTGGGTCTCCACGGCCGAGAACACGACGTCGGCGCCGTCGTGCACCGCGCGTATGCCCTCGTCGATCGAGCGCGGGTCGATGAACGGGCTCGTGGCCTGCACGAAGACGAGAGTGCGGGTCGGGATGTCGCGGGCCTCGAGCTCGTCGAGGGCGTGCAGCAGCGCGGCCTCCGAGCTCGACTCGTCGCTCGCGAGCTCTGCCGGCCGGGCGATGACGTCGGCGCCGGCGGTTCTCGCGACCGCGGCGATCTCCGCATCATCCGTCGTCACGACCACCCTGTCGACGAGCGCGCTCGCCTGAGCGCTGCGGATGGCGCGGACGATGAGCGGCACCCCGCCGACGTCGCGCAGGTTCTTGCGGGATACTCCCTTGGAGCCGCCCCGTGCGGGGATGACCGCGACTACCTCGCCTGCAGTGGCCACGCACACCCCGTTCTCCGGCGGCACCCGGGTGGGTGCCGCTGTGGTGACGCTACGGCGGCGACGTGGCGCGCCCACCGACCGCGAGGTGAACGGGAGGCGGCCAGATCGCGACATCCGTGCAAGCCTCGGCGGGTGATTCTGTAGGTATCGACCAACGGTCTGCCCCAAACCGTGCCCAGTAGAGTGAAACCCGTGACTTCCGACGACGCCCAGCCCGACCTCTATACGACCGCGGGCAAGCTCGCCGACCTCAAGGTGCGCTACCACGAGGCGGTGACCGCGAGCGGCGAGACCGCCATCGAGAAGCAGCACGCCCGCGGCAAGAAGACCGCGCGCGAGCGCATCGAACAACTGCTCGACCACGGTTCGTTCGTCGAGCTCGACGAATTCGTACGGCACCGCACCCACGCCTTCGGCATGGAGAAGAAGCGGCCGTACGGCGACGCGGTCGTCACCGGTCTCGGCACCATCCACGGCCGGCAGGTCGCGGTCTACGCGCAGGACTTCACGATCTTCGGCGGCTCGCTCGGCGAGGTGGCCGGCGAGAAGATCATCAAGGTGATGGACCACGCCATCAAGACCGGCGTGCCCATCATCGGCATGCTCGACTCGGGCGGTGCGCGCATCCAGGAGGGTGTCGTGGCCCTCGGCAAGTACGGCGAGATCTTCCGTCGCAACACTCAGGCCTCCGGGGTGATCCCGCAGAT
Source organism: Microbacteriaceae bacterium (assembly GCA_025464995.1). Classification (GTDB taxonomy): domain Bacteria; phylum Actinomycetota; class Actinomycetes; order Actinomycetales; family Microbacteriaceae; genus Conyzicola. Next base: position 27,943 of record JAODMO010000010.1, read on the forward strand.
CTCCATCGTGATGGGGCCGGCGGCGGGCGGTGCCGTCTACTCCCCCGCTCTGACCGACTTCGTCATCATGGTCGACAAGACGAGCCAGATGTTCGTCACGGGCCCCGACGTGATCAAGACCGTGACTGGCGAGGATGTCGGCATGGAGGAACTCGGCGGAGCCCTCACCCACAACAAGATCTCGGGCGTCTCCCACTACCTCGCGAGCGATGAGGACGACGCCCTCGACTACGCGCGGGCGCTCATCAGCTTCCTGCCCGACAACAACCTCGCCGAGCTGCCCGTCTACGAGAGCCAGGTCGAGCTGGAGATCACCGACGACGACCGCAGGCTCAACACGCTCATCCCCGACAGCCCGAACCAGCCCTACGACGTGAAGACCGTCATCGAGCACATCGTCGACAACGGCGACTTCCTCGAGACGCAGCCGCTCTTCGCCCCGAACATCGTCGTCGGCTTCGGTCGCGTCGAGGGCCGCTCGGTCGGAATCGTGGCGAACCAGCCGAACGCCATGGCGGGCACGCTCAACATCGAGGCCGGCGAGAAGGCCGCGCGCTTCGTGCGCTTCTGCGACGCATTCTCCATCCCCATCCTCACCCTCGTCGACGTGCCGGGCTACCTGCCGGGCACCGACCAGGAGTGGACCGGCGTCATTCGCCGTGGGGCCAAGCTGCTCTACGCGTACGCCGAGGCGACCGTGCCCCTCGTGACGATCATCACGCGCAAGGCCTACGGTGGCGCGTATATCGTGATGGGCTCGAAACAGCTCGGCGCCGACCTGAACTACGCCTGGCCGACGGCGGAGATCGCCGTCATGGGCGGGCAGGGCGCCGTCAACATCCTGTACCGCAACGAGATCAGGGACGCGGAGGCCGCCGGCGAAGACGTCGCCGCCGTGCGCACCAAGCTCGCAAACGAGTACACCTACAACGTGGCCTCCCCGTTCCTCGCCGCCGAGCGCGGCGAGCTCGACGGCGTCATCGAGCCGGCGGCCACACGCGTCGCGATCGTCAAGGCGCTCCGGGCCCTGCGCACCAAACGCGCGACCCTCCCGCCCAAGAAACACGGAAACATCCCCCTGTGAGCGACTCCCGAGCGGGCGGCACGGATGCTGCCTCTGCGGCGTCTGCAGACACGCCGGAGGTCGCGCCCGCGTCGTTCACCGTCGTGGCAGGCGATCCCACCCCGGCCGAGCTCGCCGCGGTGACGGCCGTGATGAGCGCGGTGCTCGAAGAGATCGCGACCGACCATGCGGCAGCCGCGGCACCAGCCGTGTCGGCGTGGCGGCGTTCCCAACGCGCCATCCGCACCCCGATCACGCGTGGAATGGACTCCTGGCGCGGTTTTTCCGGCTGATGCGGCGAAACAGCCGGTCAGGGCGGTGGACTGCTGATTCCGTGGCGAAGACGAGCGCTTTCATCCGAAACCCGCCGTGTTTCGCCGAATTCGCCTCAGAAAACGTCGTTTGTACCCCGCGAAGCGCCGTCTGAGGCACCCGGAACGAGGGGATTACTGGTGCTCAGGTCGGGCGGACGCGAAACTGTCCCCCGGTTGTCCCCCTAAATGACGACTGTGCGGGTGTACCCGAAGCGGCATGATTACTAGTGCTAGGTGTCTCTCATCGAGTTACACCACCATTTGTTAGCCGACTAGGGTAAGCGGGCTAACTCATGGAGGCGAGCCAGGGCACTATTCGGGTTAGTGTCCTGGCTCGGATTTCGACGCAGGGCCGGAGATGAACCTCCGGCCCTGTTGTCATTTAAGACCGTCGTCGTTTAGTGCCCTGTTGTCGGTGAACGCACTGTTGTCGGTGAACGCACTGTTGTCGGCGAACACGGGAGCGTTCCAGACACTCAGAAGTCCGGTGGGACGGCATGCGCCGTAATTCCCGCGCGGTGCCCTCGTGCCGGCTCAGTCTTTCGGGATCTCCAGCCAGAGGTCGATCTCGTCGTCTTCGTCGTCGCCCAGTTCGCCGTCGAGCGCCGCGTTCGCCGCGGTGCTGCTGCGCAGCCCGACCACGGTCACGGCGGTGGCAGAGCTGCCCGACGCGGTGCGCACGATGATCTTGTCGGCGGTGCTGCCGCGAAGAGCCGCGGCGAGCTGGTTCAACACGCGGTCTCGCGCCGGGCCGGCGAGTCCATCCATGCCCCCCTCGTCGAGAAGGGTGACGATGGCACCACGGCGGCGGTGCACCATGACCTGCTCGCGCACGGGGTCGTTGAGCAGGTTGCGGCCGCGGATCTCGTCGCGGATGGCGCCCTCGAGGTAGAGGCACTCGCGGCGCTCCTCGTCGGTGAGATCGCCCCTGCTCCGCTCGATGCGGCGCAGCATGGGCAGCGCCATGGAGCTCGTCTGCCCGAGGCGGAACTGGCGCTCGAAGACGTGGGCCTCCTGCGCCGCCTGCCAGTCGGCGGCCTCACGCTCGGCGTAGGCGAAGCGCCTGGCGTCTTTCGTGGCTTTGGCGATCGACCTGCTCAGCACGTGCGAGATGACCACCCACGAGACGCTGCCGACGACGCCGATCTCAAGCAGTGTCGACGGGCCCGACCAGATGATCGTCTGCACCACGAGGAACGTGATGCCCACCCACGCGAAGAGGTGGCGGCGGCGCGTGGAGGTGATCGTCATAAGGGTTCCCACCGCCGCGACATACCACGTGGCGTACCCGTTGCCGCCCTCGCGGGCGGAGTCGAGCTCGTTCGTGACGAGCAGCGGCAGCGCGATGGCGACAGCGACATTGAACGCGGCCATCCAGATGGGCATGCGTACGGGGCCCCGGCGCACGAGGCTGAGGCTGGTCGCTGCGGCGTAGAGCACCATCGCCGCGATGACCGGAGCGGCGTTGCGCGGAATATCGAGGGTGAGCAGGCCGAGCACGAGGTGGTAGAGCGAGAACAGGCCACCGATGCCGACGATGATGATGCGGGGTATGCCGATCACAGCACGTCCCCGATCGCGCCGCGCGTCTCGCCCTCGAGACCGAGCGGAGGAGTCACTTCGGGCCGCGGCCAGCGGATGGAGATGACGGTGCCCTCGTCGATGGCCGAATCGATCTCGACCGAGCCGCCGGCGTTCGTCACCCGCTCGACGATCGAGACGCGGAGGCCCATGCGCTCGGCGGGGAGGTCGACGAACGAGAAGCCCACCCCGGTGTCTCCCACTTCCACCTCGATGCCATCCCGGTCGGCGCCGCGGATGGTCAGCCAACGACTCACGTGCGGGTCTTGGCCGGCGTGCTGCAGGCTGTTGACCATGGCCTGCACCGCGGCCGAGTAGACCGCCTCGGCAGCCTGCAGGGGCATCGACCGTGCGGAGACCTCCCGTGTGCGGAGTTCGAACGGTGCGCTCATGCTCGATGCGGCCTCCGAGATGCGGCGCAGCACGGCGGCGAGGCGCACGGTCGACCCGTCGTCGGGGTTCACGAGCGCCGCCTCGCGCAGGTGTCCGATGGCGTGTGCGGCCATCGTCGAGGCGATGTGCTTGGCCTCCGGCGAGTAGGCGCGGGCGGCGGAGAGGAGGGTGGTGAGCACACTGTCGTGCACGATCGAGTCGACCTGCACGCGTTCGATCTCCGTGGCGTGCGCGTGCACGGCGAGTGAATAGCGGTCGAGCGCGGCCGTCTGCGCCACGTCGACCGACGCCGCCGCGTGGCGCAGCAGGGTCGTGATCAGCACGACGGCACCGCCGATGAGTATGGCATAGACCGACTCCAGCACGGCCTCGACGATCGTGGTGCCGCCGCCCGCCGGGGTCAGGCGGAGCACGCCGTAGATGGCCGGGATGGCGAAGAGGTAGGCAGTCGCGATCGCCGTCGTGCCGCCGATCGTCGCGAACGCCGTCGCGACCGTCATCAGGAAGTACAACCAGGTACGGCCCTGGTCGACTCCGCTCGGATCGACGACCGCGAGGGGCCACGTGACGAGTGCCGCCAGATAGATGATGCTCACGAGCGCGCTCGTGGTGACGACCCAGCGCCGGGCCAGCGCCGCCACGAAGGCGAGGACGATGCTGGCGTACAGTGCCGGAGCGGCGGTCCACGCCCAGAGGGGCTGCGATGCGCCGATCTGGCCGAACATCACCGGCAGGGTCTGCGCCCCGAAGACGATCCCGAAAACGGCGACGAGCCGCGAGATGAGTCCCTCGATCTGCACTCGGCTGATCGGGTTGCGATTGCCGGCGAGAGCGTGGACGGGGACCGCCTTAGTGGCCATCGCCACCATCCGGATCGAGGCCGGGAAGGATGCCGTCTTCGACGGCCCTGCGCAGCAGATCCACCTTGGTGGGGGCGGGGCGACCCACCTCGACGTACTTCACCCGGATGCGGTCGAGGTACTCGCGAGCCGTCGAGTAGCTGATGCCCAGCTGCTGCGCCGCGAGCTTGAGCGGGAGGCCCGAGGCGTAGAGGTGCAGGATCTCCCGCTCACGGCGGCCAAGCTCGGCACGGGCGAAGTCGCCGTCGGCGTCTATAGCCGTCGCCCACTCGAGGTTGTTTAGCACCTCGCCGCGCGCGACGCTGGCCGCGGCAGCGATGACGGTGCGTGTCGCGGACGACTTGGGGATGACGCCTGCCGCTCCCGCGGCGAGCGCCTCACGCACGCTCGCGACGCGGTCGGCGATGCTGTGAACGAGCACCGCCGAGCCGAGCGCCTGGACCCGCTTGACGTTCTCGGTGACCGACGATCCGTCGCCGAGCGACAGGTCGAGTACGACGACGTCGCATTCACGGCCGTCGAGACCCTCGACGAGCTCGCGCACCGTCGCGGCGGCCAGGAGGAACTGGTAGCCCTCGTCGATGAAGGCGGCCTTGAGTCCCAGCCGCACCGACTCGTGGTCGTCGACGACGGCCACGCGCACGGCTGCGGCAGGCGTCGCGTCGCCCGAAGAAAGAGCCCCTGGCTGCACCATTAAGATCCTGTCTGCTGCATCAGACAACCGCCTGGACACGGGTTGCCGTTGCAATAGTCTCACGGCTGCAAAGCTCCCCGCTCACCCGGCGGTCCGAGTCGCCGCTATCGACGCACCAGCGTCGCGACGGCCTCGACGTGGTGGGTGTGCGGGAAGAGGTCGAACGCCCGCAGCGCCGCGAGAGCGTACCCACGCTCGGCGAAGAGCCCGATGTCGCGAGCGAGCGCGACCGGGTCGCACGCCACGTAGATGATCTGCGCCGGCTGCAGCCCGCCGATGCTCTGCACGACCTGTTTGCCGGCCCCGGCACGCGGCGGGTCGAGCACGATCGTCGCCGCACGCAGGCGCGCCCGGTCACGGGAGTTGGCGGATGCCGCGAGCTGTGCGATCCAGCGTTCGACCCGGCCTGTTGCGGCCTCCGCGCCGTTCCACTCCGCGAGGTTGCGGGCGGCGAAGCTGGTCGCGGTCGAGTCGCTCTCCACGGTCGTGACCCGTGTACCCGGGCCGAAGCGGTCGGCGACCGCCGCGGCGAGCAGGCCGACCCCGCCGTAGAGGTCGAGATTGTGTGCGCTCGCGTCGAAAAGCTCCGGATCGATCGCGTCCTGCACGGCGCTCGTCAGAGTCGACGCCGCGTGCGTGTGCACCTGCCAGAAACCGGTGTCGGCGAGCCGGAACTCGCGGTCGCCCACGGTCTCCGTTATCGTCGTGGGCTTCTGCATGCCCACGATGAGCCGGGCGCCGCCTACGGAAGGCTGCACGATGTCGACGTGCTCCTCGCCCGCGAAACGGGCCGCGAGTGGCGCCGCCTCCTGTACGGCAGAGGTGGCAAGCGGCAGCTCGGTGACCGGGATGACGCGGTGCGAGCGTGCGGCATAAGGGCCGGGACGCCCCGACTCGTCGACGTGGAGGCGCACGCGGGTGCGCCATCCGGTGCCGTCTTCGGCTCCGGGGAGGGCCTCGACCGTCACGTCCGTCGCCACCGGTGTGTCGAGCTTGGCGAACCGCTGCAGCGAGTCGACGATGACCTGGCGCTTGAGCTCGCGCTGGTGCGCGGGAACGATGTGGCCGAATTCGGCGCCGCCCGCGCGGTCTTCGGGGGCACGTGCGACGCTCGCTGACGACCAGACGTGCATCTGGCGATGTTCGCTCGGTTCGACGACCTTCACCGTCTCCGCGCGCCAGAACGACTTCTTGGAGTCCTCCGTGATGCGGGCGAGCACGCGTTCCCCGGGGATCGCGTCGCTGACGAAGATCACCCGCCCCTCGTGGCGAGCGACGGAGATTCCGCCGTGCGCGATGTTGGTAACGTCGAGTTCGAGTTCTTTTCCCTGCGATTCAGCCATCCCCCGAGTTTAGGAGCCCGCCCTGCGTCTCTACCTCGCGTCGACGTCACCGGCCAGGCTCGCGACGCTGCGAGCCGTGGGCGTGGAGCCCGTCCTGCTCGCGTCCAACGTCGACGAGGGCGCCGCAGTCGCCGCGGCCGGTCTGCTGACCCCACCCGACATGGTCATGCTGCTCGCGCGGCTCAAGGCGGAGGCGGTCGTGGGCCGCATGGTCGAGCACGGGGGTTCCCGCGATACGGGCGCGGATGGCGCGGAGACGGATGCTGCGGGGCCGATCGACGGCTTCATCCTCGGCGGCGACTCGGCATTCGAACTCGACGGCGTCGTCTACGGCAAGCCGCACCTGCCGGCCGTGGCGCGGGAGCGGTGGATGCTGCAGCGGGGTCGCGAGGGCGTCCTGCACTCCGGGCACTGGCTGATCGACCACCGCGGCGGGCGGGCGGCGGGCGCGACGGGCGGCGTCTCCTCCTCCACGGTGCGCTTCGCCGACGACATCAGCGACGAGGAGATCGACGCCTACGTCGCGACCGGCGAACCGCTCCAGGTTGCCGGCGCCTTCACGATCGACAGCCTCGGAGCACCGTTCATCAGCGAGGTGCGGGGCGATCCGCACGCCGTGGTGGGCTTGTCGGTCGCCCTCCTGCGCCGACTCCTTCTCGAATTCGACGTGAGCTGGCCGAGCCTCTGGAACAGGAAGTTGTAGGCGACCTCCGTGGCGACACCGCGATTCTTGTAGACAGTGACCAAATTGACGGGGGTCCGTGCCCCCTAGGCTAGGGAACTATGGCTCGTATCTCCAAGGTTCTAATCGCTAACCGCGGAGAGATCGCCGTCCGCGTGATCCGTGCCGCCAAAGACAGTGGCATCACCTCGGTGGCCGTGTACGCCGATCAGGATCGTGACGCTCGCCACGTCAAGCTCGCCGACGAGGCCTACGCTCTCAACGGAGCGACATCCGCCGACTCCTATCTCGTGATCGAGAAGATCCTCTCGGTCGCCCGCCGCTCGGGCGCCGACGCCATCCACCCCGGGTACGGTTTCCTCGCCGAGAACGCGGATTTCGCGCGGGCGGTCATCGGCGCCGGCCTGATCTGGATCGGCCCCTCGCCCGAGGCGATCGAGCAGCTGGGCGACAAGGTCTCCGCGCGCCACATTGCCGAGAAGGTGGGCGCCCCGCTCGCCCCCGGCACATTGAACCCCGTCTCGGGTGCACAGGAGGTGCTTGACTTCGTCGACATCCACGGCCTGCCCGTAGCGATCAAGGCGGCCTTCGGCGGCGGCGGCCGCGGCCTCAAGGTCGCCCGCACCCGCGAGGAGATCCCCGAGCTGTTCGACTCGGCGACCCGCGAGGCCATCGCCGCTTTCGGTCGCGGCGAGTGCTTCGTCGAGAAGTACCTCGACCAGCCGCGCCACGTCGAGACCCAGTGCCTCGCCGACCAGCACGGCAACGTCGTCGTCATCTCCACCCGCGACTGCTCGCTGCAGCGCCGGCACCAGAAGCTCGTCGAGGAGGCGCCCGCACCCTTCCTCTCCGAGGAGCAGGTGCGCCAGCTGTACACCGCATCCAAGGCCATCCTCCGCGAGGTCGGCTACGTCGGGGCAGGCACCTGCGAGTTCCTCGTCGCCCAGGACGGCTCGATCTCCTTCCTCGAGGTCAACACCCGCCTCCAGGTGGAGCACCCGGTGACCGAGGAGGTCACCGGCATCGACCTGGTGCGGGAGCAGTTCCGCATCGCGGCCGGCGGCGTGCTCGACTACGACGACCCGGTCCCGCGCGGCCACTCCATCGAATTCCGCATCAACGGCGAGGACCCGGGACGCGGCTTCTTCCCCTCCCCCGGTCCCGTGCACGTGTTCAAGGCGCCCGGCGGCCCCGGCGTCCGGGTCGACTCGGGCGTGCAGGCCGGCGACGTGATCTCCGGCGCCTTCGACTCGCTCCTCGCCAAGCTCATCGTGACCGGCTCGGACCGGGCGGACGCGCTCGAGCGCGCCCGGCGTGCCCTCGACGAGTTCGAGGTCGCGGGGCTGCCGACGGTGCTGCCCTTCCACCGCGCGATCGTCCGCGACGAGGCGTTCGCGCCATCGGACGGCACGCCCTTCCGGGTCTTCACCCGGTGGATCGAGACAGAGTTCGCCGGCGGCATCGAGCCATGGTCGGGGTCGCTCACCGACCCGGAGGACGCACCGGCCGCGCTTCCCCGGCAGAGCGTTGTCGTGGAGGTCGACGGCAAGAGGATCGAGGTGAGCCTGCCCGGGCGGCTGCTCAGCGGGTCCGCCTCGTCGACTCCGCGGCCGGTGGCGCCGAAGCGGAGGGGCCGAGGCTCATCGGGACTGACCGTGTCCACCGGCAACGCCGTGAAGGCTCCCATGCAGGCGACGGTCGTCAAGCTCGCCGTCGCCGAGGGCGACGCGGTGGTCAAGGGCGACCTCGTCGCGGTGCTCGAGGCCATGAAGATGGAGCAGCCGCTGACCGCTCACCGCGACGGAACGGTGGCCCGCATCGGCGCCTCTGTCGGGGAGACGGTCGCCTCCGGCACGGTGCTCCTCGAGATCATCGACTGACCGGAGCCGCACCTTGCGGTGGCGGCAGGACGGGAGTCGTCAGTTGACGATGTGCATCGCCCTGGCCGCATCGGTGATCGCGCCCGATATCGACGGGTAGACGCTGAACGACCGCGCGAGCTGGTCCACCGTGAGGCGGTGCTCCACCGCCATCGTGATGGGCAGGATCAGCTCGGAGGCGCGGGGCGCCACGACGACTCCGCCGATCACCGTCCCGGATCCGGTGCGTGCGAACAGCTTGACGAAGCCGTCCTTGACGCCCTGCATCTTGGCGCGGGGGTTGCTCGACAGCGGCAGCTTGTAGATCTGGCCCTGCGCGATCCCCTCCTCGATCTGCTTCTGCGACCAGCCGACGGTGGCGATCTCGGGCTGGGTGAAGATGTTGCTCGCGACGTTCCTCAGCTCGAAGGGCGTGACGACATCGCCCATGGCGTGGAAGACCGCGGTGCGCCCCTGCATCGATGCGACGGACGCGAGGGGCAGCGAGGTGCTGCAGTCCCCCGCGGCGTACACGGACGGCACGGAGGTGCGGGCGACCCTGTTCACCCGGATGTGGCCGGTGTCGGTCAGCTGCACGCCGGCCTCCTCCAGGCCGATTCCCGCGGTGTTCGGCACGGCGCCGACCGCCATGAGGCAGTGGCTGCCCTCCAGCGTCCGCCCGTCACCGAGGGTGACGAGCACGCCGTCGTCGGTGCGCTCCACGCTCTGGGCCCTGCTGCGGGACAGCACCGTCATGCCGTTGCGGGTGAAGACGTCCTCGATCACCGCGGCGGCGTCGGCGTCCTCGCCCGGCAGCACCTGGTCGCGGCTGGAGACGAGGGTGACCTTGGCGCCGAGCGCGGTGTACGCGGACGCGAACTCGGCCCCCGTGACGCCCGAGCCGACGACGATGAGGTGCTCGGGAACCTGGTCGAGGGTGTAGAGCTGCGTCCAGGTGAGGATGCGCTCGCCGTCGGGAACGGCCGTCGGCAGCACCCGTGGGCTGGCGCCGACCGCGATGACGATGGTGTCGAGCTCGATCTCGTCGAAGTCGCGGCCACCCTTGCCCTTCGCGGTCGATGCGACCAGCTTGTTGGGGCCCTCGAGACGGCCCTCGCCCGAGACGATCCGCACGCCGGCGCGCTTGAGGTTCTCCCGCATGTCCTCGGACTGCTGGCGGGCGAGGCCGGTGAGGCGCTTGTTGACCGCGGCGAGGTTCACGGCGATCTCCGGCCGCACGGCCCGCCCGCTCTCCCCGCGGGCGAAGAACTGCACGCCGAGGTCCGCGGACTCGCCGATCGCCATGGCCGCCTCGGCGGTCGCGATGAGGGTCTTGGAGGGGACCACGTCGGTCAGCACCGCGGAGCCGCCGACGCCCACGCGCTCGATGAGGGTCACCTCGGCGCCGAGCTGGGCCCCCGCGATGGCCGCCTCGTACCCTCCGGGGCCACCCCCGAGCACACCGATCCGCTGCTTGCGCTCGAATTCATTCGCCATTCCGCCCATTCTTCCGTATGCGGGCCCCTGGTCGGGCAGGCGCGGCCTCCACGACAGGGCGGCACGACCTCCTGGGGCCCCGCCGCCCTCGACGCGTGGCCATCGGTCCAGGACTTCCTCGCCCGGGAGCGGACGCCCTCCCTCCTTTTGCGCTCCGGCGGCGCGATCCTGGCCGCGGGGACCGGCCTTTCCCGGCGAGCACCTTCTCCGAGGCGACCCAGGAGACGCCCTGAAACAGGATCTGCGCTCCCCCTAGGGTGGAAGGCATGTCGCACGCAGAGTCGCCTCTCGACGATCCCGGAACCGACCCGTTCGCGGTCGCCGCCCGCGCAGCCCAGCAGCTCGCCGCCGCGACCGGGGTGCCCCGCCACGACATCGCGCTCACCCTCGGCAGCGGCTGGGGCGGGGCTGCGGACCTCCTGGGCGAGACCGTCGCAACCGTCCCCGCCGGCGAGATCGAGGGCTTCACCGAGTCAGGAGTCGTCGGCCACTCCGGCACCCTCCGTTCGCTCCGACTCCCGAACGGACAGCACGCGCTCGTGATCGGCGCCCGCACCCACTTCTATGAAGGGCGCGGGGTGCGCCGGGTCGTGCACAGCGTGCGAACCGCGGCGGCGACGGGCGCGCGGGTGATGGTGCTCACCAACGGCGCGGGCGGCATCAAGCGGCACTGGACGCCCGGAACGCCCGTGCTGATCAGCGACCACATCAACCTGACCGCCGCATCGCCCCTCGAGGGCCCGACCTTCGTCGACCTCACCGACCTCTACTCCAGCCGGCTGCGGGACATCGCCCGATCTGTGGACCCGGCACTCGACGAGGGCGTCTACGTTCAGTTCCGGGGGCCCCACTACGAGACGCCGGCCGAGGTGCGGATGGCCGAGACGCTGGGCGGCTCCATCGTCGGCATGTCGACCGCCCTCGAGGCCATCGCGGCCCGGCATGCGGGCATGGAGGTCCTCGGCCTCTCGCTCATCACCAACCTCGCCGCCGGCATCCAGACCGAGCCGCTCAGCCACGCGGAGGTGCTCGCCGCCGGCCGCGCCGCCGAGAGCACGCTGGCACGACTGCTGACCGAGATCGTGCACCGCCTGTGACCCCCGCGCAGCTGACCGACGCCGCCCGGGCCTGGATGGCACAGGATCCGGACCCGGAGACGCGCGCCGAGCTCGAGGCGCTGCTCGCCGACGGCGGAGCGGATGCGCTCGCCGACCTGCGCGACCGCTTCGAGACCCGCCTCCTGTTCGGCACCGCAGGCCTCCGCGGCAGGCTCGGCGCCGGCCCGAACCGGATGAATCGGGTGGTCGTGGCACAGACCACGGCAGGCCTCGCCCGGTTCCTCCTCGCCACCGAGCGGCACCCGTCCGTCGTCGTGGGCTGCGACGGGCGCAAGAACTCGGCCGTGTTCGCGCAGGACGCCGCGGAGGTGCTGGCCGGTGCGGGGATCCGGGCGATCCTGCTGCCCCGCCTCCTGCCGACCCCGGTGCTCGCCTTCGCGGTGCGCCACCTGCAGGCGTCGGCGGGCGTGATGATCACCGCCTCGCACAACCCCGCCGAGGACAACGGGTACAAGCTCTATCTCGGCGGCGAGAGCGCCGGCAGTCAGATCGTGCCCCCGGCGGACAGCGAGGTCCTCACCTTCATCGAGGAGGTCGTGGCAGGGGGCCCCGCGGACCGGATCCCGCGCTTCCCCGGCTACGAGGAGGCGGACGAGCGGATCGTCGAGGCGTACGTGGCCGCAACCGCGGTCGAGCCGGCGAGCGCGCCGTCGGCCCTGCGCTGGGTCTACACGCCTCTGCACGGCGTCGGCTGGGAGACCGCGGAGCGGGTCTTCGACCGGTCCGGCTTCCCCGCCCCCGTTCCCGTGACCGCCCAGCTGCAGCCCGACGCGACCTTCCCCACGGTCGCCTTCCCGAACCCGGAGGAGAAGGGCGCCCTCGATCTGGCGCTCGCCACCGCGGACGCCGAGGGGATCGACGTCGTGGTGGCGAACGACCCCGATGCGGACCGCCTCGCCGCCGCCATCCGCGGCGAGGCCGGCTGGCAGATCCTGAGTGGCAACCAGCTCGGGCTGCTCCTCGGCTGGGCCTGCGCCGACAGGGCCCGGCGCGACGGCAGGTCCGGGACGCTGGCCGCCTCGCTGGTGTCGACGCCGGGCCTCCGCAGGATCGCCGAGCACTACGGGCTCGGCTACACCGAGACCCTCACGGGCTTCAAGTGGATCTCCCGGGTTCCCGGCCTGCTGTTCGGGTTCGAGGAGGCCCTCGGCTTCCTCGTGGATCCCGACAAGGTGCGCGACAAGGACGGCATCTCCGCTGCGGTCGCGTTCCTCCGGGAGCTGACCGAGCTGGAGACCGCCGGGACCTCCTTCGCCGAGCACCAGCGCGAGTTCGATGCGACCTTCGGGGCGTTCGCGTCCGCCCAGATCTCCGTCCGGGTGACCTCCCTCGACCAGATCGCGGCCGGCATGACTCGGCTCCGCACCTCGCCGCCGGCGAGCATCGGAGGCCTCGCGGTGCAGCGGATGGACGACCTCCTCCGCGGCGGCGGAGAGCTGCCGCCGAGCGACGTGCTGCGGTTCCGGCTCGACGGCGGCGCCCGCCTCATCGCCCGCCCGAGCGGGACCGAGCCGAAGCTCAAGCTCTACCTCGATGTGGAGGCGCTCAGCGGCTCGGTCGAGGAGCGCAGGGCGGCTGCACGAGCCACCCTGGACGCGCTGCGATCAGGAGCGGACGACCTGCTCGCGGGTTAGGCGGAGTGGCGGCGGGCGCTGACCGATCAGCCGAGCGCGGTCTCGAGCTTCGCCGCGAGCTCCTCCTGGTCGAGGATGTTCTCGATCACGATGACGTCCGCGAAGGTCCTGCCGATCGCCTCGACGTGCTCCGCGGTCGTGAGGATGATCTGCGCGTCGTCGGCGTCCGTCGTCACGCTCGAGACGTCCGAGGCCGTGACCTCCGCCCGGTAGCCCAGGCGCTGCAGCGCGCGCTCGGCGCTGACCTTGAGGATTGCGGATGTGCCGATGCCCGCGCCACAGATGGCGACGATCTTCACGCGCTCAGTGTAGGTCGGGGTCCGCCGACCGGTAAGCGCCGCGCCCTCATGCTCCGGCCCGCTCGAAGCCGTCGCTGATCCGGTCCGCGAGCTCCTCGCGGTCCTCCACGGAGAGGAATGCGGCCGCGGCCGCGTTGAGCTGGAACACCTCGAGGTCGGCCAGGTCGTAGCCGAAGGCGTCGACGAGGAGGGCCAGCTCGCGGGTGATCGTCGTGCCGCTCATCAGCCGGTTGTCGGTGTTGACGGTCACTCGGAAGCCGAGCTGGTAGAGCAGATCGAAGGGGTGGTCGGCGAGCTCGTCGCCCCACTCCTCGATCGCGCCCGTCTGCAGGTTGGACGAGGGCGAGAGCTCGAGGGCGATCTCGCGGTCCTTCACCCAGTGCGCCAGCCGGCCGAGGCTCACCCAGGTGTTGGTGTCGTCCTCGCCTTCGATGTCGATGTCCAGCGCGAGGCGCACGCCGTGACCGAGGCGGAGGGCGCGACCGTCGAGCAGGGCGCTGCTGATGCTGTCCAGGTCGGCGGCCTCGCCGGCGTGCACGGTCACGGGCAGCCAGTTCTCGGCGAGGAGGTCGAAGGCGTCGATCAGGCGGCTGGGCGGGAACCCCGCCTCCGGTCCGGCGATGTCGAAGCCGACCACGCCGCCGGCTCGGTGCCGCAGGGCGAGCTCCGCGATCTCCAGTCCCCGATCCGCCTGGCGCATCGCGGACACGAGCTGGCCGACGCGGAGATCCGAGCCCGAGGCCCGGCGCACGTCCTCGATGCCCAGCTCGATGCCCTCCTGCACGGCCTCGACGGCCGCGTCGAGGGTGAGGCCGCGCTCGAGGTGCTGCTCGGGAGCCCAGCGGATCTCGCCGTACACCACGCCGTCGGAGCCGAGATCCTGCACGAACTCGCGCGCGACCCGGATGAGGGCCGGGGCCGTCTGCATCACGGCGGTCGTGACCGAGAACGTCTCGAGGTACTTCGGCAGGGACCCGGAATCCGCCTGGGTGCGGAACCAGGCGCCGAGGCTCTCGGCGTCCGCGGCAGGCACCTCGAGGCCCGCCTCGTCGGCGAGCTCGAGGATCGTCTCAGGACGGAGACCGCCGTCGAGATGGTCGTGCAGACTCACCTTCGGCAGGGAGGCGAGGTCGACGCGGCCGTCGTTGATCAGGTACTCCCCCGGGATGCTCACCCGCCCAATCTATCGGGCCGGGTCGTCGCCGCTCGAGGTTGATTCCCGCTGCTCGCCGAGCGCGAGCCCGATCGCCGCGGCGGCCTCGGCGACAGCGGTGCGCACGGCCGGCAGCGCCACTCCGCTGTACGAGGTGGCCACATAGGGCACGGTGAGCGCGGCGACGGCGACCGGATCGGGGCCGAACACCGGGTAGGCGATGTCGGTGATGCCGGCGTGCAGCCCGTCCTCCCGCTCCCCGTGCCCGGCGCGGCGCAGGTCCGCTGCCCCGACATCCGAGGACCCGCCCGGCCCGAACGCGCGGAGCACGGCGCCGGTCAGCGACTCCCCCACCGGGAAGAGCGCCCCCACCCGCACGGAGAACCCGAACGCCGTGGGGCTCTCCTCCTGCGCCACCACCCGCACCGAGTCGCCCTCGCGAACGCCCAGGTTGCACGACTGGCCGAGCTGGTCCGCCAGGCGGCGCATGGGCGGCGCGGCAGCGGCGAGCAGCCCACGCAGCGGAGGCTGCCGGTGAGCGAGATCGAACAGCCGGGGAGAGAGCAGGTAGCCGCCCGACCCGGTGCGCACGAGGAAGCCGCGACGCTCGAGGGTCAGGAGCACCCGGAACAGCTGGCCCACACTGCGGCCGAGAGCGACCGCGATCTCGGTCTGGGTCCGCGGGCCCGAGGAGTCGGCCAGCAGCTCGAGCACGTCGAGGCCCTTCTCGAGTGCGGGCGCCGCGTAGCCGGGTGCGCCGTCCGTCTGCGGCATGGCTAGATCCCGGTTCGCAGCACCTCGACCATGCGCCGCGCGATCGAGCGGTCGATGTCGTCGGGCACCGCCTGGGCGCCGGGCAGCAGGGTCTCGGGGGCGGTCGCCACCCGCTCCAGGGAGCGCGCCTGCAGCAGGAAGCCGAGGTCCATCGAGGCGATCGAGTTGCCCTTCGGCGCCCGGCCGGCGAGGTTGAACATGCGGCCGTCGGCGATCAGCACCAGCTCCCGCCCGTCCGGCATCCGGAAGCTCTCGAGGCCCTCGTCGAGGACCTGGCGGGACGCGGCCTGGTCGGCGAGCGCCGCCGTGTCGATCTCCCACGGGAAGTGGCCGATGTTGCCGAGCACGACCCCCGAGCGCAGCAGCGGCAGATGCTCGGCGCGCAGCACGTTCGCGGCGCCGGTGGCGGTGATGACGGCCTGCCCCCAGGGCAGCAGGTTCTCGAGGTCGTCCACGAGGTGGCCGTCGAGCGCCGCCTCGAACGCCTTGATCTCGTCGACCTCGGCAACCGCGACCTGGCCGCCCAGCGCCTTGAGATAGCGGGCGACGCCCCGGCCGCACCAGCCGTAGCCGATCACGACGAAGCGGCGCCCGGGGATCATGAGGTTGGTGATGCGCTGGAAGCTCTCCACCGCGGACTGCCCCACCGCGTGCAGGTTCTCGCCGATCGCCTTGAGCGGGCTGTCATTGATGACGATCACCGGGAACGGCACCGCGCCGGCGAGCTCGTCCCGCAGGCGGAAGGCGCCCGAGGTGGTCTCCTCCGTGCCCCCGACGACCTCGGCGGTCCTCCCGGAGACGACGATGCCCGCGGCGAGGTCCGCGCCGTTGTCCAGCAGGATCTGGGGCCGGGCCTCGAGCACCGCCTGGATGTTGCGGTGGTGCTGGTCGAGCGAGTCGTCGCGGCGGCCCACAATCGTCATCCCCTGCTCCCGCAGAGCCGCGACGACGTCGTCCTGGGTGGAGCCGTGATTGCCGGTGCCCACGACCTCTGCCCCGCCCGCGGCGAGGGTCTCGAGCAGCACCGCCGTCTTCGGCTCCAGATGCAGCGACATCCCGATGCGCAGGCCGGCGAAGGGCCGCTCCGCGGCGAAGCGCGCTCGGGTCTCGCCGAGCAGGGGCATCCGCGAGCGGATCCAGGTGATGCGCGCGGCGCCGGTCGTGGCCAGGTCGGACGCGGGAGAGGCTGCGGGGGGGCCGTCGGAAGTCATGCCGGAATCTTCACATATGAAAGAGGGTTGCGTATATGCAATTCCGATAGAGTCGGGTCATGCCGCGCAAGATCCTCCTCGACTGTGACCCTGGACACGACGACGCCGTCGCCCTGCTTCTCGCCTGGGGCAGTCCCGAGATCGACCTGGTGGCCGTCACGACCGTCGCAGGCAACCAGACGCTCGAGAAGGTCACGCGCAACGCCCTCGCCGTGGCCGCCGTCGCGGGGATCACCGGAGTGCCGTTCGCGGCCGGCTGTGACCGGCCGCTCGTCCGCCCCGCGGAGACCGCCGCGGAGATCCACGGCGACTCGGGCATGGACGGGCCGGTCCTGCCGCCGGCTACCACGGTGCTCGACTCGCGGCACGCGGTGGACCTCATCATCGACACCGTGATGGCGGCCGAGCCGGGCGAGATCACGCTCGTTCCCACCGGCGCCCTCACGAACATCGCGCTCGCGGTGCGCAAGGAGCCCCGCATCGTCGAGCGGGTGCGCGAGGTGGTGCTGATGGGCGGCGGCTACCACGTGGGCAACTGGAGCGCGGTTGCCGAATTCAACATCGTGATCGACCCGGAGGCGGCCCACATCGTCTTCTCGGAGCCGTGGGAGGTCACGATGGTCGGCCTCGACCTGACCCATCAGGCGCTCGCCACGCCGGCGGTGGAGCGAGCGATCGCCGCGATCGGCACCGGTCCGGCGCGCTTCATGGGCGAGCTGATGGACTTCTTCCGGGAGAGCTACCGCGACGCCCAGGGCTTCGACTCCCCGCCCGTGCACGACCCGTGCGCGGTCGCCTACGTGATCGACCCCACCGTGATGACGACCCGGCGCACCCCGCTCTCGGTCGAGCTCACCGGGACCCACACCCTCGGCATGACCGTGGCGGACTTCCGCTCGCCGCACGGCGAGGACGTGCACACCAAGGTGGCCGTCGACCTCGACGTCGACCGCTTCTGGGCGCTCGTCCTCGACGCTCTGGAGCGGATCGGCGACCCCGCGGCCTGATCCGATCAGGAACCTGCGGCGGCTCTCCGGGCCCGATAGGCCGTGACGTTCGCCCTGTTGCCGCAGTTTCCGACGTCGCAGAACCGCTTCGACCGGTTTCGGGAGAGATCCACCACGACGGCGGTGCAGTCGTCCGCCGCGCACTCCTTCAGACGGCCGAGCTCGTCCGCCCGCACCACGTCGACAAGAGCCATGGCGGTCTCCACGCGCACCCGGACGTCGAACGGCGCGTCGCTCGGGACCGCATGCAGGTGCCAGTCGACGCCGTCGTGGCGCACGAGCCGGGGCAGCGCCTGAGCCTCGGCGAGCACCCGGTTCACGTGCTCGGCGACCTCGTCCCGTGACTCGGTGAAGAACGCGCGCAGCTCGGTGCGCAGCTCTCGAAGCGCCTCCAGCTCGTCCGCGCTGCGGCGCAGGGCTCCGGAGTACGCCCAGCCGGTGAAGAAGGCAGCCACGTCGTCGGTCCCGGTCAGCTCGTCTGCTCCCGAGCGCGACGCGTCCGGCTCGGTGTTGATCAGCGCGGCTGCGGCCTGCAGCACCGATTCGGTGTCAGGACTGAACACGAATTGACTCCTGTCATGCCGAGTGGATAGCGTCATGAGCGTACCGCGGTTGACTCATGACCGCCGTCGAGGAGGAGGAGGAGCCGTGGGACGCACCGGCTGGATGCTCGTCGCCGTCTGCTCGGCGCTCGCCTTCGGCATGTCGGGCACGTTCGTGAAGCCGGTGCTCGACGCCGGCTGGTCCCCGGGTGCCGGCAGCATCGTCCGCACCGGAATCGGTGCGCTGATCCTCGCGGTGCCGACCTGGCGGGCGCTCCGCGGCCGCTGGCACCTCGTGCGCCGCTCCTGGCTCGGCATCCTGCTGTTCGGCGGAGTCGGGATCGCCGGCACGCAGACCGCGTACTTCCTCGCGGTCAGCCGCATCCCCGTGAGCACGGCGCTGATGATCGAATACCTGGCGCCGGTGCTGCTCGTGATCGCGACCGGGCTGTGGCTTCGTCGCTGGCCACCGCTGCGGGTCGTGGCCGGGGCCGTTCTCGCGATGGGCGGCCTCGCACTCGTGCTGGATCTCACCGGGGCGACCGCGCTCGACCCGGTCGGACTGGCCGCCGCCTGCGTCGCCGCCGTGGTGTGTGCCGTCTACTTCCAGCTCTCCGCCACGCTCCCCCTGCCGCCGCTCGCCCTCACCGGCCTCGGCTTCGCAGTGGCGTCGGTCGTGTCCGCCGTCCTCGGCGCCATCGGCCTCGTGCCGATCACCGTCGGCTCGTGGAGCGTGAACCTCTTCGGGTCGTCGGTCTCGGCGCTCGTTCCCCTCGCGGTCGTGGTCCTGATCGCCACCGCCCTGGCCTACACAGTGGAGGTGGCGGCGGCGTCCCGGATCGGCGCCCGGGCGGCCTCCTTCCTCGCGCTCACCGAGGTCCTCTTCGCCACCGTCACCGCGGCGCTCGTGCTCGGCCAGATCCCCGGTCCCATGCAGGCGGCGGGCGGGATCGTGCTGCTCGTGGGCGTGCTGCTGGTGGCATCGGCACCGACGGCGCACGTGCTGCCGCTGCCCCAGGACGCGCTGCCGGATGCCGCGGCATCAGAGGCCGCGCCACCTCACAGCGCACTGCCGCGTGGGGACGTCGCGGCTGCGCCTCGCGCGCACCGCGGTGCCGGCCGCCGCAGAACCCGGGCGCCCGTGCCTCGCTCCTGACCGGTCCCGACGTCCGCTGAGACTTGCGAGTCAGGAGATCCGGTCCGCGATGAGCGGCCGTGCCGCCGGGGCCACCTCCCCGATCGCCCATGCTCCTTCCAGCGATGCCAGCGCGCGTGGGATGCGCGCCTCCTCGTCACTGTGCAGGGTGAAGAGCGGCTGTCCCTTGGTGACCCGGTCGCCCGGCTTCGCATGCAGCTCGATGCCGGCCCCCGCCGAGACGGGGTCCTGCTGCCGCGCCCGGCCCGCACCGAGGCGCCAGGCAGCGATGCCGAAGGGGAGGGCGTGCTGGGAGCTGAGGATGCCGGACGAGGGAGCCGTCACCGTCTCGCTCTCCTTCGCGGTGGGGAGCGGAGCGTCGGGGTCGCCGCCCTGCGCGGCGATCATCCGGCGCCACACGTCCATGGCGCGGCCGTCGGCGAGGGCTTCGGCAGGGTCGGCGTCGGGCAGGCCGCCGTGGGCGAGCATCGCGCGGGCGAGCTCGACGGTCAGCTCGATCACGTCGGCCGGGCCGCCGCCCGCGAGCACCTCCACGGATTCGCGCACCTCGAGGGCGTTGCCGATGGTGAGCCCCAGCGGCACGGTCATGTCGGTGAGCAGCGCACTGGTCGCCACACCGGCATCCGTGCCGAGGGCGACCATGGTCCGCGCCAGCTCCCGAGCGAGCTCCAGGTCCTTCATGAACGCGCCCTCGCCGAACTTGACGTCGAGCACCAGCGCGGAGGTGCCCTCGGCGATCTTCTTCGACATGATCGAGGAGGCGATGAGCGGGATCGCCTCGACCGTCCCCGTGGTGTCGCGGAGGGCGTAGAGCCGCTTGTCGGCGGGCGCGAGGCCGGCGCCGGCCGCGCAGATGACCGCGCCGACATCCCGGAGCTGGGCACGCATGGCGTCCGGGGCGATGTCGGCACGCCAGCCGGGGATCGACTCCAGCTTGTCGAGCGTGCCGCCGGTGTGGCCGAGGCCACGGCCGGAGAGCTGCGGCACGGCGAGCCCGAACGAGGCCACGAGCGGGGCGAGGGGCAGGGTGATCTTGTCCCCCACGCCGCCCGTCGAGTGCTTGTCCACGGTGGTCTTGCCCAGCCCGTCGAAGCTCATCCGCTCGCCGCTCGCGATCATCGCGAGGGTGAGGTCGCGGATCTCCGAGCGCGTCATGCCGTTCAGCAGCACCGCCATCGCCCAGGCGGACATCTGCTCGTCGGCGACATAGCCGCGCGTGAACGCGTCGACGAGCCAGTCGATCTCGGCGGTGGTCAGCTCGCGCTTCTCCCGCTTGGCGATGATCAGGTCGACGGCGTCGTATGCCTCAGTCACGCCTCTCACGCTAGCGGCCGCCGAGCGCGCCCCGAGACGACGAGCGCGGGTCGTGCCCAGCGCGCGCTCGGCGTCGGGAGGCGCGCTCGGCGAGTAAGACCGGGTCAGGCGTCGTGCTCAGCACGGTACGCCGCCAGGGTGCGCGGCCCGAACGCGTCGGGGATGACCTCGTCGATCGTCTTGATCCCGCTCACGGTCTCGAGGAGCATGCCCTCGGCAGAGTGCTCGAAGAGCAGCTGGCGGCAGCGGCCGCAGGGCATCAGGGCGCCGCCGTCCCCGTCGACGCAGGTGAAGGCGACCAGCTTGCCGCCGCCGGTCATCGCGAGCGTCGACACCAGGGTGCACTCGGCGCAGAGGGTCAGGCCGTACGAGGCGTTCTCCACGTTGCAGCCGCTGATGATCCGGCCGTCGTCGACGATGGCGGCGACGCCCACCGGGAACCGGGAGTACGGCACGTACGCCTTGCCCATCGCCGCGTACGCGACGGCGCGCAGGGCGTCCCAGTCGATGTCCGCCGGGTCGGTGCCCGCCGCGTCGCTGTCCGCCGCCTCCGGGCCCGCTCCTGCAGTGTCCGCCATCGTTTCCCCGCTCACTTGATGTACGGCTTGCCGGACGCCGCCGGCGCCCGGGATGCGCCGACCAGCCCGGCGACGGCGACGATCGTGACCACGTAGGGCAGCGACAGCATGAACTCGCTCGGCACCGGAGAGCCGATGATGCTCAGCACGTTCTGCAGGTTCTGCGCAAAGCCGAACAGCAGCGCGGCGAGCGTGGCGCGGATCGGGTCCCATCGGCCGAAGATCACCGCGGCGAGGGCGATGAAGCCGGCGCCCGCCGTCATCTCCTTGTTGAACGCGCCGACCGCGCCGAGCGTCAGGTACGCGCCGCCGAAGCCCGCGATGGCGCCGGCGAGCGACACGTTCAGGAAGCGGGTGCGCGCCACGTTGATGCCGACCGTGTCGGCCGCCTGCGGGTGCTCGCCCACCGAGCGCACGCGGAGACCCCAGCGGGTCTTGAAGAGGAAGTACCAGACCAGCGCCACGGCCACGTACATCACGTAGACGATGATCGTCTGGCGGAACAGGGCGGGACCGAGGATCGGGATCTGCGACAGCACCGGGATCTCGATGCGGTCGAACTTGGGCGGGTTGTTGAGCACCGCCGCGTTCGGCGAGAGCACCTTGGAGAAGAAGAAGCTCGTGAGCCCGGTGACGAGCACGTTGAGCACGACCCCGACGATGACCTGGTCGACGAGGTACCTGATCGCGAACGCGGCCAGCACGATGGACACCAGGACGCCGGCGATCATCGCCCCGACCAGGCCGAGGAGCGGCTGCCTGGTGACCGAGGCCACGACCGCGGAGGCGAAGGCACCGGCGAGCAGCTGGCCCTCGATGGCGACGTTCACGACGCCGACCCGCTCGCAGATCACGCCGCCGAGGGCGCCGAAGATCAGCGGGACACTCAGCCCCAGGGTGCCGACGAAGAGTCCGGGAACGGGCACGGCGGCCCCCGCGGCTGCCCAGGTGAGGAAGGCGATCACGAAGAGCGCACCGAACACCGCGATGAGCCAGAGCGGCGTGCGGCGGGCCGCGGCGGAGCGCATCGTGGCGAAGCCGGCGATCGCGGCGAGCACGAGCGTGAGGAGGATCGTGGTCAGGCGGGTGGGCAGGGTCAGCGCAGGGAGCTGAAGCAGGTCGCTGCCGGTGGAGAGCCGGAAGGTGGAGTCGCCGTCGCGACCGAAGCCGATGAACAGCATCGCCGCAATCAGCGCGAAGACACCGAGGCCGATCGGCACCTTCCAGCTGCGGACGATTGCCTTGTCGAGGACCGGTCGCGCCGCGATCCCGCTGGTCGCCGTCGTCACTTCGCCACCGCCTGGACTCGACGCCGCGAGGTGCGCTTCTCGCCCGGCGTCGGGAGGCGGAAGATCGTGCGGACGAGGGGCGGCGCGGCGATGAAGAGGACGATGAGCGACTGCACGACCAGCACGATGTCGATCGGCACGCCCTCGGCCGCCTGCATCGAGAAACCGCCGGCCTTGAACGCGCCGAAGAGGATCCCCGCGGCGAACACGCCCCACGGGCGCGAGCGACCCAGCAGGGCGACCGTGATCGCGTCGAAGCCGATGCCCGCGTCGATGCCGGACCCGAATCCCGTCTTGATGGTGCCGAGCGCCTGAGCGGCACCCGCGAGGCCGATGAGGGCGCCGGAGATGAGCATCGCGAGCACATATGCGCGCTTCACGTCGATGCCCGCGACGCGGGACGCGTGGGGGTTCTCGCCCACAGCACGGAACTGGAAGCCCAGATTGGAGCGGTTGAGGATGTACCAGACGATGATCGTGGCGACGATCGCGAACAGGAACCCCGCGTGCAGGTTGTAGCCGCCGCCGAGCAGGTCGGGGAACACCGCGGTGTCCTTCATCGCCCGGGTCTTGGGATTGTTGCTGCCGGGCGCCTGCAGCACGGGGGTGCGCAGCAGGTAGGACACCAGGTAGTAGGCGACGTAGTTGAGCATGATCGTGGTGATCACCTCATGCGCGCCGGTGCGCGCCTTGAGGAGACCTGCGATGCCCGCCCAGAGCCCGCCGGCGATCATCGCGGCGAGCACCGCGACGATGAGGTGCAGGCCGAAGGGCAGGTCGAGTGAGAAGCCGACCCAGCCGGCCGCCGAGGCCGCGACGAGCATCTGCCCTCGCCCGCCGATGTTGAACATGCCCACGCGGAACGCGAGTGCGACCCCGAGGCCCGCGGCGATCAGGGGAGTGGCGAAGGTCAGGGTCTCGGTGAAGGGGCGGATCCCCGCGGCGAAGCCGGACACCCGGAAGTTGTAGAACGCGCCCTGGAACAGCGCCGAGTACGCGCCGGCGACCGCCTGCCAAGCGGCGCCGAGCAGGTCGGCGGGCCGGGAGAAGAAGTAGCCCGCCGCGGCCTGGACGTCGGCGTCGGTGATGGCGATGAGGATGCCGCCGACCACGATCGAGAGCAGGACGGCGAGCAGGGAGATCAGGACGCTGCCGTTCGTGACCTCGCGGAGGAACAGCTGGAAGCGAGACTCCCCCGGCTCGCGCTCGGGGGCGTCGTCGACGGCCTCTGCGGCGTCCTGGCCGCGGATCGGGATCTGCTGGTCGGTCACGCCGCCACCTCCGCGGGCGTCTCGCCCGCCATCATGAGCCCCAGCACCTCCCGGGGAGTGTTCCCCGGGACGATGCCGACGATCGAGCCGCGATACATGACCGCGATCCGGTCGGCGAGGGCGACGACTTCGTCGAGCTCGGTGGAGACGACGAGGACCGGGATGCCCGCGTCGCGGGACTCGACGATCCTGGTGTGCACGAACTCGATGGAGCCGACGTCGAGGCCGCGGGTGGGCTGTGCCGCCACGAACAGCCGCAGGTCGCGGCTCAGCTCCCGGGCGAGCACCACCTTCTGCTGATTGCCGCCGGAGAGACGGCCCACGTGCTCCTGCACGCTCTGGGCGCGGATGTCGAACTCGACGCGCTTCTGCTCGGCGAACTCGTTGAGGTAGTTCAGCTGGAGGGTGCCCCCCTTGACGAAGGGGGCGCCCTCGCTTCGGTCGAGCATGAGGTTCTCGGCGATGGTGAACTCGGCGACGAGCCCGTGCTCCGTGCGGTCCTCGGGGACGAAGCCGACCCCGGCGTCGAGCACCTTCCGCACGGGGAGCCCGATGAGGGACTCGCCGTCGAGGGTGATGCTGCCGATGACACGGTGCTGCAGGCCGAGGAGTGCCTCGGTGAGCTCGGTCTGGCCGTTGCCCTGCACTCCCGCGATCGCGAGGATCTCGCCGCGGCGCACCTCGAAGCTCACGGCATTGACCACGAGCTGGCCCTGCGGGTCGATCACGGAGACCCCCTCCACGACGAGGGCTGCGTCGCCCGGATGGGCGGGCCCCTTGTGCACCGTCAGCTCGACGGCGCGCCCCACCATGAGGGAGGCGAGCTCGGCGTTGGTCGAGTGCGGCGACGCCTCACCCACCACCTTGCCGAGCCGGATGACCGTCACGCGGTCGGCGATCTCGCGCACCTCGCGCAGCTTGTGCGAGATGAACACGATCGAGGTGCCTGCCTCCTTGAGCTGCCGCATGATGGCGATCAGCTCGTCGGTCTCCTGCGGCGTGAGCACGGCGGTCGGCTCATCGAACACGAGCACCTCCGCATTCCGGGAGAGCGCCTTGATGATCTCCACCCGCTGCTGCACGCCGACCGGCAGGTCGTCGATGAGTGCGTCGGGATCGACATCGAACCCGAACCGGTCGGAGATCTCGCGCACCTTCGCGCGCGCGGCGGCCAGGTCGAGGCGGCCGCCGAACTTGGTCTGCTCGTGGCCGAGCATCACGTTCTCGGCGACGGTGAACACGGGGATGAGCATGAAGTGCTGGTGGACCATGCCGATTCCGGCACGCATCGCGTCACCGGGTCCGGCGAAGTGCTGCGGGACGCCGTCGAGCACGATCTCGCCCTCGTCAGCCTGGTAGAGCCCATAGAGGACGTTCATGAGCGTGGACTTTCCCGCCCCGTTCTCGCCGAGCAGCGCATGGATCTCACCGGGCTGCACGGTGAGGCTGATGGCGTCGTTGGCGGTGAGAGTCCCGAACCGCTTAGTGATGCCCCGGAGTTCGAGCTTCATGCTTCCCAATCTAGAGGTGGGGCGGAGCTTTCCCTGCCGCGCCGGTGGAATGGAAAAGGCCGGGGAAGCCAGCTCGCGCTGGCCTCCCCGGCCGAGAGGACTCCTACGCGTTGAGGTAGGAGGTCACCTCGATGTCGCCGCTGATGATGCCGGCCTTGATGGTGTCGAGCTCACCCTGGAGCCCGGCGTCCACCTTCGACTCGTAGTTGTGGAACGGCGCGATGCCCACACCCTCGTTCTCGAGCGTGCCGAGGTAGGGGGTGTTGTCGAAGCCGCTGGTGTTCGCCGCCTCGATCACGTCGGACGTCGCGACCTGCATGCCCTTGAGGATGCTGGTCAGGTAGATGTCCTGGTACTTCGGGTCCGTCTCGAACAGGTCGGCGTCGCAGCCGATCAGCGCGATGTCCTTGCCCGAGTCCGCGATCGCCTCGGCGGCGCTCTGGTAGATGGGTCCACCCACGGGGAGGATCACGTCAGCGCCCTGGTCGATCAGGTTCTGTGCGGCGTTCAGCGAATCGGTGCCCGCCTCGAAGCCGCCGATGAAGGTTCCGTCGCTCTTGTCGTGGTCCCAGCCGAGGACCTGGACCGACTTGCCCTTCTCGGTGTTGAAGTAGTCGACACCCTGGGCGAAGCCGTCCATGAAGATCGACACGGTCGGGAAGTTCATGCCGCCGTAGGTGCCGACGATGCCGCTCTTGGAGGTGCTCGCCGCCGCGTAGCCGGCGAGGAACGCCGCACCCGAGGTGTCGAACAGGATCGGCTTGATGTTGTCCGCGTCGGTCTTGCCGTCGAAGTCGTTGTCGGCGGCGTCGTCGATGATCGCGAAGTCGACGTCGGGGTTGGCGGTGGCCGCCTCGACGGTCGCCGCCGACAGGTTGAAGCCCACCGTGAAGATGAGGTTGCAGCCCTGCGACACGAGGCTGTCGATGTTGGGCGCGTAGTCGGCGTCGGTGGTCGACTCGGCCTTGGTCGACTTGGCGCCGATCGCCTTCGCGCCGTCGTCCAGCCCGTTGGCGCCGAGCTCGTTGAATGAGTTGTCGTCGAAGCCGCCCGTGTCCGAGACCATGCAGGGGTAGACGTCCGTGGCGGCGGCGGCCGAGCTTCCGCCGGCGCCCTCGCTAGCGGTGGGTGCCGGCGCACAGCCGGCGAGCATCAGAGCAGCGGCGCCGATCGACGCGAACGCGGCGAGGCCTCTGCGGGGGGTGAGATTCAAGTTGTCCTCCAGATGATCGCTCGGCGGGGCCGGGCGGGGTGGTGCGCTGGGAAGCGACCCGCGAGAAGCAGGGCGCAGATGACGTCACGTTACAAGCTCGGGTGTCCCCCGTACGGCAGGCGGCTTCCCGCGCGCCGAGACGTTATCAAGATGCGACTGAGCCGAAACGAGAAGGAAACGTGAGCGAGGCTCTTCTCTCAGGGGGTGGAGGGCGAGTCGATCACGATGGTGCCGGCCACGATGTCGGCCTGCAGCTGGGTGACCTCGGCCGCGAGATCGGCCGGCACGGACTTCTCGAGGTCGTGGAAGGGGGCGAGGCCCACTCCGCCGTTCTCGAGGGTTCCCACGAAGGGCTCGCTCGAGAAGGTGCCGTCCACGTCGTCGCCGACGATCTTGCCCACCGCGTCCGAGGTGTTCTTCAGCACGCTGGTGAGCAGCAGCGGTCGGTACTCCGCGGGCAGAGTGTCGTAGCCGTCGTTGTCCACCCAGATGAGGGACACGTTCCCCGCTTCCAGCGCCGCCGCCGCAGCGCCCTCGCCCACCTGGCCGGCGACCGGCAGGATGACGTCCGCGCCCTGGTCGATGAGCCCCTGGGTGAAGGTCTTGCCGAGGTTCACGTTCTCGAAGTCCCCGGTGAACACCCCGTCCTGCGCCTTCTTGTCCCAGCCGAGCGCCTTCACGTCGGTGCCGTGCACGTCGTTGTACTTGGCGACCCCGTCGACGAAGCCGTCCATGAACAGGGTGACGGGGGGCTGGTTGCCGCCGCCGAACGTGCCCACGATCCCCGTCTTCGAGACTCCGGCGGCGAGGTAGCCGGCGAGGTAGGACGCCTGGGCCGTGTCGAACACGATCGGCTTGACGTTGTCGCCCTCCACCGTCTCGTCGACGATCGCGAAGTGCGTCTCGGGGTTGGCGGCGGCCTGAGCCTTGGTCGCCTCGGCGAGCTCGTAGCCGACGGTGAGCACGAACTGGCAGCCGGAGGCGACCGCCTGCTCGACGTTGGGGGCCAGGTCGGTCTCGCTCGTGGAGACGAGCACATCGGCGTCGATGCCGAAGTCGTCCGACGCCTGCTGGAGGCCGGCCCAGCTGGTCTGGTTGAAGGAGCGGTCCTCGAGACCGCCGGAGTTGGTGACCATCCGGGCGCAGTAGTCCGGGCCGGCGGCAGCCGCGGACGAGGACGCCGCGGGGGCGGGCGCGCAGCCGGCGAGCAGCAGTGCGGCGACCCCGACGACGGGAACGAGGCGGACGAGGGGGGAGCGGCGCATGGGATTCCTCTGCAGAGCGGGACTTGTGGTCGACGGTACTGGCGGTCGGGGGAGGGGCGCAGACCCGGTTCCCCCTTTCCGGCGCCTTCGTTACTCACTCGTGACTCCCCCTGGTGCCCGTTGCGGCGGGAAGTTACCGCTGTAAAGGGCACTTCCCGCCGCAACGGGCACTTGAGGAGGGGTCTCAGAGGACGTCGGTGCGACCCGACAGCTTGAGGGCGTCCACCACGCTCTTCACGCGCTGGGCGTGCTCGCTCGTCGTCACGAGCAGGGCGTCGGGGGTGTCCACCACGACGATGTTGTCCACCCCGATCAGCGTGATCAGCCGGGTCGTCTCGCTCACCACGATGCCGCTCGAGGAATCGGCCAGCACCCGGGCGTTCTCCCCCAGGATGGCCAGGTCGCTCTTGCGGCCGCCCGACTGCAGCTTGGCGAGTGAGCCGAAGTCACCCACGTCGTCCCAGGCGAAGTCCCCCGGCACGACGGCGAGGACGCCCTCCTTGGCCGACGGCTCGGCCACCGAGTAGTCGATCGCGATCTTGGTGAGGTTCGGCCACACCTTGTCCACCACGGCGCCACGCCGAGGGGTGTCCCAGGCCTCGGCCAGCTCGTTCAGACCCTCGAGCAGGGCGGGCTGGGTCTTGCCCAGCTGCTCCAGCAGGCGGTCGGCCCGAGCGATGAACATGCCCGCGTTCCACAGGTACGTGCCGGTGGAGAGGTACTTGCGCGCGGTGTTGAGGCTCGGCTTCTCCACGAAGCCCTCGACGGCGAGCGCATCGGGCGCGCCCTTCACATCGATCGGCGCCCCGGTCTTGATATAGCCGAAGCCGATCGCCGGCTCGGTGGGCTGGATGCCGATCGTGGCGATGTAGCCGGCGTCCGCGAGCGCGATGGCCTCCACCACCGACTGGCGGAAGCGGCGGTTGTCGCTGATCACATGGTCGGCGGCGAAGGAGCCGATGATGACGCCCGGCTCGCGCTTCTGCAGGATGGCGGCGGCCAGGCCGATCGCGGCGGACGAGTCCTTGCCCTCGCTCTCGAGCACGATGTTCTCGTCCCGCAGCTCCGGGATCTGCTCCTCGACCGCGGCGCGGTGCGCCCGGCCGGTGACGACCATGATGCGCTGCGGTCCGGAGATCGGGGCGAGCCGGTTCCAGGTGTCCCGGAGCAGGGTCTGGCCGGACCCGGTGAGGTCGTGCAGGAACTTGGGTGCTGCCGCGCGGGAGAGCGGCCACAGTCGCGACCCGATGCCGCCGGCGGGGATCACGCTGTAGAAGCGGTCCACCGCCTCCGGCTCTGTCCCCCGGCCATGCCACACGATTCCGCTGTCGCTCACGCGCACCAGACTAGGGCCGACGCCCTTTCTGCGGGCCGGCCAGGGGTTCCCGACCTCGGGACGGCGCCTCGCAGCATGCCCCCGGAGGGGTGCGCCGGAGGACGGAGGGGGCCTCCGCCGGGCGTAGAGTGGATCCATCCGAGCCCAGCCCCGGGAAGGTGGAAACACGTCGTGTCGCTGAAGAGCACGCAGCTCCCCACACCCACACCTTCCGGATCCCGCACACTGCGTCCCAGCAGACTCGCCGGCAGGTTCTCTCTGCCGAAGCGGCCTGCCGGCACGGTGTACCGCGGCCGTGAAGGCATGTGGTCGTGGGTCCTGCACCGCATCACCGGAGTGGGGATCTTCTTCTTCCTGCTCGTGCACATCCTGGACACCGCGCTGATCCGCGTGAGCCCCGAGGCGTACAACGCGGTGATCAACACCTACAAGAACCCGATCATGGGGATCGGTGAGCTGGCGCTCGTCGCAGCGATCGGCTTCCACGCCCTCAACGGCATCCGGATCATCCTGATCGACTTCTGGAACGTGGGCCCCCGCAACCACCGCATGATGTTCTACATCGTGATCGGACTGTGGGTCGTCCTGATGCTCGGCTTCGCGCCCCGCCACCTGATGCACGTCTTCGGGGGTGCCTGATGACCGCGACACTCGAGGGACCGCGCTCCACGCCCGTCGTCCGGCGCCGCCGCGGCAAGAACTGGGAGAAGTGGGGCTGGATCTACATGCGCGCCTCGGGCCTCCTGCTCGTCGTGCTGATCTTCGGCCACCTGCTGATCAACCTCTACGCGGGCGGCGGCGTCTCGGCGCTCGACTTCGCGTTCGTCGCCGGCAAGTACGCCACCCCGTTCTGGCAGGTCTACGACTTCCTCCTCCTCTGGCTCGCCCTCATCCATGGGGCGAACGGGATGCGCACCATCATCAACGACTACTCGTCCGGCCGGTTCATGAACCGGGCCTTCAAGTACGCGCTCGGCGGGTCCACCGTCGTGCTCCTTCTCCTCGGGACACTTGTGATCTTCACCTTCGACCCCTGCCCAGTCACCAGCCACCCGGAGCTCCTGCCGAGCTTCTGCCCCGCCCCGTGACCCCGGGAGAGCAGACGGGCCTCTTCGGACGGCTCGTGCACGGTCGCGAGCATGCGCCGGGCGGAGCGGACCGCGATCCCGAGAACACCCAGTCCTTCACGCCTGAGGGCCTCGGCGAGGTGATCGACGGCGTGCACTACCACCGCTACGACGTGGTGATCGTCGGAGCCGGCGGCGCGGGCATGCGCGCGGCCATCGAGGCCGGCCCCAAGGCGAAGACCGCCGTGATCTCCAAGCTCTACCCGACGCGTTCGCACACCGGCGCCGCGCAGGGCGGCATGGCTGCGGCGCTCGCCAACGTCGAAGAGGACAGCTGGGAGTGGCACACCTTCGACACCGTCAAGGGCGGTGACTACCTCGTCGACCAGGACGCGGCCGAGATCCTCGCGAAGGAGGCCATCGACGCGGTCATCGACCTGGAGAACATGGGCCTGCCCTTCAACCGCACGCCCGACGGCAAGATCGACCAGCGGCGCTTCGGCGGCCACACGTCGGAGCACGGCAAGGCGCCCGTGCGCCGGGCCTGCTACGCCGCGGACCGCACCGGCCACATGATCCTGCAGACGCTGTACCAGAACTGCGTCAAGCGCGGCATCAATTTCTTCAACGAGTACTACGTGCTCGACCTGATCATGACCAACGTCGACGGCGTCGACCAGCCCTCCGGCGTGGTCGCCTACGACCTCGCCAGCGGGGAACTGCACGTGTTCTCCGGCAAGGCGTTCATCTTCGCCACCGGCGGCTTCGGCAAGATCTACAAGACCACCTCCAACGCGCACACCCTCACCGGCGACGGCGTCGGCATCATCTGGCGCAAGGGCCTGCCGCTGGAGGACATGGAGTTCTTCCAGTTCCACCCGACCGGGCTCGCGGGCCTGGGCATCCTGCTCACCGAGGGTGCCCGCGGTGAGGGCGCGATCCTGCGCAACGCCTCCGGCGAGCGGTTCATGGAGCGTTACGCGCCGACCATCAAGGACCTCGCCCCGCGTGACATCGTGGCCCGTTGCATGGTCAAGGAGGTCGCCGAGGGCCGCGGCGCCGGCCCCAACAAGGACTACGTGTACCTGGACTGCACCCACCTGGGTGCCGAGGTGCTCGAGACCAAGCTGCCCGACATCACCGAGTTCGCCCGCACCTACCTCGGCGTCGACCCCGTCACCGAACCGGTGCCCGTGATGCCCACCGCGCACTACGCCATGGGCGGCATCCCCACCAACGTGAAGGCGGAGGTGCTGCGCGACAACACCACCGTCGTGCCCGGCCTGTACGCCGCCGGCGAATGCGCCTGCGTCTCGGTGCACGGCTCCAACCGGCTCGGCACCAACTCGCTGCTGGACATCAACGTGTTCGGCAAGCGCGCCGGCAACAACGCCGTGGAGTACGTCAAGACGGCCGAGTTCGTGCCGCTGCCCGCGGACCCGGCCAAGTTCGTGCGCGAACTGCTCGCCACCATCCGCACCTCCACCGGCACCGAGCGCATCGCGGTGCTCCGCCGCGAGCTGCAGGAGGTCATGGACGCCAAGGCCCAGGTGTTCCGCACCGACGAGTCCCTGCGCGAAGTGACCGAGATCATCCACACCCTGCGCGAGCGCTACAAGAACATCGGCGTGCAGGACAAGGGCCGCCGGTTCAACACCGATCTGCTCGAGGCCGTGGAGTTGGGCTTCCTGCTCGACCTGGCCGAGGTGGTCGTGTTCTCCGCCCGCAACCGCAAGGAAAGCCGCGGCGGCCACATGCGCGACGATTTCCCGCTGCGCGACGACGTGAACTACCTGCAGCACACCATGGCCTACCTGTCGGGCGACGCCCTGTCGGCGGATGCCGCCGACCACATTTCGCTCGACTGGAAGCCCGTGACCATTACGCGCTACCAGCCGATGGAGAGGAAGTACTAGTGAGCACCCCCACCCTCGAGAAGCCCCCGGCAGTTCCCGAAGAGATCCAGTCGTTCACGGTCACCCTGTCGGTGCGCCGGTTCGTACCGGAGACCGACGAAGAGCCGCACTGGGAGAACTACGACGTCCAGATGTACGCGACGGACCGCATCCTGGACGCGCTGCACAAGATCAAGTGGGAACAGGACGGCTCCCTGAGCTTCCGTCGCTCCTGCGCGCACGGCATCTGCGGTTCGGACGCCATGCGGATCAACGGGCGCAACCGCCTGGCCTGCAAGACGCTGATCAAGGACCTCGACATCACCAAGCCCGTCACGGTGGAGGCCATCAAGGGCCTGCCGCTGGAGAAGGACCTGATCGTGGACATGGAGCCGTTCTACGCCTCCTACCGCGAGGTGCAGCCGTTCCTGGTGGCCAACAGCAAGCCGAAGGACGGCAAGGAGCGCATCCAGACCGTTGCCGAGCGCGAGCGTTTCGACGACACGACCAAGTGCATCCTCTGCGCCGCGTGCACGTCGAGCTGCCCGATCTTCTGGACCGACGGCCAGTACTTCGGCCCCGCCGCGATCGTGAACGCGCACCGGTTCATCTTCGACTCCCGCGACGAGAACGCCGCCGTGCGCCTCGACATCCTCAACGACAAGGAAGGCGTCTGGCGCTGCCGCACGACCTTCAACTGCACCGAGGCCTGCCCGCGTGGCATCCAGGTGACCCAGGCCATCGCCGAGGTCAAGCAGGCCATCATGCGCGGCAAGCCCTAACTTCCTTACGGGTTTCTCACGAACGGCGGCCCGTGGGCCGCCGTTCGGCGTGAACGACCGGTCCGGCGGCGTGCTCTGGCTAGGCTGGTGCGATGAAGATCGGCGACCTCGTCAAACGCGTCATGGAGTCCCGGCCGGTTCGGGTGTATACCCATTTCGGGCAGAGCCGCGGGCCGGTCCTGGCCGCCGGCATGGCCTACCAGGCGATCTTCGCGATCTTCGCCGCCCTCTGGCTGGTCTTCTCCGTCGCCGGCCTCTGGCTCGCCGGCAATCCAGCTCTGATGGAGCAGCTGTTCGTGCTCATCAACCAGTCGGTGCCCGGCCTGATCGGCGAAGGGGGCGTGGTCGATCCAAACACCCTCGTGGACACCGGCGCTCTGAGCTGGAGCAGCGCCATCGCCCTCGTCGGCTTGCTGGCCACCACCCTCGGCTGGCTGGACACCACGTCGCAGGCGGTGCGCGGCATCTTCGGGATGGGCCAGGAGACCACCTTCTTCGTGCTCGTGAAGCTGCGGGAGCTCGCCCTCGGCCTGCTCTTCGGACTCGCCCTCGTGCTCTCAGCCGTCATCTCCATCCTGAGCACCGAAGCGCTGCGCTGGTTCCTCGGTCTGCTCGGCCAGGGCACCGACTCGTTCTGGTTCATCGCGTCGACGCAGGGTGTGGCGTTGCTGATCGTGCTGATCATCGACACGATCACCCTCGCCGCCCTGTTCCGGGTGCTGTCGCACGTGCGGATCCCGCTGCGGAACCTGCTGGTCGGATCGCTCCTGGGCGCGGTGGCGCTGGGCGTGCTCAAGGTGCTCGGCGCGTCGCTGCTCGGCGGGGCGGCGAGAAACCCGCTGTTGGCGGGGTTCGCGGTGATCATCGGTCTGCTGATCTGGTTCAACCTCACGTCCACGGTCACCCTGATCTCGGCCTCCTGGATCGCGGTCGGAATGATGGACGCCGGTATCCCGCCGGCCAGCCTGAGTGCCGACGAGATGAAGAAGCTGGAAGCGGAGAAGGTTGCCCAGGCGTTGCGCCTTGCCGCCACCGTGGAACTGCGCGACGCCCTGCAGGCGCAGCAGCAGGCGGCCTGGTACCAACGCCCCGGGCGGGCGCGGCGGTTGCGGCGGGCGCAGAAGCAGGCCGAGAAGTACGGGGTGGGCGAGCCCGCCGCACGGTGACCGCCGGGCCCTCCCCCCGCACCCGTGTCAGCGGCACTCGGTAGAATCGGCCCATGCCGTCTTCTCCACACGCACCCACCACCCGCCCCCTGCGCATCGCCAGCATCAACACGAACGGCATCAGGGCGGCGTTCCGCAAGGGCATGGGCGACTGGCTCGCCACCCGCGACGTCGACATTCTCGCCATCCAGGAGGTGCGCGCGTCGACCGAAGACATCGAGGGCCTGCTCGGCCCCGAGTGGAGCATCCTGCACGACGCCGCGTCGGCCAAGGGCCGCGCCGGCGTGGCCCTCGCCAGCCGGTCGACCGCGGCGATCCACCGGGTCGAACTGGGCCACGACGAGTTCGACAGCGCCGGCCGCTGGCTGGAGGCCGACTACGAGGTCAACGGCAAAATCGTCACCGTGGTGAGCACCTACGTGCATTCCGGCGAGGTGGACACCCCCAAGCAGGTCGAGAAGTTCACCTTCCTCGACGCCATGCTCACCCGGCTGCCCGAACTGGCCGCACACAGCGATCGGGTCGTGGTGCTCGGCGACCTGAACGTCGGTCACCGCAAGTTCGACATCAAGAACTGGAAGGGCAACGTGAAGCGGGCCGGTTTCCTGCCCGAGGAGCGCGCCTACTTCGACCGGATCCTCGGTGCCGAGGACGAGGCCGACTACAACGACGGCGCGGGCCTGGGCTGGGTCGACATCGGCCGCAAGGCCGCCGGTGAGGTGGATGGACCGTTCACCTGGTGGTCGTGGCGCGGCCAGGCGTTCGACAACGACACCGGGTGGCGCATCGACTACCAGCTCGCGACTCCCGCGCTGGCAGCATCCGTTGTCAATTACGCCGTCGACCGGGCGGATGCCTACGACCAGCGCTGGAGCGACCACGCCCCGGTGGTCGTCGACTACGCCCTCTGACCTTTTTCCGGCCGTTTGCGCGGCCCCTCGACCCTGATGAAAAGACCCCACCTATGACCAAGACCCGCCTGTACTCCGGCATGCAGCCGTCCGCCGAGTCGCTGCAGATCGGCAACTACATCGGTGCGCTGCTGAACTGGAAGAAGCTGCAGCAGAACCACGACGCGTTCTTCTCGATCGTGGACCTGCACGCCATCACCGTGGCGCAGGACCCCGCCAAGCTGCGCGAGAACACCCGCCGCACCGCCGCGCAGTACATCGCCGCGGGCATCGACCCTGCCGAGTCGACGCTGTACGTGCAGTCGCACGTGGCAGCGCACGCGCAGCTGGCCTGGGCGTTGAACACCCTCACCGGGTTCGGCGAGGCCAGCCGGATGACCCAGTTCAAGGACAAGTCCCTCAAGCAGGGCGCAGACGCCACCACGGTGGGCCTGTTCGCGTACCCGGTGCTGATGGCCGCGGACATCCTGCTGTTCCAGAGCGAGGTCGTTCCGGTCGGCGAGGACCAGCGCCAGCACGTGGAGCTCACCCGTGACCTGGCCGCCCGGTTCAACTCCCGCTTCGGCGACACCTTCACGGTGCCGGAGGCCTCGATCATCCGCGACACCGCGAAGATCTACGACCTGCAGAACCCGACCTCGAAGATGTCGAAGTCGGCCGAGTCGCACGCCGGCGTGATCTGGATGCTCGACGAGCCGGCCGTGACCGCGAAGAAGATCATGCGCGCCGTCACCGACGCGGAAGGCGGGGTGGTCTTCGACCGGGAGAACAAGCCCGGCGTCGCCAACCTGCTCACCATCTACTCCGTCATGGCCGAGCGCTCCGTCCAGTCGCTCGAGGACGAGTACGCCGGCAAGGGATACGGCGACTTCAAGAAGGGCCTGGCCGAGGTGGTCACCGAGACCTTCGGCGCGATCCGCGGGCGGGTGCTCGAACTGCTCGACGACCCGGCCGAACTCGACCGGATCCTCGCCGCGAACGCCGACCGCGCCGCCGCGGTGGCCGACGTGACCCTGGCGACGGCGTTCGAGCGAATGGGCTTCCTGGCGCGCCGCTGAGGCCGTGACGGTGGAGGAGCGTTCGATGGTTCGGTTCAGGTTTTCCCGGTGCTCTGCCAGGCGCCCACGCCCGCTGGGGCGGCCGCGGGAGCGCCTGCTGTGACCGGGGGTACTGCCGCGGCGGGGCCGAGCCTGGTGCTGTTCGACCTGGATGACACGCTGTTCGCGCACCGGCAGGCCGTGGCCGCCGGAATCCTCGGGCATGTCGCCGCGCAGGGCGGGAAGGGTGCGGCCGCCGACCCGCACGCCGTGGTGGCCCTGTGGAACGCGCTCGAGGAGCAGCACTACCACGCCTACCTCGCTGGGGACCTGGATTTCGCCGGCCAGCGCAGCGCACGGGCCCGGGACTTCGCGGCCGCGCACGGGGTGGACCTCACCGAGGCGGAGGCCGCTGCCTGGTTCACCGACTACTTCCTGCACTACCGGGCGCACTGGCGGTTGCACGACGACGCGTTGCCGTGCCTGGACGAGCTGGCCCGGCGCATCCCGGGCGTGCGGTTCGGGCTGATCACCAACGGTGAACTGGCCTACCAGAGTGTCAAACTGGCCGACACCGGCCTGGACGCCCGGGTGGAACACGTGGTGACCTCGGCGGAGTTCGGGCTGAGCAAGCCGCGGCCGGAGATCTTCGAGCATGCCTGCGCCCTGTTCGGCGCCGGCCCGGGCGCATCCGTCTACGTGGGCGACCGGCTGCGCACCGACGCGATCGGCGCCACCGCCGCGGGCCTCACCGGCGTCTGGCTCGACCGGCCGGGCGCGCCTCCTCCCCCGGACGCCGACCTGGCCGAGGCCCGCGAACGAGGCGTCCTGCGCCTCACGACCCTCGCCGACCTCCCCGCCCTCCTCACCGGCACTTCCGGCGCCCGGTAGCGGATGCGGCGGGCCGGGCGCCGCGCTGGGTCGACAATAACTCGAGGCGCACGAGGTACGCGGGTCGGGCGCCACTTCGCGGGTGGCACGCCACCCGCGCAACGGCGCCGCACCCGCGCGACGCGGTACGCGGGCCAGGCGCCACTTCGCGGGAGGGACGCCACTTCGCGGGAGGGACGCCACCTCCGCGAGCCACCCGCGGACCGGCGCGGCACCCGCGGAACGCGGTACGCGGGTCGGGCGCCACTTCGCGGGTGGCACGCCACCCGCGCAACGGCGCCGCACCCGCGCAGCTCAATGGAGGGCGGCGGATGCGGCGTCGGATGGAGCACTAGCGAGCACTAGCGGGGCTAGGAGGAGCTAGAGGACGTCTTCGTCGACCCAGTCGAGGGTCTTCGTGACGGCCTTCTTCCAGTTGCGGAGCAGACGGGCCCGCTCGGCTTCCTCCATGTCGGGCTCCCAGCGGGCGTCTTCCTGCCAGTTGGCGCGCAGCTCGCCCAGACCGCTCCAGAAGCCCACCGCCAGGCCGGCCGCGTAGGCGGCGCCGAGCGCTGTGGTCTCGGCGACGACCGGGCGCACCACGGGCACGCCCAGGATGTCGGCCTGGAACTGCAGCAGCAGGTTGTTGCCGGTGGCGCCGCCGTCGACCTTGAGCTCGGTCAGCGGCACCCCGGAGTCAGCGTTGACCGCGTCGATGACCTCACGGGTCTGGAACGCGATGGCCTCCAGCGCCGCCCGGGCGATGTGCCCCTTGTTGACGAACCGGGTGAGCCCGACGAGCGCGCCGCGGGCATCCGAGCGCCAGTACGGCGCGAACAGGCCGCTGAACGCGGGCACGAAGTAGGCGCCGCCGTTGTCGTC
>JAODMO010000024.1 GCA_025464995.1 Microbacteriaceae bacterium
CCGGAAGGCTGGCAAGCCGTGGACCTGCTCGACGACGGGCTCGCGCAAACCGCCATCGCCCGCACCCTCGGCATCTCCACCGCCGCGGTCAGCCAGCGCGTGAAGAGCGCGCAGTGGAGGGTCGAACGCGCCGCGCATCCGGCACTGGTTAGGCTGCTACACAACCTCGACCGCGACACCAGCGAAACGGATGACTCCCGCAGATGAATAGCCTTGATTCCCTCTCCGTCGTGTTCTACCTGTACTGGGTGGCCCTGCTCCTGGTCACGCTGGCATCGCTGATCCTCGCGGTCCTCGCGTTCCGGCTCGGCAAGCAGCCGTTCGTGATCGCCTCCGCCGGGGCGCTGGGCGCGGCGCTCCTGCTGGCCGCCGTGCCGGTCGTCGAGGCTCCGGTCGCTTTCACCGTCGTCATGACGCTGGCCGGACTGGCCCTCGCGGTGATCGGCGGCGGACCCGCGGCCGTGCTGGCGCTGCACCTGGCGACGCAGGACTCGGTGGCCCCGGGCAGTCACGGCGGCATCCTGGTGGGTACGGAAACGACGCCCGGCGGTGTCGCGGAGGCCGGCGGCACGGATGCTGCCGCCGGGACGGCACAGGCTGCTGCCGTGCACGAAGTCCTGCGTGGCGGGCTCACGATCGGCGTCCTGGAACGCCTGGCCGTGGCCGGCGCGATCCTGGCCGGCTTCCCGGAAGCCCTCGCCGTGGTCGTGGCCATCAAGGGTGTCGGCCGGTTCACCGAGCTCGCTTCCTCCGAGGCTCGGGAACGGTTCATCATCGGCACCTTCGCCAGCCTCATCTGGGCGTGCGCCTGCGTCATCCTGGTCAACCTCGCCCAGTCCTGACCCTCGCCCAGTCTCTTCGGCGTCGTTTTGACCGGCGATGACCTGACCAGCGTTGCTCAGCCGGCGCGGGGATGCCGACGGTAGACCGAGACCGTGCGATCCCCCGGGATCCAGAACCGCCACGGGAATTCGACACCGCCACCGAGGCCGCCCACACCGGTGCGGGGGCCCGTCAGGGCGGGAACCGGTTCCGTCGGCAGGGTCAACTCGAAGGGGTCGACCGTGAGGTCGGCGCCGTCCTGGTGCAAGCCGATGCCCAGGGCGCGCGTGAGCCGCGCCGGGCCGCGCGCCAGGTCCCGCTCTGGTATCGATGCGCCCCGCCGGGCGCGTGCCTCGGAGTGGCCAGCGACGATCTCTCCCCCACGCAACAACACGGCGGATGCCTCGCCCTCCGGGGAACAGACGATGTTGGCGCAGACGTGCATGCCGTAACTGAAGTACGCGTAGAGGTGCCCGGGCGGCCCGAACATGCTGGCGTTGCGGGGTGTCCTCCGGCGGAAGGCGTGCGAGCCCGGGTCGTCGCCGGCCTGGTAGGCCTCCACCTCGCTGATCCGCAACACGGTGTCACCGTGGCGGAGCAGGGCGCCCAGCAGTAGCGGGGCGACGTCGACCGCGTCCTGGGAGAACAGGTCACGGTCGACGGTCATCCGCGGGTACTTCGTTGAACGGTTCTCAGCGCACCAGGGCGGTGGCCAGGCTGTGCACGCGGGCCACCAGGGCGGCGCGCTGCTCGGCGACGCGAACCGGCGCGGTGCCGGCCTGACCGTCACGACGGGTGACCGAGCCCTGGATGGTGAGCACCTCGCGCACTTCGGGAGTGAGGTGCGGCGAAATTTCGGCAAGCCCCGCGTCGTCGATCTCATGCAGGTCGAGGCCTTGGGCCTCGGCGACCTTCACCAAGGTGCCGGTGATCTCGTGCGCGTCCCGGAAACTGACGTGCCGCTTGACCAGCCACTCGGCGACATCCGTGGCGAGGGAGAAGCCCTGCGGCGCCAGCTCGGCCATCCTGTCGGTGTGGAAGGTGATGGTGGCGATCATGCCGGTGAACGCGGGCAGCAGCACCTCGAGGGTCTCGATGGAGTCGAAAACCGGCACCTTGTCCTCCTGCAGTTCGCGGTTGTACGCCAGCGGAAGGCCCTTGAGCGTGGTGAGGAGCCCGGTCAGGTTGCCGATCAGGCGACCGGACTTACCCCGGGCCAGTTCGGCGATGTCGGGGTTCTTCTTCTGCGGCATGATCGACGATCCGGTGGAGAACGCGTCGTCGAGCTTCACGAAGTCGAACTCGCGGGTGTTCCAGAGGATGATCTCCTCGGCGAGACGCGAGATGTCGACCCCGAGCTGCGCCGTGATGAACGCGAATTCGGCGACGGCGTCGCGACTGGCCGTCGCGTCGATCGAGTTCTCGGTCGGACCGCTGAGCCCGAGCTCGCTCGCGACGAGCACCGGGTCGAGGCCGAGGGAGCTGCCGGCGAGCGCGCCGGAACCGTACGGGCTCGTCGACGCGCGCACGCGCCAGTCGCGGAAGCGCTCGAGGTCGCGCACGAGGGGCCAGGCGTGGGCGAGCAGGTGGTGCGCGAGAAGAACCGGCTGGGCGTGCTGCAGGTGGGTGCGGCCCGGCATGACGGCGTCGATGTGCTTCTCTGCCTGCGAGGCGATCGCGTCGACGAGCTGCACCACGAGGTGGCCGATGACCACAGAGTGGTCGAGCAGGTACAACCGGATGAGGGTGGCGATCTGGTCGTTGCGGCTGCGGCCCGCGCGCAGCTTGCCGCCCAGCTCGGGGCCCGTCAGCTCGATGAGGCCGCGCTCGAGTGCGGCGTGGACGTCTTCCTCGTCGTCACGCGCGTCGAACTCGCCCGACGCGACAGAGTCGCCGAGGTCGACGATGGCGGCCAGCATCCGCTCGAGTTCGTCGTCGGTGAGATAACCCGCGGAGGCGAGGGCCTTGGCATGCGCGCTCGAACCGGCCAGGTCGTAGCCCGCGAGCTGCCAGTCGAAGTGGATGGAGCGACTGAGGCGAGCCAGCTCGGGCGACGGTCCGCTGGCGAACCTGGCGCCCCAGAGGGAGCCCTCGCCGGTCGAGCCGCCGGTGCCGTCACTCGAGCTGGACACGCTCACTCCCCTACTCGCCCGCGAGGTCGCGGCGAGCCGCGATCTTGCTCGGCAGCGACCAGAGCTCGATGAAGCCCTTCGACAGCGACTGGTCGAACGTGTCGCCGGTGTCGTAGGTGGCGAGGCTGAAGTCGTACAGGCTCTTCTCGCTCTTCTGCCCGGTGACGACCGCGCGGCCGCCCTGCAGCTTGAGGCGGATGTCGCCGGTGACGTACCTCTGCGTGTCGTCGATGAACGCGTCGAGGCTGCGCTTCAGCCCCGAGAACCAGAGTCCGTCGTAGACCAGGTTGGCCCACTCCGACTCGACGCCGCGCTTGTAGCGGTTGACGTCACGCTCGAGGGTGAGGCTCTCGAGGGCCTCGTGCGCGACGATGAGGGCCATTGCGCCGGGGGCCTCGTAGACCTCACGGCTCTTGATGCCGACGAGACGGTCTTCCACCACGTCGATGCGACCCACGCCGTGCTTGCCGGCGACGGCATTGAGCTGCTCGACGATGGCGAGCGGCGAGAGCGGCACGCCGTCGATCGCGACGGGTATTCCGGCCTCGAACGAGATGACGACCTCATCCGCCTCCTGGAAGACGGACGGGTCTTGCGTGTACTCGTAGAGGTCTTCGATCGGTGCGTTCCACGGGTCTTCGAGGAAGCCGGTCTCGACCGCGCGACCCCACACGTTCTTGTCGATCGAGTACGGGTTCTTCGCGCTCTGGCGGATCGGGAGGTTGTGCTCCTCCGCGTAGATGATCGCCTTGTCGCGCGTGAGAGCGAGGTCGCGCACGGGCGCGATGCTCGTGAGGTCGGGGGCGAGCGCCGCGACGGCGGCCTCGAAGCGCACCTGGTCGTTGCCCTTGCCGGTGCAGCCGTGAGCCACGCTGTCGGCGCCGAGGCGCTTCGCCGTGGTCGCGAGGTGCTTCGAGATGAGGGGGCGGCTGAGCGCCGAGACCAGCGGGTAGGTCTTCTGGTACAGCGCGTTGGCCTTGAGCGCGGGCATGAGGTAGTCGGCCGCGAACTCCTCCTTCGCGTCGACGACAATCGACTCGACGGCGCCGCAGCCCAGAGCGCGTTGGCGGATGTCCTCCATGTCTTCGCCACCCTGGCCGACGTCGACCGCGAGCGCGACGACTTCCTTGCCCGTGGCGTCCTTGAGCCAGCCGATTCCTACCGAGGTGTCCAGTCCGCCTGAGTAGGCCAGGACTACGCGATCCGCCATGTTTCTCCCTGCTTGTTATTCAGCTATCAGTGTAGAGGTCGTGTGCCTGCCGCCCGGCGCGAGACCCGCGCGAGCACCTGCTCGATCGGTCCGCGACCGACGATGAGCACCCACGCCGTGCAGCACGCGAGGGCGCCGACGACGAAGGCGAGGTAGAGACCATTGCCGCCCTGGGCGAAGGCCTCCCGCCCGATTCCGTCGACGATCACCACGTGCACGGTGTACGCGGTGAGGGCCATGGAGCCCACCGCGGCGAGGGGGAGGACAATCCAGCGTGCGAGGCCCGAGACGAGGAGGCAGAGCCCGACGGCGCCGAGGGCGAAGCCGGTCGAGCCGACGACCTCGAACGGGCTCCCGCTGTGCGCCTCGGTCGTGGCCACGTCGGCCAGGTCGGCGGCAAGCGCGGTGCCGTCGACGAGGGCGCGCGCGGCCTCGCCCGCGCCGTAGCCGACGACCGCGAGAACCACTCCGGCGCCGAGGATCCAGAGCTCGACCCGGCGCGACGTGATGTCGAGGCGGCCGACGCCGAGCCCGGTGAGCACGAAGACGATCCAGATGAGCCCGGGGTAGTGGCCGGTCACGAGCAGCTCGACGATGGCGCCGCCGCCGCCCTCGCCTCCGCGCGCGAGCACCGACGTCGCGAACGGCATGACGACCGCAAGCAGGCCGGCGGCCATGAAGAGCGTGGCGGGACGCCAGCGCAGGAACGGCAGTGCGATGACGAAGAGCGCGGCGTAGGTCGGCAGGATCACCGCGATGCCCGAGTCGAGCCACTCCAGGAGTCCGCCGAGCGCGAAGATGAGTGCGGCGCGAACGAGGATGCGCGTGCGGGCCTGCACGAGCTCGGTTCCGTCGACGGGTCGCGCTCCCCCGGAGATGATGGCGATGGAGACGCCGGCGAGCAGCGCGAACAGGATCGACGA
The DNA here is from genome assembly GCA_025464995.1 of Microbacteriaceae bacterium. Taxonomy (GTDB): domain Bacteria; phylum Actinomycetota; class Actinomycetes; order Actinomycetales; family Microbacteriaceae; genus Conyzicola. The sequence continues at coordinate 5,088 of JAODMO010000024.1, forward strand.
CCTGCCGTTGACCACGTCGAGCCACGTCTCCGGTCGCGGCCAGTCGAAGGCCTCCGTGATCCCGACGTGCGCGCCGTACATGCCGAGCACCGCGAGGCCCCTCGCCGTGTCGATGCCGATGACGCGCCCGGAACCCCCGTAGGCGCGCAGGCGCGCGCCTATCGAGACGGGGCCGGTCGTCGTGGTGGTCACGCGCGTTCGAGCAACCAGACCATCAATGCCTTCTGGGCGTGCAGGCGGTTCTCGGCCTCGTCCCAGATGACACTCTGCCCGCCGTCGATGACATCGGCGGTCACCTCGTAGCCGCGATCCGCGGGCAGGCAGTGCAAGAAGAGAGCATCGTCCTTGGCGAGGGCCATCAGGTCCGAGTCGACGCGGAAGGCGCCGAAGGTCGCGATGCGGTCTGCCTTCTCGTCCTCCTTGCCCATCGAGACCCAGGTGTCGGTGACGACCACGTCGGCACCGGCGACGGATTCGGCGGGGTCGGTGTAGAGCGAGACCGAGCCGCCGGATGCCTCGGCGAGCGCCCGCGCGTCGGAGACGACCGCGGCATCCGGTGCATACTCGAGCGGACTGGCGATGCGCACGTGCATGCCGGCCACGGCTCCGGCCAGCAGGTACGACTGCGACATGTTGCTCGCGCCGTCACCGAGAAAGGTGACGGTGAGGCCGGCGAGAGTTCCGCGGTGTTCGCGGATGGTGAGGAGGTCGGCGAGCAGCTGGCAGGGGTGGAACTCGTCGCTCAGCGCGTTGATGACGGGAACCGTGGTGCCGAGGGCCATCTCCTCGAGTCCCGACTGGGCGTAGGTTCGCCAGACGATGGCCGACACCATCCGCTCGAGCACTCGCGCGGTGTCGCTGGGGGTCTCCTTGCCGCCCAGCTGGCTGTTCGCCGTGGAGATGATGAGCGGGCTGCCGCCGAGGTCGGCGATACCGACCGCGAAGGAGACGCGGGTGCGGGTCGACGACTTGTCGAAGATCACCGCGACCGTCTGCGGCCCGGCGAGCGGCGTGACGGAGTAGCGGTGCTTCTTGAGATCGACGGCGAGGTCGAGGATCTCGAGCTGCTCCGCCTGGCTGAGGTCGTCGTCGCGCAGGAAATGCCGGGTCATAGGGATGCCTCCGTGGTCGTGAGCGCCGCGCTGGTGGAAGCGAGCGCCCGGGTGAAGAGTTCGATGAAGAGCGTGACCTCGGCGTCGCCGAGGATGAGCGGCGGCGCGAGGCGGATGCTCGAGTCGTTGGGTGCGTTGATGATGAGTCCGAGTTCGAGAGCGCGCGCGCAGACCTGGGCAGCGACGGGTTCGGTGAGACCGACGCCGATGAGAAGTCCCGCACCACGGATCTCCGCGACGAGCGGCGACCCGATGGCGAGGATGGCGTCGCGAAGCTGGGAGCCACGGAGCGCGGCGTTCTCGACGAGCCCCGCGCTTTCGATCTCGCCGAGCACCGCGTTGCCGGCCGCGGTCGCGAGCGGGTTGCCCCCGAAGGTGCTGCCGTGCTGGCCGACAGTGAAGAGGTCGGATGCCCGGCCGAACGTCACGAGGGCGCCGATCGGCACACCGCCCGCGATGCCCTTCGCGATCGCGATGGCGTCGGGCACGATGCCGTGCTGCTGGAAGGCGAACCACGATCCCGTGCGGCCCGCACCCGTCTGGATCTCGTCGAGGATGAGCAGCACCCCGTGCTGCTCCGTGAGTTCGCGGGCTCGTTCCAGGTATCCGTCGGGCAGTGGAACCACGCCGGCCTCCCCCTTGATCGGCTCGACCACGAGGGCCGACACGTCGTCGCCGATGGCCGCCTCGAGCGCCTCGATCGTCGACTCGATGTGCACGATTCCGGGCACGACGGGTTCGAACGGCTCGCGCAGCGACGGCTTGCCGGTGAGCGAGACGGAGCCCATGGTGCGCCCGTGGAACGAATTCGTGAGCGCGATGATCTTCTTGTGCTGGCCGTTGCGGCGCGCGAGCTTGATCGCGGCCTCGATCGCCTCGGCGCCCGAGTTGCCGAAGTAGACCCGGCCTCGATCGCCCGCGCCGGAGATGCGGCGCAGGCGCTCGGCGAGCTCGATCTGCGGTGCGGTCGCGAAGTAGTTGGAGACGTGGGCGATGGTCGAGACCTGCCGCGTCACCGCCTCGACGAGCACGGGATGCGCGTGGCCGAGCGAGTTCACGGCGATACCGGCGAGGAAGTCGAGATACCTCGTGCCGTCGACATCCCACACGTAGCATCCCTCGCCGTGGTCGAGCATGAGGAGCGGCGTCGGGGCGGAGCCCATCATCGCCGTGGCGAAGCGGTCTTTCCACGGTGTGGTCATGCGGGTACTACCTCCGTGCCGATGCCGCTGTGCGTGAAGATCTCGAGCAGGATCGAGTGGGGCCTTCGGCCGTCGATGATTGCCGCCTTGGCGACTCCGCCCTCGACCGCGTCGAGACACGCCGTCATCTTGGGGATCATGCCCGACTCGAGCGAGGGCAGCAGGCCGGTGAGCTCCTCGGCGTCGATCATCGAGATGAGCGAGTCGCGGTTCGGCCAGTCGCGGTACAGGCCGGCGACGTCGGTGAGGATGACGAGCTTCGCCGCACCGAGGGCTACCGCGAGGGCGGATGCCGCAGAGTCGGCGTTGATGTTGAGCGACTGCCCCGCCTCGTCGATGTCGGGGGCGATCGAGGCGACGACGGGGATGCGCCCCTCGGCGACGGCGGCGAAGATGGCTGCGGGGTCGACGGCGACGACGTCTCCCACGAGCCCGAGGTCGACGGTCTCGCCGTCGACGACGGTGCCACGACGGCGGCCTCCGAAGAGATGGTCGTCTTCGCCGGAGATCGTGACGGCGAGGCCTTCCTGATGCTCGTCGATGAGCGCCGCGAGCTCGCGGCTGATCTGGCCGGAGAGCACATCCCGCACCACGCCGATCGACTCGCTCGTGGTGACCCGGTAGCCGCCGCGGAACTCGCTCTGCATGCCGAGCTCCGACAGCCGCGCGGAGATCTGCGGTCCGCCGCCGTGGACGACGACGGGACGGATGCCGGCGAAATGCAGGTACGCCATGTCTTCCGCGAACGCGCGCTGCAGCGACTCGTCGACCATGGCGTTGCCGCCGAACTTGACGACGATGATGCGGTTGTGGAACTGCTTGAGCCACGGCAGCGACTCGATGAGCACCGCCGCCTTCGTCGTGGCCTCGAGCTCGGCTGCCTTCCTGAACGCGCCCATCAGCTGGAGTACGCGCTGTTCTCGTGCACGTAGTCGTGCGTGAGGTCGTTGGTGAGGATGGTCGCCGTGGCGGTGCCCACCTTGAGGTCGATGAGCACGTGCGTTGCGCGCGGCGTCAGGTCGACAGCATCCGACGGCTCGTCGGGTTCGCCCGACCGGCAGACACGCACGCCGTTCATGGTGACATCGACGTCGTAGGGGTCGAACTGGGCGGAGGTCGTTCCGATCGCCGCGAGCACCCGCCCCCAGTTCGGATCGTTCCCGAACACCGCGGCCTTGAAGAGGTTGTTGCGGGCGACGGAACGGCCGACCTCGACGGCCTCGTCTTCGCTCGCCGCGTTGATCGTCTCGATCGAGATATTGTGGCTCGCACCCTCGGCGTCGGCTTGCAGCTGTGCGGCGAGGTCGGCGCACAGAGCGGTCACGGCGGCGGTGAAGACCTCGAGGCTCGGGGTGACGCCGGATGCGCCGGATGCGAGCAGCGAGACCTGGTCGTTGGTCGACATGCAGCCGTCCGAGTCGAGGCGGTCGAAGGTGACCCGGGTGGCGTGGCGCAAGGCGGAGTCGAGGTCGCCCGGGTCGAGCTTCGCGTCGGTGGTGAGCACCACGAGCATGGTCGCGAGCCCGGGTGCGAGCATTCCGGCGCCCTTCGCCATGCCCCCGATCGACCAGCCGGCGCCCTCGACGACGGCCTCCTTGGGCTTCGAGTCCGTCGTCATGATGGCGAGCGCCGCGTCGTGGCCGCCGCCGACCCCGAGCGCGGGTATCGCCGAGGCGACGCCGGCGAGCAGCTTGTCGCGGAAGTCCTGGCCGCCGACGCCGATCAGCCCGGTGGAGCACACGAGCACGTCGCCCGCGGAGATGCCGAGCCCTGCGCCGACCGCCTCCGCCGTCGCGTGCGTCGTCTGGAAGCCGAAGGCCCCCGTGTAGCAGTTGGCTCCCCCGGAGTTGAGCACGATCGCCTCGACGATGCCGTCGGTGATGACCTGCTGCGACCAGAGGATCGGGTTGGCCTTGGCCCGGTTGCTCGTGAACACGACGGCGGCCGCGGTGCTCGGGCCGAGATTGCGCACGAGGGCGACATCCGGCTTGCCCGTCGACTTCAGGCCTGCGACGACCCCGGCGGCGGCGAATCCGGCCGCGTGTGTGACGCTCACGGTGCTACTCCATCGATGCTCAGGCCCGTGGTTTCGGCGAAACCGAGGGCGATGTTGGCTGACTGGATGGCGGCACCCGCCGTGCCCTTGACGAGGTTGTCGATCGCCGTGACGGTGACGATGCGGCGCGTGGCCTCGTCGACGGCGAGACCGATGAGCGCGGTGTTGGCGCCCACGGTGTCGGCGGTGCGGGGGAACTGGCCCTCGGGAAGCACGTGCACGAACGGTTCGTCGGCGTAGGCGGCCTCGAAGGCGGCCCGCACCTGCTGCGTCGTGGCGCCCGGCGCGAGCTTCGCGGTCGCCGTGGCGAGGATACCGCGGCTCATCGGCACGAGCACCGGGGTGAAGGAGATGCCCACGTCCGTTCCGCCCGCGAGCGCGAGGTTCTGGTTGATCTCCGGCGTGTGGCGGTGCGTACCGCCGACGCCGTACGCCGACGCCGAGCCGAGGATCTCGCTCGCGAGCAGGTTGGTCTTGAGCGCCTTACCCGCGCCCGACGGGCCGACGGCGAGCACCGCCACGAGATCGTCGGCGAGCAGCAGCCCGGCCTGGATGCCCGGCGCGAGTCCGAGCGAGATGGCCGTGACGTTGCATCCGGGAACCGCGATGCGGGCCGCCCCTGCGATCGCGGCACGGTGCTTCGACCCGTCGGCATGGATGAGCTCGGGCATGCCGTAGGTCCAGGCGCCGAAGTACTCGCCGCCGTAGAACGCCGCCCAGTCGGCCTCGCTCGTGAGGCGGTGGTCGGCGCCGCAGTCGATCACGAGGGTGCCCTCGGGCAGGGCAGCGGTGATCTCCCCCGACTTGCCGTGGGGCAGGGCGAGGAAGACGACGTCGTGACCGTCGAGATTCTCGGGGGTGGTCTCGACCAGGTCGAGGTGCGCGAGGGAGCGTAGGTGCGGCTGCAGCGCGATGAGCGGCTGCCCCGCGTTCTGGAACGCGGTGACGGTGGTGACCGTGAACTCCGGATGGGCGGCAAGCAACCGCAGGAGTTCACCTCCGGCATAGCCGCTAGCGCCGGCGACGGCGACGGAAAGTGACATGACTCAACCTTTTTCAGAGCGGACGATGAGTAGGCGGCGGCGGGATCACGACGGAGACCGTTTCGGTCGACCCGGGTGCTGCCCGACGCCTAGAGTCGCTCTGCGCGGCGGTTGGTGCGGCGGTTCGTGGTGGCGCGACGTCGCAGCCCGGAGGTCAGCGTTGCGCTGATCGGGGAAGCGGTGCGAAGGAAGGCCACGGGGCGAGCGTACTACGAGGAGCCGCCCGGCGCCCAATCGGGCAGCGGCGAGAGGAAGGGCGAGCAATGGAAGTTCAGCGCCGGGCGGACGGTCGAGAGCTTGCCCCACTGGTCTAGACGGAGGGCGCCGCGGCTACTCGCGTAGCGCCGCGCCGAAGCGCTCCGCTGCGAGGGCCACCGCGGCCGTCTTGGCCTCGGTCGCCTCCGCCGCCGTGAGCGTGCGGTCAGGCGCCCGAAAGCGCAGCGCGAAGGTCAGCGACTTGCTGCCGGGCTCGATGCCGGTGCCGCGATAGTCGTCGACCAGGTGCGCACGTTCGAGCAGCGCGCCCGCTCCCTCGATGACGGTGGCGAGCACGTCGCCGGCCGGCGTCGCATCCGTCACGACGAGCGAGAGGTCCTGCGTCGCCGCGGGGAACGAGACGATGGGATGCGGCGTCACGTCTTCGTTGGCGGCGTCGATGAGCGCGTCCAGGTCGACCTCGAGGAGGGCGACAACACGCGGCAGGTCCTTCGCGGCGGCGACGGCGGGAAGCAGCTCCCCGGCGTGACCGACGAGCGTCTCCCCCACGTAGAGGGCCGCCGTCCGACCGGGATGCATCGCCTGGTGTGACCCTTGGCGCACCGCGAGCGGCACGCCGACGGCGAGCGCGAGCTGGTGGGCGGCGCCCAGGGCGTCGCCGATGCCGACGGGGATGGCGGGCGATCCCGGCTGCTTCGGCACGGCGTCGCCCACGAAGAGTGCGGCCGCGTGCCACGGCTGCGGCGGGATGCCCGCGTTGAGCTCGGCCAGCGTCTCGCTGGACGGACGCGCGTCGCCGACGGGCAGCGCGCCGCTGCCGTAGGCCGCCCCACTGACCGGGCGGAAGACCAGACCGATCTCGTAGAGCGCGAGGTCGGTGAGACCGCGGGAGAGGTTGCGGCGGGCGGCGTCGATGAGACCGGGCAGCACCGACGTGCGCATCCAGCCGTGCTCGGAGTCGAGCGCGTTGGCGAGCTTGATGGCAGCGAGGGGTTCGCCCGTCGCGGAGCCGAAGAGGTCGTTGCTCGCCGTCGAGACGAAGGGATACGACAACACCTCGGTGAGTCCACCGCTCGCGAGCGACTGGGTCGCCGCGCGGCGCAGTCGCTGCTCGCGCGTGAGACCGCGGCCGGACGGGGCGACGGGCAGCACCGACGGGATGCGGTGGTACCCGACGATGCGCGCCACCTCCTCGACCAGCGTCGCCTTGTCGGTGAGGTCGGGACGCCAGCTCGGCGGCGTGACGGTGTATCCGGCGGCCGCATCCTCGACGGTCGCACCGATCATGGTGAGCGACCGCTCGATCTCTTCGGGCGTGTACTCCACGCCGATGAGCCGGCTCGCGTAGGCGGCGGGCAGCTCGATGGCGGTCGGAGCCACGGCCTCGTCGAACGAGGAGCCCAGCATGTCTGCGGTTCCTCCGGCCAGCTCGACGAGCAGCTGCACGACCCGGTCGGCGGCGGGTGCCGCGATGCGCGGGTCCACTCCGCGCTCGTAACGCTTGGCGGCCTCGCTCGGCAGCTTGTGCCGGCGGGCGGTGCGTGCGATCGACACCGGCTCCCAGTTTCCCGCCTCGACGAGCACGTTCGTCGTCGCGGCCGTCATCTCGGTCTTGGCTCCGCCCATGACCCCGGCGAGCCCGATGGGTCCCGAGTCGTCGGTGACGAGCAGGTCTTGCACATCGAGCGCGCGCACCTTGCCGTCGAGCGTCTCGAAGGTCTCACCGACGCGGGCACGACGGATGGTGATGCCGCCGGTGAGCGTGTCGAGGTCGTACCCGTGGATCGGCTGGCCCAGCTCGAACATCACGTAGTTGGTGATGTCGACGGGCAGCGAGATGGAGCGCACGCCCGCGAGAGCGAGCCGAGCCACCATCCACGACGGGGTGGGGCGAGTGGCGTCGATGCCGCGCACCACGCGCGACTCGAACACGCTCACGCCGGAGCGTCCGCGGATCGGGCCGCCGTCGGCGACCGTGACGGGGAAGCCCTCGGGCGCCGTGGCGGGCGCCGGCACGGCAAGCGCCGGGTCGCGGAACGCGGCGCCCGTCGAGTGGGAGTACTCGCGCGCCACCCCACGCAGGGAGAGCGCGTAGCCGCGGTCGGGGGTGACGTTGATCTCCACCGCGAAGTCGTCGAGGCCGAGCAGCGAGAGGGCTTCGACGCCCGGCTCCGCGTCGATGCCGAGGCTCGTGAGCAGCAGGATGCCGTCGTGCTCCTCGCCGAGGCCGAGCTCACGGGCGGAGGCGATCATGCCGTCGGAGACGTGGCCGTACGTCTTCCGCGCCGCGATCGGGAACGGCCCGGGCAGCACGGCGCCGGGCAGGGAGACGACGACCTTGTCACCGACGGCGAAGTTGTGGGCGCCACAGACGATTCCGCGCGGCTCGGGCTCACCGACATCCACCTGGCACCAGTTGATGGTCTTGCCGTTGGTCTGCGGCTCGGGCGTGAACTCGAGAATCTGGCCGACGACGACGGGACCGGTGACGCCGAAGCCGTGGAAGCCCTCCTCCTCGAAGCCGACCCGCACGAGGGCGGCGTGCAGGTGCTCGACGGAGACGTCTTCGGGCAGGTCGACGTACTCGCCGAGCCAGCTGATTGGGATGCGCATCAGACCACCATTCCGAACTGCTGGCTGAAGCGGATGTCGCCCTCGACCATGTCTCTCATGTCGTTCATGTCGTTGCGGAACTGCAGCGTGCGGTCGATCCCGAGGCCGAAGGCGAAGCCCTGGTACTCATCGGGGTCGATGCCCGCCGCGCGCAGCACGTTGCGATTCACCATGCCGCAGCCGCCCCACTCGACCCAGCGAGCTCCGCCCTTGGCGTTCGGCTGCCAGACGTCCATCTCGGCGCTCGGCTCCGTGAACGGGAAGAAGTTGGGGCGCAGGCGGATCTGCGCGCCCTCGCCGAAGGTCGCGCGGGCGAGGTGTTCGAGGGTGCCGCGCAGGTGGGCCATCGTGAGCCCCCTGTCGATGGCGATGCCCTCGATCTGGTGGAAGACGGGTGTGTGGGTCGCGTCGAGTTCGTCGGTTCGGTAGACACGCCCCGGCGCGACGACGTAGACGGGCAGCTCCCGGCCGAGCAGCGAGCGGATCTGCACGGGCGACGTGTGCGTGCGCAGCACGAGGTGCTTCTCCACGGGATCGATGAAGAACGTGTCCTGCATGGCACGTGCGGGGTGGTCTTCGTCGAAGTTGAGCGCGTCGAAGTTGAACCACTCGTTCTCGAGCTCCGGCCCCTCCGCGACCTCCCAGCCCATGCCGACGAAGATGTCGCTCATCTTCTCCATCAGGAGGGAGATCGGATGGCGCGCCCCGGCCTTCCAGCGCAGCGGCACCGCCGTGACATCCACGGCCTCGGCCTCGAGCTTGGCCGCCTCTTCGGCGATGGCCAGCTCGGCCTCGCGCGCGGCGATCGCCTGGGCGACCCGACCGCGTGCCTGCCCCATGAGCTTGCCCGCGGCCGCCTTCTGGTCGCCGGGAACGCTGCGCATGAGCGCGTTGAGCTTCGCGAGCGTCGACGACTCGCCCGCGTGGGCCGCGCGAGCGAGCTTGAGCTCGCTCACGGTCGCGGCTGCGGCTATCGCGGCGAGGGCGGCATCGGCCGCTGCGTTCGCGGCTTCTTCGGTGATCTCCGTGGGTTCTGACACGAGAACCGAGTTTAGTCGGACGAGCGGATGGCGCCGTCCGGCGAGATGCGCCGTCGACGCTAGAGCTGTCGCGCCTCGCCGCCGTCCGCCTGCAGCACGACCGGCGCGCCGATCGTCGTCAGCGGCGTCGTCGGCCCGCCGCGCTTGGGCCCGCCCTTCCGCGTGTACCCCGAGGCGGTGCGGCGTGCGACGACGCGCGCGATCCACGACAGCGTCAGGTTGATGGCGAGGTAGATCACGAGCGCGAGGAAGAACAGCGTGAAGAAGTAGCGGTTGCCGTAGAAGTTCGACATCTGGTTGACGACCTTGCGCAGCAGCTCCGGGTAGCCGATGACGTAGGCGAGCGACGTGTCCTTCAGCAGCACCACGAGTTGGGCGATGATGATCGGCAGCATCTGCCGGAATGCCTGGGGAAACTCGATGAGGAACCGCGTCCGAAGGGGCGTGAAGCCGAGGGCGAGGCCCGACTCGCGCTGGCCGCGCGGCAGCGAGGCGATTCCGGCGCGGAGCACCTCGCCGATGATCGCCCCGTTGTAGATGCCGAGCGCGAGCACGCCGGCCGCATAGGCACCGCTGCTGAAGACCAGCAGGATGAAGAGCATCATGAGCAGCACCGGCATGCCGCGGAAGAACTCCAGCACGATGGTCGTGGGCACGCGGATGTAGGCGGACAACGCCGTGCGTCCGAAGGAGAACAGCACGCCGATGACGATGGCGAGCACGGCGCCCACCGCCGCCATCCGCAGGGTCGCCACCACACCGTCGGCGACACCGCGCCACAGCGCGAGGTCGTTCAGGATGTCCCACCGCGACGAATCGAACATGCCGGGCTGCGCGGCCCCGTTCGCGGAGATGCGCGGGGCGGCGAGGGTCATGACGAGCCACGCGACGAAGGCCGCGATCAGGAGCAGGCCCACGATGGACGAGATCCGCGACATCCGGCGGGCCTTGGGGCCAGGAGCGTCGTACAGGACTGAGGTGCTCATCGCAGGATCGCCACTCTCTTCTCGATGCGTCCGGCCAGGATGCCGAGGGGGATGGTGATCACGAGGTAGAAGAAGGCCACGGCCAGCAGGATGGCGACGACCTCGTCTCCGCGCTTGTTGATGACGACGCTCGCCGAGGCGAAGAGCTCGATGACGAAGAAGCCGCCGGCGACCGAGGTGTTCTTGGTCAACGCGATGAAGACGTTGATGAGCGGCGGGATGACCATGCGGATGGCCTGCGGCAACACGATGAGCCGGAGGGTCTGGCCGAAGCCCAGCCCGAGGCTGCGCGCGGCCTCGGCCTGCCCGATGGAGACGCCGTTGATGCCCGAACGCACCGCCTCGGCGATGAACGGCGAGGTGTAGGCGGTGAGACCGATGACGGCGAGCGGGAAGTAGTCGATGCGCACGCCGAGGTACGGCAGGATGAACGCGCAGAAGAACAGCACGAGCGTGAGCGGGGTGTTGCGCAGCAGCTCGGTGTACGTCGCGGCGAAGCCGCGGAGTGAGCCGACGGGCGAGATCCGCATCGCCGCGATGATGACTCCGAGAATGAATGCGAAGACACCGGAGAGCGCGAGTAGCGAGAGCGTCTTGAGGAATCCGCCGATGAAGGTGTCGAGATTCTCGAGGATCGCGTCCATGGCTCACCTCCCTTTCTACTGGCGTTGTGCCGTGTGTGTCGTGCCTGACGAGTGTGCGTTGTGGGCGGGCTGGTCGCTCGCGACCGGTAGATGGCCCACGCGAGATTCTCGCGTGGGCCATCTGCTCGGGTGGTGCTAGCGGGTGTAGTTGTCCACTGCGGGCGGGTCGGGAAGGTCGAGAACCTTGCCGGCGGTCGCCTTCCAGGCGTCAGCCCAGCTGCCGTCGTCGTACGACTCCTCGAGCACGTCGTTGATCCAGGCCCGGAACTGGTCGTCCTCGAGCTTGAGCCCGATTCCGTAGGGCTCCTTCGTGAAGGGCTCGTTCACGACCTCGAACTCGCCCTCGTTCTGGTCGGCGAGGCCGGCCAGGATGACGTTGTCGGTGGTCATGGCGACGACCGCTCCCGTGCGCAGCGGCTCGAGGCAGTCGCCATAGCCGGCGGCCGGGAGCACGACGGCGCCGTATTCGAGGATGTTGACCTCGGAGGTCGATCCGGTCACGGTGCAGACGTTCTTGCCCTTGACGTCCTCCGGGCCCTTGATGCCTTCCGGGTTGCCGTCGAGGACCAGGATGTCCTGGCCTGCCTCGTAGTACGGGCCGGCGAAGGAGACGACCTGCTTGCGCGCGTCGTTGATCGTGTAGGTGGCGATGACGAGGTCGACCTCGCCGCTCTGGATGAACGGCTCGCGGTTCTTGGAGACGGTCTCCGTCCAGTTGATGCCGTCGGCGGGGATTCCGAGCTTGGCGGCGATGAGCTTGCCGATCTCCACATCGAAACCGACGGGGTCGCCCTCTGGTCCGACGAGGCCGAAGAGCGGCTGGTCGAACTTGGTGCCGATCGTGATTTCGCCCGCCTCGTTCAGCTTCGCCATCGTGGTGCCGGCTTCGAAGCTGATGTCCTTTTCGACGGTTGCCTCGGGGGCGGGTGCGCCCGAATCGGTGCACCCGGCGAGAGCGAGAGCTCCCGTGATGGCCATGGCTGAGATCATTAGACTTTTTTTGAGTCTCATGGTGTCCTCCTGTTTGCTGTGTTGCCTACCCACCGATTAGTGCGTAAGTACTTTGGAGAGGAAGTCTTTCGCTCTCGGGCTCTGGGGGTCGGTGAAGAACTTCTCGGGCGTCGCCTCTTCGACGATCGCGCCATCCGCCATGAAGAGCACACGCTGCGCGGCCTTGCGGGCGAAGCCCATCTCGTGCGTGACGACGACCATCGTCATACCGTCTTTGGCGAGACCCACCATGACGTCGAGCACCTCGTTGATCATCTCGGGGTCGAGTGCCGAGGTCGGCTCGTCGAACAGCATGATCTTCGGATCCATCGCGAGCGCTCGGGCGATCGCCACGCGCTGCTGCTGCCCGCCGGAGAGCTGAGCCGGCATCTTGCCGGCCTGGCTTGCGACGCCGACACGGTCGAGCAGCTCCATCGCACGCTTCTCGGCGTCGGCCTTCGAGCGCTTGCGCACATTGGTCTGACCGAGCGTGACGTTCTGCAGCACCGTCTTGTGCGCGAAGAGGTTGAAGCTCTGGAAGACCATCCCGACGTCGGCGCGCAGGCGGGCGAGATCCGCGCCCTCGTCTGGAAGCTTCTTGCCGTCGATGGTGATCGACCCGCTGTCGATGGTCTCCAGGCGGTTGATCGCACGACACAGCGTCGACTTGCCTGAGCCACTCGGACCGATGACGACGACGACCTCGCCGCGGTGGATGGTGGTGGTGATGTCCTTGAGAACGTGCAGATCGCCGAAGTTCTTGTTGACACGGTCGACGACAACGAGAGGTTCCATGCCCCCACCCAACCACACGGGCAGGGTGGGGACAAACCTCAACCGCGATGCGGCGGGGTTCTTAACTAAGTTGAAACAATCTGGCGAGTCGCGGGGCGACCTTGGTTTCGGTACGCGCGGGGAGCGCGCTACTCAACCCGCGAGCGCTGCGCGAACGCGCTCTCGTACAGACAGACCGATGCCGCGGTGGCCAGGTTCATCGATTCGGCGTGACCGTAGATGGGCACCGTGATGGCTCCGTCGGCGAGCGCGAAGTGCTCGTCGTTCAGTCCGCGGGCCTCGTTGCCGAAGAGCCACGCGGTCGGCTTGTCGAGCGCTCCGCTCGTGCGCGCCTCGAGGAGGTCGTCGCCCTTGATGTCGGCCGCGAGCACCTGCAGTCCGTAGCCCTTGACCTTCTCGATGACGACGTCGAGCTCGGCGGCGATCGCGACGGGGATGTGGAAGATCGAGCCGGTCGTGGCGCGAACCACCTTGGGGTTGTAGAGGTCGACGCTGCGTCCGGTCAGGATGATGGCGTCGGCACCGGCGGCGTCGGCGGCCCGGATGATGGTGCCGGCGTTGCCCGGATCACGCACCTCCTCGAGGATAGCGATGAGCTTCGGCTCCCCGGCGAGGATGTCTTTGAGCGAGGTCGGGAACTGCTTGCAGACGGCGATGATGCCCTGCGGCGTCACGGTGTCGGCCATGGAGTCGAGCACGTCCTCCGTGACGAACTCGACCTCGAGGCCGATCTCGTCGGCGATCCTCGCGATCTCCGGGTACTTGTCGAGTGCTGTCGGGGTCGCGAAGAGCTCGACGAGAAGCTCCGACCGGTAGGTGAGGGCTTCGGTTACGGCTTGGGGGCCTTCCAAAAGAAAAAACCCGGTCTGCGACCGGGCGTCTCTCTTGGCAAGCTTTGCCACGCCGCGAACACGTGGGGAACGCGGATTGTCGATCATGACCTCGAGTTTACGGGGCGACCGGAGGTTTGAACGGGCAACGCGCTGGCACTCCCGAGGAGTGCCAGCGCGTTGCCGTGCGTCTGCGTGATCGGTTACGCGGAGACCCGCGGAGCCGAGGTGTCGGCGGGAAGCGCGGCCTTGGCCGTCGCGACGATGGCCGCGAAGGTGGCGGGCTCGGTGATCGCGAGGTCGGCGAGGATGCGGCGGTCGACCTGCACGCCAGCCAGGTTGAGTCCCTGGATGAGGCGGTTGTAGGTCAGGCCGTTCGCGCGCGACGCGGCGTTGATGCGCTGGATCCACAGGCGACGGAAGTCACCCTTGCGGGCGCGGCGGTCGCGGTACGCGTAGACGAGGGAGTGGGTGACCTGCTCCTTGGCCTTGCGGTACAGGCGCGAACGCTGGCCGCGGTAACCCTTGGCGCGCTCGAGGATGACGCGACGCTTCTTGTGAGCGTTTACTGCTCTCTTTACTCTTGCCATTGTTCTTGTCCTAAATCCTGGGGTCCGGGCGTTACTTGCCGAGGAGCTTCTTGATCATCTTGGCGTCCGCGGGCGCCACGATCTGGTCCTGGTTGAGGCGACGCTTGCGCTTGCCCGACTTGACTTCCAGGTTGTGGCGCATGCCGGCCTGCTGCTTCTTGATCTTGCCGGTACCGGTGATCTTGAAGCGCTTCTTGGCGCCCGAGTGCGTCTTCTGCTTAGGCATCTTTATCCTCTTTCGTTGCTACCTCTTCGACTGGTACTTCAGTCGACACAGCTTCTGTGGGTTCTGGGGAGGCGGGTGCCTCGACGGCCTCGTCGGCGTCGGCCTCGGCCGCGCCATCCGGAGCCTGGCCCTTGGCGGGCTTGTTCGACACGCGGCGCGCCTCGGCCTCGGCCTTGGCTGTCGCCTTCGTCTTGAGCGGCCCGATGACCATGACCATGTTGCGGCCATCGATGGTGGGGCTCGACTCGACGGTGCCGAACTCGGCGACGTCTTCGGCGAAGCGCCTGAGCAAGCGCACGCCCTGGTCGGGACGCGACTGCTCGCGGCCGCGGAACAGGATCATGGCCTTGACCTTGTCGCCGGCCGCGAGGAAGCCCTCGGCACGCTTGCGCTTGGTCTCGTAGTCGTGCACGTCGATCTTCAGGCGGAAGCGAACCTCCTTGAGGATCGTGTTCGCCTGGTTGCGACGCGCTTCCTTGGCCTTCTGGGCCTCTTCGTACTTGAACTTGCCGTAGTCCATGATCTTTGCGACCGGCGGCTTGGAGTTGGGAGCAACCTCAACCAAATCCAGGTCGGCCTCCTGGGCAAGTCGAAGTGCCACGTCAATGGCAACGACACCGATCTGCTCTCCGGCGGGTCCGACGAGTCGGACCTCCGGTACACGGATTCGGTCGTTAGTACGGGGATCGCTGATGCGGAGCTCCTCTTGTTCTGCCGGTGACCACACTGGCCGACGGATGCCGGGCAGGGACGAAGAGAAGAATCACGCATCACGTTCTACGGCGACGCCAACACCCTGTTTATCTACCCCGGTGCCGAGCACCGCGGCGGGGTGTAACTACCCGGTAACCTTGAGAAGCGGTTGACGGGTGGGAGAATCTCCACTTTCGTATCGGGGCAAGCCCCGAAGCCTGCACAAGAATAGCAGACACCGCGCGAAAAGACTAAGGAACCGATTCGATGAGCGAGCCCTACTCCCACGACCACGCCGCGAGCTCGGCTCTGCACGGCGGAGATGGGCACGACCACTCTGCCGGCGGGCTCGATCCCGACGTCGAGATCCGAGACATCGGCGAGGTACCGGCCATCGAGGTCATCAACACCGTGGCCATCCACCTGCTCAGCGCCACGGCCGTGAAGCTCGGACTCGCGGACGACCCGGATGCCGCGTCGCAGATCGATCTCGACGAGGCCCGCAAGCTCATCAACGCCCTCGCCGGCCTCGTCACCGCGAGTGCGCCGGAACTCGGCGACCACCACGCCCTCGCCCTGCGCGACGGGCTGCGCACCCTCCAGCTCGCGTTCCGCGAGGCGTCGAGCATCCCCGACGCCGTCGGCAAGGGCCCCGGCGAGAAGTGGACGGGGCCCGTCAACTAGTCCGGCGGGAAGCACAGGCTGATTCCACTGCGGGAGGGGTCGAGCCGGGGCGCCCAGCCTCCCGGCTCATGTCGGAAGCCGGTGCGACACTGGGCACCATGGACCCCATCTTCTCGCTGCTCATCGGACTCGTGCTCGGCGTGCTGCTCGGCGCGGTGATCGGGCTGCTGCTCGCGCGCTCCCGCGCCGCGGCGACGAGCCCCGCGGTCACCCTCGACCAGATCGCCCTGATCGGCGAGCTCAAGGCCGAGGCTGCGGCGTCGGATGCCACGGCCGTCGCCCTGCGCGAGCAGGTGGAGCAGCTGCTCGACCAGCAGCGTGTCGCGCAGGCGCGGCGGGAGGAAGACGGCCGCGTGCTGCAGGCGCTCTCCCCCGTGCAGGAGACCCTCCGCACGATGCAGCAGACCGTCGCCGACCTGGAGGCGCAGCGCAGCCTTCAACACGGCCAGTTGAGCGAACAGTTGAAGAACGCGAGCGAGTCGGAGGAGCGGCTGCGGGGCACGGCGGAGTCGCTCGCGTCCGCCCTGCGCAACAACGGCACGCGCGGCGTCTGGGGCGAGACGCAGCTGCGCAACGTCGTCCAGGCCGCCGGTCTCATCGAGCGGGTCGATTTCGACGTGCAGTCGTCGGTCTCGTCCGACGCCGGGTCGGGACGGCCCGACATGGTCATCCACCTGCCGGGCGGCAAGAACATCGCGGTCGACGCGAAGGTGCCGTTCACCGCCTACCTCGAGGCGTCCCAGATCGCGGTGACGGCGACGGGAGCCGAGGGCGCGCGGCGTGAGGCGCTCATGAAGCAGCACGTCCGGGTGGTGCGCGGGCACATCGACGCCCTCGCGAGCAAGGCCTACTGGGCCGGACTCGACGCCAGCCCGGAGCTCGTGATCGCCTTCATCCCGAGCGAGTCCCTCGTGGCGTCCGCCATGGAGGCCGACCCGAGCATCATGGACTATGCCTTCGGCAAGCGGGTGGCCCTCGCGTCGCCCGTGACCCTGTGGTCGGTGCTCAAGACGGTCGCCTTCACCTGGCAGCAGGACGTGCTCACCGAAGACGCGAAGAAGCTGTTCGACCTCGGCAAGGAGCTCTACAGCCGGTTGGGCCTGCTGTCCGAACACGCCGACAAGCTGCGACGGTCGCTCGAGACGACCGTGTCGAGCTACAACCAGTTCGCCAACTCGCTCGAGTCACGCGTGCTCGTGACGGCACGCAAGCTGAGCGTGCTCGACGAGAGCAAGGTGATCGGGCGTCCCGCGCTCGTGGATGCCGCGGCGAAGCCGCTCACGGCGGCGGAACTCGAGCTGCCCCTCGATCTCGAGCCGAGCCAGCGGTTCGACGCGCGCACCACCGCGTAGCCGACGCGGCCGGCGGCGTCACAGTTCCACGCCCCGTTCCTGGGCGAGCAGTGACAGGTCGACCGCGAGGAGCGCGGAGATGCGCTCGGCGCGTTCGTGACCGTAGAGCGGGTCGCGCTCGAGCACGAGGGCCCGCTCCCCCGCCCGCGCCACGATGACGTCACCGATCTCGGCCCACGCCTCGGAGCGGGAGCGATCGACGACGCCCGCCAGCGAATCGGCGTCCGCGGCGCGTGCCGCGAAGGCCTCCGACATCCCGCGGTGGATGCTCTCACGGCGCAGGCTCTCCTGCAGATGCTCGAGGTCGAGGCCCTCATAGTCGGCACCCTCCCGCTGCACCTCGCGACGGATGCGTATCCTCTCGGCCGACTCCCACTCGTGGTCGGCGAGCGTCTCGAACTCGGTCGCGGCGACGCGCGTCAGGTTGTTCAGGTCGAGGTCGTGGTGGTCGCGCAGGGCATCCACGATGAGCCGGTTGCGCAGGGTCATGCGCACGACGGACTCGCCGATGAGCGCGCCCTCCCTGACGATCTGCGCCGTCGGCGGCGGCGCAACCGGGTCGGGCGCGACATAGGTTCCGAGGTCGACCCTCCGCCGCCGAAACCACCGCATCCGTCCATTGTGCCGCCATCGCATAGGCGGCGGGAGTCAGGCGGACGGAACGATGACGTCGCGCACGAGCGAGTCGAGTTGCGCATCGGCCTCGAGGAACTGCCGCAGGGTGTTGCGTGAGGCGCCGAACTGCGCAAACTCGTCGGCGGTCATCCCGTCGTCGTCGTATGCCCGGCGGAACTCGCTCAGGCCAGACAGCTCCGCGAGGATCGACTCCTGCACCTCGACGTCGATGCGATTCTCGACGGGGATGTCGTTCTCGTTGATGCGCGACTGCCAGTCGAACGGCGGCGAGACGACGAGATCACCCCCGACGAGTTCCGACCACTGCAGGTGGCTGCGGAATGCGGCCGAGAGGATGCGGCTGCGGAAGCCGCGTGCGACGAAGAGGTGGTGCGCCTTCTTGAGCGTCGCGACCCCCGCCCAGTCGAGCACGCCCGGGGTGACGAGAATGCGGTTGGCCGCGGTCCACTGTTTGAGCCAGTCGTCGAGACGGCCGCCCATGATGGTCACCACGTGGCCGAACTCCTGGTCGGGCAGTCCGTCGGCGGCGCGCCTGTCGAGGGCCCGCTCGATCGCCTCGCCGACGGCGAGCGCCTGCGCCACCGTGAACGACAGGGTCGCGTTGATGCTCACCCCGCAGTAGGCGGCCTCCTCGATGGCCACGATGCCCGTCGCGGTGGCGGGTATCTTGACGATGATGTTGCTGGCCAGCCGCGAGAACTCCTCCGCCTGGGCGGCGAGGGCCGCCGCATCCCTGTGCAGGCGAGGGTCGGTCTGGATGGAGAGGCGCCCGTCACGCCCTCCGCTCGCCTCGAAGGCGGGCAGCAGCTGGGCCGCGGCGGCGATGGACAGTTCGCGCACCGCCGCCCAGCCGAGCTCCGACTCTCCCCAGATGGGATGCAGCTCCGCAAGCTTCTCCAGCCGCGGCACCCAGATCTCCGGGTGGGCCTTGATGGCGGCGTAGGCGATCACGGGATTGCACGTCGCCCCGACGGCGCCGAACTCGATGGACCTCCGCAACTCGTCGGGGTCTGCGGAGTCGTTCCAGAGCGACGTGGCCGTCGACTGGGCGGCCCGTGCGAGTGGCGGGAGCACGATGTCGCTGCGGTCTGTTCGGATGAGGGGCATGGTGTCACTTTCGCTACGGGGGAAGAGCCGAGAGGGGCGACGCGCGAAGCGCTGCCGCGCGCCGGGTCACGAGGGCGGGCGCCGGGGGACCGCATCCTGCTGCATTTCGGCCACGATGGACGACTCGGCGCCGAGCTCGCGTTCGAGCTCGTGGGCGAGGGAGTCGAGCTCTGCTCCGCCCGCCATCAGGCTCGTGAGTTCGCCGACGGTGATGTCGTTCTTCTCGAAGGTTCCGAGGCTCGTTCCGCGGTTGAGCAGGAGGAACCGGTCGCCGACGGGGAACGCATGGTGCGGGTTGTGGGTGATGAAGACGACGCCGAGACCCTTGTCTCGCGACCGCGCGATGTAGCGGAGCACGACACCCGACTGCTTCACGCCGAGTGCGGCGGTCGGCTCGTCGAGGATCAACACGCGGGCCCCGAAGTACACGGCGCGGGCGATCGCCACACACTGGCGCTCGCCCCCGGACAGGGTGCCGATCGGCTGGTCGACGTCGCGCAGGTCGATGCCCATGTTGGCGAGCTCGGTGTTCGTGATGCGCTTCATCGACGCGATGTCCAGCCGACGAAAGGGGCCCCAGCCCTTCGTCAGCTCGGAGCCGAGGAAGAAGTTGCGCCACACGGGCATCAACGGCACCACAGCGAGGTCTTGGTACACCGTGGCGATGCCGGCGTCCAGCGCGGCGCGCGGCGACGAGAAGTGCACCGACTGCCCATCGAGGAGGAGTTGCCCCTCGCTGGGTGTGTGGGACCCGGCGAGGATCTTGATGAAGGTGGACTTGCCCGCGCCGTTGTCGCCGAGCACGCAAGTCACCTGGCCGGCGAACACCGACGTGGAGATCCCGCTCAGGGCGTCGATGGCGCCGTAGCGCTTGCCGATGTTCCTGACCTCGATGATGGGCAGGGTCGCGGTCGTGACGGTGCTCATTTGCTGCCCCCTGCTCGAAGTCGCACCCAGTGGTTGAGGAGCACCGCGAGCAGCAGCATCACACCCAGGAAGGTGCGCAGCCAGTTGGTGTCCCACTGGGCGAAGGTGATGCCCTGGAAGACCATGCCGTAGATGAGGGCGCCGAGCGCCGCGCCGATGGCCGATCCGAAGCCGCCCGTCAGCAGGCATCCGCCCACGACGGCGCAGATGATGTAGATGAACTCCTGCCCGACGCCGGTGTTGGCCTGCACCGTCGAGGTGCGG
Source organism: Microbacteriaceae bacterium (assembly GCA_025464995.1). Taxonomy (GTDB): domain Bacteria; phylum Actinomycetota; class Actinomycetes; order Actinomycetales; family Microbacteriaceae; genus Conyzicola. The sequence goes on from JAODMO010000024.1 coordinate 25,094, forward strand.
AAGAGCGAGATCATCCCCACGAGCCAGGCGGCGGCGGCTGTCGTCATGAAGAGCCCGATCTTGGTCTTCATGATCGGAACTCCGACCTGTCGCGACGAATGGAGCGCCCCGCCCACCGCGAACACCCAGTTGCCCGCACGAGTGCGGAGGAGCACCCAGGTGGCGACCGCGGTGACGGCGAACCACCAGAGCACGGAGACGTAGAACACGCCCGAGCCGATCTGGATGGACGCTCCGAACAGGGGCTGGATGGTGTCGTAGAGGGGCACCTTCGCCATGCCCTGGATCGAGACCTGCCCGGTGATGACCTTGGTGAGGGCCAGGTCGATGCCGGCGAGCACGAAGAAGGTCCCGAGGGTGACGATGAAGCTCGGCAGCCCCGTGCGCATCACGAGGAAGCCGTTCAGTGCGCCGACAGCGAGCACCGTGGCGAGCGAGATGAGCACCGCGACCCAGATGTTGAGGCCGTAGTGCGTGGTGAGCACGCCCACGATGAGGGCGCTGAATCCTGTCATGACGCCCGCGGAGAGATCGAACTCGCCCCCGATCATGAGCACGGCGACCGCCACGGCCATGATGCCGAAGGTCGACGCGGACTCGAGCCAGACGCCCGCGCCGGGAAGGGTCAGGAAGTTCTTGGTGTAGATCGAGAAGAAGGCCATCACCGCGAGGGCGGCGACGAGTGCTCCTATCTCCGGACGGGCGAGAAAGCGCCGGATGGGACGCCGGTCCAGCCCCGGTCTCGTGGCGACCGTCACGATGTCTGTCGTTGTCAACGCTGACTCCTCTGATCTGTTGTGGGGGCGGGGCGGGGCTTACGCTCCACCCCGCCCGCTACCCGGTGACGGCTATCGGGTTCCGTTGGCGGCGAACTCCGCGACCTGCGCGGCGTTGTCCTTGGTGACGAACGCCGGACCGGAGAACACCGGCTGTCCGCCTCCGAGGTCGTTGCCGTTGGTGGACCGCAGGTACAGCGCGGTGACGCCGATGAAGCCCTGCACGTAGGGCTGCTGGTCGACGGCGAAGAGGATCGTGCCGGCCTCGACGTCGGCGACGACGTCATCCGACAGGTCGAAGGTGGCGACCTTCGCCGAGCTGCCGGACTCCTCGACGGCGCCGACCGCGTCGATCGCGTACTGGCCGCCCAGGGTGAGCACGGTGTCGATCGTGCTGTCGGCCTGAAGCTTCGACTTGATGGTCGCCTTCACCTCCGAGTCGTTCGTCCCGTCGACCTGGAGGTTCTCCATGGGGCCGCCGAAGGTCGACGCGGCTGACTTGCACCGCTCCTCGAGGCCCACGTTGCCAGCCTCCTGAATGACGCAGAGCGCCTTCTTGAGCCCCTCGTCGGCGAGACGGCTGCCGACGGCTTCGCCCGCCACGGTCTCGCTCTGGCCGACGTGGGTGATCGCTCCGAACTCGGCCGAGCGCTCGATTCCGGAGTTGATGGTGACGACCGGGATGCCGGCCTCGACGGCGCGCTTGACGCTCGCCTCAACGCCGTCCGGGTTGGCCATCGACACCACGATGCCGTCGACGGACTGGGCGACGGCGTTGTCGATGAGCTGCGACTGCTTCGCGGGGTCGGAGTCGGAGTTGTACGTGACCGTGACGCCGTAGTCGGAACCGGCCTTCTCGGCTCCCGACTTCACGCGGTCCCAGAATGCGTCGCCGGGGCCAGAGTGGGTCACGACCGCGTAGGTGAGATCGAGTTTCGGCTTGTCGGCGGTGCTGGCCTCCTGACCGGTTCCGGTGCAACCGCTCAGAACCAGGCTGGCTGCGGCAAGGATGCCGACGCCAGCGATGATTTTCTTGATCATGATGTGAAACCTCTCTTGGGTGCTTCCCGGGTGGAAGGTGGGGTACCCACGTCGTCAGCGACGTCCGAGTGCGAGGAGAGGGATCGGGCGGCGGGTTCGCCCCACTCCGATGTGTGGCTGTGTCCTCCGTTGGACGATTCTCTCGACGATGGACGTCGGTGTCGATCGAGCGTGAGGACAGAGTAGCCGAGCGCACCAAACTTTGTCTATACATTCTGTCATCAGTGTGTACCCTGATCTATGACGAGATGTCACCACTGGAGGCTCGGAATGTCCGATCGAACGCGAATAGGTGTCGGCCTGATCTCCGTCGGCTGGATGGGTCGGCTGCACTCGCGCGCCTACCTCGCCTCGGGCCAGCACTATCCCGAGGTGCCGGTGGCCGCGAGTCTCGTGGTCGCTGCGGATCCCGACGAGCAGGGCAGGAGGCATGCCTCCGACGCACTCGGCTACCGCGAGACCGTGTCGGACTACCGCGCGGTGCTCGAGCATCCGGATGTCGACGTCGTCTCCATCTGCTCGCCCAACTTCCTGCACCATGAGATCGCGCTCGCGGCCATCGCGGCACGAAAGCCGTTCTGGATCGAGAAGCCGATGGGTCGCGGCGTCGAGGAGTCCCGCGACATCGCCCAGCGTGCCCACTCCGCCGGCCTCGTCACATCCGTGGGCTTCAACTATCGACACGCCCCCGCCATCGCCCACGCGCGGGAACTCGTGCGCGGCGGAGCGATCGGCCGCGTGACGAACGTGCGGGTCGCCCTTCTGGCGGACTATTCGTCCGACCCCGACGGTGCGCTCACCTGGCGGTTCAGCCGCGATCGCGCCGGCTCCGGCGTGCTCGGCGATCTCCTCTCGCACGGCGCCGACCTCGCGCAGTACGTCGTGGGCCGGATCGCCTCGGTCACGTCGACGACGGAGACGTTCATCCGGGAGCGCCCCCTGCCGGCATCCGGAACGGCGAGCCACTTCAGCAAGGGCGACGAGCGGGGGCCGAAGGGAGCCGTGGAGAACGAGGACTACGCGGCGATCCTGGCCCGCTTCGACGGTGGCGCGGTCGGCGTCTTCGAGTCGAGCAGGGTCGCTATCGGCCCACGCGCCGAGTATGTCATCGAGGTCTACGGAACCACCGGCTCCGTGCGCTGGGACTTCCAACGGCTCAACGAGCTCCAGATCGCCACCGACACGTCGGGGTACCGCACGATCATGGTCGGGCCGGGCTTCGGCGAGTTCTCCCGCTTCCAGCCCGGCGCCGGCACGAGCATGGGCTTCGACGACCTGAAGACGATCGAGGCGACGCTGTTCCTCCGCTCCGTCGTGGAGGGACGACAGCTCGCGCCGTCTGCGACGGATGCCTGGTCCGCCGCCGAGATCGTCGATGCCGCTCTTCGCAGCGCGACCTCGGGCAACTGGGTCGATGTGCAGGCGGTCACCGGACCGCTCACCTACGACGCCTGAGCGCCCCCGGGCGACTCCCCGCGGCGACGGCCCCGCGGCGACGGCCGTCGCCTACCCCAGGTCGACGGCGACGACCGTGCGCTCGACGGCCGAGCGCTGTGCGGCGTCCGCGAGGATGAGTGCGGCGCGCCCGTCGTCGAAGGTCGGGCTGCTGGACGCCTCGCCGCGCACCAGCTTGATGAACTCGCCGAGCTCGGCCGCGTAGGCCGCGGCGTACCGCTCCAGAAAGAACTCCTGGTACGGCGGCCTCGCCTCGACCGCTGCCGCTCCCGAGAAGCTCACGAGACTCGTGCCCGCGTTGGCCACCTGCAGCATTCCGTTCGCGCCGAATGCCTCGATGCGCTGGTCGTAGCCCACCGCGCTGTGCCGGGAGTTGGTGATCGACACGGTCGCTCCGGATGCCGCCCGGAGAATGGTGATCGCGGTGTCGAAATCGCCGTGGGCGCGGGCGCCCTCGTCGAAGACGGTGCTGCCGATCGCCGTGACCTCGACGATCTCGGGGAGGAAGAACCGCGCCATGTCGAAGTCGTGGATCGTCATGTCGCGGAAGATCCCGCCGGAGATCCCGACGTAGTCGGCGGGCGGTGCCGAGGGGTCGCGACTGATGATCGCGAGCTGCTCGAGCTCCCCGATCTCCCCTGCGGCCACGCGGGCGCGGGCGGACGCGAACGCGGGATCGAATCGGCGGTTGAAGCCGATGGCCACCGGCACCCCGGATGCCGCGACCCGCGGACGCAGGGCCTCCACTCTCGCGATGTCGAGGTCGATCGGCTTCTCGCAGAGCACGGCCAGCCCGGCATCCACCGCCCGTGCGATGAGGTCGACGTGTGTCGGAGTCGGCGACGCGACCAGCAGCGCGTCGACGTCGCCCGAGGCGATCACCGCCTCGACGTCCTCCGTCGCGGTTCCGCCGAAACGCGCCGCGGTGCTGCGCGCTCCGTCGATGTAGGGGTCGGCGACCCAGGCCAGCACGGCGTCGGGGCTGGCGGCGATACTGGCCGCGTGCACCTGTCCGATCCGCCCGGTGCCGATGAGTCCGAAACGGAGAGCCTTCGTTGTCATTGTCGTGTCTTTCCTCTACTGGGATCTGTCGGTCGGTGACGGTGCGGGGCCGAAGGCGATGGCGCTCAGCACCACGGGCGGAGGAAGTCCCGGTTGACCCGCTGATCGGCCGCGCGCTGGTCGCGGAAGTCGCGCAGCGTGACGTCGGCCCCGGGGAGCACGTCTTGTTCGATGACGATCCAGCCCTCGAAGCCGCCGTCGTCGAGCGCGGTCATGACACCCGTGAGATCGATGTCGCCGGCGCCGAATGCGACGAAGGCGCCGGACGACCAGACCTCGGTCATGCCGCCGCCCACGGCGAGCACCCGGGAGAGCTCGGAGGCGTCGACATCCTTGAGGTGGACGTGATTGACACGGGCTCCCCACCGGGCGAGCACGTCGACGGAGCGTCCTCCCCCGATGAGCAGATGGCCGGTATCGAGAGTGAGGTCGATGTCCACCGATTCGAGGAATCGGTCGATCTCATCCGGCGACTCCACGAAGGTCCCCGCGTGGTGATGGAAGGTCGGCTCGAACCCCGCTGCCCGCACGCGGGCCGCGGCGGTCTCCGCGTTCGCGAGCAGGCGGTCCCAGGCCGCGACCGCGAGGCGTTCGGCCTCCGCGCCGCGCCCGGGCGCGCTCTTCCTGGCCTCGGAGCCGTGGTCGGCGAGCGTGGGCTTCGGCAGGAGCGACGGTCCGTTCTCGGCGGCCTCGCCGAAGACGCGGAGGGCGTCGTCGAGCTCGGGCAGCGCCGCAGCGAAGGCCTCGTCGTCGCTGAACGGGAGTTCGACCCATCCGCCCGCGAGCTCCAGCTGCCAGCGCTGCAGTCGAGAGCGCAACTCTGCACCGCGACCCAGGTAGCCGACGGGACCGAGATCCACGCCGGTATGGCCGGTCTGTAGCAGCAGCTCGAGCATGTCGTCGGGATCGAGCACAGTCGCTCCCTCCGGCGTCATCTCGAAGACGCCGAAACTCACGGGCGCCCCGGCGACCCGAGCCTTCACGAGACCACCTCTTCGCCGAGCAGGGGGCGGCGGGCCGCACTCTGTCGCTCGTAGTCCTCGCGTGCTCGCCGGGTGCTGTCCAACGTCGAGACCTCCGCGACCGGCACGTCCCACCATCCCTCGCCTGCCGGACCGTAGCTCAGGGGATCGCTCTCGATGTGGATCAGGGTCGACCTGGTCGACGCCTTCGCGGTCGTCATCGCGGCACGGAGGTCGTCGATCGCCGAGGCGGTCGGTGCCACCTCGATGACGTCGAGCCCATAGCTCCGCGCGTTCATCGCGAGGTCGACGGGCAGCACGTCGTCGCCCTGGAAATTGCGGGCGGACGGGTCGTAGCGGCGGTATTTGGTGCCGAACCGCTGCGAGCCGACCGTCTCCGACAGGTGGCCGATCGAGGCGAAGCCGTGGTTCTGGATGAGCACAACGATGATCTTGATGCCCTCCGCGACCGCCGTGACGAGCTCCGAGTTGAGCATGAGGTACGAGCCGTCGCCCACCATCACGATGACGTCCCGGTCGGAGCCGTCGGCGAGCGCGCCGCGCTTCACTCCCAGCCCACCCGCGATCTCGTAGCCCATGCAGGAGAAGGCGTACTCGACGTGATAGCCGAGCGGATCACGCACCCGCCACAGCTTGTGCAGGTCGCCCGGGAGCGAGCCGGCCGCCTGCACTATGACGTCCTCGGGGGCGGTCGCGCCCTGCACGGCGCCGATGATCTCGGCCTGTCCGGGGCGGATGCTGCGGGACGGCGCGAACGCGTCGTCGACCGCGCCGTTCCAGTCCGACCTCTCGCGGGCGATGCGTTCGACATAGGCGGAGCCCACCCGCACCCCGGCGAGCGCGTCGAGCAGCTCGGTGAGCGTCTCTCGCGCGTCGGCGATGACGGCCACCTGCGTGCCGTGCTTGTACGCGTCGAACGACGCGACGTTGATGTTGACGAACCGCACCCGCGGGTTCTGGAACGCCGTGCGCGACGCGGTCGTGAAGTCGCTGTAACGCGTGCCGATGCCGATGACGAGGTCCGCGTCGGCGAGGATGCGGTTGGCCGCGGTCGTGCCGGTCGCTCCCACCGCGCCCAGGTACTGGGGGTGATCCCAGACCAGTGAGCCTCCCCCGGCCTGGGTCGTGCCTGCCGGTATCCCCGTCGCCTCGACGAGTGCACGCAGTGCGCCCTCCGCCCCGGAGTAGATGACGCCGCCGCCCGCGATCACCACGGGCGCCTGCGCGGCGCGGATCAGATCGACCGCCCGCTGTAGCGCAGCGCGCTCGGGGCGTGGACGACGGATGTGCCACTCGCGTTCGGCGAGGAACTCGAGGGGAACCTCGAGCGTCTCCGTCTGCACGTCCTCGGGCAGGGCGATCGTGACGGCGCCGGTCTCGACTGGGTCGGTGAGCACGCGCATCGCGCCGAGCGCGATCGAGTAGAGCTGTTCCGGGCGCTGTACGCGGTCGAAGAAGCGGGAAAGCGGGCGGAAGGCGTCGTTGACCGTGATCCCGATGTCCCACGGCTGCTCGAGCTGCTGCAGCACCGGGTCGGCGACCCGCGTGGCGAAGGTGTCGCTCGGGAGCAGGAGGGCCGGGAGCCGGTTGGTCGTGGCGAGCGCCGCGCCCGTCAGCATGTTCGTCGCCCCCGGACCCACTGACGCCGTGGACGCGAAGGTCGCCCGGCGCCGGTGCATCCGGGCATAGCCGACGGACTGGTGGACCATGGCCTGTTCGTTCCTGGCCTGGTAGTACGGCATCAGGTCCGGCTCGTCGACGTTGACCTGGACGAGAGCCTGGCCCACGCCGGCCACGTTGCCGTGGCCGAAGATGCCGAAGACGCCGGGGATGGTGCGCTCGCGGATCTCCCCGTCTACCGTCCACTGGCGGGCGAGGAACTCGATGAGCGCCTGGCTGACTGTCATCCTTCGTGTAGCGGACATCATCGTCCACCTTTCTCGTCTGTCGCGTAGGGAAGGCGCTCGTCGAGCGCCCAGTCGTTCCAGGTCTCCCGCACCCAGGCGTGCTGGGGGTCGTCGGTGATCAGCCAGGCACGCTCGGGGTCGGGGCCCGCCATGACGTTGAGGTAGTAGAGGTCGTAGCCGGGCGCCGCGACGGCCGGCCCGTGGTAGCCGAAGGGCACGAGCGCTATGTCGCCGCTGTGCACCATCGCGGAGATGTCGATCTCCCCGGCGCTCGACGAATAGGTACCGAACATCCCGAACGCGGCAGACGAATCGGCCGTCGAACCGCGCACCGGCGCCGACTCGAAGTAGTAGATCTCCTCGAGGCGTGACTCGCGCCCGGCGACGTGGTCGTCGTGCTTGTGCGGCGGATAGGACGACCAGTTCTCGGCTGGCGTGATCACCTCGCACACGATCAGGCGCTCCGCGTCGAGCGTCTCGGGAGTGCCGAAGTTGTGCACCTGGCGGCTCGACCTCCCGGCGCCGCGCAACTCGACAGGGGTCTCGCCGACGGCGACGTGCCGGGTCGGATGCACGCGCGTGGTGGGCGAGCTGGCGACGGCGAACCTGCCGTCGCCCTCGATGACGGCCGTCGCCGCCGCGGAGAGGTACAGCACGTCCGTCGGACCGTCGAAGACCGAGCGACGACCGGCGAGCCGCGTGCGCGTCGTGTCGCCCCGCTCGGTGTGGGTGACGACGAAGGAGCCGGCGAGCGGCACGATGATGCGCTCTTCGCCGTGTTCCTGCAACTCGAGCGCAGCTCCGGGAGCGCACTCGGCCACCCGCAGCCCCGTGTGCTCCCAGCCCGGTGTCGACGCGTCGACGACGCTCTCCCAGCCGTCGCGGGCGAGCTCACCGCGGCGGTGGAACCACCGCGGTGTGGCGCTAGTCATGCTGCGGGAACCCGAGGTTGATGCCCCCGTGGCTCGGGTCGAGCCAGCGGCTCGTCACCGCCTTCTGCTGGGTGTAGAACCGCACGCCCTCCGCGCCGTGGGCCTTCGTGTCGCCGAACAGCGAGTCCTTCCAGCCGCCGAAGGAGAACGTCGCGACGGGAACCGGGATCGGCACATTCACTCCGATCATCCCCACCTCGACCTCGTTCTGGAAACGCCGGGCCGCCCCGCCGTCGTTGGTGAAGATGGCGGTGCCGTTGCCGAAGGCGCTCCCGTTGATGAGGGCGACGCCCTGTTCGTAGCTCGTCACCCGCACCACCGCCAGCACGGGTCCGAAGATCTCCTCGGTGTAGGCGCGCGAGGTGGTGGGCATCCGGTCGAGAAGCGTCGGTCCGAGCCAGAAGCCGTTGGCGTCGCCATCCGGAACCACCGTGCGACCGTCGACGACGACGTCCGCGCCGTCCCGCTCGGCGATCTCGATGTAGGAGGCGACCTTGTCGCGGTGCGCCCGCGTGACGAGCGGGCCCATGTCACAGCCGCGGCGGCCGTCGCCGGTGCGCAGCGTGGCCATGCGCTCGCTGATCCTCGCGATGAGATCGTCGGCCACCGGCTCCACCGCGACGACGACGGAGACCGCCATGCAGCGCTCCCCCGCCGAGCCGAATCCCGCGTTGATCGCGGCGTCCGCCACGAGGGCGAGGTCGGCGTCGGGCAGCACGAGCATGTGGTTCTTCGCACCGCCGAGCGCCTGCACGCGCTTGCCGTTGCGCGTGCCGGTCTCGTACACGTAGCGCGCGATCGGCGTCGATCCGACGAAGGAGACGGCGCGCACGTCTGGATGCTCCAGCAGGCCGTCGACCGCGACCTTGTCCCCGTGCAGCACGGTGAAGACGCCGGCCGGGAGACCCGCCTCGCTCCACAGCTCGGCGAGCCAGTTCGCGGCCGACGGGTCCTTCTCGCTCGGCTTGAGCACCACGGTGTTGCCCGCCGCGATCGCGATCGGGAAGAACCAGGCCGGCACCATCGCCGGGAAGTTGAACGGCGAGATGATGCCGACGACGCCGAGCGGCTGGCGGATCGAGTACACGTCGACGCCGGTCGAGACCTGTTCGCTGAACTCGCCCTTCAGGTGGTGTGCCAGGCCGGTCGCGAACTCGACCACCTCCTGGCCGCGGCTGATCTCGCCGAGGGCGTCGGAGAGCACCTTGCCGTGCTCGCTCGTGATGATCTCTGCGAGCTCGCCCTTGCGCGCGTCGAGCAGTTCGCGGAACTTGAACATGATCGTCTGGCGCCTGGCGAGCGAGGTGTCGCGCCAGGCGGGGAAGGCGGCGTGAGCGGATGCCACGGCCGCGTCGACCTCGGACGCGTCGGCGAGCGCCACGTGCTTGGTCACGACGCCCAGCGCGGGGTCGTAGACGTCTGCCATTCGTCCGCTCGTGGAGACGAAGTCGGCGCCGCCGATCCAGTGCGGTACGACGGGGATGTCGCTGGGTATGTCGTTCGTGGTCATCGGTGGTTCCTTACTCGTGAGGGTTCCGGTGGGTCAGGTCAGGTCGGTGTGGACGAGCGCGGCGGCGACATCCACGGCGGCCGCCACGTCGCCGTCCGGCGGATAGAGGAGCGTCCGTCCGACGGTGAGCCCGCGCACTCCGGGAAGGGCGAGAGCATGCTCCCAGCGGGCGAAGGTCTCGTCCGGGCCCGCCCCGGAGTCACCGCCGAGAAGGAGCGTGGGCATCGTGGTGGCCGCCATCACACGCTCCATGTCGCCGACGACGGGCAGCTTGAGCCAGGTGTGCGCACTGGAGGCGCCGAGGCCTGAGGCTATCGCGATGGACAGCACCACGGCATCGGTGCTCAGGTCGTTGACGATGCGTCCATCCGACCAGCTGCTCATGAACGGTTCGAGCATGATCGGCAGGCCGGCCGCCGACGCCTCGGTCACCACGCGGGCCGTCGCCTCGAGAGTGGATGCCGAGCCCGCATCGCCGAGGTTGACCCTCAGCAGGGTCTTGGCGAAGTCGATGCCGGAGCCGACCATGGTGGGCACGTCATAGGCGGTGAACCGGTCGTCCATCTCGAACGAGGCACCGCGCAGACCGCCGCGATTCATCGAGCCGACGATGATCTTGTCGTCGAGCAGGCCGAGGGCCACCAGGTCGTCGATGATGTCGGGGGTGCCGAGCACCCCGTCCACCCCGGGACGGTCGAGGGCGATCGCGAGGCGCTCGAGCAGGTCGTAGCGGTCGGCCATCGCGGCGGGCGTGGCCCCGACGGCCAGCGCGCCCCGCGCCGGATGATCGGCCGCGACGATGAGCAGGCGGCCGTCGCCGCGGATGACGGGCCGGCGCACTCGCGCCGCGAGCGCCTGCGAGATCCGCGCCGGTTCCTCTGCCCGGATTCCGCGTAGTCGAGCGCGGTCGATCGGTTCGTGGGCTCGCATGTCAGTGTCCCGTCCCGATGATCGACTCGACCTCGGGTGCCGTGGGCATGGCGGTCGAGCACTCTCGTCTCGACGCGACGATCGCCCCCGCGACGTTGGCGAAGCGCAGCGTGCGCTCGAGGCTCCAACCCTCGAGCAGCCCGTGTGTGACGGCACCGCCGAACGCGTCGCCGGCCCCGAGCCCGTTGACGACGGTGACGAGATGCGGGGGAACCTCGACGGTCTCGTCGCGAGTCTTGGCGAGCACCCCGCGGGGGCCCTGTTTCACGATCGCGAGCTGGACGCCCCTCTCGAGCAGGGCGTCCGCGGCTCGACCGGGGTCCGTCTCGCCGACCGCGATCTGGCACTCCTCGCGGTTGCCGACAGCGACCGTCGCGTACTCGAGGGCGGCGCCGACCTGCTTCGTCGCCTCTTCGGGACTCGACCAGAACATCGGCCGGTAGTCGAGGTCGAGCACCGTGTGCGCGATCCGCCCGCGCGCGGCGAGCGCCGTCAGGTGGGTGGCCCTGCTCGGCTCCTCGCTGAGACCCGTCACGGTACACCAGAGCAGGCCCGCCGAGCGGATGACCCCGAGGTCGAGGTCGTGCTCGGTGATGTTGAGGTCCGGCGCCTTGGGCTCCCGATAGAAGTAGAGGGGGAAGTCGTCGGGCGGGAAGATCTCACAGAAGGTCACCGGCGTCTTATAGGTGGGATCGACCGTGACGAAACGCGAACTGACGTCGAGTTCGCCGAGCTCGCGCAGGAGGTAGCGACCGAAGGGGTCGTCGCCGACGCGCGACACGAGGGCGACGTCGTGGCCGTACCGCGCGCCCGCCACGGCGACGTTGGCCGCGCTGCCGCCGAGATACTTCCCGAACGTCGAGACGTCTTCGAGACCGACGCCGTCCTGCATCGGGTAGATGTCTACGCCGAGCCGGCCGATAACCACTGCCTCGTGGGATGTGCGCGTCTGCGTCATACTCCGGTGTACAACTTCCTCAACTGGCCTGTCTGATCGACCGGCGCGGGAAAATAATTGTCCTAACAATAGCACATTGACATCTCCCGTCGACGTCAGCCGCACGTAAGATTGTCGGAACATAACCGGGTGGCGCAACCCACCGGAGAGAAGAGACATCGTGCCGGCTGAGGAGACCTTCTGGCCCGACGACGTGTTCGCCGACCTCGACCGCACGGGCCCCATGCCCCTGTACTTCCAGGTCTCGACTCGTCTCGAGGCGGCGATCCGCGACGGGGTGATCCCCGCCGGGGCCCGTCTCGAGAATGAGATCGCAATCGGGCAGCGCCTCGGCCTCTCGCGCCCCACCGTGCGGCGTGCCATCCAGGACGTCGTCGACAAGGGACTCCTCGTGCGTCGACGCGGAATCGGCACACAGGTGGTGCAGGGGCAGGTGACCCGCCAGGTCGAGCTCACGAGCCTCTTCGAAGACCTCAAGGGATCGCATCACGAGCCGGGAACCCTGGTGCTGACGCAGGATATCCGACCGGCGACCGACGTGGTGGCGTCGAGCCTCGGCGTCCCGTCCGGCTCCGACGTCGTGTACCTGCGCCGGCAGCGCAGCACCGACGGCGTCGCGGTAGCGGTGCTCGAGAACTACCTGCCGATCGAGTTCGCGGGCATCACGAGCGACCAGCTGCAGACCCGCGGGCTGTACCAGATCCTCCGGGCGAGGGGCGTGACGATCCAGATCGCCAAGCAGAAGATCGGCGCCCGTCGCGCCAAGGGCGACGAGGCCGAGTTGCTCGGCATCGACAAGAGCGGTCCCGTGCTCACCATGGAGCGCGTCGCCTACGACAACTCGGGCAGGGCCATCGAGTACGGGCATCACTGCTATCGCCCCGATATGTACAGCTTCGAGACCACGCTCGTCGCCAAATAGCGCGCGGCCCCCTAGAGCCACTTCTCGGCGAGGTGCTCTCCGACGACGCGACGGACGGTGCCGGAGCGGCCGCGGAGGATGATGCTCTCGGTGCGGATGCTCGGGCCGACCTTGCGCACGCCGTCGACGAGCTGGCCGTCGGTGACGCCCGTGGCCACGAAGTAGGTGTTGTCGCTCGTGACCAGGTCGTCGACCTCGAGCACGCGGTCGAGGTCGTGGCCGGCGTCGATGGCCTTCTGGCGTTCGTCGTCGTCGCGGGGCAGGAGGCGGCCCTGGATGAGTCCGCCGAGTGCCTTGAGTGCGCAGGCCGTGATGATGCCCTCCGGGGTTCCGCCCGTGCCGACGCACATGTCGATGCGGGTGCCGTGCATGGCGGCGTTGATGCCACCGGCGACGTCGCCGTCGAGCAGCATCCGGGTGCCCGCTCCAGACTCACGGATGTCGTCGACGAGCCGGGCGTGGCGCGGGCGGTCGAGAACCGCGACGACCATGTCGGAGACGTCTTTGCCCTTCGCCTTCGCGAGCGCGCGGATGTTCTCGCCGATCGGCTTGCGGAGGTCGACGACGCCGTGACCCTCGTGACCGGTGACGATCTTCTCCATGTAGAAGACGGCGCTCGGGTCGTACATGCTGCCGCGGTCGGCGACCGCGATCATGCTCAGCGCGTTCTGGCGGCCCGCCGCGGTGAGCGAGGTGCCGTCGATCGGGTCGACGGCGATGTCGCACGCGGGGCCCGTGCCGCTTCCGACGTGTTCGCCGTTGTAGAGCATCGGGGCGTGGTCCTTCTCGCCCTCGCCGATCACGACGACGCCGTCGAACTCGACCGTGCCGAGGAATTTCCGCATGGCGTCGACGGCGGCACCGTCGGCGGCGTTCTTGTCACCGCGACCGATGAACGGCACGGCACGGATGGCGGCGGCCTCGGTGGCACGCACGAGCTCCATGCCGAGGTTGCGGTCGGGCTGGAGGTAGACAGTTCCGGTTTCCGTGGTCACGAGAATAGGCGTCCGTTCGAGATCGAGGTGCGGGAGCGCTGTGGTGGGATTCCGGGAGAATCAACGTGAGTACAGTTTAGCCCGCTCAGCGGTCAATAGAATCGATCCGAAGTATCGACCGCTCGCGTCTGTCCCCTGCTCCCAAGGAGAACTGCAATGCCCATCGCCACCCCCGACCAGTACGCCGAAATGCTCGACAAGGCGAAGTCCACCGGCTTCGCCTACCCCGCCATCAACGCCTCGTCATCGTCGACGATCAACGGCATCCTGCAGGGCCTCACCGAGGCAGGCTCCGACGGGATCATCCAGGTGACCACCGGCGGCGCGGACTTCTTCGCCGGCCACACGGTCAAGGCGCGCGCATCCGGTGCACTCGCCTTCGCCGCCTTCGTCACCGAGGTCGCCAAGAACTATCCGATCACCGTCGCGCTGCACACCGACCACTGCCCGACGGGTGCTCTCGACGACTTCCTGCTCCCCCTCATCTCCGCGTCGGAAGACGAGGTCAAGGCGGGCCGCAACCCCATCTTCCAGAGCCACATGTGGGACGGATCGGCCGTCCCGCTCGACGAGAACCTCCGAGTCGCCCGCGAGATCCTGCCGCGGATGAAGGCCATCAACTCGATCCTCGAGGTCGAGATCGGCGTCGTCGGCGGCGAGGAGGACGGCGTCGAGCACGACATCGTCAACGAGCACCTCTACACCACGCTGGATGATGCGATCGCGACCGTCGAGGCGCTCGGCCTCGGCGAGCAGGGGCGCTACATCGCGGCCCTCACCTTCGGCAACGTGCACGGCGTGTACAAGCCGGGCAACGTGAAGCTGCGGCCGGAGCTGCTCGGCGAGATCCAGGCCGGCCTCCAGGCGAAGTACGGCACGGCCGCCAAGCCGCTCGACCTCGTCTTCCACGGCGGGTCGGGGTCGACCGACGCCGAGATCGCCGAGGCGGTCGCCAACGGCGTCGTGAAGATGAACATCGACACCGACACCCAGTACGCCTACAGCCGCTCGGTCGCCGACACGGTGCTGCGCAACTACGACGGCTTCCTCAAGGTCGACGGCGAGGTCGGAAACAAGAAGGTCTACGACCCGCGTTCCTGGGGCAAGCTCGCCGAGTCGGCGCTCGCGAAGCGGGTCGTCGAGGCCACCCAGCAACTCGGTTCGGCCGGCCACTCGGGAAGCTAGGAGTCGGGTCGACCGCTCCTGGGGCTCTCCCGCGCCGGCACCTGGAATCGCAGCAGGTCGCGCGACGGGTCCCAGGAGATCGAGTCGACCGTCGTCTGCAGCGTGAGGTAGTACGGCGCGAGCATGAGCGTGCGCCTCCCCTCCGGCAGCGAGAAGTCGAGCGTGAGGGCGACGGCGGTGGAATCATCCTCGTCGCCACGCAGCTCGAGGAAGAGCGACCCGACCGCGGCCCCGGGATTCTCCATGACCGCGTTGAGCAGGGCCCGCAGGGCGGTGCGTTGGGCCGCGTTCATCCGGTCCGCACGGTTGTCGGGGTCGACGACGTAGATGCGACCGAAGAGGGCGATGGAGTCGAGCCAGGTGCGGTTCGCCTGGCTCACGAGGTCGGAGCGGAGCTGGCGCGCGAGCTGACCGGCAAGGGCACGGTCGGTGTCGGTGACGACGCCCGCGGTCGCGATGCCCTCGAGGAACGGGGCGACGCGGTTGCCGAGGCGCGCGAGGGTGCGTCGCTCCACGCGGCGTGCAGCCTCCTCGCTCGCCGCGTCGGTGGTCGGCGGCGCCTTCCCCGCCCCCATGAGCAACCGCTGCGTGCTCGCCACGACGACGTAGCCGAAGGTGGCGGTCGCGACGGTCGCGACGACGATGGTGCTGCCGGAGATGAAGGCGACGCTCGTCGACGGCCACACCGCGTCGGGCCCCCAGAAGGCGAGCGAGGCGATGACCGCCGTGGCCACTCCCAGCCCGGCGCCGTAGGCGAGCACCTGGCGCACGGTCGAATACGGTCCGAGAGTCGCGACAACGAGACCTACGCCAACGGGTGCCCACCAGTGCTGCACGAGTACGGCCGATCCCGCGTTGCCGACCGCCGAGACGACGAGGCCGGCGAGGGCGAGGACGAGCGGGCCCACGGCGTCGCGAGCACGGAAGGCCGGCCGCAACGGCCGGGTCAGCAACTGCACGAGAATGCACGCGCCGCCGATGAGCACGATCGCCGCCACATCGAGCCACGGCCGGTGGGTGCGACCCCACGTCGCAACGAGCGTGAACAGTCCGACGAGCACCGCGAGAGCGCACGCGGTGATCGGCACGAGCGGGCGTATGAACCAACTCAGCGGGTCGATCTGCTGCGGGGTCACCCGCAGCGCCTCACGCATCATGGCTCGCACCCTCCCGAGTCTCGAACTCGACCCCGGGAACGCTGATCAGCACCGACGTGCCGTCGCCGGGGGTTGACCACACGCGCACCGAGCCGCCGTGCGCGGCGATGCGGTTGACCACGGCGGAGCGCAGCCCCAATCGGTCGTCCGCGACGCCGTCCGGGTCGAAACCGCGGCCGTGGTCGATCACCATCACGGTCGCCGCCCGCTCGGTCGTGGAGATGACCAGCTCGGCGGATCCCGTGCCCGCGTGCAGCAGCACGTTGTCGAGACACGCGCGCACGGCCGACACGAGCGACGACGACGCCTCGGCCGAGATGCGGATGATTGTCGCCGAGTCACCCGTGACATCGACCCTGAGCCCCCGCCACTGGAAGTCGGAGACGAGCGCCTCGAGCGAGTTGCGGAGCACCGCATCGGCGGGCGCGTCGAGGGAGGGGTCTGCCGATTCACGCAGCCAGGCCGAATTGTTCAAGGTCGCGACATCCGCCCGGAAACGTGCTCGTGCCCGGTCGTCCAGAGGCCCGGACGTGTTCATGACGGCGGTCAAATCGCTCAGCACCGTGTCGTGCACGAGTGCCGCGGCGCGCTGCTCGAACTGGTTCTCGATCGACAGCCGCCGGGTGTCCTCCTCGAGGCGGGCGAGGTCAGGCACGCGCTTGAGCTGGGCGGCCGAGGCCGCGGCGAGCGCCACACGGCCGCCCGCATAGACGGCGAAGGCGATGGTGGGCCCCCATCCGGGCACGATGGGAACGCCGACGATCAGCGACGACACGATCGACACGGCCGTCGCGAGCACGTACCCGGCGAGACCCCAGGCGAGGCCGATCGCCGGGCGCGCTAGGGCGACCCCGCCCAGCACGAGCGCCATGGCCGGCCGGTTGAGCAGGAACCCGGCGTCGTCGTTGAGGGTCGGGTCGGCGGAGAGCAGCGCGATGGCGTAGACGAGCGCGCACCCTGCGCCGCCCACGAGATACAGCGTGCGCGTCGCGTTCGAGGGCCGCCAGCCGCTCACGGCGAGCAGCACGACCATCGCGACGAGGCACGCGAGCGGCAGCGGCAGGTTGCGCGCGAGCCCACGGTCGGCGAGCACGTCGACGAGCACGGGCACGGTGAGGAGGAGGACGGTGAGCGCGACACCCCACACGGCCCGCGAGATGGCGCGCGCAATGACGCGTGAGGCCACCGCGCGCGGAAGGATGGCGACGCGCGCCGACTCCTCCGGCACGGTGCCTAGCCCTGCATCGCGGCCCAGGCGGCGAACGACGGGTCGGACGTCATCGCGACCAGCAGCAGCACCATGAAGACCAGCGCGGCGAGCGCTCCCCCGATGAGCGGGATGAAGAAGGCGAGTCGTCGGGCTCGCACCCGAGACAGGGAGAGGGCGACGGTGACGACGAGGATGACCGAGTGGCTCACGAGGATCGCGACTCCGATCGCGTCGGCCACGCCGAAGCTCGTGAACGCACCGAGGCCCGCGGCGTCGAACGCCTCGACAAGGGTCGTGGAAAGGTCGAGCAGCCCCGGAATGGACGACACAACCGAGTAGACACCGACGACGAGCAACGCGATGGTGAGCATGACGTCGCCGTTGCGGGCGACGGGAGGAGCGCCATCCACCCTGCTCGCCGGGTCGGGCGGAGCCAGCTCGGTCGTGCCCGACGCACGGTTCTGGACCGTGTTCTCCGGCTCGACGGGGAGCCCGCCGGCCGCGATGCGCTCGTCGGCGCTCGCGTATTCGCCATACTGCGGTCGGTCGCGCGCGTCGCTCACTGGCTGCGCTGCCAGTCGAGCTGACGCACCCGGCCACCGAGCCCGCGTTCGTCGGCGTTGCCGTCGGCGTCTTTCCGTAGCTCCTTGGGCAGCGAGAACATGAGGTCCTCCTCGGCCGTCACGACCTGGCTCACGTCGCCGTAGCCCGCGTCGGCGAGGTCGTCGAGTACCTCCTGCACGAGCACCTCGGGCACGGAGGCACCGCTCGTGACGCCGACCGTGGACACACCGTCGAGCCACTCCTGCTGGATCTCGCTCGCGTAGTCGACGCGGTACGCCGCCTTCGCGCCGTACTCGAGCGCAACATCCACGAGTCGCATGGTGTTGGAGCTGTTGGCCGAACCCACGACGATGACGAGCTCGGCCTCGGCCGCGACCTTGCGGATGGCGACCTGGCGGTTCGTGGTGGCGTAGCAGATGTCGTCGCTCGGCGGGTCTTGCAGGTTGGGGAAGCGCTCCTTGAGGAGGTTGACCGTGAGCATGGTCTCGTCGACGCTGAGGGTGGTCTGCGACAGCCACACGACGTGGTCGGGGTTCTTCACGACGACGTTCGGCACATCGGCGGGGCTGTTGACGAGGGTCGTGCGTTCGGGGGCGTGGCCCATCGTGCCCTCGACCTCTTCGTGGCCCGCGTGGCCGATGAGCAGAATCTCGAAGTCCTGCTTGGCGAAGCGCACGGCCTCGCGGTGCACCTTGGTGACGAGCGGGCAGGTGGCGTCGATCGCGTCGAGGTGCCGGTCGGCGGCGCCCTGCACCACGGCCGGGGAGACGCCGTGGGCGCTGAAGACGATGTGCGAACCCTCGGGCACCTCGTCGACGTCGTCGACGAAGATGGCGCCCTTCTTCTCCAGTGTCGACACGACATGGATGTTGTGCACGATCTGCTTGCGCACGTAGACGGGTGCACCGAACCGCTCGAGAGCCTTCTCGACCGCGATGACCGCCCTGTCCACCCCAGCGCAATAGCCGCGGGGAGCCGCGAGGAGAACCCGCTTGCCGCCGGCGACGGGGGTATTCTTAAGCCTGTTCCGCAGCGCGGGAATGCGCGGCATCTCGAGATGCACCGCGGCGTTTCCGTTAGTGATATTGCTCACGGTGCAATTCTACGTGCGTGCCGCCGCACTTCTCTGGGAGGTACACATTGGTCGAGTTCGCACCCGACGCTCCGCCCACCGTCGACGCCCCGTGGCCGGTCGGCGTGCTCTCGGCGAAAATCAAGGGATGGATCGACCGGCTCGGAGCAGTGTGGGTCGAGGGCGAGATCACCCAGTGGGGCGTCTCGGGCGGCAATGTCTACGGCAAGCTGAAAGACCTCGAGGCCGACGTCACCGTCGGATTCACCGTGTGGTCATCGGTCAAGGCGCGCATCCCGGCAGATCTGAAGCAGGGCGACCACGTCGTCGCGCTCGTCAAGCCGAACTACTGGGTCAAGGGCGGCTCGCTCACGATGCAGGTGTTCGAGATGAAGCACGTCGGGCTGGGCGACCTGCTCGAGCGGCTCGAGCGGCTCCGCCAGCAGCTCGCCGCCGAGGGGCTCTTCTCCTCCGCCCGCAAGCGGCCGCTGCCCTTCCTCCCGCGACTCATCGGGCTGGTGACCGGCAAAGACAGCGATGCGGAGAAGGACGTGCTGCGCAACGCGCAGTTGCGCTGGCCGTCGGTGCGCTTCCGGGTCGTGCACGCCGCCGTGCAGGGTGACCGCGCCGCATCCGAGGTCACGGCGGCAGTGCGCACCCTCGACGCCGACCCCGAGGTCGACGTCATCATCGTGGCTCGCGGCGGCGGCGACTTCCAGAACCTGCTCGTCTTCAGCGACGAGACACTCGTGCGCACCGTCGCCGCGTGCGGGACACCCCTCATCAGCGCCATCGGACACGAGGCCGATCGGCCGTTGCTCGACGACGTCGCCGACCTCCGTGCGTCGACGCCGACGGATGCCGCGAAGCGGGTCGTGCCCGACGTGGCCGAGGAACTGGCGCGCGTCGCGCAAGCACGCTCGCGCATCGGAACGCGGCTGACCTCCCTCCTCACGCACGAGATCGACCGGCTGCAGCAGATACGCTCGCGCCCCGTGCTCGCCCATCCGGTGCTGCTCGTCGACGCCCGGGCGGAGGATCTCACGCGGTACGTCGCGCGCAGCCACGAGCTCGTGCACCGCATCGTCGAGCGCAACCTCACCCGCGTCGGCGAGCTCGCGGGACAACTGCGCGCTCTCTCACCCCAGGGCACCCTCGACCGCGGCTACGCCATCGCGCAGCTGCCTTCGGGTGCGGCCCTTCGGGATGCCGCCGACGCCCCGGTCGGCACGCCACTCGTGCTCACCGTCTCGCGAGGCCGCGTGTCCTCCACCGTGTCGGCGGGCGCCGACGCCCCCACCGCCCGGGTCGCCGCCGGGCTCCATGTCGAGAAGAGCTAGGTAGAATCGACCCGTGGCAACCGCACTGAACTCCGACGTCAACGATCTCAGTTACGAGCAGGCGCGTGATGAACTCATCCGCGTCGTGGCCGAGCTCGAGCAGGGTTCGACGACCCTCGAGGAGTCGCTCGCCCTGTGGGAGCGGGGCGAGGCCGCCGCGAAGCGCTGCGAGGAGTGGCTGCTCGGGGCGAAGGCGCGCCTCGAGGTCGCCCGTTCCACGAACACGGAATAGCCGCCATGGCTGAGAAGACCCCCCGCGACCAGACCCCGACCCGAGTGCCGAGGGCGAAGCAGCCTGCCGTCGTCGCGGAGCTCGGCCGCCCCGAGACGCCCGAAGAGACGGCCGCGCGCAAGGCAGAGAATTCGCGCAAGCACCGGGCCAACCAGAACATCCGCAACCTCGTCTGGTCTCTTGCGGCATCCGTCGGTCTCATGCTGCTCATCGTCATCGTGGTCGTGCGGCCCGAGCAGCCCGCGCCGAAGCCTGTCGACTTCGCCACGGTCGCCGGGGAGGCGCAGCCCGCAATCGACGAGCCGCTCGCCGTGCCCGACGTCCCGTCGCAGTGGTCGGCCAACAGCGCCGAGCTGCGCACCGGGCAAGACGATGTCTCCGCCTGGTACATCGGTTTCATCACGTCGGCCGACGGGTTCATCGCCGTGAAGCAGGGCATCGACGCCAACCCGACCTGGCTGGTCACCCAGCTCGAGAAGACACGGGCGACGGGCGCCGAGACCATCGACGGCATCGAGTGGACCGTCTACGACAACCGCATGGGAGACGACCCGGGCAATCTGGCCTATGCGATGGTCGCCGAGGCGGGCAACAGCACGTACGTGCTCTACGGCACGGCAGACACGAACGAGTTCCGCACCCTCGCAAGCGCGATGGGTTCGGAGATCGATGAGAACATGGCAACGGAGGAGACGACCGGATGAGTGAAGCAGACGTCGAACGCCAGGCGAAGTCCCCGGCGAAGTCGCAGGCGAAGTCCCCGGCGAAGGCGTGGGACGACATGGCGCGCGGCAACGAGCGATTCGTGGCGGGTGCGCCGCTGCACCCGCGTCAAGATGTCGAGAGACGCGAGTCGGTCGCCAGCGGACAGCACCCCGATGCGGCGCTCTTCGGATGCAGCGACTCGCGTCTCGCCGCCGAGATCATCTTCGACAAGGGCATCGGCGACCTCTTCGTCGTGCGCAACGCGGGGCAGGTCGTCTCCGACTCGGTCATCGGGTCGCTCGAGTACGCCGTCAGCGTGCTCAACGTGCCGCTCATCGTGGTGCTCGGCCACGACGAGTGCGGAGCGGTGCTCGCCGCCATCGATTCCCAGGGTGCAGACGCCCAAGCGCTGCCGCCGCACATCAACCAACTGATCGCGAAGATCCTGCCCGCCGTGCGCCGGGTCGCCGGGTCGCCCGACGGCGCAATCGATGTCGGTACCATCGACGCGCACGAGGTCGGCCGCGAGCACCTCCGCGACACCATCGCCGAACTCATCGAGGCCTCCGAGCTCATCAGCGACAGCATCGCCGCGGGTACGCTTGCAGTGGTGGGAGCCAACTACCGGTTGCTCGAGGGTCGCGCGGTTCCCGACATCCGCATCGGGAACCTCTGACCCTCCCCACCATCTCCACCCCAACGGAAGGCCCAACGTCGTGACCACCTCCACTGCCACCACCTCGAGCGATTCGAGCGAATTCCGCGTCGAACACGACACGATGGGTGACGTGCTCGTTCCGCGCTCCGCGCTCTACGGGGCACAGACCCAGCGGGCCGTGGAGAACTTCCCGATCTCGGGCTCCGGTCTCGAGCCCGCGCAGATCGTGGCGCTCGCTCGCATCAAGCGCGCAGCCGCCGTCGTCAACGGCTCGCTCGGCATCATCGACCAGGCCGTCGCCGACGCCGTCGTCGGTGCCGCCGACCAGCTGATCGCCGGCGACCACCACGACCAGTTCCCCGTCGACACCTACCAGACCGGCAGCGGAACGTCGTCGAACATGAACATCAACGAGGTGCTCGCCTCGCTCGCCACCACCGCGCTCGGCTCCCCCGTGCACCCCAACGACCACGTGAACGCGTCGCAGTCGTCGAACGACGTCTTCCCGACATCCGTTCACGTCGCCGTCACCGGCGCGCTCCTCGGTGACCTGATTCCCTCGCTCGAGCACCTCGCCGCCTCGCTCGACGTGAAGGCCGAGCTGTGGAAGACGGCCGTCAAGGCGGGACGCACCCACCTCATGGATGCGACGCCCGTGACGCTCGGGCAGGAGTTCGCCGGTTACGCCCGCCAGATCCGCCTCGGCATCGACCGCGTCAACGCCACGATCGTGCGCGTCGCCGAGGTGCCGCTCGGCGGTACCGCCGTCGGCACGGGCATCAACACCCCGGCCGGCTTCCCGCAGAAGGTCATCGCCCAGCTCGCGGCCGACAGCGGACTGCCCATCACCGAGGCGCTCGACCACTTCGAGGCCCAGGGGGCGCGCGACGCTCTCGTCGAGGCGTCCGGGGCGCTCCGCGTCATCGCCGTGTCGCTGACGAAGATCTGCAACGACCTGCGCTGGATGGGTTCCGGCCCCAACACGGGACTTGGCGAGCTGCACATCCCCGACCTGCAGCCCGGATCGTCGATCATGCCCGGCAAGGTGAACCCGGTGATCCCCGAGGCGGTCATCATGGTCGGCGCCCGCGTGATCGGCAACGACGCCACGATCGCCTGGGCGGGCGCCTCCGGAAACTTCGAGCTCAATGTGGCGATCCCCGTGATGGGGACGGCGCTGCTCGAGTCGGTCCGCCTGCTCGCCAATTCGAGCGTGCTGCTCGCCGACAAGACCGTCGACGGGCTCACCGCCAACCTCGACCGCGCCCGCGCCATGGCCGAGTCGTCGCCCTCGATCGTGACGCCGCTCAACAAGTTCATCGGCTACGAGTCGGCGGCGAAGATCGCGAAGCACGCGGTGGCGCACGGCATCACCGTGCGCGAGGCCGTCATCGACCTCGGCTTCGTCGAACGCGGTGAACTCACCGAGCAGCAGCTCGACGGCGCGCTCGACGTGCTGTCGATGACGCACCCCGGCTAGGAGTCGCGCGGCCCTCGTCGGAGTGCAGAGGGGCAATCAACCGTCACGGTGCGGCCGCTTAGACAACCGAAGATCGCCCCTCTGCGCTCAGGCCAGCTCGTTCGACTCCAGCATCTCGGTCACGAGCGCGGCGATGGCGCTGCGCTCCGACCGCATGAGCGTGATGTGCCCGAAGAGCGGGTGCCCCTTGAGCGATTCGATGACGGATGCGACGCCGTCATGCCGTCCCACGCGCAGGTTGTCGCGCTGCGCCACATCGTGGGTGAGCACGACGCGGGAGTTCTGCCCGATGCGGCTGAGCACGGTGAGAAGCACGTTGCGCTCGAGCGACTGCGCCTCGTCCACGATGACGAACGCATCGTGGAGGGAGCGTCCGCGGATGTGGGTGAGCGGCAGCACCTCGAGGATGCCGCGCTCGAGCACCTCGTCGAGCACGTTCTGCGAGACGACCGAGCCGAGGGTGTCGAACACGGCCTGGGCCCACGGGTTCATCTTCTCCGCCGCGTCGCCGGGCAGGAAGCCGAGCTCCTGGCCACCGACAGCGTAGAGCGGCCGGAAGACCATGATCTTGCGGTACTGCTGCTTCTCGAGCACGGCCTCGAGGCCCGCGCACAGCGCGAGCGCCGACTTGCCGGTTCCCGCGCGCCCGCCCAGAGACACGATGCCGATCTCCTGGTCGAGCAGCATGTCGATCGCAAGGCGCTGTTCCGCGCTGCGGCCGTGCAGGCCGAAGATGTCGCGGTCGCCACGCACGAGACGCATCGTGCCGCGTGCCGTCACCCGGCCGAGGGCGGAGCCACGCTCAGAGTGGATGACGAGCCCCGTGTTGATCGGCAGGTCCTGAACGGTGCGCGACTCGAGTTGCTCCGCATCGTACAACTGGCTCATCTGCTCGGCGCTCAGGTCGATCTCGGCCTGACCCGTGAAGCCGGAGTCGACCGCGAGCTCGGCGCGGTACTCCTCGGCCGCGAGACCGATCGACGCCGCCTTGACCCGCAGCGGCAGGTCTTTCGACACGACCGTGACATCCAGCCCGTCGTTCGCGAGGTTGAGGGCGACGGCGAGGATGCGGGAGTCGTTGTCGCCGAGCTGGAGCCCGGAGGGCAGCACCGACATGTTGGAGTGGTTGAGCTCCACACGAAGCGATCCGCCCTCGCCGACCGCGATCGGGAAGTCGAGTCGTTCGTGCTGCACGCGGAGTTCGTCGAGGTTGCGCAGCGCCTGGCGGGCGAAGTACCCGATCTCAGGATCGTTGCGCTTGCTCTCGAGCTCGCTGATGACAATCACCGGGAGGACGACCGCGTGCTCCGCAAAGCGGAAGACCGCTTTCGGATCGGAGAGGAGGACCGAAGTGTCGAGCACATACGTGCGCTCCGCTGTCGCGGCCTTCGAATCACCCGACTTCTCGGTGATCTGCTGGGGAATCATGTTCTCGGCCACGTGCACTCCATCCCCGAGTGCTGGCACTCGGATCCAGTCTGCGAAGACGGCCGCCTACGTTACGAAACGAACTTACGTGGCCGTCTCGACCAGGCGCCATACCTGATGAATCCGACGCTAGGGGCGATGCCCACAATCGGCACAATCGACACGCCCGGCAAATGTGTCCGGCGCGTTAAACGTTGATGGCCGAGGCGAAGCTCATGAAGCTGCCCCGCAACATGTCGAAGCTGTCTTCGTCGGTGGTCACGTGTGCGCTGACCCGGATGGAGCCGTCTCGACGGGTTACGGTGACCCCGTGGTTGAACAGCGAGGCCTCGAGTGTCGTCAGCTGGTCGTCCGCCGGTCTGATGACGACGATGCCCGCGCGCTCGCTCTCGGCGCGCGACGACGACACGGGGATACCGAACTCGTCGGCGAGGTCGATGACGCGGGTCGTGCGGTCTATGACACGGTCGCGGATGGCGGGTACCCCGACGCTCGCGATCTCCTCGAGTGCCGCGGCGAGCCGCGCCTGGGCGACCGGATCCGGGTAGCCCACGGAGAAGGCCCTGGCGCTGTGGCTGGGCGGCTCGACGCCGTCGAGCGGGAGGTCGTCGCCGTCCACGCCCATGAAGCCGGAGAAGACGGGCGTGAGCTGGTCGATCGCCCGGTCGCTCAGCGCCATGAAACCCGTCCCCGACCCGGCGCGCACCCACGTCTGGCCGCCGGACACCACGACGTCTGCGACCTCGTACGGGGCATCCACGATTCCGAATCCCTGGATGGCGTCGACGATGAGCAGGCGGTCGCCGATGACCTGCCGGATGCCCTCGATGTCGGCGAGGTAGCCGGTGCGGAAGTCGACGAGACTCACAGCGACCGCGGTCACCGCCGGAGTGAGCTGGTCGCGCAGGTTGCCGGGCGTGATGCGGCCGTGATCGGTCTCGAGCCACAGCGGCGTCACGACTCCGAGCGATTGCGCGGCCCGCACCGCGGCGAAGGTCAGGCTCGGATACTCCGTGGCGGAGAGGGCCACTCCCCCGGTGACGCCGAACAGGGCGTGCATGATGCCCTGGCTCGTGTTCGGCTGGAACACCACCTGGTCGGCGCGGAAGCCCGTGACGGCGGCGATAGCGGCGCGCACGCGTTCGTCCTGGCCCGTCCGGAGCCCCGACACGGTGCCGAAGCGGGCACGCGAGAGCAGTTCAGCCTGGGCGTTCTGCTCCTCCAGCACCGCGTGGCCGATCGGCCCGAGGCGGGCGAAATCGAGGTACCCCGGGTCTTCGCCGAATCGTGCGGTGAATTGGTCGATGTCCATCAGGAGCCGAATCTCCGCTGGCGCTTGGCGTAGTCGCGCAGGGCTCGCAAGAAATCGACCTCGCGCAGGTCGGGCCCGAGCGCCTCGACGAAGTAGAACTCACTGTGCGCGCTCTGCCAGAGCATGAAGTCGCTCAGGCGCTGCTCGCCGGAGGTGCGGATCACCAGATCGGGGTCGCGCTGGCCCTGCGTGTAGAGGTGCTCGGCGATGAGCTCGGGGGTGAGCAGCTCGGCGAGGTCGTCGAGCTTGCCGCCCTCGGAGTTGTGCTGTTCGACGATGCTGCGCACGGCGTCGGCGATCTCGCGACGGCCGCCGTACCCGACCGCCAGGTTGATGTGCAGCCCGGTGTCGCCGGCCGTCTTGACCTCGGCCGCGTGCATCGCGTCCACGAGCACCTTGGGCAGGCCGTCTTTCGTGCCGACGTGCTGCACGCGCCAGTCGCTCGTCGCCGCGAGCTCCTCACTGAGTTCGGCAATGATCTCCGACAGCTGGTCGAGCTCTTCGTTGTCGCGGTTGACGAGGTTGTCGTTGGAGAGCAGGTACAGCGTGACGACCGAGATGCCGAGTTCGTCGCACCAGGAGAGGAACTCGTGGATCTTGAGGGCTCCCGCACTGTGCCCGTGCGCGGCCGTCTCGAGGCCGCGTTGCCTCGCCCACCGCCGGTTGCCGTCGAAGATCATGGCCACGTGGCGGGGGATGGCGTCGGGGTCGAGCCTGCGGCGCAGTCGTGCCTGATAGAGGCCGTAGAGAAAGCCACGGCCCAGCGGGATCTGCCTGTCTTTCACAGGCCTACGCTAGCCCAATCCCGAGCCCGAGCCCGCGCGCTGGGGCCTCAAGTAGGCTTTGGGCATGACGGAAGACGGCTCGATGCGACGCACCGACGACGAGCAGGCGGCCGAATTGCCCAATGTGCCCCTCCTCGACGAGGCGATCGAATTCGACCGGATGGAGCCCAAGCCGACGTGGCGCGGCTGGATCCACGCGGCGACGTTCCCGCTGGCGATCGTGCTCGGAATCATCCTCACCGCCTCGGCCGACGGCGCGACCGCCCGCATCAGCTCGGGCGTCTTCGTGGTGTCGTCGCTCCTGCTCTTCGGCGTCTCGGCGCTGTACCACCGCATCGACTGGCAGCCGCGCACGAAGGCGATCTTCAAGCGCATCGACCACGCCAACATCTTCCTGCTCATCGCCGGGTCGTACACGCCCATCACCGCCCTCGCCCTGCCGCACGACAAGTCGGTGCTGCTGCTTTGGCTGGTCTGGATCGGCGCCGGCCTCGGCATCCTCTTCCGCGTCTTCTGGATCGGCGCGCCGCGCTGGCTCTACGTTCCGCTCTACCTGCTCCTCGGGTACGCGTCGCTCATCTTCATCGTCGACTTCTTCGACGCCGATGCCGCGATGATGACGCTCATCCTCGTCGGCGGCCTGTGTTACACGGTCGGCGCGGTGGTCTACGGGATGAAGCGGCCGAACCCGTTTCCCGGCAGGTTCGGCTTCCACGAGATATTCCACACGCTCACCCTCGTGGCGTTCCTCTGCCACTGGGCCGGAATCTACATCGTCGCGACGAACCCGCCGGTCTTCTAGAACACAGCGGCGGCCGGGTCGGGTGGTCGTCTGGCGACTACTCGCTGCCGGGGGTGGCCCGCGGCGACTCTCCCGCTGCCTCTGCGGCCGCCTCGGCCTCGAGCTTCTCGCGGATCTCCGCGCGATAGCGTGTGCGACGCACACGACGCGTCATGTCGATCACGAGGAACACCGTGGCGAGGGCGACGAGGAACGTGATGATGAAGCCGATCACGCCCGGCGTGACGAGGTCTTCGTCGCCGGTGTACACGCCGTACCCCGACGGCGAGGGTGACGGCACAGCGTTCGTGAGCCAGGCGCCCGCCCACAGGGTCGCGTCGGTCAGGTAAGTCATTCGTCGTGCCTCTCGGTGATTCCGGCGAACAGGTCGGTCTCGGGGATCGAGGTCTCAACCTTCGATTCGACGAGTTCGAAGTCCTCCCACGGCCACGCCGTGCGCTGCACCTCGTTGGGCCAGAAGAAGAAGGGGCTGTCGGGCGGCACCTGGCTGGAGTGCGACCGGAGCGCGGCGTCACGCACGTCGAAGAACTCGCCGGCGGGCACCTGCGTGGTGACTCGCGCCTCGGGGCGCTCCGACATCCACGACATCATCTCGGTGAGCGACTCGAGGAGAGGGTTGTCGGGCTGGGCGACCCGGAGCGCGTCGTAGACGGCCGTGAACCGCTGCCGGCTCATCATGCGGTCGTAGTACAGCTTGCTCACCTGCCAGGCCGCGCCCCACTCCGGCAGCCGGGCGGCGTCGGCCGCGGCCTCGAGTGCCCACATCGTCACCTCGTGGGTGCGGATGTGGTCGGGATGCGGGTAGCCGCCGTTCTCGTCGTAGGTGACGACGACCTGCGGACGGAACTCACGGATGGCCTTCACGAGCGGCACCCCCGAGACATCCAGCGGCGTCATCGCGAAGCTGTGCGGATGCGGCGTCTCGCCGTTCTCGGGGAGCCCCGAGTCGACATACCCCAGCCAACGGTGTTCGATGCCCATGATCTCGCGCGCTCGCGCCATCTCGATGCGGCGCAGCCCCGCCATGTCGCGGTCGGCCATGGCGCTGTCGACGAGGGTCGGGTTCTGGATGTCGCCGCGCTCTCCCCCGGTGCAGCTCACGACCATCACCTCGGCCCCGACGCTCCGGTAGTACGCGTAGGTGGCAGCGCCCTTGCTCGACTCGTCGTCGGGGTGGGCATGAACCGCAAGCAGCCGCAGTGTCACCGAACTCCTAGCCCCATCAAATAGCCTTGGTTGAATAACCGCGGTCGGGATGCCACGCACGGATGATGCGGGCGACAGCGTCGCGTACAAGACTAACCCGCACCATCTGGAGCATTCGTGTCAACCACCGATCAACACGCGCCGATCGATCCGCACGCGGCGGCGGCCGAAGCGGACGCGGCCGACCTCGCGGCGCGCTACGGGCGCACCCCGGGGAGCCTGCGCAAGAAGCGCTGGATCGCGGGCATCGTCGGCGCGACCGTCGCGGTCGCGGTGGTGGCGTGGGTCGTCTGGGTGGGATTGTTCAGCGGCACCTCGGAGATCGAGGTCGAGGACACCGGCCACAGCGTCGTCAGCGACTCGCTCGTGCAGGTGCGGTATCAGCTGACGGTCGAGCCGGGAGAGACGGTGAGTTGCGCCGCCCAGGCCCTCAACTCGACATTCGGCGTCGTGGGCTGGAAGGTCGTCGACGTCCCGGCCTCCGACAGGCGCACGCGCACTCTCGGCGTGGACGTGCGCACCACCGAGCTTCCGGTCACCGGCTTGATATACCGCTGCTGGCTCACCTAGTCTTGACCGATTCGCCCCGGACCGGCATCCCTGACCGGTTCCCCCGCGTGTGGGGCATGTCCCGCGGGCGGGGAATAGGGCATCATTCGTATTCGGCAAACATTCGTAGTCGGCACCACCCGGATTCCGGTGCCACTCGTCATAAGGAGAGCATTGTGACTAACGACAGTTCAGTCACCTGGCTGACCCAGGAGGCGTTCGACCGCCGCAGTGCGGAACTCGAGCAGCTCTCGGTGGAGGGCCGGCTCGAGATCGCCAAGAAGATCGAGGCCGCGCGCGAAGAGGGCGACCTCAAGGAGAATGGCGGATACCACGCCGCGAAGGAAGAGCAGGGCAAGATCGAGGCACGCATCCGCGTGCTCACGGAACTGCTCCGGCACGCCACGGTCGGCGAGGCGCCGCAGAGCTCGGGTGTCGTCGAGCCGGGAACCGTCATCACCGCGAACATTCAGGGCGACAAGAGTGTCTTCCTTCTCGGCAGCCGCGAGATCGTCGGCGACGCCGAACTCGATGTCTACAGCGAGAAGAGCCCGCTGGGCGCCGCCATCATCGGCATGAAGGTCGGCGAGAAGTCGAGCTACACCGCTCCGAACGGCAAGTCGATCGCCGTCGAGATCCTCGCCGTCGAGACGTACATCCCCTGATTCCGGGCGTCTCCGGGTCATGGATCGGCCGCCGGACGTAGACAGTGGCACTATCGACCGTTTCACTGCCGGCCATGAGCACTCGGCAGCATGTGGCTGTCGGTGCCGAGACGTGCAACGCCGACCCGCTCGACGCCGCGTCGGTTCACGACGCACTCGAGTCAGCCCAGATGGCATACCAGGCCACCCCGGTCGGGACGACGAGCAGGAAGGGCGTCGTACGCGCGTCCCTTCTCCGCATGCTCGATGAAGCGATCCGCGACCGGGGGCTCGTCGTCACCGTCGGCCGCAGCGCCGACTTCTCCTGACCGGGCGCGACCACGAGCGTCGTCGATTCGTTCGCGATCGATCGCATCCGCGCCGGCACGCCGCCGACCTGGCTCATCGGCGCGACGCAGCCCGACTCCATGACGCACACGTCCGACATCGGCGCCGCCCTCGCGGTGCTCGGCACGGACCCTCGCGCGCGGGGCGGGGTCTGGCACGTGCCGACGGCTCCCGCCCTCACCGGCGCCGAGTACATCGCCGTGGCCGCGGGCGGGGAGGCAGGCTACCAAGCCCTGTCGGCGACCGCGCCTCTTCGATTCGACGGCGTACGAACGCACCTTCCGTGTCGCACCGACCCCCTATGCGGAGGGCATTCGCGCAACGCTCGCGGCCCCGTGAGAGGCGACCGCGCGGCTAGAAATCGACGCGCGGCTTGTAGCCCTCGTCACGCAGCTTGGCGAGCACTTCCTGCGCGTGCTCGGGGCCGCGCGTCTCGACGTGCAACTCAAGCTCGACGTGGCTGATCTGCATGCCTTCGCTGTGGCGCGTGTGCAGCACCTCGACAACGTTGGCGTTCGCCTCGGCAACGAGGGCTGCGATGCGCGCGAGCTGGCCGGGACGGTCGGGCAGCGGTATGCGCAGCTTGAGGTAGCGCTCCGATGCCGCGAGTCCGTGGCTGATGACGCGCTCCATCATCATCGGGTCGATGTTGCCGCCGCTGAGCACGACGACCGTCTTGCCGGCATCCTTAACCTGGCCGGAGAGGATAGCGGCGACCCCGACCGCCCCCGCCGGCTCGACCACGAGCTTGGCGCGCTCGAGCAGCAGCAGCAGCGCGCGCGCGATGAGGTCGTCGTCGACGGTGATGACCTCGTCGACCAGCTCGGTGATCATGGCGAAGTTGAGCACGCCGGGGCGTCCGACGTTGATGCCGTCGGCGATCGTCGGCAGCGTCTTGATCTCGGTGATGTAGCCGTTCTGCAGCGACAGGGGGTACGGGGCGGCGTTAGAGGCCTGCACACCGATGACGCGAACGGTGCGTCCCTCGAGTGCCGCCCGCTGCTTCACGACGCTCGCGACGCCGGAGATGAGCCCGCCGCCGCCGATCGGGACGATGAAGGTGTCGACATCCGTGACCTGATCGAGCATCTCGAGCCCGAGCGTGCCCTGCCCCGTCACCACGTCGATGTGGTCGAACGGCGGGATGAGCACAGCGCCCGTGCGCTCGGCGAACTCTGCGGCTGCACGGAGCGGCTCCTCGACCGTGGTGCCCCGCAACACCACCTCGGCGCCGTAGCCGCGGGTCGCGGCGAGCTTCGGCTGGGGCACGCCGACGGGCATGAAGATCGTCGCCTTGATGCCGAGCTCACGAGCGGCGAACGCGACACCCTGCGCGTGGTTGCCGGCGGACGCCGCGACGACGCCGCGGGCCTTCTCGTCGTCACTCAGCCGGGCGAGCCGGTTGTAGGCGCCGCGGATCTTATACGACCCCGTGCGCTGCAGGTTCTCACACTTGAGGTACACGGGAGACCCGAGGATCTCCGACATGAACCGCGCCGTCTCCATCGGTGTGACATCCGCGACCCGGGAGACGATGCTGCGCGCTCCCTCGAAATCGGCCAGTGTCGGTCCGATGAGGGAGGTCTCTGTCATTGCTCGATGGCTTCTTTCAGATTCGGACGCCGGGTCTCGCGCCACTTGCCGCTCGCGATGTAGGTCACCATCACGTTGAGCGTCGCAACTAACGGTACCGCGAAGAGGGCGCCGATGATGCCCGCGACGCCCGCGCCGGCGGCCACGGCGAAGACCACCGCGAGGGGATGCACCTTGACCGCGGCACCCATCACGAGGGGCTGGAGGATGTGGCCCTCGACCTGCTGCACGAGCAACACGATGCCGAGCATGATGAGGGCCTGGATCGGGCCCAGGTAGACGAGTGCCACGAGGATCGCGATGGCTCCCGTGAGCACCGCACCGACGACGGGGATGAATGACCCGAGGAAGACCGCGATGGTGATCGGGATGACGAGCGGGAACCCGCCGTAGAAGAGCCCGAGGATGAAGGCGCCGAGGCCGATGCCGACCGCGTCGATGGCCGCGACGAGGATCTGCACCCGCACGAAGGTCGTGAGGGTGATCCATCCCGCATGCCCGGAGCCGTCGACCGCGGGGCGCGCCTTGCGCGGGAACAGGCGTACGACCCAACGCCAGATGCCGCCACCGTCGGCGAGGAGGAAGATCGTCGCGAAGAGGGTGAGCAGCAGTCCGGTGAGGAAGTGCCCCGCGGTCAGTCCCACCGAGAGCGCACCCGACCACAGCGCGTTGCTGTTTGACTGCACGGAGGCGAAGGCCGTGTCGAGGTAGCCGTTGAACTCCTGCGCGTCGATGCCGAAGTTGGTGTTGAGCCAGTCCTGAAAGTCGGCGTAGGCGACCATAGACCGCTCCTGGATGTCGGCGGACCCCGCCCGAATCTGCGACACGACGAGGTAGATGAGGGCGGAGACAATCGCGATCGTGCCGACGAGCGCGACGACGACGGCGATCGCCTTCGGCCAGCGGTGTCGCTGCAGCAACTGCACGATCGGAACGAGCAGCGCCGAGATGAGGATCGCGATCATGAAGGGGATCACGATCTCACGCAACTGCACGATGACGAGGCCGAAGACCACGGCGACGGCGACCACAGCGAGGATCCGCCACGACCACGCACCGGCGATCTTCATGCCGGCGGGAACGGCCCGGTCTATCACCTCGTCTCGGATAGCGGGGAGCTGCGGGATTGTCTCGATGGGGCGGCGCTCGCGGTAGAACATTTCCCGAGTCTATGCAACGACGAAATCCTCAGCGAGCACTTGCGGCGACAGCCGAAAGCCTGAGACTCAGGAACGCGGCGGCGCCGGCGACCGGATGATCGCGCACGTCGTGCTGGGCGGAGATGAGGGATCCATCCGGCAGTCGGAACTGCGTGCGGCGCAGCGATCCGAGGAAGCTCGACGACACGACGGTGACCGCGATGGCGTCGGCGTCACCGGCGCTCGCGATCGCGACATCCTCGGGTCGGATGTAGGCGAGCACGGGTCCGTCGGCTTGCGGCGCCCCGAGCAGCGGCAGCCGCACGCCGTGCACCTCGACGGCACCGCCGACGACGACCCCGGGCACCCGGCTCGTGAGTCCGACAAAGTCGGCGACGAAGGTGGTGGCGGGGGTCGCGTACAACTGCTCCGGGGTGCCGATCTGCACGATGCGCCCAGCACGCATGACCGCGACACGATCGGCCACAGCGAGCGCCTCCTCCTGATCGTGCGTCACAAACACCGTCGTGATGCCGAGGTCGCGGGTGATACGACGGATCTCCTCCCGTAACTGCACGCGCACCTTGGCATCGAGGGCGCTGAGCGGCTCGTCGAGCAGCAGCACGCGCGGACGCGTGGCTAGGGCCCGTGCGAGGGCGACGCGTTGCTGCTGGCCGCCGGAGAGCTGGTGTGCGAACCGCTCACCGTGGCTGCCGAGGCCGACCATCTCGATGGCGTCCGTCGCCCGCGTGCGGCGGTCGACCTTCGCGACCCGGCGCATCCGGAGTCCGAACTCGACGTTCCCCAGCGCGGTCATGTGCGGGAAGAGCGAGTACGACTGGAAGACCATCCCGATGTCGCGCTTGTTGGTCGGCACCTCGGCCACGTCGACGCCGTCGACGCGGATGCTGCCACCGTCGATGCGCTCGAGACCCGAGAGTGCGCGCAGCACGGTCGTCTTGCCGCAACCCGACGGCCCGAGAAGGGCGATGAACTCCCCCGGCGCGATGTCGAGGTCGATGCCCGTGAGCGCGCGGTGCGAGCCGTAGGTCTTGACGACATTGCGCAGGGAGACGGTCGCGCCGCTCCCGGGCTCGCCGGGCAGGGTGCGGGTGGGTGCCGTGTGGGTCATGATGCGCTTCCATTGCGACGGGCACGGCCGAGACGGCCGATGGAGAGGAGGAGGAGGAACGCGAGCGCGAGGGCGAGCAGTGCGAAGATGACCGCGACATACGGATCGGACTGCGACACCTGCAGCAGCGCCGTCTGCAGGGTGACGCGGTTGAGCAGGCTCGCGATGGTGAACTCGCCGAGCACGACCGCAACCGAGATGAACGACGCCGCGAGCACGCCGCGCTTCAGGTTGGGCAGCAGCACGAACCAGAGCACGCGCCCCCAGCCGGCCGAGAGGGTGCGCGCGGCCTCGGTCAGCGTCACGACGTCGACGGCGTCGAGGTTCGACTGGAGGGCCCGGTACGCGTACGGCAGCACCGTGATGCCGTACGCGAGTGCGAGCGTCCAGACGGATCCGCCGAGCAGTTCGACGACGACCGAGTAGACGGGCGCGAGCCCGACGACGAGCACGATGGCGGGCACCGTGATGGGGATGACGCAGACGAACTCGAGCACACGCCGGAGCGGCGGAAACCGGAGGTGCACGAGGATCATCGTCGGCAGAAGCACCAGGAGCACGATGCCGACCGTCACGATCGCGAGCAGCAGCGAGTTGCCGATGCCGGTGAAGAGGTTGCGGTAGGTGCGTGACGCGTCGTCGGAGAACAGACCCGTCCAGTGGTCGATCGTGTAGCCGCCCGCGAGGCCGGAGCGGAAGGTGAACTCGATCATCGCGACGATGGGGATCGCGAAGACGAGCCCGACGCCGCCGAGGATGATCCAGCGGGCGACGGGGCCGGGTTCGGTTCCGATGCGTACGGCGTTTCTCACTTCTGCCACCTCGAGGTTCTCGACTGGAGCGCGGAGTAGCCCCACATGACAACGACCATCACGATCACCATTCCGAGGGCGAGGGAGCCCGCCATGTTCTCGCGGCCGAGTAGGGTCTCGCTCACGAGGGCCCCGCGGATCTGCAGCGGCACGATCTGCGCACCCTGGCTGATGAGGGCGGCGGCGGTGGCGAACGACGAGAACGCGTTGGCAAACAGCAGCAGCAGGCTGCCGAAGAAGGAGGGCGCGAGCAGCGGCAACGCGATGCGCGTCCAGTAGGTGAAGCGGGTGCCGCCGAGGGTGGCGTTGGCCTCCGCCCACTGGGTCTTCAGCCCCTCGAGCGCGGGCAGGAAGGTGATGATCATGAGCGGAACCTGGAAGTAGATGTACACCGGCAGGAGGCCGGGCACCTGGTAGAGCCAGACACCGTTCTCGAAGATGTCGATGCCGAGACGCTCCTTGAGCAGTA
Organism: Microbacteriaceae bacterium; assembly: GCA_025464995.1. GTDB lineage: Bacteria > Actinomycetota > Actinomycetes > Actinomycetales > Microbacteriaceae > Conyzicola. The sequence continues at coordinate 60,387 of JAODMO010000024.1, forward strand.
CGGTGACGAGCCCCTGGCCGCCGATCGTGGCGATGAAGGCGAACGCGAGCATCACGCCGCCGAATTGCGCCAGCACGCTCGAGGCGGAGTCGATGAGCGAGCGGAGCGGTCCGTCCACCCGGGTGCCGAGGAGCGCGTAACAGACGAGAGCGCCGACGACCGCGCCGACGACCGCGGTGACGGCGGATACCCAGAAGGAGCTCGCGAAGGTGCCGAGCACCGTCGGGCTGAAGAGACCGGGCACGTTGTCGAAGGTGAACGCGCCGTCGTCGGTGAGGAAGCCGCTGACCACGGCGATCGTCGTGGGGATGGCGAGGAAGACGAGCACGTAGAGCGCGAAGGGCGTGAGCCCCGCGTACTTGGCCAGCGCCGGGCGGCGACGGCGGGCTGCCTGTTCGCCGGTCGGATGCCGTGGAGACGGTGTCTCCGCGGCATCCGACACGAGAACCGGCGCGTTGGCGACAGTCATGGGTTGCTGCTAGCCGATGGCCGCAGCCCACTTCTCTGCGAGAAGGGTGGATGCCACGGCTGACTGCGCCTCGGTGGGAGTCACGATGTCGCCCTCGAGGTTGCCGATGACGGCAATGGCGTCTTCGTCGGTGGTCCCCGCCTCGTTCATGGCCTCGAGGGTGACGGGGTACGCGCCGCCGGTGATGAACATGTTCTGCGCGTCGGCGCTGAACAGGAACTCCTGCCACAAGCGAGCAGCGGCGGGGTGCGGGGCATCCACGTTGATCGCCTGGTTGTAGAAGCTCGTGTAGACCGAGCCCGGGAGCGTCGTCACCTTCCAGCCGTCGACCGTCGCGGCGGCAGCGAGGTTGTTGTAGCTCCAGTCGAAGACGACCGTGGTCTCACCCGAGGCGATGGTCGCGGGGGTCGGGTCGACGGGCAGGAAGTTGCCCGCGTCGGCCAGTTCGCCGAAGAACTCGATGCCCGGGGTGAAGTCGTCGAGCGTTCCGCCGTTCTGCACCGTGGCGAGACCGACGGCCGCGAAGGCCGCGCCGGCCTGGGTCGGGTCGCCGTTGATGGCGACGGCGCCCTTGTACTCGCTCCCGAGCAGGTCGTCGAGCGATTCAGGCTCGTCGACCTCGTTGGAGTTGAAGCCGATCGACATGCTGCCCGTGTAGTCGTTGACCCAGAGCCCGGTGGCCTCCTTGTTGGCGTCGGGGATCTCGTTCCAGTTCGCGACCTGGTAGGCGGCGAAGTTGTCGGTCTCGGCGAGCGCGACGGCCGAACCGAGGTCGAAGACGTCGGGTGCCGTGTCCTGCCCCTTGAGGTTGTCTGCCGCGGTGATCTCCTCGGCGCTCGAGATGCCGGGGTCGGCGGAGTTGACGGTGATGTCGTACTTCTTCTCGAAGGCGGCCTTGATCTTGCCGTAGTTCGCCCAGTCGTCGGGCAGTGCGATCACGTTGAGCTCTCCCTCGGCTCGGGCGGCGGTGACGAGGGCGTCGAGCCCGCCGAAGTCGTCGGCGCTCGTGGCGGTCGCGGCGTCGACGTCGGACTTCGCCGACGAGTCGTCGGTCGCCGCGCACGCGCTGAGTGTGATTGCGGCGGCGGCCATGATGGCCGCGCCCGTGAGGTGACGCTTTCCGAACAAGGGGTCCTCCAGATGGTCGTGCCGGCCGCCCGCGCTGTGAGCGGGCAGAAGGGAACCGGGTCGACCGCTGTGAACGATACGGAGACGGCGGTACGCGAGGTCGACGGGTCGGTGAACGGGTGACGAATTCCGGATGTCGGCGGGCCTCACTACAGTTCGAGGGTGGCGACTTCTCTCTCGGCAGCGCAGGCGCGGCGAATCGCGCTGCGCGCACAGGGGTTCGGCACGCAGGGTCGGGCTCCCGGCGCGGCTTCGGGCCCCGGCATCCGTCGACTCGGCTCGGTCATCGACCGCCTCGGCCTGCTGCAGCTCGACTCGGTCAACGTCTTCGAGCGCAGCCACTACCTGCCCGTCTTCGCGCGCCTTGGCAGTTTCGACAAGGCGGATCTCGACCGGCTGACTTTCGGCCCGGCCGGGCGCTACACCGAGTACTGGGCGCACGAGGCGGCGATCATCCCGATGGAGAGGCGTCCGCTGTTCCAGTGGCGCATGGACGCACGGCGGGCAGGCAGTGAGGCGGACACTGACAGCTGGGTGCACTCCAACCGGCCCATGCTCGACTGGCTGCGCGCCGAGCTCGCGGCGAAGGGGCCGCTGCCCGCGAGCCAGATCGAGCACGATGCGAACAGGGGCACGGGCTCGTGGTGGGGCTGGTCCGACGTCAAGCGCGGTCTCGAGGTGCTGTTCGGTTGGGGTGAGGTGGTGTCGGCGGGACGCACCCGGTTCGAACGCACCTACGCGCTCGCGGAGCAACGCGTGCCCGCCGACATCCTCGCGACGACCGTGTCGGAGACCGATGCCGTGCGCACGCTCATCGCGCTGTCGGCGCGCGCCCACGGCATCGGCACGGTCGCCGACCTGGCGGACTACTACCGCATCCGGCAGGCGCCGACGCGAGCCGCGATCGCCGACCTCGAGGAGAGCGGCGAGCTGCTCCCGGTGTCGGTCGAGGGGTGGACGCAACCGGCGTGGCTGCACCGCGACGCCCGCGTCCCGCGGCGCATGGAGGCGGCGGCGCTGCTGTCGCCGTTCGATCCCGTGGTGTGGGCGCGGCCCCGCTCCGAGCGGCTCTTCGACTTCCACTACCGCATCGAGATATACACGCCCGCACACAAGCGGATCTTCGGCTACTACAGCCTGCCCGTGCTGCTCGACGATCGCATCGTCGGCCGCATCGACCTCAAGAGCGACCGGCACAACCGGGTGCTGCGCGTGCAGTCCGCGTGGCGCGAGGCGGGAGCTCCGACGGGGATGGAGGAGCGGATCGTGCCGCTGCTCGAGAGCGCCCGCGCGTGGCAGGGTCTCGACGCCATCGAGGTGATCGACCGGGGCGACCTGGCGCACGATCTCGCCGGCGTGCTGTCCACGCGCCCGTCGGCCGGGTGACGAGACCCGCTTCCTCCGGTGCCGTCGCGCTGCCATCATCGCTTCCATGACGACCATCGTGATCTTCCACTCCGCACGACTACGACACGGCGATCGCGTGGTCTCGGCGACGGCCACCGCCACCTCGAGGAGCCCGAGCTCACCACCGTCGTGGAGGTGTCGGACGGCTTTCTCGTCGCGGACTTCTCGCAGGGTTCGGGCCACGCCGTCTATGTCGCGACGAAGCGCAGGGTCGCCGGTGTGCTGCAGGCCTCCGGCTCGATCCGCTCGAGCGGTTCGGCGACGAGGCCGCCTCGCCGACCGGGGTCGGCTCATAGAGCCACCAGAAGGTCTAGAAGCCGCCGCCGATCTGGTGCAGGCGCTCGACGCGCTCCGCGATCGGCGGGTGCGTGCTGAACAGCTTGTCGATGAGTCCGGGCTTGTTCGGGTCGGCGATCCACATGTGCGCCATCGAGGAGTTCTGTCGACGCACGGGCCGTCCGTACGCGCCGAGCTTCGTCAGTGCGCTCGCGAGGGCGTCGGGGTGACGCGTGGTCATCGCGCCCGTGGCATCCGCGAGGTATTCGCGCTGGCGCGACACGGCGGCCTGTACGATGCCCGCGACGAGAGGCGAGATGATTAGCGCCGCGATGCCGAGGACGAGCACGAGCGGGTTGCCGCCGCCGTTGTTGTTGTTATTGCGGTTTCCGCCGCTGAAGAAGCTGAAGCGCAGCAGCATGTCGGCGATGAAGCCGACGGCGACGACGAGCCCGAAGACGATCGTCGAGACGCGGATGTCGTAGTTCTGCACGTGACCCAGCTCGTGCGCCATGACGCCCTCGAGCTCGTCGTCGTCCATGATCGCGAGGAGTCCGGTCGTGGCCGCGACGACGGCGTGCTGGGGGTCGCGACCCGTGGCGAAGGCGTTCGGGGCGTCGTCGTTGATCACGTAGACCTTGGGCATGGGCATGCCGTTGGTGATGGACAGGTTCTCGACGATGCGATACAGCCTGGGGTCGTCCGCCTTCTGGATCTCACGAGCACCGCTGATCGCGAGCGCCTGGCGGCCGGCGGCGAAGTACTGGATGAGCGTATAGACGCCCGCGCCGATGAGCGTGCCGATCGTGATCGTGAGCGGGTTGCCGCCCATGATGATGCTGCCCGCGTAGCCGAGCACGGCGACGATGATGATGAACAGCGCGATGATGAAGACGGTGTTGCGCTTGTTCGCGGCGATGGCGCGATACACGGGGGTCTATCCCTGCCTGCGACGGACGGGCAAGGCTAGAACTGCACTCGGGGCGGCTCGGCGATGGACGCCGCGTCGGCGACCTCGAAGAACTCGCGCTCGGTGAAGCCGAGGTTGCGCACGAAGAGGGTGTTGGGGAAGGTCTTGATCTTCGTGTTGAGTTCGCGCACTCCGCCATTGTAGAAGCGGCGCGACGCCTGGATCTTGTCTTCGGTGTCGACGAGCTCGCCCTGGAGTTGCAGGTAGTTCTGGCTCGCTTGCAGCTGAGGGTACGCCTCGGCCACCGCGAAGACGCTCTTCAACGCCGACTGCACGTGGTTCTCGGCGACGGACGCCTCGCCCGGAGTGGATGCACTGATCGACTCGGCGCGCGCCTTCGTGACCGCCTCGAAGACGCCCTTCTCGTGTGCCGCGTATCCCTTGACCGTCTCGATGAGGTTGGGAAGCAGGTCGGCACGGCGCTTGAGCTGCACGGTGATGTCGCTCCACGCCTCGTCGACACGGACGTTGAGAGTGACGAGCCCGTTGTAGGTTGCCCACAGGTACACGCCGGCGATGATGGCGAGCAGCACAATTACGCCGATGACGATGACGATCTCCATACGCGCAATCATACGCGAGGGGCTCTCGGGGCCATCCGCCGCCGCCGCTTGTTCTGGGCGAACTCGCGGGTCACCGCCTACACTCTGGCCATGACCACGCACTCGGATGATTCGGCTCGGGCCACGCGTCGGCCACGCGGGCGCCCCCGCAAGTCGGCGGGCACGCCCGTCGACGCGCGCACCTCCATCGTCCGCGCCGCGATGGCCGAGTTCGCCGCGCGGGGCTATGACGCGACATCGCTTCGGGCGATCGCGAGGCGCGCGGAGGTCGACCCCTCCCTCGTGCACCACTACTTCGACGACAAGGCCGACCTGTTCGCCGCGTCCATCGAGGCGCCGGTGCGGCCCGACCGGCTGGCCGCCCACATCCTCGAGGGGCCCCGCGAGCGTATCGGGGAGGGGCTCGTGCGGGCGCTGCTCACCGCGCTCGAGGAGCCGAAGGCGCGCGCTCGCATCGTGAGCCTCATCCACACCGCTCTCGGGCAGGAGTTCGCGGCGACGCTCCTGCGGCAGTTCTTGACCCGGGAGGTGCTCGACCGCATCGCCGCGACGGTCGGCGGCGGCGAGGCCGAGCTGCGGGCGTCGCTCGCCGCGAGCCAGATGGTCGGGCTCATCGTGGCCCGGTACGGCATCCGCGTGGAGCCGCTCGCGAGCGCGTCGATCGAGCAGGTGGTGGCGCGCGTCGGCCCCGTCGTGCAGTGGCACCTCACCGGCATCCCCCCGTCATCGGCGCCGTCGGAGGCGCCCCACGAACCGGAGCGCACGGAGACTCTTGACAGCGGGAATCCCACGGGCCAATAATTCACCACATGGTGAATAGATCATGACCGGCGCGGTGAACGCGGCGCTGCGGATCCGATCGCTCCGGGTGAAGCGCGGGGCGGCAACCGTGCTGCACGGATTGGACCTCGACCTCGCCCCGGGCGGTGTCGTCGGGCTGCTCGGGCCGAGCGGCTCGGGCAAGACCACGCTCATGCGGGCGATCGTCGGCGTGCAGGTCGTCGAGTCGGGAACCGTGACGGTGCTCGGCGAGCCTGCCGGCTCGCCCGGGCTGCGGCACCGGATCGGGTACGTGACGCAGAACGCGAGCGTCTACGACGACCTCACGACCCGCCAGAACCTCGCGTATTTCGCGCGCGTGCTCGGCGCACCGCGCTCCGACGTCGAGCGTGTGATCGAGCAGACCGACCTCGGCAGCCACGCGGACGTGCTCGTGCGCTCCCTGTCGGGCGGGCAGGAGAGCCGGGTGTCGCTCGCGGCCGCCCTTCTGGGTTCACCCGAGTTGCTCGTGCTCGATGAGCCGACCGTCGGGCTCGACCCGGTGCTACGCGTGCAGCTCTGGTCGCTGTTCCGGGGCCTCTCGGAGTCGGGCGTGACCCTCCTGGTGTCGAGTCACGTCATGGACGAGGCCACCCGCTGCGACCGCCTGCTGCTCATGCGCGACGGTCGGCTGCTCGCCGACGACACCCCCACGGGTCTGCTCGCGGCGACGGGCGCCTCCGATGCCGAGGAGGCGTTCCTGCGGGTCATCGAGCGCGGCGATGTCGCCGCGGCGACCACCGCCACTCCGACCACCGCCACGGACGCGCCGCACCGCACCGACGAGGGCGCCGGCCCGCGGCATCCGCACCACCGACTCGACCGCCGACCGGAGCGGGCCGACTCGGAGCGGGCCGACTCGGAGCGGGGTGCCTGATGTCGCCACGGAGAACCCTCGCGACCACCGGTCGCGTGCTCACCCAGATCAGGCATGATCCGCGAACCATCGCGCTGCTGCTCGTCGTGCCGAGCCTGCTCATCGGGCTCGTGGCGTGGCTCTTCGACGACACCCCGGTGTTCGACCGCATCGGCCCGGCGATGCTCGCGCTCTTCCCTTTCATCATCATGTTCCTCGTGACGAGCATCGCGACCCTGCGCGAGCGGCGTTCGGGCACCCTCGAACGCCTGCTGAGCCTGCCCCTGTCGCGGCTCGACTTCATCCTCGGCTACGCGCTCGCCTTCGGGCTGATCGCCGTGCTGCAGGCGGGCGTCGCGGTGGCCTTCGCGGTCGGGGTCTGCGGGCTCGACATCGAGGGTGCGCTCGGGATGCTGGTCGGCGTCGCCGTCGCGGACGCCGTGCTCGGCTCGACCCTCGGGCTGCTCGCGAGCGCGTTCGCCCGCACCGAGTTCCAGGTGGTGCAGTTCATGCCCGCGATCGTGTTTCCGCAGGTGCTGTTGGGCGGGGTCTTGCTCCCCCGCGACGACATGCCCGACGTACTGCACGCGATCTCCGACTGGCTGCCGCTTTCGCACGCGATCGATGCGCTCAATGCGGTGGCGACGGATGCCGAGGACACGGCGTATGTCGTCGGCCAGTTGCTCGTCATCGGCGCGTTCGCCGTGGGAGCGGTCGTGCTCGGGGCGGTGACCCTGCGGCGCAGGACGCCGTAAGCGGTTCTCAGCCCGAGCTGCTCGCAACCCGACGGGCTCTGCGCCGACGGGCCCCTAGTTGCCGCGCTTCTCGGTCATCCCCATGCGGCTGAGCACGATCGTCTCCAGAATCTGCACCAGGAAGTAGAGCGCGAGCGACACCGCCGTCACGACGACGACGGCGGCCCAGACGTCCGCGAACTTGGCCTGCGGAAGGTACTGCAGCGTCGAGTAGCCGATGCCGTCGCCGGTGGAGAGCATCTCGGTGAGCAGCGCGCCCGTGATGGCGCCCGGGACCGACACCCTGATCGCCGCGAACAGCGACGGCAGCGCGCCCGGGAGGGCCACCTTGCGCACGGCGGTGAGCGTCGAGCCGCCGTAGACGGAGACGACGTCGAGCATCTGCGGCGACGACGCCTTGAGCCCGAACACCATGGTGACAAGGGCGGGGAAGAGCACGACGATGCCGCCGATGACCGCGACGGACGCCTCCGAGCCGAAACCGAAGACGAGGATGATGACCGGCGCGAGGGCGACGAGCGGCACCGAGCGCAGCAGCATCGCGACCGGCATGAGCGCGCTCTCCGCCGTGCGCGAGAGCCGGAAGACGATGGCGCCGAGGATGGCGACAACGAGACCCACGACGAATCCCGTCAGCGCGTGCCGCAGCGTCACCGCCAGGTTGATGCCGAGCACCTCGCGGTTCGCGGCCGCGTCGTCGTCGGTGATGAGGAACTGCCACACGTCGAGCGGCCCCTTGGCGATGTACGGCGAGATGCCGAAGAAGGTGAGCACGGCGAGCCACAGCCCGAGCACGAGCACGAACGTGAGCAGGGCGATGAGCACGCTCTTCCCCACGGCCCGGCCGAGCGACCGCAGCGCTTCGGAACGCAGCCGGGCGCGGACGCGTGCGGCGTCGGGTGTGTCATCCCGAGGCGCGGTGCTGGTCACGGTCACGACTGCCTCCCCGTCGACCACGGCGTGATGAGCCTTCCGATGAAGCCGAGGATGGCGTAGCCGACGATCGCGACGATCGCGCAGAGCAGGAAGATCACCCAGACACGCGGCGAGTTGAGCGAGACAGCGGAGGAGACGAGCACCGGGGCCACGCCGATCTCGATCTTTCCGAAGTACTCCCCCAACACGGCGCCGAGGAAGGCCGCGGGCACGGCGATCTGCAGGGCGCTCAGCACGGACGGCAGGGCGGCGATGAGGCGCACCTTGCGCAGCTGCGTGAAACGGGAGCCGCCGTAGACGCTCACGACGTCGAGGGAGGCGCGATCCGCCGCCTTGAGACCGAGGAGCGTGCCGACCACCGTGGTGAAGAACACCGAGAGTGCGGCGAGGAAGATCGCGGTCTTCGACGGCTCGCCCGCGCGCTCGGCGCCGCCGAGGATGATGAGCGCGAGCGGCCCGATCGCCACGATGGGGATGCAGTAGGTGATGACCGCGACCTGGGTGAGCACGCCCTCGAGCCACGGCAGCACGATGACGAGCGCGGAGAGCGCGAGGGCCAGGCCGTTGCCCCAGAGGTAGCCGATGGCGGCCTCGTTGAGGGTGACCGAGAACGCCTTCCAGAAGAAGCCGATGCCGTCGTCGAGAAACGCCTGCACCACCTGCGGGGGCGTGGGCACGGCGGCGTAGCTGCCGCCGCCCTTCGGGGCGAAGAACACCGCGGCGACGATCCACCACACCGCGACCAGCGCGACGACGCCGATGGCGCTCACCGCCCAGAGCGGAAGACGCGACCTTCTCATCGTCAGTCCTCGAGAGCGGAGCCGCCGACGCCGGCTCCCGCCCCGAAGAGCAGGTCGGAGGCGTGGTCGACGTAGGCGTGGAACTCGGGCGTGCGCTGCATCTCGGGCAGGCGCGGACGCGGCAGGTCGATGTCGATGATCTCCTTGATGCGCCCCGGCCGCGGGCTCATGACGGCCACCTGGTCGGAGAGGAAGATCGCCTCGGAGATTCCGTGCGTCACGAGCAGAGTCGTCGCGGGCTTCTGGGTCCAGATGCGCAGCAGCTCCAGATTGAGGCGCTGGCGCGTCATGTCGTCGAGCGCGCCGAACGGCTCGTCGAGCAGGAGCACCGACGGCTTCATGACGAGCGACCGTGCGATCGACACCCTCTGCCGCATCCCGCCGGACAGCTGGGCGGGCTTGGCCTTCTCGAACCCGCGCAGGCCCACGAGGTCGATGAGCTCGTCGATGTAGGCCTGGTCGGCCTTCTTGCCCGCGATCTCGAACGGGAGACGGATGTTGGCTACGACGCTGCGCCACGGCAGTAGCGCGTGGTCTTGGAACGCGATGCCGAGCTCGTTGTCACGGCGCAGCTCGTCGGGACTCTTCCCGTCGACGCGCGTCGTGCCGGAGCTGGGCGTCTCGAGGCCCGCCAGGATCCGCAGGATCGTGGACTTGCCGCATCCCGACGGACCCAGCAGCGCCAGGAACGTGCCCTTGTCGGTGTGGAGGTTGGCGTTCTCCAACGCCACCACATTCTTGGTTCCCATGCGGAACTCTTTGTGCAGTTCGCTGATCTGGATGCCGGTGCCCAGGGTTATACCCTGGGCACCGTCAACGGCCGTGGTCGTGGTCACGGAGTGGATCCTTTGCGTTGGTGGAACGGACTATTTCTGGTAGCCGACGAGCTCCGGGTTCTCCTCGTACACCTCGGCGAGCAGCGACATGTCGAACAGGTCACCCGCCGAGACGTCGATACCCGCGCCGGCGAGCGTCTTGATCGTCTGCGTCTGGAGATCGTCGCTGATTGTGAAGAGTCCATTCTCCACGGTTTCGTCGGAGACGATGAGGTTTTCCGACGCCTCCTTCGATCCGGCAATGGAGTTGGCCTCGACGAGCCCGAGGTCGGCACCGTAGGTGTCGAGGGCAAGCCGGGCTCCACCCTCGGGATCGTTGACGGCGTCGGTCCATCCCTTGATCTCGGCGACGAGGAACGCTTTGAGCTTCTCGCGGTCTTCGGCGATGGTCTGCTCGGTCACCGTGAAGGTCTCCGCGACGAACGGGAGGCCGTTGTCGGCGAAGGACAGGTTGGTCACGGCGACTCCCGACGCGGCGACCGTGATCGACTCGTTCGTGAGGTAGGCGACGAAGCCGTCGACGTCGCCGTTGACGAGCACCGACGGGTCGTACTGCACCGGAACGATCGTGACGTCGGCGGCATCGATGTTGTTGGCCGCGAGCAGGCCCTCGAACAACGAGGTGTTGGATGCCTGCACACCGATCTTCTTGCCGATCATGTCCTCAGGCGTCACGATGTTGCCGCCGTCGGCGAGCGACAGGACCGTGAACGGGTTCTTCTGGTACGTCGCGCCGATGATCTTGAGCGGGGCCTCCTCGTTGGCCACGACGGTGCCGATCGAGATGGCGTCGCTCAGCGCGACATCCGCGGTGCCCGAGAGCAGCTCGGCGCTGCCGGTCGACGGCCCGGGGGTCATGGAGACCTCGGAGAAGCCGGCGTCTGTGTAGTAGCCCTTGGAGTCGGCGAAGAACTCGCCCGCGAACTCCTCGTTCTTGATCCAGGAGAGCTGGAGCTTCAGCTCGCCGAAGTCCTCGCCCGCGGCGTCACCATCGGCCGCGGGGGTGGCTCCGGAGCAACCGGCGAGCGCGAGCACCAGTCCGGCGGCGGCGATCGTGGCGATGGTCGAACGCCGGGCGAAGCGCTGTGACGCGCTCGAGGAAGAGCGGGAGGAACCGCGCGAGGAGAAAATCGAACGTGCTGACATGGAGGGATGCCTGTCTTTCGGGAGGATGTCGTGAACCGACTGTAATCCAAGCGACACTAGCCGCCGCTCGTTTCGCGTTCTTGATGACCATGTTTCCGGCAGATTAAGCGCGAGTCGATCCGTCAGGCGGTGCGGCCGCCGATGACACGCTGCATCCAGGTGAACGAGCGCTTGGGCGTGCGGTCCTGGGTCTCGAAGTTCACGTGCACGAGACCGAATCGTTGGTTGAATCCGGCCGCCCACTCCCAGTTGTCGAGCAGCGACCAGACGTAGTATCCCGCGAGCCGCACACCGGGTGCGCCCGCGAACGCGGCGGCGAGATGCTCGGCGAGGTAGAGCACACGCGCCTCGTCGTCGATCGATCCGTCGCGCTCGACCACGTCGGGGAAGCTCGCACCCCCCTCCGTGATGATGACGGGCGGAAGGGCGTCGCCGTACCTGTCTGCGAGTTCGCGCAGGGCCACGGTGAGGAAGTCGGGAGCGATGGGCCACCCGAATCCCGTGACCGGGTACTCGGGCCACGCGCGAAGCGAGAAGGGCAACTGGCGCACGACCGGCGATCGCCCGTCGGCAGTCGCGGCATCCGTCGGCGCACCCGCCGCCACCCGGGAGGGCGCGTAGTAGTTGAGTCCGTAGAAGTCGAGCGGGGCGGAGATGACCCGCAGGTCGGCCGGGTCGATCTCGCGGAACGCGGCGAACAGGTGGTCGAGCTGCTCCGGAACCTCCGGGTAGCGCCCGAGCAGCACCGGGTCGGCGTAGACGCGGTTGTGCACGATGTCGAACAGCTCGGTGAAGAGCGCGTCGTCTTCGCCGTCACCCTCCGGCTGCACGGGCGAGTGCACGTTGGCGATGCCGATGCCGCCCGTGACGGATGCCGCACGCAACGCCTCGACCGCGAGCCCGTGGCCGAGCAGCTGGTGGTGGGCGGCGGGCAGGGAGTCGAACAGCAGCGTCGCGCCGGGAGCGTGGACGCCGAGCGCGTAGCCGTTGAGCGTGACCGTCGCCGGCTCGTTGATCGTGACCCAGCTGTCGATGCGGTCGCCGAACGCCTCCCCCGCGAGGAACGCGTAGTCGGCGAAACGGTAGGCGGTGTCACGCTTCATCCAGCCACCCGTGTGCTGCAGCGCCTCGGGGGTGTCCCAGTGGAAGAGCGTGGCCATCGGCCGGATGCCGTTCGTGAGCAGCTCGTCGAGAAGGCGGTCGTAGAACGCGACGGCGGCGCGGTTGGCCCCACCCCGACCGCCCGGCTGCAGGCGCGACCAGCCGAGCGAGAAGCGGTAGGAGTCGACACCGAGCTCGCGCATGAGCTTCACGTCTTCGCTGTAGCGGTGCAGGTGATCGGTGGAGACGGATGCGTCGGACCCGTCGGCGATGCGCCCCGGCTGCGCCATGAAGGTGTCCCACGTCGAGGGCTCGCGGCCGCCGTCGAGGATGCCTCCCTCCACCTGGAACGCGCTCGTGGCGACGCCCATCGTGAAGCCCGCGGGCATGAGCTCGCCGAGGCCCGCCGGGTTGTCGAGCCACTCCCGCCCCGGCCGCGCGTTTGCGCGCTTCGCCGCGGTGCTCACGAGCCCAGCACCCGCTCGAGGTACTCGTTGCCGAACACCCGGTCGGGATCGAGCCGGTCGCGCACCGCGACGAAGTCGCCGTGGTGCGGGTACGTCGCGGCGAGCGACTCGGCGTCGCGGTAGTGCATCTTGCCCCAGTGCGGCCGACCGTCGTGGGCGATCATGATCTGCTCCACGGCGCGGAAGTACTCGGACGGGTCTTCGCGGTAGTACCGGTGCACCGCGATGTACCCGGTTCGTCTCCCGGACGCCGTCGAGAGCCAGAGGTCGTCGGCAGCGGCCGCGCGCACCTCGATCGGGAAGGAGATGTTCCAGCTGTTCGCGTCGATGAGGGCGCGTATCTCGCGCAGCACCTGGGGCACGGCGTCGAACGGCACCGCGTACTCCATCTCGCGGAAACGGGTGGTGCGCGGCGAGACGAACACCTCGTGCGACACGTCGGTGTACGACCGGTGGCCCGACACCCTCGTGGCGAGGCGGTTGATCGAGGGCACGAGCGTCGGGGCCGCGCGGCCGACGTTGAGGATGGCGGCGAAAAGGTGATTGGAGATGAACCTATCCTCCCACCATCCGGCGACGCGGCCGACGGGATGGCGCTCCTCGTCGATCGCGAGGCGGGTGTTGTATTTGCTCAGCACCCGGTCGGTGTGGGGCCAGACGTAGAACTCGAAGTGGTCGGTGTCGGCGACACGGTGCCGCCACGACTCGATGACGGCGTCGAACGGCTCGGGCTTCTCCACGGCCCGAAGCAGGAACGCGGGCACGCACTCGATCGTCACGTTCACGAGCACCCCCAGCGCACCGAGACCGAGCCGGGCTGCCGGCAGCAGCTCGGGGTTCTCGGTGTCGCTCACGTGCAGGATCGCGCCATCCGCCGTCACGAGGGTGACCGCGCGCACCTGCGTCGCGAGTCCGCCGAAGCCGCCGCCGGTGCCGTGAGTTCCTGTAGACGTCGCGCCAGCGATGGTCTGGCGGTCGATGTCGCCCATGTTGCTGAGCGCGAGACCGTGCGGGCGCAGCAGCGCGGGCACCTGGCGGAGGTTGGTGCCGGCACCGAGGGTGACGAGGCTGCCGTCGACCGCGATGAGCCCGTCGACGGCGGCCAGGTCGAGCTGGATTCCGGCGGTCGCGGCGATGGAGGTGAAGCTGTGGCCGGCGCCGATCGGCTTGACCGTGAGGCCGCGTTCACGCGCGAAGCGCACCACCTCGACGACGTCGGCGACGGATGCGGGGCGCGCGACGTGCAGCGGATGGGCGCTCTCCGAGCGGCCCCAGTTCTGCCAGCGCTCGCCGGGAAGCACCATTCGCGGGGTGGCGAGGGTCACAGGAACGCCTTGCCCTGGCCGCGGTAGGTCGGCACCGTCTCGACGATGGCGTCGCCGTCGACGATCGCGAACTCGTCGAGGTGCTCGCCCAGCTCGCCGGCCTTGGTGTGCCGCAACCAGACGCGGTCGCCCACCGCGAGGCTGCGTGCCGCGGCGCCCCTCACCGGGCTCTGCACCTCGCCGGCCATCTCCCGCGTCAGGAACGACAGGCCGTGGGGCCAGGCCAGCTTCGGCGTGCGGTCGTCGCCGGTCGGTCCGGAGGCGATCCACCCGCCACCGAGCAGAACCGCGAGCTCGGGCCGCGGTTTGCGCACGACCGAGAGGGCGAACGCGGCGGCGGGCGCGGGATGGAAGTGGGTGTAGTTGTCGAACAGGTGCGGGCCGAACAGCCCGGAGCCGGCCGCGACCTCGGTCACGGCATCCTCGGCCACGGTGCTCTCGATGGAGCCGGTGCCTCCCCCGTTGACGAATTCGAGGTCGGCGATCTGCCGCACGGATGCGACGGCCGCTCCTCGGCGCTCGGCGAGTTCGGCGACGGACCGCACCTGCACCCACCTGACCGCCTTGCCGCGCGCGGGGTTGCCGGCGGGGTTGTTCACGAGCCCGGCGATCTGCGCCTCGTAGCCCATCATGCCGACGAGCGTGAAGCCCGGTCGCGAGACGACGGTCTCGGCGAAGGCCCGCGCGTCGGCGGCGCTGTGCAGCGGGGATCGGCGGGCGCCGATGTGGCCGAAGACGCGGCTCTGCCATGAGGCGTCGAGTTCGATGCAGACCCGGATCGGTTCGCGCCGGGCCGGAGAGGTGACGCTGTCGACGAAGTCGAGGTGGGCGACGCTGTCGACCATGATCGTGACGCGGGCCGCGAGGTGCGGCGTGGTGCCGAGCTGCCTCAGCGCGGCACGGTCGGCGGTCGGGTATGCCACGACGACATCGTCGATAGCCTCGCCGTGCTCGCTCGGTGTGGCGAGCCAGTTCGCCTCGGGCAGCGTGTACGCCAGCACCCCGGCGTACCCGGGCAGGGCCAGCACGGCGTCGATGACGCCGCGCACACGCACCGACTTGCTCGCGACCCGGATCGGCTTTCCCGCCGCCCGGTCGAGCAGGTCGAACGCGTTGTGCGTGAGCGCCGGGAGGGAGATGACGCCGTAGGGCGGGTCGAGCTCGGCCGTCGCCGCCGCGAGCCCCGCGTAGTAGGCGGCGGGGTCGGTCCACGGGCGCGCTTCGGGGCGCGCTTCGTTGCGTGCTCCCGGGCGTGCCTCTGCTCGTGCTTCGTCTCTCGCGAGCCGCACTAGGTCACGCTCTTGATCGGGATGATGGCGAGACCGCCCAGGGCCGCCATGACTGCCGCCGCCACGAAGAGCCCCGCGAACCCCGCGTTGGCGCCGGCGAAGGCGGCATCCGGATCGACGTGCACGCCGCCCACCGCGAGCCCCGCACACACGACGACGATGAACGCGCCGAGCAGGGGCGCGACGGCTTGCGGCACGGCCGTGGCGATGTTCATGATGCCGAGGTCTTTGCCGCGCGACTGCGCGTCGGGCAGCACCTGGGTCGCGAGCGCCTGGTCGACGGCCATGAAGCTGCCGTAGCCGAGCCCGAGCAGCCCGGCCGCCCCGATCGCGACGGTGAAGTCGGGCACGAAGGCGAGGATGAGCGCGGCGAGGGCCTGCAGGTACGCGGCGATGTAGACGAACACCTTGCGCTTGCCGAGGCGGTCGCTGAGCTTGCCTATCCCGAGCGCCGACGCGATGAAGAAAACCATGTACACCGCGGTGAGCAGCAGCAGGTCGTCTTCGGCACTGTCGCCACGGTCGAGTCCGAACATGAGGAAGTACAGCAGCAGGGTCGTGCCGAGGGCGTTGCCGAGGTTGACGAGGATGCGGCTGAGGAGCGTCCAGCCGAAGTCGGGAAACGCGCGCGGGCTGATCCAGAAGCCGCCAAGCAGCACGGCCGCCGTGAGCCTCGGCCGCTCGACACCGGCCGGCAGCGTCGCATCCCTGGTGGAGAACAGGAACGGCAGCACGAGCAGCACCTGCAGCACCGCCACGAGCACGTACCCGATCGCCGTCGCGAGCGCGAGCTCGGTGACGAGGAGGATGCCGAGGATGGTGCCGATGGCCTGCGGCGCGGAGACCCAACCGGAGACGAACCCGCGCTGGTTGACGGGCACCTGGTCGGAGATGGTGGCGGTAATCGCCGCCGTGAGCACGCAGAAGCCGATGAGCGAGAGCGACCAGAAGACACCGATGCCGACCATCGTGGTCTGCAGGCCGAGCAGCAGGAGGGCGACGGCGAAGACGATGGTGCCGCCGAGGATCCACGGGCGGCGGCGGCCGAAGCGCGACCGGGTGCGGTCGCTGAGCGCGCCGCTCAGCGGAAACGCGACGAGCGCGCACACCCCGGCGACCGCGGAGATGATGCCGAACGCCACGACGTTGTCGATCCAGGATGCGGCGTCGAGCTCCTCCTCGACCTGCTTGGGCAGCAGCAGCTGGATGGGCGTGAGCTGCGCCATCCAGATTCCAAGCCACGCGGTGGCGAAGAGGGCGATCCATCCGCCCGACACCTTCTTCGTGGGCTCGGAGAACGCGCCAACCGTGCTGCGGGCCTGGGTCGTCGTCATGGGGCGTTCTCCGCTGTGTCGGTGACGTGGGGATGTTGCAGCGCGATGACCGGCGACGGGGTGTCGATCGGTTGGGCGAGGGCGGCGATGGAGGTCGCCGCGAACTCGATGACGCGGCTCCCGGCGGCGGCGTCACCGTCGGCGAGCCAGGCGAGCGTGATGCCGTCGGTCATCGCGACGACCATGCGCGCGACGTCGTCGAGGGGCAGCAGCCAGCTCATGCCGGTGTCGGCGGCCGCGGTCTCGAGCAGTCCGCTCACGGCGTTGCGATAACCCGAGTACTGCTCGCGAGGCAGCTGGGCGAGCTCGGGCGTCCGCAGCGAGTACTGCATGAGTTCGAACATCGTCTGCTCGTGGGCGGGGTCGGCGACGACGACCGCGAAGAACGCCTGCAACCCGTCGCGGATCGCGGTGCGGAGGTCGACCCCGTACCGCAGCGACGAGAACGCTGCGACGGCCTGGTTCTCGATGACGTGCCGGATGAGCTCGCGCATCATCTCGTCGCGACTGGTGAACGCGTAGTGGAAGCTCGCGAGCGACATCCCGGCCTCGGCGACTATCGCGCGGGTGGTCGCGGCACTCACCCCTTCCGCCGCGATGACGCGGAAGGCGGCCTCGAGAAGCGCGCTTCGGCGGTCGGTGGCGGACATGCGTGCCATGAGACCCCTTCCCAGTGGGTCAATTGACCCAGACACCTGCCCAGAATGGCCGAGCGGGTCGGACGCTGTCAAGAGACGCGGATGCCCCAGAAAGGATGGGGCACTGTCGCGAGGAGTACCCCCGGTCGGACTCGAACCGACACTGGAACGATTTTAAGTCGCCTGTCTCTGCCATTGGACTACGGGGGCATTGCTGTGATGCACTGCTGTGATGCACTGCTGAGATTCACTGCGCGGGCAGTCGCGCGTTAAGCAGCGGCTGCGCGAACCGAAGGACGGTTCGCGCAGCCGATCTTACTGACGGTCTCGCTACTTGGAGGGCGCGACGGCCTTCGCGGCCACCTTCCGTGCCTTCGCGGGCGCGACGGCAGCCACGGGTGCCTCGGCGGCGGGCGCCGGGGGCTTGGGGCGCGATGCGAACTCCGCGAAGGCGGCGCGAGGCGTCTCGACGGCGACAATAGACGCGAGGTCGCGGCCGGCGACGAGGTTGATGACCCAGTTGCCGATGACGCGGATCTTGCGCTCCCACGTCGGCATCGCGAGGCCGTGGTAGCCGCGGTGCATGACCCAGGCCGGGAAACCGGTGATGCCGATGTTGCCCTTCTGGAACACACCGATGCCGAGGCCGAGGCCGGCGACGGCTCCCGCGGGCTGGTGGAAGTAGTCGCGAGGCAGCTCACCACGGAGCACCGCGACGATGTTCTTCGAGAGCAGCTTGCCCTGGCGCACGGCGTGCTGAGCGTTTGGAACGCAGTATCCGCCGACACCCTTGCCGGTGAGGTCGGGCACGGCGCTCACGTCACCGGCGCCCCAGGCGTCGGGAACGACGCCGTCGTCGTTGATGACGCGGAGGTCGGCCTGCACGCGCAGGCGACCGCGCTCCTCTATGGGGAGGTCGGTGTTGCGCAGCATCGGCGATGCCATGACGCCCGCGGTCCAGACGATGAGGTCGCTCTCGAAGGTCTCGCCCGTGGAGAGCTCGATGACGCCGCCGGTGGCCGACGACAGCTGGGTGTCGAGGTGGATCTGCGCGCCGCGCTCGGCGAGATTCTTGATGACCCAGAGGCTCGTCTTGAGCGACACCTCGGGCATGATGCGACCCATCGCCTCGATGAGGTGGAAGTGCGTGTCTTCGAAGTTGATCCTCTTGTAACGCTTGACGAGCGCCGTCGCGAACGAGCGCATCTCGGCGAATGCCTCGATTCCCGCGAAACCGCCGCCGACGACGACGAACGTGAGCAGGCGGTCGCGTTCGGGGCCGGCGGGGAGGTGCGCCGCCTTGTCGAAGTTGGTGAGGATGCGGTCGCGCACGGCGATCGCCTCTTCGATGTTCTTCATGCCGATCGCCTCGTCGGCGACACCCGGGATCGGGAACGTGCGCGAGACGGAACCGGCGGTGACGACGATCTGGTCGTAGGAGAACTCGTAGGGCTCGCCGACGGGGGGCTCGATCGTGGCCGTCTTCGTGGCGTGGTTGATGCCCGTGACCTTCGCGGTGACAATGTCGGTCTTCGAGAGGTGCGCGTGGTGAGGAACGACCGCGTGGCGCGGGTCGATCGATCCGGCTGCGATCTCGGGAAGGAACGGCTGGTACGTCATGTACGGGCGGGGGTCGACCATGGTGACCTCGGCCTCGCCGGCGCGCAGCTCCTTCTCGAGTTTCCATGCGGTGTAGAAACCGGCGTAGCCGCCGCCGACAATAAGAATCTTGGGCACGAGTCTTGCTCTCCTAGAAGGGTCGTTCATGAACGGTCGGATGAATGTCACCTATGACGGTGGAAGCCACCCACCAATGTACCCCCTCCGCCGCGCCGCCCTAAATTGCCGGGCAGCGGATGACACGAGCACGACGAAGGCGACGCCGAAGAGGGTGAACAACAGGAGGGGGATGCCCGCGTCGCGCAACTGCGCAACCGAGGGCAGCAGCGTGCCGAGCGGGCTCGCGCCGGAGGCGTTGGGCACGGGAGCCGTCGTGGCGCTCGGGGCGGGCGTCGGCGCGAGAGTCTCCACCTCCGAGGGCGCCGCCGCGGCCCGGCGGTTGACGCGGATCCAGTCGGAGAGGTCACCCATGGGGTTGCTCGAGACAGGCACCACGGCGGCGGAGACGGCGGCCGCGGCATCCACGAGGCCGTAGCCGTAGATGGGGTCGTCGCCCTCGACGCCGGCGGGCTTTGCCGTCGCGATGAGCCGTTGGATGATGTTGGCGGCGTCGAGCTCGGGGTGGGCCGCGCGCACGAGCGCGACGATTCCCGCGACGATGGGGGTGGCGCCGCTCGTGCCGTCCCACAGCACGTAGCCGCCCCCGGGTGTCGCGCCGACGAGCTGCTCGCTCGGTGCGGACACCGCGATGCTGATGCCCTGAGCCGACGCATCCCAGCTCGCCTCGCCGTTGCGGCCGACGCCGCCGACGGTGAGCACGCCGGGCATGGTCGCCGGGGCGCCGACCTGGGTCGTGCCGCTGCCGCGGTTTCCGGCCGCGGCCACGACGACGACGTCCTTCTCCATGGCGTAGAGGAAGGCGTCGTCCCAGCTGGTCGGCCACTCGAGCGTGTTTCGGGTGAGCGACATGTTGATGACGTCGGCCCCGTTGTCGACGGCCCAGCGCACGGCGTCGGCGATCTGGTCGTCGGAGCTCGGGCCCTGGGACTCGCCGAAGCCGATCGAGAGCGAGAGCAGCGAGGCGTCGGGTGCCGCGCCGATCATGCCGCCGCCTCCCCCGGTGCCGCGGGCCGCCGCGAGGGAGGCGACCATGGTGCCGTGCGAGCTGTCGTCGGATCCGACGGGAGTCTGACCGTTCGACGAGCCGAGGGTCGAGAAGTCAGCCCCGCCCACGACGGCTCCCGCGAGGTCGGCATGGTCGCCGTCGACGCCGGTGTCGATGATGGCGATCGTGACGCCCTTACCCCGGGTGACGGTCCACGCGTCGCGGATCCCGTAGTCGTCGAGCCAGTACTCGCGGTCGCGGATGACGTCGGCGTGCGCGGGTTGAGCCGCGACGAGGACGGATGCCGCAGCGAGCAGGATAGCGATGGTCGCGCGGGCGCGGCGGGCGCGGCGGGCGCCCCGGCCGTTCGAGCGTGTCGAGACCCCGGACCGCACTACGCGCATTCGCAGATGAGCGGGCTCCACGCTGCTCGTTCGAGAGCCAGGTCGCCGATGGGGTTCACGCCCGGTCCGGCGGCGAGGGAGTGGCCGGCCAGCGCGTGCAGGCACTTCACCCGCGTCGGCATGCCGCCGGCGGAGATCCCGTCGATCTCGTCGACGTGCGCGATGCTCTCGCGGTCGGCCAGGTACGCCTCGTGCGCCGCACGGTACTGCGTCGCGATGTCTTCGTCGGCGAGCAGCTCGGAGAACTCGTTCATCACCTGCGTGGCCTCGAGAGTCGAGATCGCGGCGGTCGCGGCGGGGTGGCTCAAATAGTACAGCGTCGGAAACGGGGTGCCGTCGTCGAGTCGCGGCTTGGTGGCGACGACCGTCGGGTTGCCGCAGACGCAACGCGCGGCGATGCCGATGACATTGCGCGCGGGGCGCCCGAGCTGCCGCGACACGGCGGCGATATCCGCCTCCGTGGGCGGGGCGAAGGGAGGTGTGCTCATGGTGCGGGGATGACCGGGCTTTCGAGGGTTGCGGCCGGGGCATCCGTGAGTCCGGCGGTGAATATCGAGGCGACGACGGCCTGCATCCAGTCGACCGGGGTCGTCTGTATGGACGCGCTGATGGGCGCCCCGTCGGCCGTGGTGGTGGCCGAGCCGTCGTCGATCACGAGGTAGGTGAGGTCGCCGGGGAAGACGTAGACGAGGCGGTCTCGAGCCTGGGCCTCGATGTACGCCGGGTCGGTCCAACGGTCGACGTCGCCCTTGAGGTCGGAGACCGAGGCGCGCTTGTCTTCGACCGTCGCCGTGAGCTCCGTCAGCTGCTTCTGCTGCTCCACCACGAGGCGCAGGCTGGGCGCGAGCACGATCACCGCGAGGATCACGAGCCCGAGCATCATGAACGTGAACCCGGACACGCGGATGTTGCGGAGCCAGTGCTCCGGGGCGCTTTCCATCGACGGCAGCGCAACGGGTACCTTCTGCGTGCGCTGCCGTCGTGCCATGGATTCGACCCTAAGCCGTGAAACGGGGGAAAGCGCTGCGACCCGCGTACACGGCGGCGTCTCCCAGCTCTTCCTCGATGCGCAGCAGCTGGTTGTACTTGGCGACGCGCTCGCTGCGGGCGGGGGCGCCGGTCTTGATCTGGCCGGTGTTGAGGGCGACGGCGAGGTCGGCGATCGTCGTGTCCTCGGTCTCGCCCGAACGGTGCGACATCACGGCGGTGTAGCCGCTGCGCTGCGCGAGCGACACGGCGTCGAGCGTCTCGGTGAGGGTTCCGATCTGGTTGACCTTCACGAGGATCGAGTTGGCCGTGCCGAGCGAGATGCCCTTTGCGAGACGCGTCGGGTTGGTGACGAACAGGTCGTCTCCGACGATCTGGGTCTTGCTGCCGATGGTGCTCGTGAGTTCGGCCCAGCCCTCCCAGTCGTCTTCGTCGAGCGGGTCTTCGATCGTGACGAGGGGGTACGAGTCGACGAGTTCGGCGTAGTACGCGCTCAGCTCCGCGGCCGACTTGGTGCCGCCCTCGAAGGAGTACGAGCCGTCCGTGAAGAATTCGGATGCCGCGACGTCGAGCCCGAGCGCGATGTCGGTGCCGGGCGTGAAGCCGGCGGCCGTGATGGCCTCGACGAGGAGGTCGAGGGCCGCGCGGTTGCTCGACAGGTTGGGAGCGAAGCCGCCCTCGTCGCCGAGGCCGGTCGACAGGCCCTGCTTATGGAGGATCGACTTGAGCGCGTGGTAGGTCTCGACGCCCCAGCGGAGTCCCTCGCTGAAGGTCTCGGCGCCGACGGGCAGGATCATGAACTCCTGGATGTCGACGTTGCTGTCGGCGTGCGATCCGCCGTTGATGACGTTGAGCATGGGAACGGGCAGCACGTGCGCGTTCGCTCCACCGACGTAGCGGTAGAGGGGCTGGTCGGCCGAGTCGGCGGCGGCGCGGGCGACCGCGAGGCTGACGCCGAGGATGGCGTTGGCGCCGAGCTTCTTCTTGTTCTCCGTGCCGTCGAGCCCGATGAGCTCGGCGTCGATGGCGCGCTGTTCCGCGGCGTCGAAGCCCTCGATTGCGGGCCCGAGCACGTCGATCACGGCGTCGACCGCCTTCTCGACGCCCTTGCCGAGGTAGCGTTTCTTGTCGCCATCACGGAGTTCGTAGGCCTCGAATGCACCCGTGGATGCTCCGGACGGAACCGCGGCGCGAGCCACAGTGCCGTCTTCGAGCAGAACTTCGACCTCGATCGTCGGGTTGCCCCGGGAGTCGAGGATTTCGCGAGCGCCTACTGCATCAATCAAAGCCACGGGTGGTTCTCCTAACAAAAAGTGGTGGATTGTCCGTTAGGCATCTTACTCGCGCAGGGTTTGCTCCCGATGGCGCAGCATCCCACTCGCGACGCGCCCCTCGCGCACCCATGTCGTCGCCATGGCATTGAACAGCGCGATGTTCTCGATGTTCCACTGGTGATGCATACCCGGGGCCGTCGCCACGATGGCGCCCGGCACCCGCTCACGGATCGCGCCGAGCGACTCCGTCGCGATGGCGGGCGCGTCGCGATCCCCCGCTACCGCGAGCGTCGGCACGCCGACCGCGGCGAGTTGCTCGGCGGAGAATCCGCGTTTCGTCTCCGCGAAGATGGCGAGAGCCGTCTCGCGCTTGATGCCGAGTCCGGTCTCGACGAAGAGGTCGACCGAGTCGGCAGGGAGCCCGTATCCCTTCGCGAGCGCGCGCCAGAACCAGCGACGATTCCACGCGGCGAGCATGACGCGGCCCATTGCGACGGCCGCTCGGCTCGGCGGGGTCACGCTCGCGCTCGAGATCAGCAGGCTGGTGACGACCTCGGGATGTCGCAATGCGAGGTGCAGCCCGACGCCTGCCCCGAGCGACAGCCCGATGACGTGTGCCGTCCCGCCGTTCGCCCGTTCACGGATCAGTGCGGCGACCGCGTCCGCGGCGGCGGACATGTCGGTCCACTCCTCGTCGTTGCTCGCGCCGAAGCCCGGCAGGTCGGCAACCAGCACGTGGAAGGCGTCGAACGCGGGAACCTGCTCGCCCCACATCCATCCGGCGACGTTGCCGCCGTGGAGGAAGACGACGGTCTGTTCTGAGCCGGTGTCCCCGGTGCCCCCGATGAGGGCGTCGAACTCGAGATGCTTCACCGGGCCGACCTCTTCCGTGTCGGCGCGTTCGACGGTGTGCTCGCGGCTTCAGCGGCTGCGATGCGCGTCCCCGAGTGCGAGATGCCGAGCGCGTTGGCGA
Organism: Microbacteriaceae bacterium; assembly: GCA_025464995.1. Lineage (GTDB taxonomy): Bacteria > Actinomycetota > Actinomycetes > Actinomycetales > Microbacteriaceae > Conyzicola. The sequence goes on from JAODMO010000024.1 coordinate 83,865, forward strand.
TCAGCCGGTCGAGCTGCAGCGCGAGCGCGGTCTCGTCCACCCCGTCATCGATGCCGCCCTGGTGGTCTTCGAGGCCCGCCCACGCCGCGTCGACGAGGGCGACGCCCTCTGCGGTGAGCACGACGGTGTTGGCCCGGGCATCCGTCGCGCTCTTCCCCACGCACATCAGGCCTGATTCCGCGAGCGCACCCACCCGCTGCGTGATCGACGCGCGCGACACGCCGAGGTTGGCGGCGATCGCCTGCTGCGTCGTCGGTCCAAGCACGCGTGCCATGAGCAGCACGAGAAACGGCGCGTAGCGGATGCCGTGGTTGGCCAGCAGATAGTCGTCGGCGATGCGGTCGAGCAGAACGGTCGCTCGGTGGAGCTTGAAAGCGGTGCTTTCGACGATGCCGGGCGCGCCGTCGCCCGCTCGTGCAGGTACGGGCTTGCCTGGGGGGCCGATCACATTGTTAAGCTACTAACAATCCGCCGGAAAAGCTACCCCGATTCTGCAGGATGCGGTTCGCATGCTGTGCAGAAGCTCTCGCGCTCAGCCGAGCTCGCGCCACTCCAGATCGGCGATGGTCGCGGTCTCGGGTCGCACCGCAGCCACACGCCCGAAGCCCTGCGCCGCGAGCGAGTCGAGGAGGGCGCGGGTGTTCTTCGTGCTGCGCTCGAGCCGCACTCGCGCGCCGGTGGCGATGAGCTCGGACTTGAGCTCCAGCAGCCGCGCGGGATCGGTGCGGTCGTCGTAGAGGAGGGCCGCAGCATCCGTCGCCTGCAGGTCGGGGAGGTCGACGAGGTCGACGAGGCGTTCGAATCCCAGCGAGAATCCGGCTGCGGCGACATCCGTGCCCAGGAATCGTCCGATCATGCCGTCGTAGCGTCCGCCCCCGGCGAGCGAGTAGCCGAATTCGGGATGCGTCACCTCAAAGATGGTGCCGGTGTAGTAGCCCATGCCGCGGACGAGGAACGGATCGAAGGTCAGCACCGCACGGTCGTCGGCGCTCAGCATCGTGCCGAGGGCGGCGAGTTCGGCGATGGCCGTCTCGTCGGCACCCTCGGGCAGGGATGCTCGGATGGTCGCCTCGCCGAACTCCGGCTCGACCGATGGCGTGGGCCGGTGGAGGAATGCGGCGAGCGCCGCGACGGGCTCGTCGGGGAAGACGCGGTCTTTCAGTTCGGAGATGACCCCCTCGACGCCCAGCTTGTCGAGCTTGTCGAGGGTGATGAGCACCGCGGCGTGCGCCGAGGCGGGGAACCCCAGAACCGTGAGCATGCTCGTGAGCAGCCGGCGGTCGTTGATGTTGATGCGGCATCCGGCGATGCCGAGCGCGCGGACGGTGGCGGCGGTCGCGGAGATCAGCTCGACCTCGGCGAGCGGTCCGGGTTCGCCGATGATGTCGATGTCGCACTGCATGAACTGGCGGTACCGGCCCTTTTGTGGGCGCTCGGCTCTCCAGACCGGTGCGATCTGGATCGACCGGAACACCTTCGGCAGTTCGGCACGGTGTGAGGCGTAGAACCGCGCGAGCGGAACCGTGAGGTCGAAGCGCAGGCCCAGGTCGGCGAGCTCGAGCGCGTCCGTCGCCGCGCGCAGGTCGTCGGTCGTGAGTCCGCGCTTCAAGACTCCGAAGGCGAGCTTCTCGTTGTCGCCGCCGAGCCCCGCGTGCAGCCGTGCGCTGTCTTCCATCACGGGCGTCTCGATCTCGTCGAAACCGTGGGAGCGATACGTGTCGCGGATGACCCCCAACACTCGCTCTCGGGTCGCCTTTTCGGCGGGCAGGAAGTCGCGCATGCCGCGAGGAGCGTTGACGGGAGAAGCCATGCTCCGATTCTCTCAGTTTCCAGCCGGGTGGCCGTCCAGGGTCCGGACCCTGTGCTGTCCCGCCGAATCCTCCGTCGGCGCTGTCCTCTTTGGACCGGTGCACCCGGTCGCATGTCCTCGTCCGTCCTCTTCGTGCGATCGCCCTGCCCAGGCGCTCGGCCGCTCCTGCTCGCGCAGGCGCCTTTGCCCACGCGGTCGCCCGTTCCGCTCACGCAATCGCCATACTGACGCAACCGCCCGCTCCGCTCACGCAATCGTCAAGCTCACCCGACCGCCCCGGTTCACGCAATAGCCAGCCGCTCCTGCTCCTGCTCCCGCCGCAAGTCCCGCATGGCCGCACTCTTCGACGGCATCGGCAGCGGACGTCGAGACGGATCGACGTCGGGCGGCGGTATGAGGAGGTACTCGTCGCCCGCCCGTTCGATCTCCCAGCCATTGTTGTGGACGAGCAGATGGTGGAACTTGCACAGCAGAACACCGTCGCGAATGTCGGTTCGTCCGCCGTCTCTCTTCCAATGCTTGATGTGATGCGCCTCCGCCATCGACGGCGGCCTTTCGCAGGCGCCGAAGAGGCACGCTCCGTCACGCACCGCGAGCGCTATTCGCTGCTTCTTGGTGAACAGCCGCTTCTCCCTGCCAAGATCGAGCGGTTGCCCGAAGGCGCCGATCGTGACCTCGGTGGCTCCTCCCGCGCAGATGAGCCTCTCGACGGTCTTGATGGAGATCGGCTGAGGAGTCGCCTCGATGCGGCCGTGACCTTCGCCGGCTTCGACCGTCTTCTTCGTCACCAACACCCGGATGGCGGCGCCGCCCACGCCCAGAAGCTGACTCGAATCGACGCTGGCGCCAGCCTGCAGCAGGCCGAGCATGGTGTCGGAGGCGAGCTGTTCGATCGTGCGCGGGTCGTTGAGGATGCGGTCCGCCGTCTCCTTTTTGTCGCCGCTCACGAACCGCACGCCCCGCTTGGGCGAGGTGGCCCGATCGTAGAGTTCGGTCACGACGGCATAGTTCTCCGGATCGAGGTCCCACGTCACGCGCCCCATGCCATTGGACAGCCGGTAGTGACGCAGCGATCGCCGCTCGAACTGCTCCCGTTCGCGGTCTGCGATTCCGGCCTCGTCCAGCTCGTCGCGCAGCTCCCTCGCCCGCCGAAGCAGCCGATCGACATCGAGCGTCGTCGCCTCGTCGCAGAGCTGTCGCGCGGCACCGTCCAACGCGAGTGCGTCGACACCGTCGCTCGGTGGCCCGAGGCCGGTGCGAATGGCGTCTGCGGCCCCGACAGACAATCGACCGGCACGCGCCGCGTCGGCAACGGCCGCCAACCACGGCTCCGTCGCTTCGAACTGCTCTCCCGTGGCCGGGTCTACGTCGCCATCGGTCGCGGCCTCGCGGACGAGGCGGCCCACCCGCACCGCCGTGATCGCATCGCGGCCCGTGGACCCGGTGGTCACCCGCACGAACTCCTCCGGGCTGCGGAATCCCTCCCGCTGCGCCAGGCCCGAGTGACCCATCTCCCGAGTGGAGCGGGCCGCGATCTCGCCGGCAACGAGCGCCAGGTGCGCCTCGGCCAGCTGCTTCTCTTGTGCGGCGAGGCGGCTGAGTTCGACGAGAGCCGCATCATCCGCCGACTGGAAGTCGGCAACGTTTTTCGACACCGAAGCGAGCGCGGTCACGGCAGCGGTGAACTGCTGCGTGAGGGCTGGCGCGGTGGTCGTTTGCATGGATCAATTCTCCCTGCTCGAAGGGATGTTCGACGGGGAAGGGCGCGAAATCGGGGAGAAATGTGGCGCGCTGTGGATAAGTGTGGACGAGACGACAGGCGCCAAGGGGCGGCGCGCACCTATGCTCGACACATGGTCCGAGTCGCCGCCCTCGCGGCCCTGGCCGCCCTCACGCTGACCGGCTGCGCGGCTCCAGAGGTGGCAGCGGAGACCGACGCCGCTCCCCCCGCGATCGCCATGCCGGCCGCCGCGACGCCGGCCACCGTCAACTACGTCCACGACGGCGACACCGTGTTTCTCACCGTCCCGTCCGACGCCAATCTCAAGGTGCGCCTGACCGGCATCGACACACCCGAGGTCGGCGAGAACCTCGAGTGTTACGGCGACGAGGCGACCGCACTTCTCCGAAGCCTGCTGCCCGAGGGCACGCGGGTCTACATCCAGCCCGATCGCGAACCCCTCGACCAGTACGGCCGGTCTCTGCTCTACCTCTTCACTGCGGATGGCGCGTCCGTGAACCTGGCGATGGTGGCGAGCGGAGCGGCCGAGGCCGTGCGCATCGGCCAGAACGATGCGTACTGGGAGGAGTTCAGCGCCGCCGAGTCGCTCGCGCAGTCGACGGCGGCCGGCACGTGGGGCGCTTGCTGAAGCGAGCGTCGCCCAAAGAGACTAGACCGCCGGCAGCCCGATGATCCCAGCGTCGACGCCGCCGTTCTTCTCGACGTCGCGGATCTCGTCCTGCAGTTCGCGCAGCACCGTGCGCAACGCCCGTTCGGCGTCGAGCCCGTTGAGGCGCGCGCTCGTCACGATCGCGAGCAGCACCCCACCGAGCTCCTCCTCAGTCTCCAGAGCGAGGGCACCGGGCGCATCAGCGTCGATGATGCCGATTTTCTCCGCCTTGCCCAGCACCTTGTCGGCGAGCGCAAGCGCCGGCATCCCCTGCGGAATACCGTCGAGCACACTCGTGCGACCAGACTTGTCCGCCTGCTTCAGCTCATCCCACATCCCGCTGACGTCGGCGCCCGACTGTATGTTGAGCGCGGCCTTCTCCGACGCGTCGCCGAAGACGTGCGGGTGGCGCCCGATCATCTTCGCGGTCATGTTGGCTGCAACATCCTCGAGGGTGAACTCCTCCCCAGGCGTGTGAGCCGCAATGTCACTGTGGAAAACGACCTGGTAGAGCACGTCGCCGAGCTCCTCGATCATCTCCTCGCGGTCGCCCCGCTCGATGGCTTCGACGAGCTCGTAGGTTTCCTCGACGAGGTACTTCACGAGCGACTCGTGGGTCTGCTCGGCGTCCCACGCGCAACCGCCGGGAGCGCGCAGCTTCTCGAGTACGGCGATGAGTTCTTCGAGTTTCGGATGCTGCGTCGGCTCGTTCATGCGTCAATCCTCGCACTCCACGACCCGACGCTCCGTCAGAACCAGAGCTTCCGCACCCGCCACCCGCCACCCGCCACCCGCCACGACAGCGTCGAACGCGACCTTGGTCAGCGCGGCGTCACCACCACCGGCGTTGGTCGCACCGTCGACCTGTCCCTAGCTGAGCGCCTGGATCCAGGTGGAGCCGCCGCCCCAGATGTAGAGGTTCGCCTCGTCGAGATCGCCCGCGCCATCGGCATCCGTCGCTATCGCTGCGCCACGGTCGTCGCCGGCCGATCCATCCTGCGACGCCCCACACCGTAGGCACCAAACCCACGAGTGGAGGCGTCGACCGGCGTCGACGACACGTATACCGCCGGGCTCAGCACGATCCCCGACGAGAACACGTCGCTGTGGGGTCGGTGGTGAAGCCTGTCTCGACGGCGGCCGCCGCCGGGCGCCCGTGCACTGCGAGTACACGCAGTGGTTGCCGCGGTCGCTCCACGGGGCGTCACGTCATTGTGATGATCTCTGTTCCCTCGGTGTGGGTCTACTCCGATGGATGCTGCAGTGCTCGCTCGAGCGCGACGATCTTCTCCGCGCGGCCGACCATGGCCCCGTCGACCATGTCGCCATTGACGAGTGTCGACACGCCGCCACCGGTGGTCGCCGCCAGCACGTCCGCGGCCCAGGCGAGTTCTTCGGCGCCCGGTCGGAACACGTCCGCGATGACCGCGAGCTGCGACGGGTGAATCGCGGTGCGACCGACCCAGCCAAGCGCCCGGCCGCGCAGGGTGTCGGTTCGCAGCCCGTCCAGATCGCGGATCCGTGGGTAGGCAGACAGCATCGGCGCCTCGAGGCCTGCCGCCCGGGCAGCGAACAGCACGCGCACCCTCGCGTAGTCCATCGCCTCGGGCGCGCTCGTGCCGAGGTCGCTTGCGAGGTCCGATTCGCCAAGGGCGAGTCGCGTCACCGCGGCGAGCGACGCCACGGAGAGTGCATTCTCCACTCCCCGCGCCGTCTCGAACAGCGCCGTGATGGGATGCCCGGGCAGCGCGCGAGCGACCGTCGACACGTCATCCGCCGACTCGACCTTGGGCACGCGCACCTCGAACTCGGCGTCGACTCCGGCGAGCGCCGCGACGTCGAGCGGTTCCCCGGCGTTGATGCGCACCTGGATGACGGTGGGGCCGGGCGATCGCGCGACCAGCCACTCCGCGACGGCCGCGCGCGCCTCCGCGCGCCTCGCTGGTGCGACGGCGTCTTCGAGGTCGAGGATGACGAGATGCGCTCCGCTCGCGACCGCCTTGTCGAAGCGATCTGGTCGATCGCCGGGCACGTACAGGCCGGTGATGGTCATACGATTCCCCTCTCCCGCAGTTGCGTCACCTGCTCGGGAGTGACCCCAATGTCGGCGAGCACGTCGGCGGTGTCTTGGCCATGCGGGCGTCCCGCCCAGCGGATGTCGCCCGGCGTCTCGGAGAGCCGGAACAACACGTTCTGCATCTTCACCGGGCCGAGCTGATCGTCGTCGACCGTGCGGATGGTGCCGATGGCGTCGTACTGCGGATCCGTCAGCACACCGCGCACGTCGTACACGGGCGCGATCGCGGCTTGTGCAGCCTCGAACGCCGCGAGCACCTCGGCGGTCGACCGATCGGCGATCCAGGTCGACACAGCCGCGTCGAGCACATCGGCGTGCTCGGCCCGGGTGTGGCCAGACGCGAACCACGGCTCATCCACGAGTTCGTCACGACCGACGAGGCGGAGAACGCGCTCTGCGATCGACTGCGAACTGGTCGACACGGCAACCCAGTCACCGTCGCCCGTGCGGTACACGTTGCGGGGCGCGTTGTTGACCGAGCGGTTGCCGGTGCGCTTCTGCACGGTGCCGAGCTGGTCGAACGCGGTGATCTGTCCGCCGAGCAGCATGAGGATCGGCTCGATGATGGCCATGTCGATCACCTGCCCGACCCCGGTCGTCTCCGCGGAACGCAGCGCGACCATGAGCGCGTAGCTCGTCGCGAGCGCGGCGATGCCGTCGGCGAGACCGAACGGGGGCAGCGTCGGTGGACCGTCGGGCTCACCGGTGAGCGCGGCGAACCCGCTCATCGCCTCGGCGAGCGAGCCGAAGCCGGGGCGCGCGGAGTACGGCCCGACCTGCCCGAACGCGGTGACACGCGCGATGACGAGCCGCGGGTTGGCGGCGTGCAGCTCGGCGGGGCCGATGCCCCACCGCTCGAGGGTGCCGGGCCGGAAGTTCTCCACGAGGATGTCGGCGTCGGCGACCAGCTTGAGGAGCAGGTCGGCGCCTTCGGGCACCCCGAGATTGATGGTGACCGTGCGCTTGTTGCGCCCGAGCGTCTTCCACCACAGGTTGACGCCGTTCTTGGCGGGGCCGTGTCCGCGGGCGGCGTCGGGCCGGGTCGGATGCTCGACCTTGATGACGTCGGCGCCGAAGTCGCCGAGGAACGTGGCCGCGAGCGGCCCCGCAAAGAGCGTCGAGATGTCGAGCACCCGTACGCCGGCGAGAGGCGCGTCAGCCATGGTCGCCTCCCAGATCCCACGCGAGCCGGAAGCCGATGCTCGGGGATGCCTCGACGCCGAGCCCCGCGAGCAGGTACTTCAGACTGAACTCCGGCGGCCGCACTCCCCCGTCGGTGTACCAGTCGCTGCCGAGCGACTCGTGATCGCTGCCGCCCTTGAGCATGACGAACCGCGTGACGCCGTCGCTGTGCTCGCTCTCCGTCCAGTTCCAGACGGCGGGCCGGGAACGTTCGAAGCGAGCGGATGCTGCGGCCAGCTGCCACTCGAACTCCGTCGGCAGTCGCGCCCCCGCCCAGGCTGCGTAGGCGCGCGCCTCGGCGAGCGTGA
>JAODMO010000040.1 GCA_025464995.1 Microbacteriaceae bacterium
TGACGGCCGGCTCTTCAGCCCCGCCCAGTTGCTCGCCATGGCGGCTCGATACGGCGGCTGTGTCAACTGCGGGGTGCTGCTGCGTCGCGACTGCCACGCGATGATCCACGCGACCGGGCATCGACTGCGGATGATCCGACGGGCGGCCCTGGGTCCTGGCGCCGCCGGGGCTCGACCCCGGCTAGACGTGGAGGCGATTGCGCATCCATCGGATGGAGGCACTGCTCGCCCGGCGACGCAGCAAGACAAGCCGGGTGAGCCGAGGCAGGCGGGACGCGGGCGGTCGAATCGCCGCCACGCCCGACGGTGCGACGAATGGGGGCGGGGCCGCCGATAGGGTCCTGTCATGTACTGGAGCACCCGGTCGGCACCGACCGTTCTGGCCACCACGATCGCCACCGCGGTGGGTTCCGTGATGTGCGTCACCCTGCTGACCGGCTGCTCGCAGACGGGCTACTCCATCTTCGACAGACGCCAGACCGTCGACGACATGCTGCCGCGGGCGATCATCGACATCATCGACGTGAGCGACTTCGACCTGTCGACGTCCCGGCTATCCGCGACCTACGATGACGTCGACTACTACCTCCTGCGGCCGAGCGGCGGCAACTTCGCGCCGTGCCTCGCGATGATCAACGACGCCGGACCGACCGTGGTGTGCGGCGGTGGCGGTGGTCGTGGCGAGGTGACGACGGGAGACGACCCGCGGGTGCAGCTCGTACCCGAGCCCGCCCGCGGGGGTCGTGGGTGGGTCGTGATCAGCGACAACCTGCGAGTGCTCGAGCAGGACTGAGAGGAGCGCTGGCGGGGTCGCCGGGTCAGCGCGCTTCGCGCACCTGGGCGATCGCGTGCTCCGCGGCGACCCACGCGAGCATCGCGCACTTGACCCGCGCGATGTACTTCGAGACCCCACCGAGAGCGGCGGCATCGCCGAGCAGCTCCTCGTCGGGCTGGATGGCACCGCGCGAGCGCATCGCCACCCGGAACAGCTCGATGCGCGACTGCAACTCGTCGAGGGGCAAGCCGACAGCCATCTCGGTGAACAGCGACGCGGACGCCTGTGAGATGGCGCAGCCGTGGCCTTCCCACGTCACCGCGCCGACGACGTCGGTGCCCGGTTCGAGGTGCAGCTGCAGCGTCACCTCGTCACCGCAGGTCGGGTTCACCTGGTGCGACGATGCGGCTGCACCATCCTTGAGTCCGAATCCCTGCGGATGGCGCGAGTGGTCGAGGATGAGCTCCTGGTACAGGGCCTGCAGTTCGGCGCTCACCTGTTCACCCCGAAGAACACGGCGGCGTCACGCACACCGTCGACGACCTGGTCGACCTCATCTGCCGTCGAGTAGAGGTAGGTGCTCGCCCGGGTCGACGACGTGATGCCCAACCGGCGGTGCAGCGGTTGCGCGCAGTGGTGGCCGACCCGCACGGCGACGCCGCGGTCGTCGAGAAACTGGCCGACGTCGTGGGAGTGCACGCCGGCGAGGTCGAAACTCGCGAGCCCGACCCGGTGCGTTCCGGCTGGCTTCCCGAGCACGCGAACGCCGGGGAGGGCGGCGAGTCCGGCGACGAGCCGCTCGCCGAGCGCAGCCTCGTGCTCGGCGATGCGCGCCATCCCGACCGATTCGAGGTAGCGGATCGCGGCGGCCAGGCCGATCGCCTGCGAGACGCGCTGCGTTCCAGCCTCGAACCGTTGCGGTGCGGGCAGGTACTCGGCGGCCTCCATGGTGACCGTGGTGATCATCGACCCGCCGGTGAGGAAGGGTGGCAGGGCGTTCAGCAACGTGCGGCGCCCGTAGAGCACGCCGATTCCGGTGGGGCCGAGCATCTTGTGGCCGGAGAAGACGGCGAAGTCCACACCGAGGGCCACCACATCGATGCCGAGGTGGGGTGCCGACTGGCAGGCGTCGAGCACGGTGAGGGCGCCGACCGCCCTCGCGCGAGCGACGAGGACCTCGACCGGGTTCACGATGCCGAGCACGTTCGAGACGTGACTGAAGGCCAGAACACGGGTGCGGGGAGTGACGACGGTGTCGAGCGCGGAGAGGTCGAGCGATCCGTCATCGAGCACCGGGATGAAGCGGAGGGTGGCGCCGGTGCGCGCGGCGAGTTCCTGCCATGGGATGAGGTTGGCGTGGTGCTCCATCTCGGTGACCACGATCTCGTCGCCCGCGCCCAGACGGAAGGCCGCGGCATCCGCCCCGCCCCTGCCGAGGCTCGCGTTGCCCATGGCATAGGCGATGAGGTTGAGGCCCTCGGTGGCGTTGGACGTCCAGACGATCTCGTCGTCGGACGCACCGACAAATCGCGCGACCGTCGACCTGGCGTCTTCAAAGCTCTCCGTGGCGAGCGCCGCGAGGGTGTGGGCGCCGCGATGCACGGCGGAGTTGTCGTGCTCGTAGAACGACCGCTCGGCGTCGAGCACCTGGCGCGGCTTCTGCGAGGTGGCACCGGAGTCTAGGTAGACGAGCGGCGATCCGTTGACGGTCGATCCGAGGATCGGGAAATCGGCTCGGATGTCGCGCAATTCGGCGTCGCTGAAGGCACCGGCCTTCGCCGTCGGAACGGCTGTGCTCGTTGAGGGAGCAGAGGTCGTCGGGAGAGCGGTCATAAATGGGCCAACTTCCTGGTCAGCCTTCGATTCTACTCGCGAGCCCGCGAATGCGCTCGGGTGCGGGCGAGCCGGGCGCGTGCCCGGCTCAAGCGAGCAACGCCCGGTCGAGATCGCGCACCAGGTCGTCGACGCCCTCGATGCCGATCGAGAGCCGGATGAGGCCGGGCGCGATACCCAAGCGGTCGCGCAGCTCCTGAGTGAACGAGCCGTGCGTCGTCGTCGCCGGATGCAGCGCCATAGACCTTGTGTCGCCGATGTTCGTCATGCGGCTGATCACGCGCAGGTTGTCGAGGAACCGCCGGGCGCCCGCCTCTCCCCCGCGCACGGTGACGGAGAAGACCGATCCGCTGCGCCCGCCGTAGAGCCGCTGCGCGAGGTCGTGCCTCGGGTTTCCGGGCAGCCCCGCGTAGTCGACGCTCTCGACGCGCGGGTGCGCGGCGAGCCAGGCCGCGATGGCGGCCGAGTTCTCCAGGTGCCGCTCCATCCGGAGCGAGAGCGTCTCGATGCCCTGGTGCAGAAGGAAGGAGTTGAAGGGCGACAGTGACGGCCCGATGTCGTTCACGACGGCCTCGCGTGTGGCACGAGCGTAGGCGGTAGCGCCGAAGCGTTCCGCGATCGACTGGAGGCCGGGCGACGACGGCCGCTGGATGAGCGGGTAGGAGCGGTCGGACGCCGCCCAGTCGAACGTGCCACCGTCGACGATGGTGCCCGAGATCGCTGCACCGTGACCGCTGAAGAACTTCGTCGACGAGTGGACCACCACGTCGGCGCCGTGCTCGAACGGCCGGATCAGGTACGGAGTCGCGATCGTGTTGTCGACCACGAACGGCAACCCGTGCCGCCGGGCGACCGCTGCGACACGCTCGATGTCGACGATGTCGTTCTTCGGGTTGGGGATGGTCTCGCTGAAGATCGCCCTCGTCTGCGGAGTGATCAGCCTGTCCCATTCGTCGTCGTCGAATTCATCCCAGGCGTAGTCGACGGTGACGCCGAACCGGGCGAAGCTGCGCCCGAAGAGGATGCGCGTTCCGCTGTAGATGCTCGCCGTGGAGACGATGTGGTCGCCGGCCTGGGCGATGGAGAGGAGCGCCGCGGTGATCGCCGCCTGTCCTGAGGAGACGACGATGGCCTCGGTGCCGCCCTCGAGCGAGGCGATGCGCTTCTCGGCCACCGAACCCGACGGGTTGCGCTGGCGGGAGTAGATGAGCCCGTCACCCTCGCCCGAGAAGCGGCCGCGGGCATCGTCAAAGGAGTCGAAGCGGTAGCCCGCCGTCATCGCGATCGGGGGGATGCGGGCGCCGCTCGACCGGTCGTCGTACTCCCCCGCGTGCACCTGGCGGGTGTCGAAGGCGTAGCCCTGCCAGTCGTATTCGGGCTCGGCCACCAGGTTGTCGTCCGCGACGCCAGTCACGTCGCACAGGTCACTCACGCGGTCTCCTTCAGGCTCACTGGGGCGGCGCCGACGAGCGCGCGGCGCCGACGCACGGCCTCGGCCATGCTGATCACCGCCTGCTCCAGGATCGGCCGCGGCATCGCGAAGATGATGCGCACGTGGTCTTCGTAACCGCTGCCGCAGAGGGCGCCGTCGGTGACGGTGACACCCGCCTCGGTGCGGAAGAAGTCGGCAACGCAACCGTCGATGCCGAGACTGCTGAGCCCCAGCGCCGAGCAGTCGAGCCACGCGATGTAGGTCGCGTCGGGAACCGTGTAGCCGATCTCCGGGAGGTGCTCGTCGAGCAGCTCCCGGAGAGCCTGACGGTTGCCGTCAAGGTAGTCGGTGACCTCGGTCAGCCATTCACGGCCGTGCGTGTACGCGGCCGTCGCGGCGATCACTCCGGGTGTCGACGCCCCGTGCAGCACCGCGAAGCCGAAGATCTGGTACAGCTCCTCGTCGGCCGGGTTCGAGGTGATGAGTTGTGCCGCCTTGAGCCCGGGCAGGTTCCACGCCTTGGAGGCGGATGTCGCGGTGATGGTGTGCCGCGCCGTGATGCCGGAAATCGAGGCGTACGGAATGTGCCGCGTCAAGCCGTAACGCAGCGGTGAGTGGATCTCGTCGGCGAAGACGCGGCCGTTGTGCCGGTCGACGATCTCGGCGATCGCCTCCAGCTCGTCGCGGCCGATCGCGGTGCCCGTCGGATTCTGCGGGTTGCACAGGATGAGGGTGCGAGCGCCGGCGTGGAAGGCCGCGTCGATTCCCGCGAGGTCGTGCCGCCAGCGCCCGTCGACGACCTCCCCGGGCACCTCGAAGACCTCACGCCCGAGGGTCGGAGTGAAGCTGAGGAAGGGCATGTAGGCGGGCGTCGGGATGATGACGCCCGTGCCGTCGGGCGAGAACTTGGTGATCGCGACCTCGAGTGCCGACATCACGTCGGACACGGGGTGGATGTTCTCGGGCGCGATATCCCAGTCGCAGTCCGACTTGAGCCACGCCGATGTCGCCTCGGCCATGAGTCGCGTCGTCGCCGGCGCGAGGTATCCGAGGTCGCCGGCGTCGACCGCACGATGCAGCGCCTCAGTGACCGCGGGGGCCGTGCCGAAGTCCATCTCGGCGACCCATGCACCGATCGTGCCCGGATGCAGGCTCCACTTGCGGCTGCTGGCTCGACTGAGCTCGTCGCGCGTGATGGCGTCGAATCGCGTGTGTGTCATGGCACTCTTCCGTGTCTCGCGAGGTCTGGGCTCGCTTTCGACACTAGTAACTGGCGTTCTGCGGCATGACTCCTCGTGACTCATGGCGTCATGTGGGCAGGCGGATGTCGCGGGCACCACGCAGCGGGATCCACCCGTCACCGTTCCGCAACGGCGCGCGCGGGCAGCACGTCGGCCGCCATGAGGTCGCCGAGGTCGAGGCCCGTGAGCACGTAGGCGGTCGCCGACAGCGCCGCAATCGTCGCCCCGCGAGCCGCCGCGACGGATCGAGCGGGACGGTCGAGCGCGTCACTGTCCCATGAGCTCGAACGGATGCAGCAGCCGCCACTTGCCGCCCGGTCCGGCGATGCCGCCCCGCAGCTCGAGAGGCACGCTCACGGTCGTCGCCCCCACGACGTAGGTGATCGACCCGACCTTCGTGCCGCTCGGCGCCTCGACGACGGGAGTGCTCTCGAGTGTCGCCGTGACCCGCACCTGCGACCAGGCGACGACCGAGGCGCTCTCGCCTGCGACGATGTCGGCATCGTCGCCCCACGTCGTCTCGTATGTGCCGAAGTCGTCGCCCTCGGCGACGAGCGGGATCTTGTGGAACCCTGCCTTGATGTTGCGCACAATGGACTTCGCGTCCTCGGCGATGGCGAAGTGGTCGGTGCCGCCGAGCATCACCCCGACGATGGTGAGGGGAACGTCGGCGCCGACTTCGATGGCGGCCGAGAAGAGCAGGCAGGCGCCCGAGTCATCCAGCGTTCCCGTCTTGATGCCGTTGATGCCCTCGAATCCGAGTGCCGAGTTGCGGTTCGCCTCGCGGCCGAGGTTGGCGACGTCCACGCTCGTCGAGCCGACGATCTCGGCGACGACGGGGTTCGCCATCGCCAGCTTGCCGATAGCGATGAGGTCGCCCGGCGTGCTCCTGTTCCGGGCGTCGATTCCGGTCGGTTCGACGATCGTCGTGCCGGTGAGCCCGTTCGCGGCGAGCCACTTCCTCGTCGCGGAGAGAAAGCCCGCCTGCGAGCCGAACGCCCACGTCGCGAGCACGTCCGCGTAGTTCGACGCCGACACCGCGAGCACCATCTCCAGGGTGTCGTGCTGCGACATCGCCGTGCCGATCTTCATCGGCGCGATCGTGGCTCCGAGCACGTAGTACTTGTCGTACGTGTCGTTCTCCGCCGTGCCGAAGTTCAGCGTCGGGCCGTTCTCGCCGGCGCCGAGCGGCTTCGCAGAGAGTACGACGAGCGAGGTGATGACCTTGCTGATGCTCGCGATCGGCAGCGGCGCGTCGTCGCCGACGATCTGCGTGATGCCGTCGAGCCCGGCAGCACCCTCCACCGCCGCGGCACCCGTGATGCTCACGGCCGCCGCCAGCGCTCGGGGATGCCCGAGCGCGGCAGGCTCCACGGCTCCAACGACCGGTTGCGTGACGGTGACGGTAGGCGCGGCCACCGGGGCGAGCAGAGTGACCGGTACGTATGTGGCGACGGCGGCGAGCACAAGCAGGCCCGCGATGCCAGCCCCGATCATGCGCCGGCGGCCACGCCGGAAGCGTTGTGCGACCGCCTCGGCGCCGCGTGGATCATACGGGCTGCCGAATTGGTCCGCGGGAGCGAAGAGTTCGACGAGGTCGGCGTCACCGCCACCCGGGCGTTCGCTTGTCACGCCGTACCGATTTGAGCAACTGTCGAGAAATGACGCACCTGCTCATAGTAGGGGGCACGCGCGTTACTCGGGCGTTCGTGCCACGGATAGGTGGGCTCCCGGTATAGCGGCGAGCAACTCGCGGGTGTAGTCGGACTGGGGGTTGGCGAAGATCTCGTCTGGAGAACCGCTTTCCACGACGCGCCCCGCCTGCATGACGTGGACCTCGTGCGAGATCATCCGCACAACCGCGAGGTCGTGACTGATGAAAAGATAACTCACACCGAGCTCGGCCTGAAGGGATGCCAGCAGTTCCAGGATCTGAGCCTGCACCAGCACGTCCAAGGCGGAGACCGCCTCGTCGAGCACGATCAACTCCGGAGACAGCGCGAGGGCGCGCGCAATCGCGACCCTCTGCCGTTGTCCACCGGAGAGCTCGTGCGGCAGGCGCTCCGCCATCGAGGCCGGCAAGGCAACCTGGTCGAGCAACTCGCCGACCCTGCGTCGCCTCGAGGCGGCCGAGCCGATGTTGTGCACGCCCAGCGGTTCGGCAATCGAACGCTGGACGGTGTACCGCGGATCGAGGGAAGCGTAGGGATTCTGGAAGACCGGCTGCACACGCCGCCGGAAGGCGAACAGCTCACGCCGGCTGAGCCCCGCCATGTCAGTGCCGTCGATGAGGACCTTGCCGCCGCTGGCACTCTCGAGGCCGAGGAGGACGTTGGCCGTCGTCGACTTGCCTGAGCCGGATTCACCGACGAGGGAAACGGTGCGCCCCCTCGCGATCTCGAAGCTCACATGATCGACTGCCGTGAAGCTCGTCGCCTCTCCTGCTCGTGCCGACCTGAGAGGGAACACCTTGGTCAGGCCCCGCACTTCCATGAGATTCTTCTGCGCGGGTGTCCCGCCGGGCACGCCGGAAGCCGGATTCGCGAATACGGCGGACGTCGCCGCGATCATGCTCACCGAGGTGAGGCTCGGCGCCGACCCGAGCAATTTCTTGGTGTAGTCGTGCTTCGGGTCTTCCAGCACCTCACTGGCCTTGCCCGATTCGACCACCTCACCCTGGTACATGACGACGAGTCGGTCGGCGCGCTCCGCCGCGAGCGCGAGGTCGTGGGTTATGAGGAAGACCGCGGTGCCCATGTCGCTTGTCAGCTGCTGCAACTGATCGAGGATTCGACGCTGCACCGTGACGTCGAGCGCAGACGTCGGTTCATCGGCGATGAGCAGCTTCGGTCTGCATGCCAACCCGATGGCGATGAGCACACGCTGCCGCATCCCGCCGGAGAATTCGTGCGGGTATTGATTCGCCCGGCGTTCCGCCTCCGGTATGCCGACCATTCGCAGGAGTTGCACCACCTGGGCTCTCGCGGCGCTTCCGCCGGCAATGCCGTGAACCTCGAGCGCCTCGGCGATCTGATCGCCGATGCGCATGAGCGGATTGAGATTCGACATCGGATCTTGGGGCACGAACCCGATGGCTGATCCGCGCACCGACTGCATCTCCCTCTCGCTCAGCAAGGCGAGGTCTCTCCCCTCGAAAATGACTTGGCCGCCCGTGATCCTTCCGTTGCCGGGAAGGAGCCGGTTGATCGCGGCTGCGGTCGTCGACTTGCCGGAACCGGACTCGCCGACGACGGCGACCGTCTCCCCCGCCCTGACATCGATCGAGACGTTCTTCGCGGCCTGCACCTCGCGGGGGCCGGAACGAAACGCGATGGAGAGGTCACGGATCGACAGGATCGGTTGTGATCGAGCGGTGATTGCCTCGGAACCCGGGAGGGGAGTGCGCGGATCTGGCGACGACCGGGCCTCGCGGGGGTTGGGGACTTCCGGGTCACTCATGCCGCACGCTCCGTGATCTCTGCATCGGCGATGGAGAACGCCTGGTTCATGAGCGTCTCGGTGGGCACGGGCGTTCCGGGCGTCACAAGCCTGTTGCTCGCGAGAACCACCGAGATCCCACGCTCAGGCACGAAACCGACGGCGCAGCCCGTGAAACCCGTGTGTCCGATGAAGTGTGCCACCTCGCCCGCCAAGACAACCCTGAACCGACGAAAGCCCAGGGCCTGATCGCTGTCGGGGCCGGGGGCGAAGAACTCGCGCACGGTCGCGGGCCGCCACAGGTCTTCGTGCTGCTCACTGTTCGCCAAGGCCAAGGCGAAGGTCGAGAGGTCGTCCGGGGTGGAGAAGAGTCCGGCGTGGCCGGAGACACCGTCGAAGACGTGGAACGCGTTTCCATCGTTCACCTGGCCGGTGACGGGGGTGCGTCGCCACCGCGAGAACTGGTCACTGCTGTAGGGCACGCGGTATGGTGTGCCGGTGTCGATCATGGTCATCTCGATCCGGTCATCGAGGGCGCTCGTGGCGACGGGTTCGCCCACGGGCCGCGCGAAGGTGGTGCGCGCCATGCCGAGGGGCGCAGTGACGAGGGAATGCACGGCCGCAGGAAGCGATTGAGTCGTCGTCGCCGCAACAATCCGGCCGAGAAGCATGAAACCCAAGTCGGAATAGTGGCGGCCGGAGCGTGGGGCGTAGCTGAGGGGCAACGTCTCGACCACGCGTTCCGCCTCCTTCGCGCTGTCGGCGGCGAGGTACAAGGGGTGCCACTCCGTGAGTCCGGCGCGGTGCAACAAGAGGTCGCGAACGGTGATCTCGGCTTTCGCACCGTCGCTGAACCCCGGGACGTAGCGCCGCACCTCGTCGTCGAGGTCGAGCAGCCCCGCCGACACGAGTCGCATGAGCGCCGCCGTCGTCGCGACGATCTTCGTCACCGAAGCGAGATCGTAATGTGTCTCGACCGTCATGGTGGCGGCTCCTCCCGCCGTCCCCGGTGCTCCTCGAACTCCCGCCGCCTCGCTGAGCACGAAGTCGGGCGTCCGGATCTGAAGGGCCACACCTCCGGGCGGCGTCGTGCCCGTGGGCAGGTCGGGCGAGACGTCCGTGACCATTCGCTCGACGGCCGCGATGAATGTCGCCTTCGAAGCCGTCATGGAGTCGGCTCCATGCCCGCTGTCGCGGCTGACGGCGCGGTGCGGAGAGCACGCATGAGTCGGAGCTCCGGCTCGCGGAATTCCGCTTCCATCCGCGTCGCGCCGTCCGGCGCCCACCCATGACCCCCACGAAACGCAACGGATGGGATGGTGTCGCTGAAGGCCCACCGGCGAGCGGCCGTGAATCGAGTCTCCCCGGCGATCCGCATGCCGAGCGTTCCCCACGCCCGGATCCCCGCGGGCGTCATGTCGCCACCGTGAGGACGAGGGAGTGGAGTGGCTGGGTTATCGGCGTCGGCATCACCAATGGACCGCGGCCGGGCGTTATCGTGCCGAGGATGCGCGCCTCTCGCGCTCCGGTTCCCGCGGGGATCGTGCCGGCGACGCCATGAGCCGTGCACCATCCGATGAGGGCGAACGCGATCGCCTCCTTGTCGTCAGCGGGAGCGCCGAACTGGTCGGAACGAACCACGCGGGTCTCCGGCAATGCCCGGCGCAGCCCCTCGAACATCACCGGGTTCCGACATCCGCCGCCCGAGACGACGAGCAGGTCGACGGCGGCCGAGCGGACCTCCCGCGCGACAGATCGCACGGTCAATTCGGTCAGGGTGGCAACGAGGTCGGCCGTGGACGGGGAGCTGCCAGACCGGAAGACCGCGTCGCTCACGTAGTCGCCGTGGAAGTGCTCCTTGCCTGTGCTCTTCGGTGCCCGAAGGCGGTAGTAGGAGTCCTCAAGCAGGATCTCGAGGAGCGTCTCGTCAACGATTCCGGATGCCGCAATTCGGCCGTCTTCGTCGAATCCGAGAGGATGCGCACCGGTGGTCGAGACGACGGTGTCGATGAGAGCGTTGGCGGGGCCGATGTCGTAGGCATACGGCTCAGCGCCCGGGGGAATCACCGTCATGTTCGATATGCCGCCGAGATTCAGCGCCGCCGGTGTGCCCGTCTGGCCCGCCAGGAGCAGCGTGTCGATGAAGGACACGAGAGGAGCTCCGTGGCCGCCGACGGTGATGTCGCGGATGCGCACGTCCGACACGACGGGGGTGCCCGTGCGTTCGGCGATCCACGCGGGCTGCCCGATCTGCAGTGTGCCGCGGGCGTGACCACCCTCCACCCAGTGGAAGACGGTTTGACCGTGCGACACGATCAAGTCCACCCCGCCGCCGGAGACGGCCGCGCTGGCGGCTTCGGCGAAGGCCTGGCCAATGAGGGTGTCGAGTTCGCACACCTCGGCGAGCGTGGTCTGTGAGGGGGGAAGGGCGGCGACCAGACGAGATCGCAAGCCCGACGAGTATGGCGTGCTTCCACTGTGGAGAACGGTTCCGGCGAGCGCGCCATCCTCGAACTCGAAGTCTACGATGGCGGTGTCGATGCCGTCATGCGAGGTGCCCGAGATCATTCCCAAGACTTTCACTGCTCCTCCCCCAACGCGGCTCGCAGTCGCCCGCCGGCCCCCGCCAATCTCTCCGCGGCCTGCTCCGCGCCGAGGTCCCGGCGCAGGCTGACGATGGCCTGCTTGACGCTGTGCCCGTTCTCCGCCAACGCCCGCAGTGCCTCCTCGCGCCCCACCCCGGCGACCGACCGGACGATGCGCACGGCCCGTTCTCGGAGCTTCGCGTTGGTCGGCTTCACGTCGACCATCAGGTTGCCGTAGGTCTTGCCCAGTTGCACCATCACGATCGTGGAGAACATGTTGAGCACGAGCTTCTGGGCCGTGCCCGCTTTGAGGCGCGTCGATCCACTCACGAGTTCAGGGCCGACGAGCACCTCGATCGGGTGCTCCACGTTGTCGCTCAGCGGCGTGCCCGCGTTGCACGAGAGCCCGACGGTGAGAGCGCCGATCTCGCGGGCGCGAGCGACGGCCGCTACCACGAAGGGCGTGCGGCCGCTCGATGCGATCCCGATGACCGTGTCGCGATCGGTGACTCCGGCGTCGTCGATCGCCGCGGCTCCCGCCGCGGGGTCGTCCTCCGCGCCCTCACACGTGGTGACGATGGCCTTCGGACCGCCGGCGATGATGGCGAACACCTGTTCCGGAGGGGTGCTGAAGGTGGGCGGGCACTCGGACGCGTCGAGCACGCCGATCCGGCCTGGTGTGCCGGCACCGACGTAGATGAGTCGGCCCCCGGACTTCATCCGTTCGGCGGTCGCCTCGATGGCGGATGCGATGCCCGGCAGGGCAGTCGCGACGGCCCCCGGCACGGTGGCGTCCGCGTCGTTCATCGTGCGCGCCAGGTCGGCGACCGACATCCGGTCGATGTCTGCGTACCGGGGATCCGTCGCTTCCGTCGTCAGCTCTGCCAGTTCTAGGGACTCGGATTGTGGGTTCGGGCTCAACGTTTGCCTCTGTTTCGGGGATCGAAGGTGTCTCGCAGGCCGTCTCCGAGGAGATTGAGGCCGACGACAAGGAGAACGACGACTGCGCCAGGCGCGATCATCGTCCAGGGGGCGATATAGACCAGGGTGCGGGCCTCGAAGATCATCGAACCCAGTGACGGGGTAGGCGGAGGGGCGCCGAGACCGAGAAAGCTGAGAGATGCTTCCGTCAGGACAGCCCATGACAGCGACAGCGTGACCTGCACGATGATGATGGAGGTGATATTCGGCAGTACGTGCCGGAGCATCACCATCGCGCGACTCTGCCCAGTGCTCGTTGCCGCCTTCACGTATTCGATCTCTCGAAGTGAGAGCACCGGTCCGCGAGTGACGCGGATGAAGATGGGCACGTACACGGCGGCGATGGCGATCGCGATGGTGAACCAGTTCCGTTCGAATACCGACGCGAGCGACAACGCCAGCAAGAGCGGGGGGAAAGCGAACAGCACGTTCGTGACGCCCCCGATGAGGGTGTCGGGCAGGCCACGGTAGAACCCGGCCACGAGGCCAAGGAGTGTGCCGATGACGGTCGCGAACGTGACGGCAACGGCGGCGATGAGTGCCGAGTTGGCTACGCCCGCTGCCACTCGAGAGAACACGTCGCGGCCGAACTGGTCGGTGCCGAAGAGATGATCGCCGGAAGGCGCCATCAACCTGGATGGCGCGTCTTGGGCTATCGGCCCGTACGGCAGCAGCGAGAACAGGGACAACAGGCTCAGCACGAGGAGAAGCGTGATGATCGCTGCCCCGATGGTTCCGCTCCGGCTGCGGAAAAGCCCCCGCAGCCGTTGGGCCGCCGACCCCGCCGACTCTGTGGCTCGCGCTAGATCGGTCATGCTGCACGCACCCTCGGATCGATGATCCGGTAGGCCAGATCGGTGAGCAGGTTGACAATGACAAACGCAAGCGCGATCACAAGCACGGTGCTCTGCACGAGTGCGTATTCCTTCTGTTGGATCCCCAGCAGGACCTGCCTGCCGATGCCCGGCACGGAGAAGATCTGCTCCACCACCACTGCTCCCCCGAGGAGGTAGCCGAACTGGAGCCCCGTCATGGTCACAATGGGTACGAGCGCATTACGCAGCACGTGCTTCACCTGGAGTCGCCGCGGCGGAACACCCTTGGCGCGGGCAGTCCGGATGAAGTCGTTCGATCGGATGTCGAGAACGGCGGTACGAGTCGTACGCATGATGGGCGCGGCGATGCCGAATCCGAGCACCACCGATGGAAGCAGCATCTGCTGCAGGTTGAGTGCAGGGTCTGTGAACAGTCCGGCGAACGCCTGGCCGTTGGGGTTGTACCCGAACGACGCGGCGAGCACCGAGAGGAGCGTCGTCGCGAGCAGAAACGCGGGGATGGACAGACCCGCAAGGCCTACGACCTGGCCCGCCGCGTCCGACGGGGAGTCAGGCTTTGCGGCCGAGAGCATTCCGAGGGGTATGCCGATCACGAGCGCCAACACGATCGAGAACAGGGCGAGCTCGAACGTCACCGGCAGCGAATTCAGCGTGAGATTGAGCACACTGTCTTGGGACCGGGAAGAGAAGCCCAGATTGCCCGTGAGCAGATTCCCGAGCCACACGAAGAACTGGACGACCAGCGGCTGATCGAGTCCGTAGTACTGCTCGAGCGCGGTCCGCTGGGCCGACGTCAGAGCGGCGGCCTCCGTGCCGAGCCCGGCCGTGATCTGGTCGCCCGGGATCGCCCGCAGCATGATGAACACGAAGACGGCGACGCCGAAGAGCGTCGCGGCAGCCGAAAGGATACGCCGCACGACGCTGTTCTGAGTAATTTTTCGAAGCATGTCCTGGTCCCCCGGATGGCGCGTGGACGCGGATTCGCCGGTGGCGTCCACGCACCGATCGTTACTTGATGGACGTCGTGTGCAAGTACTGGAGGGAACCGTTGCTCATCGGCACGAAGCCCTCGACATTCGACGCGGTCGCGGTATAGGTGTAGCTCGTGAAGAGCCAGATCCAGGCGGCGTTGTCCTCCAGGACGTTCGAAACCTTCTCGTAGATCTTCGCGCGCTCGGCTGGATCGGACGTCGCCCTGCCCTCGGCGAAGAGCGCGTCCAGTTCGGGCGAGTCGTATCCGGCGACCTTGTTGAGGTTGCCCGTACTGGTGAAATACCGTCCGTACATTCCGTCGGGGTCTGGTCCGAGTCCGTTCAAAGCGACGGCCGCGTCGAAGTCCGCGGCGACCCAGCGGTCCACGAAGGCGCCGATCTCCAGCGTCTCGACGTCGAGCGTGATTCCCGCCTCAGCCAGTTGCGACTTGAGGCTCTGGGCCTCGTTGACGGAAGTGGCGTACTCCCCCTGGGAGACGATTGTCTTTATGGTCACCCCGTCGGGCTTCCCCGCCCTCGCGAGGTAGGACTTCGCCTTGTCGAGGTCGCGTTCCGGGCACGGACGAGCAGTCGGATCGGACTTGTACGCGGGAGTCGTGATGGGTCCGGTGATCTCTCCCTCCCCGAGCGCTGCGGTCTCGAGCACCTGTTTGCGGTCGACGGCGCACTGGATGGCGAGTCGGACATTGACATCGGCCAGGTCGCCGCGAGCCGCGTTCAATTGGAGCACGTGATACGTCAGCTGCGGAGTCTTGGCCACCGTGACGTTGCCGCCTTCGGCGGTCTTCGCCACGAGCGGGTCGTTGAGCACCGCCAATTGCACGTTGCCCGATTGCAGCGCCGACACTATGGACGACTCGTCGGGGATCACGCGGAATTCAACCGTGTCGAGTTTCGGCGCCTCACCCCAATACGAGTCGTTCTTCTTGAGGGTGATCGATTGGTTGGCGACTCGGGCGTCGAAGGCGAAGGGGCCCGTGCCGTTCGGCGTCGTGTTCAGCGCCTCTTCCGTGTCGTCCGAAGAGAGCATCGCTGTCTGGATGGAGGCGAGGCTCGTGGGGAGGGCAGCATCCGGCGCAGACAGGGTCAGAACGACAGTCTCTTCATCGGTGGCTTCGATCGCCGTGACGGATGCGAGGGCTCCGCGGGAGATCGCCGCCGTCGACTCGTCCTTGATCTTCTCGAGGGAGCTCTTGACGTCTTCAGAGCCGAACGTGCTCCCGTCGGTGAACGTCACCCCTGGACGCAGTGAGAGAGTAACCGTGAGACCGTCGTCCGAGGCCTCCCATGACTCGGCCAGTCCCGGCTCCACGTTCATTTCCTTGTCGAACTGGGTCAGCGTGCCGTAGACATTCTGCAAGAAGTTGACCGCCTGAAATTGGGTCGCCTTCCACGGAAACAAGGTGTCGGGTTCGGAAGTGACGCCGACGACCAGGTCTCCCCCGCTCTTCCCACCGCCCGAGCTGCTCTGGCTGGAGCAACCCGACATTGCGAGTGAGACGACTGCCGCGGCAGCGAGCGCCGACAGCGCCCCTCGTGTGAATCCAGAACCGTGTGACAAGGCTTTCTCCTCAGGTGAATCGGACTCCGTCGTCTCCCCCGCGAGGTCGCGTCGTACAGGTGAGGAGCTTCGGTGATCCGGGTTGGAACAAAAGTACACCCTGAACGCCCCATCCGTACTAAATTTTCTCGTAGTCTTGGAGGGCACCGCCCTAGCGGTGCTCTGGAAGGACTCAGCGGTGACCCAAGTAGTCGACGACCGACCCGATTCGCGCACTGTCTTGATGCGCATGCGAGCCGCGGTCCCTTCTCTTCCACCATCGGAGCAGTTGGTCGCGAGGGCATTCCTCGACGACCCGCTCCACGCCGTGAACCTCTCGATCGCCCAGGTGGCGAGGGAATGCGAGACGTCGACGACCTCCGTCGTCCGCTTCTACAAGCGGATCGGCTATGCGCACTACAAGGACCTCCAAATGGACCTGACGCGCGAGGTGACGCGCGAACGGCTGGAGAACGCAGACCTGCTGACCGTCTCCGGCGACATCAACGAAGAGGATTCCCTCGAAGACATCGTGTCCAAGGTCGCGCTCAACGAGACGCTCTCCATTGCCGACACCGCCAATGGGCTGGATACCGCTGACCTCCGCATCGCTGTGGGGTTCGTGAATGAGGCTCGCCGCATCGATGGTTTCGGCGTGGGTGCGAGTTCGCTCGTCGGCCTCGACCTGCAGCAGAAGCTCTCTCGGATCGGGCGGACAGCGCTCAACTGGCCCGACCCGCATTCCGCGTGGACTTCCGCGGCGACGCTTGACGACTCGTGTGTCGCGATCGGCGTTTCCCACTCCGGCACGACCCGGGACACGGTCGAGTTCCTCACGATCGCCCGCAACGCGGGCGCCGCCACGATCGCGCTGACCAACTTCAGCGATTCGCCGCTTGCCATGGTCGCCGACGTCTGCCTCACGACCGCCGCCCGGGAGACGCGCTTCCGAGCGGGAGCATTGGGCAGCCGTATTGCCCAGCTCATGGTCGTCGACTGCTTGTTCACCGCGGTGGCACAAGCCTCCTTCGAACAGTCGATGGCCGCTGTGCGCAACACCTACGCCGCGGTTCACGGTCGGACGCTCAAGTAGTCGTCAGCCCTTCGCGGCGGCCTTGGCCGCGCGTTTGAACTCGCGCACCTTCGCAAGCGAGCCGGGGTCGACGATGTCGGCGACCGAGCGGTGCGAGCCCTCGGTTCCGTAGTCGCCGGCTGCCTCGCGCCATCCGCTCGCCGTGACTCCGTACTGCTTGCCCAGCAGCGCGAGGAAGATCTTGGCCTTCTGCTCGCCGAACCCGGGGAGGCCCTTGAGGCGCTCGAGGATCTCCGCGCCGTCGGGATCGCCGCTCGACCAGATGGCGGATGCGTCGCCGCCCCACGACTCGACGACCGCAGCGCACAACGCCCGGACGCGCCCCGCCATGGAGCCCGGGTAGCGGTGGATCGAGGGTGAGATGCGGAATTTCTCGACCAGCTCGTCGGCGTCGTAGCCCGCGATGATCGTGGCGTCCAGGCCGCCGATGCGCTCGCGCAGCTTGGCCGGGCCGGCGAACGCCGTCTCCATCGGCACCTGCTGGTCGAGCAGCATCCCGATGAGAAGAGCCAGCGGATCGGTCGAGAGCAGGGTGTCGGCGTCGTCATCGCCGGTGATGTGCAGGTTCGCGGTCATGCGTCGATCGTGCCACGGGTCGGCGCGACGCAATAGGCCATCCGATTCGGGCAGTCCAGCTACGAATACGCGACCCGGCGCGGGCGATGCGACCGCGCCGGGGTTCTCCCCGCGAAGGCGGCGGCCACGATCTACCTGCCCGAGGGGTCGGCGCCTCCGGAGCCGAGCTCGGGAGACTGGGCGACCCACACCGCGGGTGCCGGATGCGCCTACCTGACGAACCTCGACCGCGTCGACCTCGGCGCGCTCGAGGATATCCTCACCACGTCGTACCGGCCGGTGACTGCGGGCACGTTCGGCCGGCGAGCCTCCGACTCCTCCGCCACGTGACGTCGTGCGCGTTAGCCATCCCGCTCGAACGGTCTACCGTTAGAGCATGACGTCTTCCGACACCACAGCATCCAGCGAGGCTGAAACTGCGCCCGCTACCCTCACCTTCTCCGAACTCGGCCTGGGTGATGCAGTACTCAAAGCCCTGAAGGATGTCGGCTACGAGATCCCTTCGGCGATCCAGGCCGCCACGATCCCCCCGCTGCTCTCCGGCCGCGATGTCCTCGGCGTCGCCCAGACCGGCACGGGAAAGACGGCCGCCTTCGCCCTCCCGATCCTCTCGCGACTCGACCTGAGCCAGAAGAGCCCGCAGGCCCTGGTGCTCGCCCCCACTCGCGAGCTCGCCCTCCAGGTGTGCGAGGCCTTCGAGCGCTACGCCTCGCACCTCAAGGGCGTGCACGTGCTGCCCGTCTACGGCGGCCAGGGCTACGGCGTGCAGCTCTCCGCCCTGCGGCGCGGAGTGCACGTCGTCGTCGGCACCCCCGGTCGCATCATGGACCACCTCGACAAGGGCACCCTCGACCTCTCGCAGCTCAAGTACCTCGTGCTCGACGAGGCCGACGAGATGCTGAAGATGGGCTTCGCCGAGGACGTCGAGACCATCCTCGCCGACACCCCAGACGACAAGCAGATCGCCCTGTTCTCCGCGACGATGCCGGCACAGATCCGCCGCATCTCGCAGAAGTACCTGCACGACCCGCAGGAGATCACGGTCAAGAACAAGACCACGACGTCTGCCAACACCACGCAGCGCTACCTCATGGTGTCGTACCCGCAGAAGGTCGACGCCCTCACCCGCATCCTCGAGGTCGAGAACTTCGAGGGCATGATCGTGTTCGTGCGCACCAAGAACGAGACCGAGACCCTCGCGGAGAAGCTTCGTGCGCGCGGCTACTCCGCCGCCGCGATCAGCGGCGACGTGGCCCAAGCCCAGCGCGAGCGCACCGTCGAGCAGCTCAAGTCGGGAAAGCTCGACATCCTCGTCGCCACGGATGTCGCAGCCCGGGGCCTCGACGTCGAGCGCATCAGCCACGTCGTGAACTACGACATCCCGATCGACACCGAGTCCTACGTCCACCGCATCGGCCGCACCGGCCGTGCGGGGCGCAGCGGCGCCGCCATCAGCTTCGTCACGCCGCGTGAGCGTCGCCTGCTCGGCGCCATCGAGAAGGCCACGCGCCAGCCGATGGTCGAGATGCGCATGCCCAGCGTCGAAGACGTCAACGTGACGCGCCTCACCCGTTTCGACGACGCCATCACCGCGGCCCTCGGGGACGAGGCGACGCTCAACACCTTCCGCGACATCATCGCGCACTACGTCGAGCACCACGACGTGGTCGAGGCGGATGTCGCCGCCGCGCTCGCGGTCGTCTCCCAGGGCGACACTCCTCTGCTGCTCTCGCCCGACGACCCGCGGTTCGCGCGTCGCGAACGCGAGCGCATGGACAGGGACACGAACGACCGCCAGAACCGCTCGGAACGCCCGTTCCGCGACGACCGGCCCGACCGCCCCGAGCGCGCCGAGCGTCGGCCGCGCAGCGGCAAGCCGCTGTCGACCTACCGCATCGAGGTCGGCAAGCGACACCGCGTCGAGCCGCGCCAGATCGTCGGCGCCCTCGCCAACGAGGGCGGCCTGAGCCGCGAGGACTTCGGGCACATCGACATCCGGCCCGACTTCTCACTCGTCGAACTGCCGGCCGACCTGCCGGACGACGTGCTCGAGAAGCTGTCGGGCACGCGAATCAGCGGCAAGCTCATCGAGATCCGCCCCGACCGTGGCGGCCCCAAGCGCGAGACCTACGGCGATCGACCCGCGCGCAAGCCGCGTCACGACTAGGGCGTGGCCGGCGGCCCGGTCTCGGGCCGCCAGCCCAGCGCGGGGCCGAGTGCGCCGGCGATGTCGGTGAGCAACTGCACGTAGTCGTCGTGCTCGAAGCTGAACGGCAGCGCGAAGGCGACCTCGTCGACCTCCCGGAACCCGGCGTCTTCGTGCAGCCGCTCGGCGATCTCGGCGGCCGAGCCGACCAGGTCGGCAGCGAAGAGCAGTCGCCCCGGTCCGTGCGGCACCCCGACCCGCGCGGCGCGTGAGTCGACGTAGTCGCGGTATCGCCGCCGCTGCGAGGCCGTCGCCGAGTCGGTGGGGATGACGACGAGCCCCTGCGACACGCGGGCGTCTGCGCCGTCCGGATGCAGGCGCCGGAACTCGCGGATCTGAGCGCTCTGGTTCGTGGCGAAGTCCGTGCCGTCCTCGGCCGCGACCACGCTGCTCGTGAGGAGGCGGAAGCCGTTCTCCCCGGCCCAGCGCGCCGATCTTCTGCTCGCCGCCCCGTACCAGAGCCGGTCGGCGAGACCGGGCGAGTGCGGTTGCACGTGATCGGAGTACACCTCGAGCGCGTCGAGCCCCGCGGCATCCGTCACGGCGTCGCCGCGGAGGAGCGAGCGCAAGCGCAGCAGCCGGTCGTAGCCGAGATCCTCCGACTGCCACGTTGCCGGGTACAGGGCCTCCTTGTAGGTGTCGAACCGCATCGGGCTCCCGGTGCTGAATCCGGGCGTGATGCGACCGCCTGCGAGCACATCGACCGTCGCGAGGTCCTCCGCGAGCCGGAACGGGTTCTCGGCGCCGAGCGGCGTGACCGCCGTGCCGAGCTCGATGCGCGATGTGCGCTGCGACGCTGCCGCCATGACGGCGACGGGCGACGAGATCCCGTGCTGGAGGTGGCGGTGGCGCAGCCACGCGCTGTCGAAGCCGAGGCGCTCCCCCAGTTCGATGATCTGGAGGGTCGACTCGTGGCCCGCGGCGGCATTCTCGGGATCGAAGGTGCCGATCGTGAGGAATCCGAGCCGGCTCAGGGGAAGATGCGATTGCGGCATGGAGCCGACTCTACGGTCTGCGTGGCGGGCGGCCGCCGGGCGTCTCAACGCGGCGTCATGAGAGGTGCGTCTAGGCGAACACCGCGACCGCGACCCCGGTGGCGACGGGTGCCTTCCGCCCGGCCGAGTCGACACGCGCGAGCGCGTCGCGTTCCGCAAGGGCGATCGACGGGTCGTCGCACGTCGTGCCGCCGAAGCCCCGTCGTCAGCAGACGCCACGGGATCCGTTACGTCGTCCATAGCTCCAGCGTGAGCGCGCCGGTTGAACAGAGGGGAAGGAGCGGGGGCGTCCAGTCGATCAGCTGGTGGATGATCGGGTCGCGGGATCGGCTGCAGAAGGATCATGATGAGTGTTCGCAGGTCACCGGGCGAGGTCGCCGCCGGATCGTCGAGGTAATCCTCCACTACGGGATGGTCGGCCGGCAGCCGCCCGCTCGCGGGAAGCCAGCTGCCGTACAGCCAGGTGTACGCCGCGTGCATCGACGCGTATGGCCCGCGGTACTCCACCACGGCGTACTCGCCGGCGGGGAGCACGATCCGCTCGAGCGCCGCCGGGATCGGATGATCCGCGCCGACCCGGACACCGGCAACCGACCGCAACTGCGGCTCAGGAATCTCGTCGGGATCGTCCAGCTAGACGCCGATCATGCTCCCCGCCGGCGGTGTTCCGTAGGCCTCCCGGTATACCCGGTAGAAGAGCTCCGTACTGGTGAATCCGCTGGCCGCGGCGACCTGCCGAACCGTCGCACCGTCGTCACGGCCGCCTCCACGCACATCGCCCGGTAGATGCGGTGCCAGTGATACGGCGAGAGGTGTGCGATCTCGGCGAGGCGGTAGAGCTCGAGCTCCTCGTCGAGGTGGTCGTAGATGTACTCGGAGACCGCGATGAGCTGCTTGGTGTGGTCGGCAGGTGTCATTGCGGCGCGTGCACTCCTATCGAGCGCCCAGATCTCTTGCCACGCCTGCGCGACGAGGTCTGTCCGGTCGGACTCGACGGAGAAGACGACGTGGTGCGACGCGGGCACGGTGACCGTGTCGAGACCCGCCGGTGTCGGGGAGGCGTCGGGAACGCGGCATCCGATGACGAGGGTGTAGTCCCCCGCGTTGTCGACCCCTTCGTGAGCGAACCCGGTGTAGACGGCGAACACCTCATCGTTGAGGCGTGCCGGCACCTGGTTCACTCCCCCTCCCGCGGAGAAGGCTCCCCAGTGCGACGGGATGGTGTCGGCCGCGTGGTCGTTGTCGGTCCGGAGTGCGAGTCCGGTGACGGTCAGGTGGGTGTGCGGTCTTGCACGCCGATCGGAGGGATGTGGGAGGATTCCGCCGTGACCGTACACACCGAACGCCGGATGCTGCTCGACACCGCCTCGTTGTACTTCCGGGCCTTCCATGCCGTGCCCGACACCGTCCGGGCGCCCGGCGGCCAGCCGGTGAATGCGGTGCGTGGCCTGCTCGACATCGTCGCGCGGCTCGTGACCGAGTTCGAACCGACGGAGATCGTGGCGTGCTGGGACGACGACTGGCGGCCGCAGTGGCGGGTCGACCTCATCCCGAGCTACAAGCTCCATCGTGTCGCCGAGACGTCGTCCCCGGATGCCGCCACTCCCCTCGAGGAGGTGCCCGACCTCCTCACGCCCCAAATAGCGGTCATCCGCAAGGTGTTCGGCGCGCTCGGGATACCGGTCGTCGGCGCCCCGGAGCATGAGGCCGACGATGTCATCGGCACTCTCGCCTCGCACTCCCCGATGCCCGTCGACGTCATCACGGGCGACCGCGACCTCTTCCAGCTCATCGACGACGCCCGGGGAGTACGCGTCGTGTACACCGGCCGGGGCATGTCGCACCTCGAGACTCTCACCGACGAGGCGCTCGTGACGAAGTACGGCGTGATGCCGACGCAGTATGCCGACTACGCGGCGATGAGGGGCGACGCGTCGGACGGCCTGCCGGGCGTCGCGGGCGTGGGCGAGAAGACCGCGGTCACGCTCCTCTCGAGCTTCAGCGACCTCGACGGCATCGTCGCCGCCGCGGCGGACCCGTCGTCGTCGCTCACACCGCGCGTGCGCGCAGGCATCCTCGCCGCGGGCGGCTACCTCGCGGTGGCACCGCGTGTCGTGCGCGTCGTGCGCGACCTCGACCTGCCCGAGTTCGACGCGCGCATCGCCGCTCCCTCCGCCGAGCAGGCCGCCGAGCTCGAGCGGCTGGCC
Organism: Microbacteriaceae bacterium; assembly: GCA_025464995.1. GTDB lineage: Bacteria > Actinomycetota > Actinomycetes > Actinomycetales > Microbacteriaceae > Conyzicola. The sequence continues at coordinate 22,731 of JAODMO010000040.1, forward strand.
GACCAGTGGGGCCTCGGGTCGTCGATGAAGCGGGTGCGCGAGGCGCTCGCCACTCGCACGTAGCTCCCGTCGTGCCGCGACATCCCTACAGTGGATGGATGAAGGCAATCATCATTCCGCGCTTCGGCCCGGCAGACGTTCTCGAGCTCGCCGACGTGCCCGCACCGAGGCTCGGGGCGACCGACGTGCGCATCCGGGTGACGGGTGCGGGCGTCAACGGAGCCGACATCTCCCAGCGGCGGGGCCTGTACCCGCCGCCCGCGGACGCACCGGAGTGGCCGGGGCTCGAGGCATCCGGCGTGGTCACCGACGTCGGCTCTGCGGTGACCGGAATCGCGGCGGGGGACGCGGTGTGCGCACTCCTGCCGGGCGGCGGTTATGCCGAGCAGGTGGTGGTCGACGCGGGGCTCGTGCTGCCGGTTCCGGCAGGCGTGCCGGTCCTGGATGCCGCGGCCCTCCCCGAGGTCGCAGCGACGGTCTGGAGCAACGTGTTCATGCTCGGCGACCTGAAGCCCGGCGAGACCCTGCTCGTGCACGGCGGCACGAGCGGGATCGGCACTCTGGCGGTCCAGGTGGCCCTCGCGCTCGGCTCACGGGTGATCGCGACCGCGGGGTCGGCGGAGAAGGTCGAGTTTCTCGAGCGGCTGGGCGCGACCGGCGTGAACTACCGCACCGAGCACTTCGTCGACGCGGTTCTCGGGGCGACGGACGGGCGCGGGGCCGACGTAATCCTCGACATCGTCGGCGGCGACTACCTGGCCCGCAACATCGCCTCACTCGCGGTGGACGGCCGGATCATGTGCATCGCCGACCGCAGCGGCGGGGAGAGCAGCTTCCGTCTGGGTGCGCTCATGCAGAAACGCGGGCGCATCTGGGCGACGACGATCCGCGCGCGGCCCATCGGCGAGCGACGCACCATCGTCGCCGCTGTGCGAGAGCACGTCTGGCCCCTCATCGAGTCGGGCCGCGTCACGCCCGTCATCGACTCGGTGTTCGACCTCGCCGACGCGTCCGCGGCGCACGCGCGCATGGAGTCGTCGGCCCATATCGGCAAGATCGTGCTGCGCGTCGGCTGAGGTCGACACGACTCGTCGTGCCGACCGCGCCGGGACCGGGCGCACGGGGCACTAGCGTTGCGGTATGACGTCTCACGACACCGTTCAGCAAGCACTCGCCCTCTCCCCCGTCGTCGACGGCCACAACGACTGGGCGTGGGAGTGCCGGTCGAATCGCGGCTACTCGGTCGAGGGTCTCGAGCGCGGCTTGGGAAGCGACACCGACATCGAACGGCTGCGAGCCGGCGGCGTGGGCGCCCAGTTCTGGTCGGTGTGGGTCGAGGACGTGGTCGACGGCGAACGCGCCGTGCAGTCGACGCTGGAGCAGATCGACTGGGTGTACCGGCTGGTCGCGCGCTACCCCGACGACTTCGTGATCGCGCGCAGCGCCGCCGACGTGGCGCAGGCGCGGCGGACGGGACGCATCGCCTCCCTGCTGGGCGCCGAGGGCGCCCACAGCCTCAACGACTCCCCCGCCGTCCTCCGCATGCTCGCGAGGCTCGGTGTCCGGTATCTCACCCTCACCCATACCAAAAACACCTCGTGGGCAGACTCGGCCACCGACGAACCGCGCCACGGCGGGCTCACGGAGCGGGGCGTCCGATACGTCGCCGAGCTCGACCGTCTCGGCATGCTGCTCGACCTCTCCCACGTCGCCCCATCCACGATGCACGCGGCGCTCGACGCCACCACGTCGCCCGTCATCTTCAGCCACAGCTCGTGCCGCGCGCTCGCCGCCCACCCGCGGAACGTGCCCGACGACGTGCTCGCCCGCCTCGCGACGAACGGCGGGGTCATCATGATCACCTTCGTCCCACAGTTCCTCAGCGACGATTTCGCCGCCTGGTACGACGGCGACAGGTCGACTCCCGCCCCCGTGGTCACCATCGCGGATGTCGCGGACCACGTCGAGCACGCGCGATCGGTGGCCGGCGTGCGCCACGTCGGCCTCGGCGGCGACTTCGACGGCACCGACATGTTCCCCGTCGGGCTCGAGGGTGTGGACGGGTACCCCGCCCTGCTCGAGGAGCTGGCCGGCCGGGGGTGGGACGCCGACGAGCTCGCGGCACTCGCGGGCGGCAACGTGCTGCGCGTGCTCGAACAGACCGACGCGGCATTCGCCTCGGGTGGGCACACGTTCCCGGCGCTCGAGTTCTGACGCAGCGTCTGCCGCGTCGGCGCCGGTCGGCGAAACCGACTAGACCTGCGTGCAGACGCTCACGTGGTCGGCGCCAGCGACCACGAAAGCCTCGACGAGCCTGAGGCTCCCCGGCTCGCCGTCGATCGTGCTGGTGCTCGAGCCGCTCACGTGTGAAGCATCCGTCTTCAGGGTGTGCACGAAGTGCACCGTGAGGGTGCGGCCGTGACGCTCACCGACGAACCGGCCCTCGGTCACGGTGTCGCCCACATAGTTGCCCCACACCAGGCCGCGGTTCTCCGAGTACCAGAACCGCGTCGGAGCCGCCGGGTCGACGGCGCTCGCGGTCGACGACTCCATGATGAACTCCGTGCCGTCGAGCATGTCCGACTCCTCCGCTTCAGGCACCGGGCAGCCGTCCGAGGCCGTCGGCTATGGGGATCGAGGCGAGCAGACGCCGGGTGTACTCGTGCTGCGGTTCGCTCCAGACGGATGCCACGGCGCCCGTCTCGACGATGCGGCCCGCCCGCATCACGGCCACGCGGTCGGCGACCACGCGCACCACCGACAGGTCGTGGCTGATGAACAGCAGTGACGCGCCGTTCTTGAGGGCGACGTCGCGCATGAGCGTAGCGACCTTCGCCTGCAGCGACGCGTCGAGCGAGGCGATCGGCTCGTCGCCGACGAGCACGTCGGGGCGCGCACCCATGGCGCGAGCGATGGCGATGCGCTGCCTTTGGCCACCGGAGAACTGGTGCGGGAACATCGCGGCGGCGCTGCGGTCCATGTGCACATCGTCGAGCAGCTGTCCGACGGTCGAGCGCTCGTCGCCGGCGATCGCGAGGGCGTCCTCGATCTGCGCACCCACCCGCCGCCGCGGATTGAGCGAGCTGTACGGGTTCTGGAAGACCATCTGGATGCGGAGCAGGCGGGACGGCCGCTTGCGCAGCCCGAGCGTGCGCACCTCCTCGCCGCCGAACGCGATGCGACCGGCGGTGAGCGGCTCGAGGCCGCAGATGGCCCGTGCGAGTGTCGACTTGCCGCATCCCGACTCGCCGACGAGGCCCAGCACCTCGCCCGGCGCGAGGTCGAAGCTCACGCCGTCGACCGCGGTGAGCGTGCGACGACCGGGGAGCTTGTAGGTGACCCGGGCGTCGGTGACGGAGAGGTGGCCGGCCATCAGTCGGTGTCCATTCTTGAGCTCGGTGGGGCATCGGGCGCTGGCACCTGCGGCAGTGCGTCGATGAGCGACCGGGTGTATTCGCTCCGCGGTTCGCGGATGACCTGGTAGCGGTCGCCGTGCTCCACGACCTCGCCGTAACGCATGACCGTGACGGTGTCCGCGAGCGCCGACATGACGCCGAGGTCGTGCGTGACAAGCAGGATCGCGAGGTCGAGGCTGTCGCACAGTTCACGGAGGAGCCGCAGTATGCCGGCCTGGACGGTGACGTCGAGCGCCGTCGTGGGCTCGTCTGCGATGAGCACCGACGGCTGGCTCGCGAGCGCGATGGCGATCGCGATGCGTTGCAGCTGGCCGCCGGAGAACTGGTGCGGGTACTTCTTCAGGGCGGTGGCCGGATCGGGCACCTTCACCCGTTCGAGCAGGCCGAGCGCGCGCTCCGTCGCCTCCCGGCCCGAGACCCGCAGGTGGTGCCTCATCCCGTCGGTCAGCTGGCGCTCGATGGTGATCATGGGGTGCAGGCTCGCGGTCGGATCCTGGAAGATCATGGCGATGTCGCGCCCCCGCAGCGAGTTCATGGCGCGCGGGCGAAGGTCGAGCAGATTCTCCACTCGACCGCGGGTGCCCTCGAACGCTATCGTCCCGCCGAGGCGGGATCCGGCCGGCTGCAGGCCCATGACGGCGAGGCCCGTCATGGTCTTGCCCGAGCCCGACTCTCCCGCGAGACCCGTGATCGACCTCGCGGGCACGTCGATGTCGATGCCGCGGAGGATACGCGTGGGGTTCGCGCGGGCGCCCAGCTCGAGGGTCAGGCCGCGGATCTGGAGGCCGCTCATATCTTGACTCCCTGCACCGCTCCGGCGGTGCGCGGGTCGAGGGAGTCGCGCATCGCGTCACCGAGCATGTTGAACGCCACGACGACGGTGAAGATGGCGAGTCCCGGGACGGCCGCGATCCACCAGTCGCTGAACTGCTGCACGCCGTCGGCCACCATGGCGCCCCACTCCGGCGTCGGCGGGGTGGCCCCGAGGCCGAGGAACGACAGGCCCGACAGCAGCAGGATGGCGTTGCCGAAGTCGAGCGTCGCGAGCACGAGGATGGGCGCGACGACATTGGGTGCGATGTCGCGGCGCAGCGAGGTGAACGGACCGAAGCCGAGCAGACGCCCCGCCACGACATACTCACGGGAGCGGGCGCCGAGCACCATCGACCGCATGACTCGCGCGTAGCTCGGCCACGACACGAGCAGCAGCGCGATGACCGCGTTGGTGAGGCTCGGCCCGAGGGCGGCCGTGACGATCATCGCGAGGATGATGGTGGGGAAGGCGAAGACGAGGTCGGAGAAGCGCATGATGATCTCGTCGAGCCACTTGCCGAAGTAGCCCGCGATCGCGCCGAGCACCGAGCCGATGAGAGCGGATGCGACGACGAGGAAGAGCGCGAGCGGTAGCGAGATTCGCGCGCCGTACAGGGTGCGTGAGAACACGTCGCGCCCGAGCGCGTCGGTTCCGAACAGGTTCTCCCCGCTCGGCGGCTGGAGACGCTCGAAGCTCTGCGCGAGCGGATCGTAGGGCGCGAACAGCGGCACCAGCAGGGCGACGAGGAACCACGCCGCGACGATGGACATGCCGAGAACCGCCATCGGGCGACGATAGGCGGCCGGGAGCCGCAGCCGGCCCCGCCGTGGGCGCACGTCGTCGAGGAGGCTGCCGGCCGCGGCATCCGTCTCGAGCTCGAGGCGTGACTCGCTGTTGGTCATTGCACACGCACCCGGGGATCGATGACGCCGTAGACGACGTCGATGAGGAAGTTGGTGAGGATGTAGACGACGCCGACCACGAGACCGACGCCCATCACCGCGGGGAGGTCGAGGGTCGTCGCCGACCGGTACGCGTACTGGCCGATCCCTCCCCAGCCGAAGACTTGTTCGGTGAGCACGGTGCCCGAGAGGAGGGAGCCGAACGCGAGGCCGACGATCGTGAGGATGGGCAGGGATGCTCCGCGCAGGATGTAGCGGAACACCACCGCCGAGGGCCGGAGCCCCTTCGCCCGCGCGGCCAGCACATACTCCTGGTTGAGCACGTCGAGCACGGCGGAACGCGAGAAGCGCAAGAGGAGCCCCACCGTGTACAGGATGAGCACCGACCCCGGCAGCACGAGGTGGGCGAGCGCGTCGCCGAAGGTCGCCCACTGGCCGGCGAGCACCGAGTCGACCGTGTACATGCCCGTGACGTGCGGTGGAGGCTGGAGCGCTGCGCTCAGCCGGCCCGTTCCGGGGGCCCAGCGCAACTGGTAGAAGAACACGTAGAACGCGGCGAGGGCGAGCCAGAATGTGGGCACGGAGATGCCGACGAGGCTGAGCGCGCGGAACAGCTGGTCGGAGAACCGGTTCTGACGCAGCGCGGCCCAGGTGCCGAGCCCGACCCCGATGATGATGGAGAACAGGATGATGAAGAGCGCGAGCTCGGCGGTGGCGGGAAACGCCACGGAGAGGTCTTGAAGCACGGGATTGTTGGTCTGGGTGGAGTTGCCCAGGTCGCCGCGGAAGAGATTGGCGACGTACACGACGTACTGCGTGACGAGCGGCTTGTCGAGGCCGCGCGCCTCCCGGTACGCGGCCACGATCTCGGGATCGCTCGCCGCACGCTCGCCGAGGGCCGCCTGCGCCGGATCAGCCGGCACGAGGTTGGCGAGCGTGAACGTCACGAGCGTGACGCCGAAGATCAGCAGGACGCTGATTCCGGCACGTACGAGGATGTAGCGGGCGAGGGGATGAAGATGCCTGGACCGCTTGTCGGTGACAAGCGGCCCGGGCGCCTCGGAGACGCTGTTACTTGATGTCGGCAACGTTGATCGTCCACACCGGGTTCAGTTCGAGCTTCGAGATCTCCGGCGTCGTGACGGCGTACTGGCCGGGCTGCACGATCGGCACGAAGGGTCCGCTCTCGTTCGCTGCCGTCTGCCAGGCCTCGTAGGCGGCGACCCGGTCGTCGCCGGTCGCTGCTGTAGCGGCGGCCGCCGCTGCCGTGACCGCCTCGTTCGTTCCGGCGGCCCAGCCCGCGCGCAGCCCGAGCGACTGCCCCGGGTTGAAGACGAGGTAGTTCGACGGGTCGGGGAAGTCGGGGCCCCAGTACATGATCCCCGACTGGAGGGTGCCGGCGCGGAACGCGTCGAGGAAGGTCGCGATGGGTCCGGGCGCGAGCGTCAGGGTGATGCCGACATCCTTGAGCTGCGACTGGATCGCCTCGGCGAGGGTCTGCATCTGCAGTCCGTTGACCGTGATGTCGTTCGGGTAGGAGAAGGTGACTTCCTCACCGTCGTAGCCCGATGCCGCGAGGGCCTTCTTCGCCGCGTCGAGGTCGAACTGGTTCGACGGGTCGGACTTCAGCGCGCCCGTGAAGATCGACGGCACCATTCCGCCCGGCTGCACGGCACCCTCGCCTGCGATGGAGAGGATCTTGTCGTAGTCGATGCCCTGGCGCACGGCCTTGAGGAAGTCGGGCTGGTTGGTGACGCCCGCGCTGACGGCGGCATCCTGGTTGAACCAGGAGTAGATCAGGTACGGCGAGACGTTCTTGACGACGTTCACGCCGTCGCCCATGTCGGAGACCTGGTCGGCGTTGAGGTCGAGAGCCACCTGGGCGGCACCGGCCTGCACGTTGATCTTCTGCGTCGAGCCCTCGACGTTCTCGAGAACGACGCGGCTGTAGGCGGGTGCCTCGCCCGCGTACTCGGGGTTCAGCTTGAGCGTGACCTTGGTCGTGACGCTGTACGCCTCGAGCATGTAAGGGCCGGATCCGGCGGATGTCTCGTTGAGGAACGCCTCGGCGTCGTCGTCGGCACCCGTGGAGCCGCCGTTCGCCAGGAGGAGCTTCGAGTTCACGATTCCGAGCGACGGGTTCGGCAGGATGAAGGGCAGTGCGGGGTTGGAGGTCGCGCTCGTCAGGGTGACGGTGTCGTCGCCGGTCTTCGCGACGGTCACGCCGTCGAGCAGGAACGACGGGTTGCCGGCGATGCCCTGCACCCGCTGGTAGGAGAAGACGATGTCGTCGGCGGTGACGGGTGTGCCGTCGGAGAAGGTGTGCTCGCCGTCGAGGGTGAGCGTGAGGACCGTGTTGTCCTCGTTCTCCTCGTAGGTGGCCACGCCCGGAACGACTGTCGTCACGTCGCTGCCCTCGAAGTCGAGGGCCGTCTCGTAGATGGCCTTGTCGACGATGCTGCCGGTGAGCTCGAAGGCTCGGCCGGGGTCGGTCGTCTTGAGGTCGAACGACTTGTCGATGACGAGCGTCTTGGCGCTCGAGTCGCTCGGGCCGGACGGCGAGGCGGAACAGGCCGAGACCGTCAATACCGAGGCCAGTCCGATGGCCAGAAGCGCGGGCGCCCTCAGGCGGTTCTTCAACATGTCGTTACCCTTCACTCGATCGATGTGTAGGTGACGTTATACGCCTGCGACGTTTCCGACTCGTTTCGCCGCGCGCGTGCGCCGGATCGCTACGACGCCTCCGATGCCAGCACGCGATCGACGGCCGCCCGGTACGAGGCGTAGATATCCCGCCCGTTCAGGGCGTCGGTGACGATCCTGAACAGGAGGGCACGGATGAGATGCTGCCGGAATCCCGCGTCGCCGCCGATCGTGTCGAACAGCGAGATCGGCGCCCCGTGGAAACACACGGCATCGACGGCGACGATCGCGACCGAGTACTCGGCGGGCCGCCAGAACAGCGACGGGTCGATGACGGCGGGCGGTGCTGTGTCGTCGAACAGGACGTTGCCCGCGAGGTCGGCGTGCACGATGCCCGACGGCGCGTCGACATGCTGCCGTGCCGCCACCAGGGCGGCGACGAATGGTGCCGCGTTCGCGACCGGGGCCTCCGCCTCGCCCCACGCGAACCGGTCGGCCCGCGCCCAGGCGTCGGTGCGGTGCGCGATGAATGCGGGGCGTGGCTCATCGGCGAGCGCGGCGGCGAAGCGGCGGCCGACATCCGCGACGTCGTGCCACCGGTCCACGGGGTGAGAGCCGCGGACGAAGGGGAACGCACTCCAGTCGTCGACCAGCAGCTCCCCCGACCGGCTGCGAACGGGAAGGCTCACGCGGAGGCCGCTCGTCGCGAGCAGGGGCCGGGCCGTGTCGTCCAACCAGCCCAACGCCTCGACCGGCATGTCGAGCGGCTTGAGCACCAGGTCGCCGGCGTGCCACGCCGTGCCCCGCCCGCCGGTCATCTTCTCCGCGCGCCCACGCGCCCCGAACGCCTCCATGACGACGTGCGAGGGATGCATCATCCGAGAATACTGAGACGAGGCAACCGCTGTGGGCGGCGGCGCACGGTGCGTAGTGTGAAGCGCACGCACGAACGGCACATCTCCGAGGAGCCCCATGAAGACTTTCACCCTGCCCGGCACCGAGATCGTCGCACCCAACGTGGTGCTCGGACTCATGCGCATCGCCGACAAGACCGACGACGAGGTGCGCGAACTCGTGACGACGGCCCGCGACGCCGGCATCGACTTCCTCGACCACGCCGACGTGTACGGCGACGAGTTGCACGGTTGCGAGCGCCGCTTCGCGGAGGCCATGCGCCTCACCCCCGCCGAACGCGCGGAACTCACCATCCAGACGAAAGCGGGCATCGTCCGCGACGGGCCGTACTTCGACTTCTCCTACGAGCACATCATCGAGTCGGTGGAGGGGTCGCTCTCCGCGCTCGACACGGACTACATCGACATCCTGCTCCTGCACCGTCCCGACGCCCTGGTGGAGCCCGAGGAGGTCGCCCGCGCCTTCGACGAGCTCGAGTCGAGCGGCAAGGTGCGCGCCTTCGGCGTCTCCAACCACACGCCTCGGCAGATCGACCTGCTCAAGCGGTACGTGCGCCAGCCCATCGTCGCCAACCAGCTCCAGCTGTCGATCACCCACGCGCCGATCATCGCCCAGGGCGTCGCGGCGAACATGACCGCGGAGACGCAGTCGATCACGCTCGACGGCGGCGGGATCCTCGACTACTGCAGGCTCAACGACATCACCGTGCAGGCGTGGTCGCCCTTCCAAGCCGGCTTCTTCACGGGCGTCTTCCTCGGCTCGCCCGACTACCCGGAGCTGAACGCGGTCATCGACCGGCTCGCCGCCGCCTACGACGTGCCGGCGATCGCCATAGCCACGGCCTGGATCACCCGCCATCCCGCGAACATGCAGGTGGTGCTCGGCACCACGAGCCCCGAGCGTGTCGCGGGCGCCGCGCGGGGATCCGATGTGCCCCTCACCCGCCCGGAGTGGTACGAGCTCTTCCGGGCGGCGGGGCACATCGTCCCGTAGCGCTGCCTCTCGCGCCGCTACAGCACGCTCTTCGGCAAGCGGTGGATCGTCACCGCTCCGACGGCGGCGAAGGGATGCAGCGGGTCTGGGGCCCCCGATCCCGTCGGGCCGCCCAGCCGTGAGTGCCCGACAGCGCTGAGCACCGCGAAGGCGTCGCCCCTGTCCCACCCGTTGTCGTCGACGAGGAACCCGAACACGTCCTCGTAGCCGCGCCGGATGCTCTCCTGCACCGGGTCGCCGAGACCGACGAAGATCCACTCGTCCGGCGTCTCGACGCGGGGCGCCCGCAGCGGCATCCCGTGCACCAGGTCGACGCTGACGACCGCGACTCCCTCCGCCTCGATGGCGACGAACGACGACTCGCCCTCGGCCATGATGGCGTGGATGTCGCCGATGGAGAGGAGCGCACCGTCAACCATGACCGGCAGGTAGACGACCGAGCCGGGCTTGCAGTCGGTGAGGTCCATGTTGCCGCCCTGCCCGTAGGTGGGCATGATCGTCGAGTTCGACCCCTCCGCGGGCGCCGTACCGATGCATCCGATCATGGGGAGAGCCGCAAACACGTGGCGCTCGGTCACGTGCACCCCGTCGGCGTCGATCGGCACCTTCCGGGTGAACATCTCCTCGCCCATGACGTGCTGAAGTGCGCCCGAGCCGGGAAGGCTCACCGACCAGCCGTAGTCCTTCAGCCGGATCTCATGGATGGAGACGGCGAGCGTGTCGCCCGGCTTGGCGCCCTCCACGTACAGCGGCCCGGTGACGGGGTTGATCTGCGCGGTGAGCTTGGCCATGTCCTTGTGCTCGTGCAGCTGCGCGTAGACGGCGTCACTCGTCTCGAACGCGATCCGCTCCCCCGTGCCGGGAGCAATGCGCAGCGCGGGCGGCTCGTCGGGCGAGAAGTGCGGCTTGCCGTGGGTCTTGTCGAGGAAGTGCTCCATGGTTCACACGCCTCCGCGTTCGCCGGTGGCAGGAACCTCGACCCCGCCGTCGGCGCCCTCACCACTCAGCACCGTCTTCCGTCCGGTGTGGCGGTAGTAGAAGAAGACCCCGGCGCCGATGACCAGCCACACGATGCCACCGACCTTCGCCTCGACGTTCGCGTTGAGGAGCACGTATCCGATGATGAGGAAGCCGACGACCGGCACCACGAGGTGCAAGAGGTAGTTCTTCGACTTCTTGCGCACGATGTAGTGCACGATCACCGAGAGGTGCAGCATCATGAACCCGAAGAGCGCCCCGAAGTTCACCAGCGACGAGATGAGGTCGATCTGGCCCACGAAGAACAGCACGAGGATCGCCGAGAGACCGGAGACGACGAGAATCGCGGCCTGCGGCACCTGGCGCTTGTTGATCTTGTTGAGGAACCTCGGCAGCTGGCGGTCGCGGCTCATGGAGAAGAGCAGGCGGGATGTGGCCGCCTGCGCCGCCATGGCGTTGGCGATGCCTACGGCGAGAACGTTCACGACGAAGAAGGCTGTCGCCCAGCCGCTGTTCGACGCAGCCTCGACGAGGAGGAAGAAGGCGTTGCCGACCTCGTCGTCGCCGAACGATTCGCGTCCCCCGGCGAGGGCGCTCGCGAGCCAGGTCTGCAGGATGAAGCAGAACGCGACGATGAACAGGGCGATGATCATCGCCTTGCCCGCCGAGTTGCGCCGCCCGGTCGACTCCTCGGCCATCGTCGAGATGCCGTCGAAGCCGAGGAAGCTGAGCACCGCGATCGAGAGAGCAGACGCGATGAGGGGGCCACTCACCTTGCTCGCGTCCCAGATGGGGTCTGTGGTGAACTCGGCGCCCGGGATCGTTCCGCCGTTCAGAGCGGTGACCGCGATGATGACGAAGATGACGATGAAGACGACCTCGATGGCGAGGAAGACGCGGTTCATCCGCTTGATCGAGCTGATGCCGAGCAGGTTGATGACGGTGTTGATCGCCACGAAGATCAGCGCCCACATCCATCGCGGCGTGCCGGGGAAGATGCCGATCATCGACTCGGCGGCGAACACGTAGAGGAGGGTCGGCACGAGGAGGTAGTCGAGCAGGATGGCCCAGCCGGCGAAGAAGCCGGCGGCGGGATGGATGCCCCGGCCCACGTAGGAGAACACCGAGCCGGCGAGCGGGATCGACTTCGCCATCTGCGCGTAGGCGATCGCGGTGAAGATCATCGCGATGAGACCGATGAGATACACGAGCGGCACCATGCCCGCCGACGCGTTGTACACGGTGCCGAATATGGCCCACGGCGCGATGGGCACCATGAAGATGAGGCCGTAGATCAGGAGGTCGGCGGTGGACACCGACCGCTTCAGCTCCTGTTTGTATCCGTACGATTCGAGCTGCTCCTGCGGGCTGATCTCCGCGGGCCGCTCGTGGTGGTGGTGCGTGGTCATCTTCGGATCCTTCTTCTCGGTGTCGGGTGGGTGTCGATCGTGGTCAGTGGTCGTGGCGGGCGAGGAAGTCGGCGATCACCCGACGGAACTCCTCCGGGTGTTCGAGGTGGACACAGTGACTGGCATCGGGGAAGACGTGCGTGACGGCGCCCGGAATCCCCTCGGCGAAGGGTCGCCAGGTCGCGGGCGTCGCCTCATCCTCTTCGCCTGCGACGACGAGCGTCGGAACGTCGATCGAGTGCACCCGGTCGACGATCGACCAGTCGCGCAGCGTTCCGACGACGTGGAACTCGTTCGGCCCGTTCATCGTGTGGTAGACGGTGGGCTCGGCCTCCATCTGCTCCTCGCTCTCGCGGAAATCGTCGGGAGTCGGCACGATCTTGCAGACGTGACGCTCGTAGAAGACCTCGGCGGCGCGGAGGTACTCCGGGTCGCTCGTGGTTCCGGATGCCTCGTGGGCGCTGAGGGTGGCCTCGACGTCTCCGGGCAGCTTCGCGCGCAGTTCCGCCGCGCCCTCGACCCACAGCTGCATCGACGCCGGAGAGTTGCAGATGGCGAGTGCGCGCAGGCCCTCGGGTCGACGAGTAGCGATCTCAGCACCCAGCATCCCGCCCCACGACTGGCCGAGGAGGTGGTACTCGGTGAGGCCCAGGTGCTCGACGAGGTTGCTGAACTCGTCGACGAACAGCTGCGGCGTCCAGAACTCCGCGGGCGCGTCGGGCAGGTGCGTGCTGTTGCCGCAGCCGAGCTGGTCGTAGTGGATGACGCGGCGGCCGGTGTCGGAGAGGGCCTCGAGATTGCGCAGGTAGTTGTGGGCCATGCCGGGGCCGCCGTGCAGCACGACGAGCGGGAGGGCGCCCGGCCGCGGAAGATCTGGCTCGGTGATGCGCACCCACGTCTCCCACTCACCGAAGGGGATCGACTGCGTAATGACATTCGGCACGGTTGCTCCTTCATCGGCTGCGATCCGCCCATCTTGGCCGACAAATGGTCCCATATCAAGACCATAATCGTGACTTAACATGGACGACACACGGCGTCGGCGTCTCCGCCCGCGCCGCAGACATCGGAGGGGCACCTATGGCGTCGGTTAAGGCTGCTCTGAGCACGCCCCTCACGGCGGCGTCGCGGGTCGACGAGCTCACCGACCGGCTCGTCACCGCCATCGCGATCGGCGAGTACCTGCCCGGTTCGAAGCTGCCATCGGAGCGGGACCTCGCGGCGTCGTTGCGGGTCGGGCGGATGACCGTGCGGGCCGCGATCGCCCGCCTCGTCGACCGCGGGCTGCTCGAGACCCAGCGGGGGCGCGGCGGCGGCTCGTTCGTGACGGAACAGTGGTCGGCATCATCCAGCGCCTCGGTGCACCGCACGCTCTCTGCGAGGTGGGGCTCGTTGCGCGACACCTGCGAAGCGGTGAGCAGGCTGCATGGAACCATCTCGCGCGCGGCGGCGGAGAACCGGGACGACGACGACGTCACCGCATTGCGGCACCGGTTCGCCGCCTTCCGCGACGCAGAGTCGGGTCTGGAGTCGCAGAAGGCCGACGAACAGCTGCACCTCGCGATCTTCGCCGCGTCGCACAGCGAGACCCTCACGGGGGTGCTGCGTCAACTGGAGTCGGCGGTCAGCATCGTCGCTCCCGCCCACCTCTGGGGTGCTCCGGACGGCATGCGGGAGATGGAGGCGCGAGCGCTCGCCGACCACGAACGACTCGTCGACGCCATCTGCGACCGGCGGGCGGATGATGCCAGCCGGATCGCCCGCGAGCACGCGAGGATCGACTTCGAGCTGCTCGAGGCGGCGCTCCGCAGGTCGGGCGTGGCAAACTGACGCCGCGCTCGGGCGTTTGTCGCCTCCCTTGACAAAGTCCGGCGAGCGCCGCATATTCGGCGGATAGGCGACCGAGGGAGCGATCCATGTCCGGACAGCGTGCACCGATCATTCCCGACTCGAGCCCTCGGGAGGTGCTCGCGAGCCGGCTCCGCGGCGTGCTCGCCCCGCGTCCGGTCGTGCGTGAGGTGCGCATGTTCGGCGGCATCTCGTTCATGGTGGACGAACGGATGGCGGTCGCCGCCGGTCGCAACGGCGACCTGCTCGTGCGTGCCGATCCGGCGGCGTACGACGACCTGCTCGAACGCGGCGCCGAGCCGGCGAAGATGGGCAAGCGCCGGTCGATGGGCCGTGGGTGGATCTCGGTGCCCCAGGAGATCATCCGCGACGCGGAGGAGCTCGAGTACTGGGTCGGCGTCGGGCTCGACTCTCGTGATGCGAAGGGCTGAGGCGCGTTCCCTCAGCCCCGCGCATCCGAAGCACCGTCGGCGAGGGGTAGACGCACGACGAATCGTGCTCCCGTCGCGTGGCCTGCGCCGTTCGACGAGCGGTCATCGTCGATCGTGATGGTGCCGCCGTGGGCGCCGATGATCGCGCGACTGATCGCCAGGCCGAGACCGGTCCCTCCCGCGCTCGCCGAACGTGCGTCGTCGAAGCGCGCGAAGCGCTCAAAAGCCCGGCCACGGAACTCGGGCGGGATGCCCGGACCGTCGTCATCAACCGTCAACACCGCGTCGGCACCGACCTCGGCGAGGTAAACCACAACGTGGGCGGCGCCGCTCTGGGCGGCGTTGTCGAAAACGTTCCGCACCACCCTCGCGAGTTGGGTCGCGTCGCCGAACACCTGAGCGCCCGTAACCCCGGAGACATCGACGTGGAGCGGTTCCTCCGGCGCGCGCTCCCGGGCGGCACGCAGTACCAGGTCGTCCAGGTCGACCAGGTCGCGGCGCGGGAGGCTCGTCTCCTCGAGGCGAGCGAGCACAAGCAGGTCGTCGACCAGACGCTGCAGCGCAATCGTCTCCACGAGCACGCTGCGGTGCGTGGTGCGAGTATCGGCGGTGTGGGGATGCGCCGAGTCCACTTCGAGTTCGGCACGCATGCGCGCCAACGGACTGCGCAGCTCGTGCGACGCGTCGGCCACGAAGCGACGCTGGAGATCGTATGCCTCTTCGAGCCGCGCGAGCATGGCGTTCATGGTGCGGGCGAGGCGACCGATCTCGTCGCGCACTGCGGGTTCAACAACGCGGCGGTCAAGGTTGCCCTCGCTGATTTCGGCCACCTGTGAACGGATCCGTTCGACCGGAAGCAGCGCACGCCCGACGACGAACCAGAGCACGAGCGCGAGCGCGAGCGTGGCGGCGGGGACGAGAAGCGCCAGGCTGCGGACGAGAGCAGCGGAGTTGTCGTTGACGTCATCGAGCGGGGTGCCGACGTGGATTGCGAAGGCTCCGCGATTTCGGGACTCGACCCGGTACTCCGCTCCAGACGGCAGCCGCACAGTCGAGAACGCGGCGCCATCGACCGGGGGCGATAGTAGGACGGGGAGCCCCTTCGGGGTGAAGGACGTGGTGCCGATGAGCGAACCCCGCTCGTCTACCACTCGTGCGAACGCTTCGTCGTCGCCGAGTGCAGGAAGAGGAGTCGGCGGAGCGCCCGCGTCGATCGTGCCGGCGATCTGGGCGGTGTGGCGAACCAGCACCTCGTCTACGTTGTCGATGAGCACCTGTCGATGGCCGCCCACGAGAAGAAGTGAGACGACGACGAGAACGACGACGACCACGAGAGTCGCGGCTGCAGTGGTGCGCAGACGTATCCCCCAGCGCGACATCTCAGGTCGCCCTGATGCGATAACCCGCACCGCGTACCGTCGTGATCTCCGCAGCACGCGAAGATCGCTCGAGCTTACGTCGAAGTCGTGCCACATAGACCTCGACGATGTTCGGGTCGCCGTCGAACTCGTCGCTCCAGACACCGTCGAGAATGCGCCGCTTGGAGACCACCTCGCCCACGTGGCGAACGAGAAAGAACAGCACGTCGAACTCGCGCGTCGTGACATGGAGGTACTCGTCGCCGACCCGCACGAGGCGCGTGCGCGGATCGACGTGGAGGTCCGCGACATCCAGCGGCACCGGCTCGCCAGTGGAATTCCGCCGACAGAGGGCTCGCAGCCGAGCCATGAGCACGGGGAACGAGAACGGCTTGACGAGGTAGTCGTCCGCTCCGGTATCGAGCGCCTCCGCCTCGTCGAGGTCGCCGTCCTTCGCTGTCAGCATGAGGATCGGCGTCCAGTTGCCGTCGGCTCGCAGTTCGCGACACACGAGGAAGCCGTTCATACCGGGAAGCATGATGTCGAGCACGATGACGTCGTAGGTGCCTTCCATGGCGCGCCATCTGCCGTCGATGCCGTTACTCTCAACGTCGACTGTGACTCCCTCCGCCTCGAGGCCACGTCGCATGGCGGTAGTGAGTTTGTCGTCGTCATCGATCAAAAGGATCTTCATTCCCGTCCTCCGCGGCGCTCGGCACTCACCCTACGGCCGAAGCAACAACCCCGCACCGCGGTCGCGAACACGATGGCCCCGCTGACGAGAAGACGAGCCCGTCGCGAGCAGCGACGGGCTCGTCGATGGGCTCACGCGCCGTGGTCGGACGATGACGACACAACGGCGAAATTCGCATCCAGCTGCACGTCGACACGCTTGCCGCTGTCAAGAGTCACCTCGACCTCGTAGTAGCTTTCTTCGTCGCCGACTTCCGTCTCGCTCACGGCACCCTCGCCCGTGAATGCGAGCGCGGACGCGCTGGCTTGCTCGAGCGCCGACCCAGTGATCGGGGTCTGGGTCTCCTCCGGCGCCGAATCCCCGTTGCCTGCGGCGATTGCGACACCGCCACCGATGAGTGCCAGACCGGTGACCGCAGCTCCGACCATTCCTATTGTCACAGAACGCTTCATGAGTACCTCCGGTTGCATTGGTTCGCCGACCCACATTGTCGACGTGTCCATACCGTAGGGGCGCCGCCCTGAACCGGGGCTGAACGGGCCACCGCGACGTCCCGCAGGTGACGCAGGACGCGCGTGGCGCAGGCCGCATCCCCTCGCGCCCTCCCGCAACTCGAATCGTTTCGTCAGGTAGTCGTCGGCACCGAGCTCGTATCCCGAGGAGTTGTCGTCGAGCCGGTCGGCCGCGGTGAGCATGCGGCCAGACGAGTTCATCGCCCTCGATTCACATCTCGCAGGTCGACGAGCCCGGCGCTGTCGTCAGCTTCCACGGGTTCGCTTTCGTGCCTTCAGACGTGGCGCACCTCCACTGATCTGGTCTTCACCGTACCTTTTGCGATCGGCTGGCGGCAGGCAGTGACTTCGCGACAAGTGATCGCGTGCACGAGCGGAGGGCGCGGCGCGGGGGCGCAGCAATCTAGACGCTGAAGAAGGCGCGCAACTCCGGCGCCATGGCGGCGTTCGATACCTGGTGAGTCTGCCCCTCGAGGATGCGGTGCTTGGCATTGGGCACCGTGGCGGCAACCAGGGATTGGGCGTCCGACATCGGCAGAGCTGCCTTTTGCCCGACCATGACCAGGGTCGGGATGGAGATCGTCGAGAGTCGGTCTGTCGGGGCAACGAAGTCGTTGAGCACGTCGGTCTCGTACGGGAGCGTGTTCGCCGATGCCGTCTGGCTCTTCCACACGCCGGGGATGAAACGGAGCATGATCGGCACGAACGCCGGCACGCCGATCATCTTCACCAGGAAATACGAGACCATCGCGCCGCGCTTGTCCTCGGCCAAGAGCGCTTTCAGGCGGGCACCGTGATCTGCGGGAACGCCGCCGACGGTGCCGACGCCGGTATACGGAGCCTCGTAGGTGGCGAGCCTACGCATCGGCACCCCGGCGGCAGCGGCCTCGAGGGCGAGAGCTGCGCCGGAGGAGATCCCGTAGACGAACGCGTTGCCGCCCGCGTGCTCGATCACCGCGGCGAGATCCTCGATCTCACGCTGCACCGCGTAAGGCTCGGTGTCTCCGCTGTCCCCGCGGCCCCGGCGGTCGTAGAAGAACACGCTGAACGAGTCGGCGAGTTCCTGCGCAAGCGCGCGTGCCGGGCCGAACGAGCGGCCGCAGAAGGCCCCGTCCACCAACACCAGCGCTGGCCCGTGCCCGATACGCTCGATCGAGATGGTTGTGCCGTCCGCTGACCTGACATCGTCAATCGTGGTCTCGTGATTCTTGGTCTTCATGACAAGTGCCCTTCAAGCGTGGCGTCCAGGTTGGCGAACGAGAGAATCCAGTCGGCGCGGGTCGTCTCGCGGCGCCACACCACGGTGCGGAGGGCTACCGCTCCATGTACTCGCTCGCCTCTCTCCGAGGGTCGACTTCCAGAAAGGCACAGCCAACTCAGACACCTGCGCATCGCCCTCGGTCAATCGCCGGATTATCGCCCTACGGGTCGGATCGGCCAGCGCCCCGGAGACGGCGGTGAGAGTGTCCGCATTCATTCATAACCTTCTCGTTCTGTAACGACATGGTCATACATGTATCGCCGTACTGCGATCGGTTAAGCGAAATCTCGTGAGATGTCACTACTCGGGATGCTTGCTGTGGTCTTCGACGTCTGGTTTCGCTCGCAAGACGTCGGCAACCTCTTCCTCGGGGCGCGGCGCGATTGTCTGGTCAGCCTCGAGTTCCGGGATGGTCGGCTCATCCGGATCGGGGATGTGTTCTGGGTGGTGGGACACGGCGAATCCTTCGGTCGGTGACATCCACAGCGTAGGCGATGTCGTCGCCGTCCAACCAGCCACGGCGGCTCACCGCGCCCCTTGTATGTGCGCGCGGCGCGATGCCACACTGTGCACAAGAACGACGGTGTTCCCGACCCGGAGGTTTCTCATGGATACTCAGCGCACGGATTCAGACAATGCATCGAACCTGGGCGTGCAGATCCCACCCCACGGAGGGCGCCGCCGCGGCGTACCGATAACCGCCGGCCCCCAAGAGCGCCCCGAGACGAACAGACGGACCGACGAGCCCGCCGTCATCCAGGGCGGTGGCGTCATCCCCGGTACGCGGGGTTTCGAAAAGATAGGAATTGGAAAGCCGCTGCTGATCAAGTTGGAGTCCGTGTACCTCGGTCCCGACAAACGGGGGAAGGACGTGCTGGTCACGTCTCAGGTCCGAGATCCACTGTCGGTCGCCGCGGGCGTGATGTCGATGAACATGGCGAAGTACGACGTGAGCGACCGGGCGATCATCGACGTCGGAGTCGACGCAGGAAGCGTGGTGGTCTACTACTCCCCCGCGGCTACGGACGACGTGCTGAACCTCTCGGTGAAGCTGAAGTTCGACGGCTTCGACGTCTCACGGGTGCAGGCGGTGATCTCGGCTGCCGCAGGAGTGGCGGGCCTTCCCGCGTTCATCGCCGGCGGGGCGCTCGCGGGTCCGGTCGGGGCTGCATCTGCCCAGGCGCTCGTGCAGGCGGCGAGCGCGGGTGCGGGTCTCGTCGTGAGCCTCGTCGATCGGCTCGTCGACGCCAAAGACATGGTCTCGCTCGACTGGGAGCTCAACGTCAACAATCCGATCCTTCCGCGGGCTACGGCCGGCTGGGTCCTGTTGCACCCGGAGACGAAGCGAGATTCCGGAAAGCCCACGCAGTGGGGCTCGGGCTTCACGTCCACCCAGTCCTCCGAGCCAGGTCAAGTGAGCCTCACGGTCGACGGTGACGAGTTCACCATCGGCGACGACGGCACACTCCGGTCAGTGGATGATCCGACCACCCCCTATCGAGGGGAGTTCCCCTACGCCCTGATCTCTGTCAACGGCCACGCCGAATCGAAGCTCAAGAAGTGGAAGCCCGCCGCCGTCACTGCCGGCCTGACCGCTCGTTTCCTCCAGCAACAGACTGACGAGAAGATCCTCGACCAGGTGAGCGATGCGTTCGGCGCCTACAGCGACGTCCTCATCCTCCGCGACGCGAAGACGATCTCCGCGGAATACGACGCCGAGACGAACACCACGAAGCGGGCGGCCCTCAAGACCAAGCTCGACGCTCTCATCACGTCCATTCAAGACGAGGACATCCGGAAGGTGGCGGAACGCACTGAGGCCTGATGATCTGCAATAGTCAGGCACCGACAGTTGTCAGGCTCGAATCTGCGGTTCTCAGGCTCGCGCGACCGCCCGAGCCACGGCGTCAATGGCGGCGGCCACGTCCGCGGCATCGGTCGACCAGTTGCTGACAGAGATGCGCAAGACCTCTCGTCCCGCCCATCTCGACCCCGACATCCATACAGCACCGTCGTCGATCAAGGCCTGGGTGACAGCCTTGGTTCGCTCGTCCGACCCGAATGCCACGGATATCTGGGTGAAGACGACGTCATTGAGAACTTCGACCCCGGGGATTTCGGACAAGCCCTCGGCGAGGGAGCGTGCGTTGCCCGCGAGGCCTTCGATCAGGGCCACCGTGCCGCTACGCCCGAGCGAACGCAGGGCGGCCCACACCGGAATACCGCGCGACCGCCTGGAGAGCTCCGGGACCCGATCCATCGGATCCGCGACCCCGGCGTCGTCCCGGATGAAGTAACTGGTGTGAGAGGTGAGTGCCGATCGGGCGGCGCCTGCGCGAGCCACGATCGCAACACCGCAGTCATAGGGCACGTTGAGCGTCTTGTGAGCGTCCGTCGCCCACGAGTCTGCCGTTTCGAGACCGTCGAGAGCATCGCCCCAGCGAGGGCTTGCGGCCGCCCACAAGCCGAATGCACCGTCGACATGCACCCACGCCCCGTGCTCATGCGACATCCGAATTGCCTCACGGAGTGGATCGAAAGCGCCGGAGTGGAGATTTCCCGCCTGAAGGGCGACAATCAGCGGGCCCGTGGCCGCGTCCAGCGCGTCGGCCAGCGCGTCGAGCCGGATCCGACCCTGGTCATCGGATGCGATCAGGGTCGGCTCCCCCAGGCCGAGGTATCGCAGCACCAGTTCGACCGAACTGTGCACCTCGGCGCCGGCGAGGACGGTCGCTCTCGGAGCGCCGGTCAGCCCATGGCGATTCACGTTCCAGCCGGCGGCTTCGAGCACAGCGCCTCGCCCGGCGGCCAGCCCGACAAAGTTCGCCATGGTGCCGCCGGTCGTGAACCCCACCGAACTCGCTGGAGGCAGGCCGAGGAGGTCGAGGATCCAGGCGCCGGCGCGCTCCTCGATCGCCGCTGCCGCCGGGGTCGCGTAGCGCAGCCCGTTGTTCTGATCCCAGGCGCTCACCATCCAGTCCGAAGCCAACGCGGCAGGCAGCGCACCGCCCATCACCCAGCCGAAGAATCTGCCGGAGCCTATCGCCATCAGGCCCGGCTCGGCGAGCCGCGCGAGCTCGTCGACCACCTCCGTCGGATCGGTCTGGCCCTCGGGCAACCGCATCGCGAACGCGGACTCCAGCTGTCCGATGTTCTCTCGCGGGCTCACCCGGCGCGACGGAAGGGAGTCCAGCCAGTCCGCCGCGTGCGCGGCTGCGTGCGCGAGGGGCTCTCGGTATTCCTCTGGAGACAACGGCACGCGCTCAGAGTACGCCGACGAGTGGCCCCATCACCAGAGCCTCGACGTCGCCCGCCGCCGACCCGGCACCGACGTGACCCGCTCCATCCACGCCGATACTCGGGGTTTGTCGAGATCGTCGACCGACGCGAGCACGACACCACGCGTCGCGCTGCCCACCCCCACCGGCGCGACAAACGGCACCGGGTCGAGCGCCGCGCCGTTGATGACCATGAGCATGACGCGGCCGGCGAAGGCACCGCAGCTGAAGCACCATCCGTCGCCGACGCCGTGGCACGCCATGCCTCATCTCTCGGAACCCTGCGGGTTCGGTAACATGCTGGCCGCCCGCGCGTCGACCGCCGCGTTTCAACGAGCGATCACCGGATGGCCCGTGGTCTGGGTCACGGTGGCTACTACTAGTCGGCGGCGAAACCACGGGTGCGAGTTCGCCGCCGACAAGGTGACCTATTTGGTGAAGACGCTGCTTACACTGGCGGGAGCGTCTGCGTGATAAACCTGCTTCCACGCGTCGAGCACGTTGTCGTGCTCAACCGGGAGCGCCGCGAGTGCGACGTAGGGTGGAACCTTCTTTCCGATGAAGGAGGCCGCAGCGAGGCGAGCCTCAATGGATCCCTGGTCGAAGGGGCGCTGGGCGCCGAGTCCTATGATCAATTCATTCTTAGCCAAGGCAACAGCGACATTCTTACCGAGGTCCTGCGTCGCAATCTTCAGGTCGAGGCGGCCGGCGGCTCGTGCTGCTGCCATGACGCCCTCGGCAGGAACATCCCACACCGCCCAGATGCCGTCAAGAGTCGGGTGCTTCGTCAGCATTGCGCTAGCGACACCTTGAGCGTCACCGGCAAAGTCCGGTCCGGCGATGCCCTTCTTTTCAACGATCTTGATGTCGGGGAAGCTCTTCTTGATGGTGGCCTTGAAGCCCTCGTAGCGCTGCGTAGTGACGAAGAAGTCGGACTCGTGGTAAATGACTCCGATGGTTCCGGCTCCGTTAAGCGCTTTCGCCATCAGGTAGGCGGAGGCAACGCCGTTGCCGTAATTGTCTGCCGAGACCATCGAGACATAGTCCGTGCCTCCGACAAACCCGGCGGGAACGTTATCCATGAAAACGAGGTGGACGCCCGCAGCCGCAGCCTTGCGGTAGGCATCGGCCGTGGCGACGGGATCCGTCGGAATGGACACGATGATGTCGGGCTTGAGGCTCAGTACTGTTTCGAGGTCTGAGACCTGCTTTGCCGGGTCGAAGTTGGCATCGGTGACGGCCGCAACGTCGATTCCCAGGTTGGCGAATTCACTTTTGAGGCCATCGATCTGAGCCGTCGACCAGTCGTTGCCGCCGTAGTGCATGACGATGGCCGCGGTCAGCTTGAGAGCCTTGACTTGTTCGATTTCCGCGGCGGACAGATCCGCAGCGTTGGCCGGAGAGGGGTCCTCGCCATTGGGGCCCTTGCTGAGCACCTGGTCGGCGAGGCTGGCGATACCCGCTTCAATCTCCGCCGAAATCTTGGGATCGGCGACAGTATTACTTGTCCCTGAGCTGGTGGCGGTACACCCCGCCAGGACTAGAGCAGCTGCGACGCCTGCCGTTGCGAGTGTCAGTCTGAGTTTCATAGCTGATTTCTCCTTTGAAAGCTGTGGGGATTCTGGGAGCTAGGTCTGTAACCTCGAAATTCGCGCAATGCAGGAGCAGCCAGTGGGTCGAACGGTAGGTCAAACTTCGCTGGAATCATTATGACTTATAACATCCCACTTTCGCTAGCAACAAGTCAAAAGTCATCGCCTTGGAGCGACCCTTCACGTCAATCACTTCTGACCGTTCGCTCCGGAAGACCGACCTTTCCTTTCGGCGAGTGTGCGGGGTGGACGATAGAGCATCCGTTCTTCCGTCGAGAGATGACTCAAAGGCGGCGTCTCGCATCAGCATTTTGATAGACTGCCGCTCTGACTGTCCGCTTTTGACGGCAGGTCAGAAAAGCGGATCGTGACCACGACTGGGTGGAGTAGACGGATGTCTCGTGCAAGTTTTGGCGCCGGTGAGCTCTTTCAGCTCATGCGGGACGGTCAACCTTGGACGCGCGCCGAGTTGGCTGCGGCAACCGGCCTGGCCCGATCCACAATTGCATTGCGAATGGACACGCTCCTTGCTCTCCGTTTGGTCGTTCCGACCTCGGACGCCACGTCGACTGGAGGCCGCCCATCAACCCGGCTTGTCTTCAATCCCAGCGCCCGTGTCATCGCGGCCGCAGATCTGGGCGCGACTCACGCGGTCGTTGCGCTCACGGACCTGTCGGGAACCAAATTGGCAGAGAAACGAGACGAGCTCCGTATAGCAGATGGACCCGAAGTCGTGCTCAATTGGCTCATCGCCGCGATTGGCACCTTGCTCGATGACATCGCCCGAAACCCGTCCGACCTAGTTGCCGTCGGCCTGGGGGTTCCCGGGCCGGTAGAGCACGTCAGCGGCAAGCCCGTCAACCCGCCGATCATGCCGGGATGGGATGGCTTTGATATTCCAACTTGGGTGCAACAGCAGTACCGCGTCCCGGTCCTCGTCGACAACGACGTCAACATCATGGCCTTGGGCGAGCGATCGGTGAATTGGCCGGATGCGGACCATCTGATCTTCGTCAAAGTCGCCACTGGCATCGGTTCCGGAATCATCAGCGGCGGTGAGCTGCAGCGCGGCGCCGACGGTATAGCCGGCGACATCGGCCATATTCCCATTTCTCGAGGGGCGGGAATACCGTGCCGCTGCGGCAATATGGGCTGTCTCGAGGCGGTTGCCGGAGGGCCTGCCGTGGTGCGCCAATTGCTCGCCGAAGGAGTGGGCGTTGCCACGAGCTCCGACATCATCGCCCTGGTGAAGGAGGGGAATCTTCCGGCCATCCGGGCCGTGCGCCAGGCGGGCCGGGACATCGGGGAGGTGCTCAATATGTGCGTGAGCATCATCAACCCCTCGGTCATCGTCGTCGGCGGCTCAACGAGCCAGTCCGGGGAGCACCTCATCGCGGGGATCCGGGAAGTCGTCTACTCGAGAGCCACGCCCTGGGCCGCCCGCCGTCTGACTATCGTGCAGTCGGAGAGCGGCCCAGGCGCGGGCGTCATCGGCGCCAGTTTGATGGCCATTGACCATGCTCTATCGCCCGACCGCCTCGAAGCTATGGATATGGCCATTTCTGCCTCTGCCTCTGCCTCTGCCTGAGCACACCACCCGATACGGGACAGGGCGCTAGTGGATGCCGGCGCTCGACTACACTGCGGCCACGTCGACCCAGGATTCTGAACGAGAGGCCTCGACCACGGCATCGGTGATGGCTGCAGCCCGCAACCCATCGGCGAAGGTAGGCAGTCCAGGAACAGCCGAGCCGCAAAACGACCTGTAGGCGTCGCTCATGAACCCATTGAAGGCATCCTGATACCCCTGCGGATGACCCTCCGGGAGATACGACAACCTTCGCGCGTCGTCGCTCCGCATCCCGCTCGATCCGCTTGTGACTATGCGGCTTTCACTGGAGCCACCAATCCAGAAGGCGTCTGGAGTTTCCTGATTGAACTCGAATGATCCGTCCGTGCCATCGAGTGATAACCACAGTCGATTCTTGCGTCCGGGGGAAACCTGACTCACGGCAAGGGAGCCCGAGGCGTGACGGTCAGTTTCGAACATGATCGTGGCGACGTCTTCTGTGCCGACCGGGTTCTCTGCCGCGCCACGATGCTGATATGACGTGATCAATCTGGAAGTGAGGCGCGTGATCCGATGCCCGGTCACGAACTCCATCAGGTCGCACCAGTGCACACCGATGTCGGCAAATGCTCGGGAGGCACCCCCCTTCACCGGGTCTATCCGCCAATTCGTGGCCGCAGCGTGCGAGAGCCAGTCCTGGAGGTACGATCCGTGCAGCAGCAGAAGGTCTCCCGCTTCACCCAACTCGATTCGGCTGCGGATCTCCTGAACGGCCGGGTAGTAGCGGTAGACAAACGGCACCGCGGTGGCCACGCCAGACCGCACGGCCACGTCGCCCATGCGCGTAGCATCCGCGAGAGTCGTCGCCAGCGGCTTCTCACAAACTACTGGTTTACCGCGCGCGAGAGCTTCCAGTGATTGGCTCACGTGCAGATTGTTCGGCGTGCAAACGTGGATCACATCGATGTCGGGCGAATCGATCAAGGCCGTCCCGGAGTCGAAGGCTTGGGGTACCCGCAGTCGATCGGCAATCGACTGGGTGCTGTCGCGAGTCGATGCGACGATGCCGACGACCTCGTGCCCGGCCGCACGGATCGCCCGAGCGTGCACTTCCGCCATGAATCCGCCGCCGACGATCCCGGCACGCAAGGGGGAATCCATCGTTGTCTATTTCTTCCTGGATAGTGCGACTGCAACAATGATGATCGCGCCGCGAACCACCTGCTGCTGGCTCACATCCAGCCCCGCCAAAATCAGCCCATTGTTCACGAGGCCGATGAACAGGGCACCGAACAGGCTGCCTATGACCGCGCCGCGGCCTCCGAAGAGACTGGTTCCGCCCAAAATGACTGCGGCGATCACCGACAGCTCATCACCGGTTCCCCACTGAAAACGACCCGATTGGAGGCGACCGGCATAAAGCATTCCCGCGATGCTGGCTGCGACGCCAGAACCGACGAGCACTATGAACTTGATTCGGGCCGTGTTCACTCCGGTGAACTGGGCGGCCGTCTGATTACCGCCCGTGGCGAGAACCTGGCGGCCGAACTTGGTCTTGTTCATGACGAGGGCACCGATGGCGACGAAGACAATGGCCCAGAGAGCGAGTCCGGGGATTATGCCCAAGTCGCCGCCGCCGAAGAGAGCGTTGAAGAACGAGTCTGCGATAGGCACCGGTGCCGAGTTGGTAATCCAGCGGGCGATGCCCAAAACCAGACCGAGCATCCCCAAGGTGACCAAGAAGGAGGGCACTTTGAGCACGGCCACGAGACCACCGTTGACAGCGCCGACGAAGAGACCGACACCCAGACCGGCAGCAATGCCGGCCAGCGTTCCAAACTGCGAGATGGTCATTGCCGCCACCACACTCGAGAGCCCGGCAATGCTGCCGATGCTCAGGTCGATCTCGGCCGTCGCAATCACAAAGGTCATGGCGACCGCCATGACGGAAATGCTCGCGGTCTGTCGGACGATGTTGAGCAGGTTGTTAGGGCTGGTGAAGCCGCTGTCACCGAGGGTGACCGCGAAGAGAACAAACGCAGCGACGAAGCCCACATAGATGATGTTCTGACGCCAGTCGATCCTGCGGACGGATGCCACGGCACCTGAAAGCATGCTGGTTGAGGTGGACATTTAAGCTCCCTGAATTGCTAGTTGGAGGAATTCCTCGCTGGAGATTTCTGATCGCGTGAGGTTTTTGACTACTTCTCCGTTGCGCAGCACGAGGATGCGATCGCTCACCGCGAGCAGCTCGGGAAGTTCGGATGAGATGAAGATGACGCCCTTGCCGTCGTCTGCAATACCTCGGACCATGTCGAGAATCTCGGATTTGGTCCCGATATCCACGCCGGCAGTGGGCTCGTCCATCATGAGCACCTTGGGCTCCGTGCCGAGCCACTTCGCAATGACGACCTTTTGCTGGTTTCCACCGGATAGCTTCGTTACGGCCATCTTGGGGTCAGAGACCTTGATCGAGAATCGGCTGATGAGGTGTCGGGTGAGCATCGCGATTGCGGAGGCGTTCAGCAGAGGACCGGATTTTGTCTGGTCGAGGAGGGGCAGCATGAGGTTGTCCCGAACCGAGTGTTCCAGAACAAGCCCCTGGGATCGACGGTCCTCCGGGATGAGAGCGAGGCCGTGTGACATCGCCTGGTCCGCATTCCGAATCGTGACGGGGGCGCCGTCGATGGAGATCGTTCCGGCGGTGACCGGGTCGATCCCGAACAGACACCGCACCAGTTCGGTGCGTCCGCTGCCCATGAGTCCGGCGAGACCGATGATCTCGCCTTTGTGCAGGGTGAACGACACGTCCTTAACGCGATTGCCGCTGCTCAACCCGTCGACGGTGAGCACGGGAGCGAGGTCCTCCTGCGCGAGTCGCTGGCGCCACTCCAGTTTGGCGTCGATCTTCCGACCCACGATGGCTTCAACAATTTGCGCGGGCGAGATGTCGCTGATGGGGCTGGTGAGAACCTTCGCCCCGTCCCGAAGCACGGTGATGTGATCGGCGATGCGGTAGATCTCATCCATCCGGTGTGAGATGTAGATGATCGAGATGCCGCGAGCCTTCAGGCGGCCGATGAGCTCGAACAGGGCTTCCGTTTCGTGCTGCGCGAGGCTGGCGGTCGGCTCATCCATGATCAGGACCTTGGCGTCCTGGGCGAGGGCTTTGGCGATCTCCGTGAGTTGCCAGTACGCCGTGCTCAAGTTCTCCAAGGGTGCGCCCGGGTCGACGACGACACCCATATCAGTGAAGACGGCTTGGGCCATCTCCCGCGCGCGGCGGTCGGAGATCAGACCGCCGCGCCCCTGCGGTTCCGCGGTCAGAAAGACGTTCTGGGCTACCGTCAGGGTGGGAATCAGGCTGAATTCCTGGAAGACCATGCCGACTCCGGCGGCGCGTGCGGCGAACGTGTCACTGATCCTCACCAGCTTGCCGTCGATCAAGATTTCTCCGGAATCGGAGGAATACACGCCCTGGAGGATCTTCATCAGCGTTGATTTCCCAGCGCCGTTTTCTCCGGCGAGAGCGTGCACTTCCCCGCGGCCCAAGGAGAAACTGACGTCTTTCAGCACAGTTACACCGCTGAAAGCCTTCGAGATTCCGCGCATCTCGATGGCGGGGGTTGCTCCGGCGGTCATGACGTCGGCTCGAGCTTCCCGGTTTCGCGGTTGAGCAGAGGAACGCTGGTCCAGAGTCCGCTGTCAGCAGAAGTCAGGATTGCCTCGTCGATGAGCGCGGTCTGGTAGCCGTCTCCGAAGTCGGGACGAACCGGTTCGCCTCCGGCGATGGCGGTGAAGAAGTCGTGAGCCTCGATGATCTTCGTTTCGCCGTAGCCGATGCCCAGCGCAGGGATCGGCCAGAGGCTCTCGCCGTTCGGGTGGTTCGGGCCTGTGTAAACGGTGCGGAATCCACGCCGGTCGGCACCGTCGGACTTGAAGCAAACCTGAAGTTCGTCGCGGTTCTCGTAGTTGAAGTAGATCGATCCCTCGGTGCCGTGGATCTCAAACGTGATGAAGTTATTGCGACCCCATGCGTTGCGGGTGGCCTCCAGCGAGCCGACAGCGCCACCGGCGAACTTGACCAGGGTCATCACCTCGTCGTCCACGTCGACGGGGACGAGCTCGCTCGAGGCACCCTTCGCGTTGCCGAGGGAATCGGCGCCGGCGGCCTGAACCGGGCGCTGATTGATGAAGGTGGAGGTCAGGGAGTTGACGGACGAAATCTCGCCGACGAGATAGCGGGCGAGGTCGACGATGTGTGAGCCGATATCGCCAACAGCCCCGGAGCCGGCAACCTTCTTCTGAAACCGCCACGACAACGGAGCGGCCGGATCGGCGCTCCAGTCCTGAAGATAGGTGGCGCGAAAATTGAGGACGTCCCCGATTGCGCCCTCGTCGATGTAGCGCTTGGCGAGGGCTACAGCAGGCGTGCGGCGATAGTTGAATGCGACCATGTGCACCTGGTCCAGTCCGCGAGTTGCTTCATACATCGCGCCGGCCTCTTCGACCGTGCGAGCCAGAGGCTTCTCACAGATGACGTGCTTGCCTGCTTCGAGGGCCGCAATGGCGATTTCCGCGTGCAGGTTGTTGGGCGTGGCGATGTCGATCACGTCCACGTCCGGATCGTTCACGATGGTGCGCCAGTCGCTCGTCGAACGCTCGAATCCGAAGCGAGCGGCCGCGTCGGCGGCGAGGGCATCCGTTGCCTCGGCGATGACTTTCTTAACCGGAACCAGATCTGCGGGCCAAAAGAACATGGGCACAGCCGAGTAGGCGAGGGAATGTGCTTTACCCATGAAGCCGCCGCCGATGAGGCCAACGTTGATGGTTTTCATACTGAACTCCTTTGTACTGATGAACGTTGTGAGGGGGTTAGGCGGCGAGGAGATTGTCGAGAAAACGCTTGCTGATCTCCGCAGCGGCCCGGGGGTGGCCGGCGTAAGAATCGAGTTCGACCATCAGCCAGTCCTCGTACCCGGCCTCCCGAATGGCGGCCAGGATATCGGTGAAGTCGAGGTCGCCCGAGCCCAGCGGCTGGAAGCTCGTGGTGGCGAGCTCGATGTCCTTGAGGTGCACGTGTGCCAGTCTGCTGGAGTGTTGCCGAATCAGCTGGGCGGGGTCGCCACCACCCGCGGCAAGGTGCGCCACATCCGGGCAAAACTGAATCGTGGAAAGCTCAAACAACCGGGCAAGCGCGGCGGGGGTTTCGACAAGGGTGCCAAGGTGTGGGTGGTAGCTGGACTCCAGCCCATGGGCGGCGGCCAGCTCAGCGGCGCGATCCAGACCTGAGGCCAGCGCCTCCAGGTCACCCTCGCGGGGGCCACCCGACCGCTGGGCGCCGCCGCCGAGAACGAGACGCCGGGCACCGAATTGGGCCGCCAATTCAGCGGCGCGGTTTATTTTGTGGAGTTCGTCCGCAAGGATGTCGCCGTAGATGAAATTAGCCCCCGTGTATACGCTGACTAATTCGATATTCGTCTCGCTGAGCCAGCCGAGAAGCCGGGCGGGGTCGTCGGCGTGCTCGAGAAGATTGCCGTCGAAGATCTCGGTGCCGGTGTAGCCAGCCGCCGAGATGTCGCGAAGGGCGTCTTCGGTGTTCCCGTGGGCTTGGTAGAAAAGATCTTTCACACTGGTCACACCGCCGGCCGTGCCGACGACTCCACCCCAGGTGATTGTTGAGTACCCGACCTTCATTGACATCTCCTCACTGAGAGGCGCTGCTGCAGCGCCGTTGCTGATGGTTCACCGCTTCGGGAAACCACTGGTTTGATTATGACACGGACCACGCAACTTATGTCGACCAACGACAATATGTGCACCGGTTGTTGCGAATGCGTTGCCTTGTGTGAGCCAGTATCCCGGATCGGCCCTACTATGCACGCAATGTGAGCATCTTTCGCACGTCCGTCCCGATGTCCTCAAGAAGCCTCCGGCTGCCATCGACCACTCCGGCAGTCCACAGGAAGCCGTGAATCATCCCGTCGTAACGCCGGCGAATAGTCGGAACACCCGAATCAATCAGACGCTGCGCGTAATCCTCCCCCTGGTCACGAAGTGGGTCGTACTCGGCCGTGAGCACGATGGCTGCCGGCAACCCCTGCAGGTTTGGAGCCCTGAGCGGTGAGACGAGCGAATTCTCCCCGTCCTCCGGCCGTTCCAGATATTGTTCCCACGCCCAGCGCACGCCCGCTGCGGATAGCAGGAACCCGTCGGCGTTTTCGTCCATAGACCGCCCGCTGAAATTCGCGTCCAGGGCTGGGTAGATCAACAGTTGAAATGCTATTTCCGGTCCACCTTCGTCGCTTGCTTTCAGGCAAACGGCTGCCGCAAGATTGCCTCCGGCGCTGTCACCCCCAACTCCGACGTGTGTGGGGTCGATACCAAGGCTTTCCGCGTTCTCCTGAGTCCATCGGAGAGCTGCATAAGCGTCATCCAGCGGGATAGGGAACTTGTGCTCGGGGGCTTTTTGATAATTCACCGCGACTACTACACAGCCGGTTCGGTTGGCAATCGCTCGATGGGGGCTGTCGGCCAGGCCAATGTTCGAAACCGCGAAGGCACTGCCGTGGAAATACACGATCGCGCCAAGGGGCTCCGTACCACTCGGTTTGTATATGCGCAGGGGAAGGTCTGCCGTTGGCCCGGTAAAGAAGGTGTGAGTCACCGACGTGACACTCTCGGTGACACCCACGAAGTCACGTGACCAGTCTCCCAAACGGGCTTCCCGGGCCGTGAGTTTCTCCATTGGTTCTCCCCCTTCCATCTCAAGCAGGCGAAGCATATTGACGACTTGGGGGTCAAGTGGCATGTGAGTTCCTCCAGAATGCGAATATTGGCGCGAGAGCATCTGCTCTGATCTTGATAGAAAGCCCCGCGACGGAGGCGACCTAGGTGCAAGCCCGAGGCCGCCCGTCAGCGAGCGATATGGACGTACTACTTCGAGAAGGCGGACGACAGTGGCGCTGGAGCATCCTCGTGGTACACGGACTTCCAGGAATCCAGCAGAGTCGCGTGGCTGACCTGAACGGGCTGGCTTGCGACGAATACCGGAAGCCCCGTCTTTCCGAGAACCGCGGCGGCACCGAGGCGTGCCTCTGCTCCCCCTTCCGAGAAGGAGTCGACCGCGGAGAGACCCGTGATGAATTCCTTCTTCCCCATGGAAACTGCCACATTCTGACCGAAACCGATGGTCGTGACTTTGAGGTCTTGTCGTCCTGCAGCCCGAGCTGCCGCCATGATTCCTTCAGCTGGCAAGTCCCAGACGCCCCACGCGCCCGCGAGGTTCGGGTGCTTGGTCAGGAGGGCGTTTGTGGCCGCCTGCGCGTCTCCGGCGAAGTCCGGCCCGACGACACCCTGTTCGAAGACCGTGATTTCCGGGAACTCTTTCAGCGCTTGAAGGACTCCGAGGTAGCTCTGTTTCGTCGTGAAGTTGTCTGCGTCGTGGAAGATGACCCCCACTTCGCCCTTACCGCCAATGGCCTGAGCGAGCTGATAGCCGGAGACGAGCCCCCCACTAAACCGGTCGTCCGACACCATCGAGACATAGTCCTTGCCACCCACGAAGCCTTTCGGTACCAACGTGGAGAACACCAGCTTGACGCCGGCGTCTGTTGCCTTCCGGTAGGCGTCCGCCATGGCAACGGCATCGGTAGGCAGTGAAACGATGAAGTCCGGCTTGGCCGCCATAAGCGTCTCGATCTGGGTCGACTGCTTGGCCGGGTCGTTTTCGGCGTCGGTTACGCCGACCAGCTTGATTCCCAGCTTCTCGAATTCTGCCTTCAGGCCAGCCACGAGCTGAACCGACCACGCGTCACTCATGCTGTGCATCGCCACGCCAGCCTTGAGCTTGAGCGCCTGGATCTGGGTGATCTCATCATCCGACAGCTCAGTCTCGTCGAACGACGACGGCTTGACGCCATTCGGGTCGGTCCCTTGGACAGTGCCCTTGAGCGCTTTCAACGCCGTCTCGACTTTGGCAGACACTGCGGGATCTTCACTGGAGCTGCTGTGGGTAACCGTGGCGCAGCCAGTCGACATAACCGCTATCGCAACCGCAAGTACCGCGAACCGAAAGGTTCTTTTCATGGGTGAGTCTCCTTTGACTGGTTTTAGGGGTCTGAATCGTGAGATCGCACATTCAGCATTCGCCCGCACTCCATATATATCAGACTTATAGCTATTAACGTTCGAAAGTGGTTGATTTTCATCAGAACCACATTGATCCATGTCATTTCTCGTGTTTCGTGTCCGATTCAGATGTCGGAAAAGGCGACAAAAGGAGACGGGCGCTGCGGCGTGGCGCCAGATCCCCAGACTGGCAACATCGGTTGTGGCGAGCACGATGGGCGAAGGTGTGCACGACGATCCCGGACAATCGGGAGGAACCGAGATCGGCCTCAGTGCCTCGGACGACGGGACCGGCTGAGCGGGTGCCTGAGGCTAAAAGAGAAGACGTCGTGATGGGTCAGGTTCTAGCCCTGATTCAGTCGTTGCTGAATGTCTCCGAAAACCCGCGGATTTGCCTTGTGTTTAGAGGAAACCAGGCGATTCGCTGCGTCCAATCGCGGGTCATCGTTTTGGGTCAAGTAGAGGTGATTCAGATGGGTGAATGATGACCTTCTGAACCCGCTTTGAGCGGCCCACGAGCCCTTCAACCTCTCCCCCTATGTGCGCATGTGATCGAGCGTCGAAGGCAAGCGAAGAGATGAGGCCACTTCGATACTCGATCAACGTCACGCTCGACGGCTGCTGCCATCACGAGGCAGGACTCCCCCCGGACGAGGAGTCGATGCGCTACTGGACCGGCCAGTTGGAACGAGCC
>JAODMO010000045.1 GCA_025464995.1 Microbacteriaceae bacterium
GCGGTCGACGCGCCCACGGCCTAGAGCCCGGCCAGCCAGCGTTCGACCTCACGAGGCGAACGCAGGCGGACGATGACGAGGTCGGGATGCAGCGACTCCAGTGACGGCACCAGCTCACGGTACCGCCGCCTCGTGGAGACAGACCAGCGGATGACGCCGTCAGGGTCGAGGATCGCGTGCAGCATCCCCGGCTCGACGTTGCCGTTCCACAACTCCTCCCTGCGCAGCGACCGGCGCACCGTGCGGCGCACGACCCGGGCGAGCACGAGCGGATAGGGAAGATCGAGCCAGACGAGCAGCCCGGCCCGCGCGGCCAGCTGCGGGCGCGCGGCGTCGTACTGCCACTCCGTGACCCATTCGGCGCCGTGGACGAGTCGCCGCACGTCCGCTGTGAACTCGGGGCGCGGTGTCCAGTCCGCTCCGTGGAACAGCGCGTCGATCTCCGTGTGCGGCACGTCGAGGCGGTCGGAGATGCGCCTGGCCAGGGTCGTCTTGCCCGCGCCCGAGACGCCGGCGACGAGGATGCGACGGGGGAGCGGCCGCGGTACGGGGTCGTCGGCGCGCAGCATCCGCCCATTCTGTCGCATGCCCGAGTTCGACTCGTGGACCAGCGGGACAACTAGTCTGGCCTGATGCCTCAGTCGACGAATTCAGCTCCCATTCGCACCGGAATCATCGGTTTCGGCCTTTCGGGCCGGGTGTTCCATGCGCCGTTCATCGCCACGAACCCCGCCTTCTCGCTCGACCTCATCGCCACGGGCGACGAGGCGCGTCAGGCGCAGGCTCGCGAGCAGCATCCCGGAGCGGAGATCGTCGCCTCGCCCGAGGACCTGCTCGCCCGCGCGGGCGACCTCGACCTCGTCATCCTCGCCTCGCCCGCCCACGTGCACCTCGAGCAGGGACTCGCGGCCCTCGAGGCTGGTGCCGCGCTCGTGATCGACAAGCCGTTCGTGCCGAGCCTCAGCGACGCGAAGAAGCTCATCGCCAAGGCGGAGGAGGTGGGTCGGCCGCTCGCCGTGTTCCAGAACCGCCGCTGGGACGGCGACTTCCTCACCGTCGCGAAGCTCGTGCGCGAGGGAGCGCTCGGCACGGTGCACCGCTTCGAGTCGACGTTCGAGCGCTGGGGCACCCCCAAGCCGGGCAAGTGGCAGGAGACGACCACCATCGAGCAGGGCGCGGGCATCACGTTCGACCTCGGCAGCCACCTCATCGACCAGGCGCTGCATCTCTTCGGGCCCGCGACCGTCGAGCAGGCGGAGCTCGCGATCGTGCGCGGCGGCATCAGCGACGACGACTCGTTCATCTCCCTCCTCCACACGAGCGGCGTGCGTTCGCACCTCACCATGAGCAAGGCGGCGGCGCAGTCCGGTCCGCGCTTCCGGGTGCTCGGCAGCGAGAGCGGTTACACGGTGCACGGGCTCGACAACCAGGAGCCGTTCCTCAAGGAGACGCGCTGGCCCGGGTCGGAGGGATACGGCGTCACACCCGAGTCGGAGTGGGGGATGCTGGGCATCGACGGTTCTGCGGACGGACTCGTGCCCGTGCCGACGGAGGCGGGCGACTACCCGGCCTTCTACGCGGGCATTGCTGCCAGCATCCGCGACGGCGCCCCGGTGCCTGTCGACCCCCGTGACTCGCTCGAGGTCGTGCGCATCATCGAGCGCGCGCACGCGATCGCCGCGAAGACCGCGCAGCTGTAGGGGCTGCGGGCGCGGTGCGGGCTCCGGTACAGCCGTAGCCGGCGCGGGCCGCGCCATCCGCCGCTCACACTGCTCGCTCCCTTTTTCGGAAATTCAGGAGTTCGACCGCGGGATGCCTGCGACACGCCGGTCGCGGACTCCCCAGCGGTCACGATCTCCTGAATTTCCGAGACGGGTACAGCAGCACAGCGTCAAGCCGCGCGGCCCCCTCAGCGCGCCGAGGCGGGCGCGAGCCCCCACGCTGCGCCGTCGAGCCCCCGCAGCACGGAGGCGGTCGCGGCGAGGCTCGGCACGCGCTGGGCCCCGTCGTTCGCGAGCAGCTGGATGCTGCGCACGCTGCGTGGCGAGTGTCGGCGGATGACGGCACCGACCGGCAGCGACGCCGTCGCCAGCGCGAGCCGGGGCAGCATCGCCACGCCGAGGCCGCTCGCCACCATGTTGAGCACCGCGCTCGCGTTGTCCGTCTCGAACGAGATCACGGGCGAGAAGCCCGCCACCTCGCACACCGACAGCAGGTGTCCGCGGCAGCGCGGGCAGCCGGCGATCCAGCGTTCGGTCGACAGGTCGGCCACGTCGAGGATGTCGCCACCGCCCGCCCGCGGATGCGACGCCGGGAGCACCACGGCCATCTCGTCTCTGAAGAGCTGTCGCGCCGTGAGACCACGCGCGGCATCCCGGTGCGGGTCGTTGCGGTCACCCGGGTAGCTGAACGTGATCGCGAGGTCGACCGTCCCGTCGCGCAGCGCCTGCACCGCCTCGGGCGGCTCGGCCTCGACGTAGGTCACCCGGATGCCGGGATGCCGCTCCGCGAGCGTCGCGAGCAGCCGCGGAACGATGGTCGACGACGCGGTGGGGAAGGCCGCGAGCCGCACGGTGCCGGTGCGCAGGCCGGCGAGGTCCGCGAGGTCTCCCTCTGCAGCATCCAACGCCGAGGTGATGGCGACCGCGTGCCGCGACAGCAGCACCCCGGCCTCCGTGAGCCGCACTGTGCGGCCGACCCGCTCGACGAGCGCGAGCCCGAGCCGGGACTCGGTGCGCTGCAGGTGCTGGCTGATGGCCGGCTGGCTGTAGCCGAGGGCGCGCGCGGCGCCCGTGATGCTTCCTGATTCGGCGATGGCGCGCACGATTCGCACGGACTGCAGGTCGAGTCTCTGGTCGGTCGGAAGAGCCATAACGCCATGTTATCGATTCCATCCGGGGTATGCCCTTGTTGCATATGTCGAGCGAGAGGAGGCTGGTCCCATGTCCATCCCGACCCCTTCCCCCGCACTGCGGGACGCGATCGCGAGCTTCGAGTCGCCTCGCGGCTACCTCGCCGCCGCATCCATGGGTCTCCCCACCCGCGACACGCTGCAGGCGCAGCGAGACGATCTCGACATCTGGTCGGCCGCCCGTCGCGATCCGATGTCCTACGACGGCATCGTCGCGCGCACCCGCGCGAGCTATGCCGCCCTCGTCGGCGTGACGCCCGACCGCGTCGCGATCGGCTCGCAGACGTCCGCGATCACGAGCGTGCTCGCCTCGGCCGTGCCCGCGGGCGCCGAGGTGCTGTGCGTCGACGGCGACTTCTCGTCCATCGTGTTCCCGTTCCTGCAGCGGAGCGACATCCGGTTCCGCTCCGTGCCGCTCGCCGAGCTCGCCGGCGAGATCACGGATGCGACCTGGCTCGTCGTGTTCTCGCTGGTCCAGTCGGCGACCGGACGCATCGCCGACGTGCCCGCCATCGTCGCGGCCGCCCGGGCGCACGACGCGTTCACGTACTGCGACACGACGCAGGCGGCCGGGGTGCTCCCCGTCGACGCATCCCTCTTCGACGCCACGGTGTGCCACTCCTACAAGTGGCTGTGCGCGCCGCGAGGGGTGGCGTTCCTCACCGTGGGCGAGCGCTTCGAGCGGGAGCTGACGCCGACACAGGCCGGATGGTATGCGGGCGCCGCCGTCTGGGGCTCCTGCTACGGCCCGGCGATGGCGCTCGCGCCCGACGCGCGCAAGTTCGACCTGTCGCCCGCGTGGCAGGCCTGGGCGGGGGCCGAGCCGGCGATCGGGATGTTCGCGAGCCTCGACATCGCGGAGGTGTGGGCCCGCGCGAGCGGCCTCGGCGACGCGCTGTGCGACGCGCTCGGCATCGAGCCGCAGCACCAGGCGATCGTGACGTGGGCCGACGCGGACGGCGCTGACCTCTCGCGCCTTGTCTCGGCCGGCATCCGGGCCTCGGGTCGGGCCGGACGGCTCCGCGCCGCCTTCCACCTCTGGAACGACGAGTCGGATGTGGCGGACGTCGTGGCCGCGCTGGGTCGCGGCTGACGCCTGCGTCGTCTGTACTGCCGCCCCGCCACCGCACGCTGCCCGCGCGAGCTGCTGCGCCCGCGACCTGTAACTCGCGCCGCCTTCTTCGGAAATTCAGGAGCTCGAGCAACGAAGGCGTGCCGCATCCGCGCTATTGCGGGCATCCTCGTTGCGCCGCGTGCCGCGTCTCCTGAATTTTCGAAGGGCGCCGGCGTGACGAAGCTCCTCGCCTGGCCGCCGCATCGGAAACTCAGGACAGAGCGCGGGGGAGGCGTGCAGCATCCGCGTGTCTCCGGGCACCATTGATCGCCCGCGGCCGCACCTCCTGAATTTCCGAAGTAGCGGTGGTGGTGGGGGCGGGGGCGGCGGACGGTGGCGGTGCGGCGGCGGGCGCGGATGCTGCAGCCGTCGCCGCGCGGCGCAGAACCGGCGCGCCCGTCCGCCGATGCGCCCGAGAGCGACGCGCGCGCCGGTAAACTGGTCGATCTACTCGGGCCGCGCATCCAGCACGGCTGACCTTTGGAGCAAATCTGTGGCCAACGCCAATTCTCTCGACGCCATCATCAACCTCGCGAAGCGCAGGGGTTTCGTCTTCCAGTCGGGAGAGATCTACGGCGGATCACGCTCCGCGTGGGACTACGGGCCGCTCGGCGTCGCGCTCAAGGAGAACATCAAGAAGCAGTGGTGGCAGACCGTCGTGCAGGGCCGCGATGACGTCGTCGGACTCGACTCCGCTGTGATTCTGCCGCGCAAGGTGTGGGAGGCGTCCGGACACGTCGAGGTGTTCTCCGATCCGCTCGTCGAGTCGCTCTACACGCACAAGCGGTACCGCGCCGACCACCTCCTTGAGGCATATGAGGAGAAGCACGGCCACCCGCCCGTGAACGGCCTCGCCGACATCAAGGACCCCGACACCGGTCAGCCCGGGTCGTGGACTGAGCCGCAGAACTTCTCCGGACTCCTCAAGACCTTCCTCGGCCCCGTCGACAACGAGGAGGGCCTCCACTACCTCCGCCCCGAGACCGCTCAGGGCATCTTCGTGAACTTCGCCAACGTACTCGGCAGCGCACGGATGAAGCCGCCGTTCGGCATCGGACAGATCGGTAAGAGCTTCCGCAACGAGATCACGCCCGGCAACTTCATCTTCCGCACCCGCGAATTCGAGCAGATGGAGATGGAGTTCTTCGTCGAGCCTGGCACCGACGAGGAATGGCACCAGTACTGGATCGACGCATCCCTCGCCTGGTACACCGACCTCGGCATCAAGCCCGAGAACCTGCGCCTCTACGAGCACCCGCAGGAGAAGCTGTCGCATTACTCCAAGCGGACAGTGGATGTCGAGTACCGCTTCCGTTTCGCCGGCAGCGAGTGGGGCGAGCTCATGGGCGTCGC
>JAODMO010000048.1 GCA_025464995.1 Microbacteriaceae bacterium
AGCCCCATTCCGAGACCGATCACGAAGCAGCACAGTGCGACGAACCACAGCGTCGGGGTGAGCGCGGAGACGGCGAGCGCCGTTGCACCGACGATGATCGCGGCCATGCCGATGAGCACGGTGCTGCGGAAGCCGAACCTCAGGTAGAGACGTCCGGAGTTCGCGGCCGCGATCGGCCACCCGATCGTGAGCACCGCGAGGGCAAGGCCCGCCACGAGCGGCGGTGTTCCAAGGGTGCGCTCGAGGTACGTCGGCACGTACGAGGTGAGTCCGATGAGGATGGCACCACCACCGAGGGAGATGAGCGAGGTCGTGAGCAGCAGCCGTCGATTGAAGACCCACAGCGGGAGGATCGGCTCGGCCGCCTTTCGCTCGGCGAACACGAAGAGGACGAGGAGGACGCCGCCGATAACGAAGGCGCCGATGCTCTGGGGCGAGTTCCATGCCCAGCCCTGCCCGCCCTCGAGCACGCCGAGGATCAGGAGCGATAAGGCGGCCGCGAGAAGCCCGGCTCCGAGATAGTCGACCTTGTGTTGCTTGCGCTCGATCGATTCGTGGAACGCCCGGTAGATCATGAACGCTGCGATGAGACACAGCGGCACGTTGATGAAGAAGATCCAGCGCCACGAGAGGAACTGCGAGAAGACGCCACCAAGGGTGGGCCCGACGACGGACGAGATGCCCCAGACGGATGCGAGGTAGCCCTGAGTCTTGGCGCGCTCGGCCACGGTGTAGATGTCGCCCGCAATCGTCACCGACATCGGCTGCACGGCACCCGCTCCCAGGCCCTGCACCGCACGGAAGGCGATCAGCGCCGGCATGCTCCACGCGAACCCGCAGAGGATCGAGCCCAAGAGGAAGAGCGCGATGCCGATGAGCATGATCGGCTTGCGGCCGACCATGTCGGAGAGCTTCGCGTAAATGGGCACCGACACGGCCTGCGCGAGCAGGTAGATCGAGAACAGCCACGGGAAGAGGGCGAAGCTGCCGAGGTCGTCGACAATAGACGACACGGCAGTCGCGAGAATCGTCGCGTCGATCGCCACCAGGCCGGTGGTGACCATGAGGGCGATGAGAATCGGCCCACGTTCCGACCGGAATCCCACGTCACTGCGGTTGACGGTGTTGCTCACTTGATACCTCGTCCTGTCGATCGCCTTTGAAAACAACCGAGCGAGGGCGCGACTATTCCCAGTCAGGCCGCGCAAACTAGACACGTGCTCTCCCCCGACTCCGCATCCACCTCCTGGGTCCTCTGCGGCGTCTTCGTGCTGCTCCTTGCGTTCATGCTCTTCAACGCCGTGCGCAAAGACCGCCGCGAGTATCGCCGCTTCAAGCGGATGCGGTCGACGGCGCGGCGGCAGAAGACGTTCGCGAAGTGGCTACGCGAGTCGTTCCTCAACTTCGGCGGAGCCGCACTCGTCGTGCTCCTGCTCACCTGGCAATACATCCCGCTCTTCCTCGACGCGGTCAACGACTGGGACTTCGTGGCCGACGCCCGACGCGCGTTTGCGACGACCGGATGGCTCGGGCCGACGCTCCTCATCGCGCTGATCGTGGCGCTGCTGGGCGGCGCGGTGCTCGGCATAGTGCTTGCGCGCAGCGAGACCGAGGTGCCCTCCATCGGCGACGTGCAGGCGCTGCTTCCACGCAATCGAGCCGAGTTGCGGTACGGCGCGGCGCTCGCGATCAACGCGGGGGTGGTCGAAGAGTTGCTGTTCCGGCTCGCGATGCCGGCGCTCGTGTTCGGCTTCACGGGCAACGCGGTCTCGGCGGTTGTGGTGAGTGTGCTCGTGTTCGGCGCGCTGCATGTGTATCAGGGGGCTGCGGGGGTCATCGGCGCGACGGTGATTGGCGCCGTGTTCATGGCGATCTATCTGGCTACCGGGAGCATCGTTGCGGCGATCGTGGTGCACGCGTTGTTTGACTTGCGGTCACTGGTATTGATTCCGATGGTGGTTTTCGGGGTGCATCGGGTTACCGGCAACAATGCTCCGCGACGGGTTTCGATACGGGCGCCCGAGCGCCCGACTCAACCAGCGGAAGAGGCTGTCGCGCGAGACGCAGGGCCGCCCAACTGACCGGAGGCAGCGTTGCGGTGAGCGTTCCGTCGACGAGGCTGGCGGCATCCAGTGTGCGCAGCCCGACGCGCTCCTGGTCGTCGAGGGCGGTGGGGGCGTGGATGTCGTCGCCCCACACGCAGACCGCCTCGACGATCGAGAGCGAGCCGAGCGACCCGAGCGCGGCCACGTCGATCGTGACGGTCGAGGCGTCCGAAACCGACCGATTCACGAGGAAAATCGACGCGCCGGCGTCATCGGTCGTGCCCGCGGCATCCACCAGCCTGACCGTGCCATAGGTCGAGGGCTCGCAGGTATCGGAGACGAGGGTGAAGCGCAGTGCGGTCGAGCCGGCGAGGCGCGAGGTTGCGGCGAACGGAAAGAACGTCGTCTGCGTCCACGAAACGCCGCCCGGTTGCGCTCGGCCCAGAAGGCGAGCTCGAGCACGGTGCGGCGAGTTGGCGCATCACGTGTTCACGGCAAAGGGCTCTACCGCGCCGTTGGCGACGCGCTGGTCGGAGAGGGTCGGCGTGCCGACATCCACAAGCGCCTGCGCGTCACGATCGTCGAGGGCGAGCGCGCCGCACAGGACGCGGCCGACCCTCTGCCGCCGATTGCCCGTGAGCAGGCCGAGCTCGCGCTCCCGCTCGCCGCCTGACTGCCGCGTCTCCTGCCGGATGTGCGGGAAGTCGTTCACGACATTCGACACGGTCGTGATCGAGACGCCCGCGAGCCGCGCCATGTCGTGCATCGTGGTCGACATGCCGCTGCATTCGTGTTGCGGCTCAGATTGCAACGTTGGAAGGCGTGCCTACTGGTTGTCGCCGCCGGTCTCGGCGTAGCCGGCCGCGGCATCCGTGTTGCGTCCCCACGCCCAGTCGGTCACCTCGGGGATGTCCTCGCCGTGCGCTCGCGTGTAGTCGCGGGCGCGGCGGCGGGCGTCCTCCATGTCCTGGCGCAGCATCCCGTGCCTCGCGGCGAGTCCGGGCACCCGGTCGAGTACGTCGATGACGAGCCTGAAGCGGTCGAGGTCGTTCATCATCACCATGTCGAACGGCGTGGTGGTGGTGCCCTCCTCCTTGTAGCCGCGCACGTGCAGGTTGGAGTGCCCGTTGCGGCGGTAGGTGAGGCGATGGATGAGCCACGGGTAGCCGTGGTACGCGAAGATCACCGGGCGGTCGGCGGTGAACACGGCGTCGTACTCGCTGTCGGTGAGTCCGTGCGGGTGCTCCCCCGCGCTCTGCAGGCGCATGAGGTCGACGACGTTCACGACGCGCACCTTGAGCGACGGGACCTTCTCCCGGAGAATGGATGCTGCCGCCAGCACCTCGAGCGTCGGCACGTCGCCCGCGGCACCCAGCACGACGTCGGGTTCCTCGCCCTCGACCTCGGTTCCGGCCCACTCGAAAATGCCGAGGCCGCGCGTGCAGTGCGCGATCGCGTCGTCCATCGAGAGCCAGTTCGGTGCGGGCTGCTTGCCCGCGACCACGACGTTGACGTAGTCGACCGAACGGAGGCAGTGGTCGTAGGTCGACAGCAGCGTGTTCGCGTCGAACGGCAGGTACACCCGCACGACGTCGGCCTTCTTGTTGACGACGTGGTCGATGAACCCGGGGTCCTGATGCGACGTGCCGTTGTGGTCCTGGCGCCAGACATGCGAGCTCAGCAGGTAGTTGAGCGACGACACCGGGCGGCGCCACTCGATGCGGCGCGACGATTTGAGCCACTTCGCGTGCTGGTTGAACATCGAGTCGACGATGTGGATGAAGGCTTCGTAGCAGGTGAACACCCCGTGCCGGCCGGTGAGCAGGTAGCCCTCGAGCCAGCCCTGGCACAGGTGCTCGGACA
>JAODMO010000017.1 GCA_025464995.1 Microbacteriaceae bacterium
ATCCGGCCGAGGTGAGCGTCATGTGGATGATGAGCGCGTTGTTCTCATCGTCCCAACCGAGGTCGTAGATCAGCCCGAGGTCGACGATGTTGATCCCGAGTTCGGGGTCCATCACTTCCTTGAGAGCTTCTTCGATCTCGTCGAAGCGCTGGGGGCTCAGTGTTGTGACCATAAGAAAAGCCTACGCCGTCGCTTCGTTGGCCAGGAAGCGGTCGTAGCCCTCGTCCTCGAGACGGTCGGCAAGCTCGGGTCCACCCTGCTCGGCGATCCGGCCGTCGACGAACACGTGCACGAAGTCCGGCTTGATGTAGCGGAGGATGCGTGTGTAGTGGGTGATGAGCAGCAGGCCGAGACCGGTGTTGGCCTTGGCACGGTTGACGCCCTCCGACACGATCTTGAGCGCGTCGACATCCAGCCCGGAGTCGGTCTCGTCGAGGATCGCGAAGCGCGGCTTCAACAGCTCGAGCTGCAGGATCTCATGGCGCTTCTTCTCGCCTCCGGAAAACCCCTCGTTGACGTTCCGTTCCGCGAAGGTCTTGTCCATTCGGAGACCGGTCATGGCCTCCTTGACCTCTTTGAGCCAGGGACGCAGGGCGGGTGCGTCACCGTCGATCGCGGTCTTCGCGGTGCGGAGGAAGTTCGACACCGTGACGCCGGGGATCTCGACGGGGTACTGCATGGCGAGGAAGAGACCG
Organism: Microbacteriaceae bacterium; assembly: GCA_025464995.1. GTDB lineage: Bacteria > Actinomycetota > Actinomycetes > Actinomycetales > Microbacteriaceae > Conyzicola. Next base: position 696 of record JAODMO010000017.1, read on the forward strand.
GCGCGAGCTCGCTCATCGACCGTCATGGTGAGCACCTCGACACCGTCGAGCAGCACCGAGCCTCCCTCGACGTGGTACTTGGGGTGCCCCGCGATCGTGTACGCGAGGGTCGACTTGCCGGAGCCGTTCGGGCCCATAATCGCGTGGATCTCTCCCTCGGCGATCGACAGGTCGACGCCCTTGAGGATCTCTTTCGTGCCCTGCTCGGTCTCGACGCTGACGCGGAGATCCTTGACTTCCAAAACTGACATGGTGTGCTTCCTGATGCTGGGGCGGACGTGATGAAACGGGTTAGACCGCGACGTGGATCGGTGTCGGGTCGACGAATACGTCGTCGTCGACAATCGAGACCGAGTAGACGGGAACCGGCTCGTAGGCCGGGAGGGTGAGGGGCTTGCCGGTCGTCAGCTCGAACTTCGAGCCGTGCGCCCAGCACTCGAGGGTGTCGTCTTCGACGAACCCCTCCGACAGCGAGATGTCGCCGTGCGTGCAGGTGTCGCCGAGGGCGTGCACGGCACCGGCCGAGTCCATCACGACGGCGATCGGCTTGCCGTCGACGACGACACGCAGGGCGGCGCTCGGCGAGAGCTCGCTCGTGCTGCAGACCTTCGTGGCGGCCATCAGATCGCGCCACCACTCGAGCGATTCAGCTCGTCGTCGATGGATGCCTGCAGCCGCTGCTCGAGCTCGGGCTTGCCGATCTTCTGGATGATCTCGGTGAGGAACCCGAGCACGACGAGGCGCCGCGCCTCCTGCTCGCTGATGCCGCGCGCCTGGAGGTAGAAGAGCTGCTCGTCGTCGAAACGACCGGTCGCGCTCGCGTGTCCGGCACCGAGGATGTCGCCGGTCTCGATCTCGAGGTTCGGAACCGAGTCGGCGCGTGTGCCCTCGCTGAGCACGAGGTTGCGGTTCTGCTCGTAGCTGTCGGTGCCCGCGGCCTTCGGGCCGATCAGCACGTCGCCGATCCACACCGTGTGGGCTCCGACGCCCTGCAGGGCGCCCTTGTAGTTGACGCGGCCGCGCGTGTTGGCGCCCTCGTGGTGCATGTAGACGCGCTGTTCGAGGTGCTGGCCGGCGTCGGCGAAGTAGAGCCCGTAGAGCTCACCATCCGCTCCCTCCCCCGAGAGTGCTACCGAGGGGTTGACCCGCACGACCTTGCCTCCGAGCGAGACGACGATGTGACGGAAGGTGGCGTCGCGCCCCACCGTGGCGAAGTGCGTCGCGAGGTGGATGGCGTCGTCTGCCCACTCCTGCACGGAGACGACGGTGAGGTGCGCGCCGTCTTCGACGACGATCTCGACGTTCTCGGTGATCTGGGCGCTGCCCGTGTTCTGCAGGATGACGCGGCCGCGGCTGTTCGCCGTGGCGGTGATCACCGTGTGGGCGCCACGCGCGGCCGTGCCGAGCATCGACCGCGTGATCGTGATCTCGCTCGGTGCCTCGTCGGTGATCGTGATGGCGAGTGCCTTCTCGAATGCGTTCCACGCGTTGGCGGACGCCTTCTCCTCGGCCTGCCCGACGCTGCCGATGCGTGCGTCGGTGCGGTCGATCCATTCGGCGTCGGCGCCGTCGGTGTCGGTGGCGAGGAACGCGTACGGTGAACCGTCGATCTCGCCGTCGATGAGCGGGCGCAGCAGGTCGACGGGCGTGAGCTTCCACTCCGCCTCGCGACCCGAGACGTCGGGGTGCTCACCGGGATGGTTCGACTTGAAGCGGTCTGACCGCGTCTGCACGGGGACGAATCCGCCCTCGGGCGCGTCCCAGCCCCCGTCGCTGTGCGCGGTCGCGCCGTGCTGGGCGGGCTGGTCGGTTGTTTCGGGTGTGACTACGGACATTCAGCCGACGCTGCCTTCCATGCTCATCTCGATGAGCTTGTTGAGTTCGAGGGCGTACTCCATCGGCAGCTCGCGGGCGATCGGCTCGATGAAGCCGCGCACGATCATGGCCATGGCCTCGTCTTCGGGCATGCCGCGAGACTGCAGGTAGAACAGCTGCTCGGCGCTCACCCGGGAGACCGTGGCCTCGTGTCCGAGCTGCACGTCGTCGACGCGGATGTCGATGGCGGGATAGGTGTCGCTGCGCGAGATCGTGTCGACCAGCAGCGCGTCACAACGCACGGTGTTCGCGGAGTGGTGTGCCGCGGCATCCACCCGCACCTCACCGCGGTAACCCGCTCGGCCGCCGCCGCGTGCGATCGACTTGGAGACGATCGACGACGTCGTGTACGGCGCCATGTGGATCATCTTGGCGCCGGCGTCCTGGTGCTGGCCCGGGCCCGCGAAGGCGACGGAGAGCGTCTCACCCTTCGCGTGCTCGCCCACGAGGTAGATCGACGGGTACTTCATCGTCACTTTCGAGCCGATGTTGCCGTCGATCCACTCCATGGTGGCGCCCTCGTGAGCGACCGCGCGCTTCGTGACGAGGTTGTAGACGTTGTTCGACCAGTTCTGGATCGTCGTGTAGCGGACGCGCGCGTTCTTCTTCACGATGATCTCGACGACGGCCGAGTGCAGGGAGTCGCTCTTGTAGATCGGGGCGGTGCAGCCCTCAATGTAGTGAACGTAGGAGCCCTCGTCGGCGATGATGAGGGTGCGCTCGAACTGGCCCATGTTCTCGGTGTTGATGCGGAAGTAGGCCTGCAGCGGGATCTCGACGTGTACGCCCTTGGGCACGTAGACGAAGGAGCCGCCCGACCAGACGGCCGTGTTGAGGGCGGCGAACTTGTTGTCTCCGGGCGGGATCACGGTTCCGAAGTACTCTTCGAAGAACTCGGGATGCTCGCGCAGAGCCGTGTCTGTGTCCATGAAGATGACGCCCTGCGCCTCGAGTTCGGCGTTGATGGTGTGGTACACCACCTCCGACTCGTACTGTGCCGCGACGCCGGAGACGAGGCGCTTGCGCTCCGCCTCGGGGATGCCCAGCTTCTCGTAGGTGTCCTTGATGTCGTCGGGGAGGTCTTCCCACGACTGCGCCTGCTTCTCGGTGGAGCGGACGAAGTATTTGATGTTGTCGAAGTCGATTCCGGAGAGGTCTGCGCCCCACGTCGGCATCGGCTTCATGCCGAACAGCTTGAGGCCCTTGAGTCGGAGCTTCAGCATCCACTCGGCCTCGTTCTTGAGCTTCGAGATGTCGGTGACGACTTCCTCGTTGATTCCGCGTCGAGCGGATGCACCGGCGGCGTCGGAGTCCGACCAGCCGAACTCGTACTGTCCGAGACTGTGGAGTTCCGGGCGATCGATCAGCACGTCAGTCATAGTTACCTCTTTCCTACCGTGACCAACCACGGTGGCTGGAGCGGTATTCCACACACAGTTCTTTACCGGGGATTCATCGGGGCCCAGCGAGGGTGATACGAGCACCTCTTGCTTGCTTAGACTTGGATCCGAAGGACGGGGCCGTGCAGACCGATGCTGGGCATCTCGTCCGCGGGCCCGCTCATCTCCATCGACTCCCCGGCACGGGCTGCGTTATGTGGACCTGTCAATTGTATAGGGGATGTTGCCCGATAACAGGAGGATCCGCTGTGAAACCCGCCGTCACACCCGCCGCGCCACCCGCCGCGCGCGCGTCCGCCCCGACCTCGGCGTCGCGTCTCATCGATCGCCTGCCCTCGACGGTCGATGCGCGCGTGCGCCTCCTCGCGTGGGCGTCGCTCGTCATCCAGACCGTGCTCATCGGCACGGGCGGTGCCGTGCGCCTCACCGGCTCGGGGCTCGGCTGCCCAACCTGGCCGCAGTGCACCGCCGGCTCGCTCACCAACACGCCGGAGATGGGCATCCACGGACTGATCGAGTTCGCCAACCGCGCTCTCACGGGAGTCGTCGTGGTCATCGCGATCCTCGTCTTCGTCTCCGTGCTCCGGATGCGCGCCGAACGACGTGACCTGTTCGTCATCACCCTGCTGCAGGGCCTGAGCATCCCGCTGCAGGCCGTCATCGGCGGCATAACCGTGCTCACGGGCCTCAACCCCTACATCGTGGGGGTGCATTTCGTGGTGTCGATCCTGCTCGTGCTTCTCACGTCGATGCTCGTGTATCGCGTGTACTACGGCCCCCGCGGCACGGCGAGGCTCATGCCCGGCGGCTACCTCGTGCTCGCGCACGTAACCACCCTGTTCGTCGCCATCACCGTGATCGTCGGAGTCCTCACCACCGGCTCCGGCCCGCACGCGGGAGACGCCCATACCCCGCGCAACGGTCTCGACACCGCCTTCCTCCAGCACGCCCACTCCTGGCCGGCGTACGCGACACTCGCGGGTACGCTGCTGCTCGTGTTCGGCGCCTTCCGGTCACGGATCGCTCCGCCGCGCCTCCGGCGTTTCGTCGTCATCCTCCTCGGCGTCGAGCTCGTGCAGATCGCCGTCGGCCTCACGCAGGCGCGGATGGGTCTCCCCGAGGTGCTCGTCGGCCTGCACATGGTGCTTGCGGGAGCCCTCGTCGGCGTTATGACGGCCGTGGTGCTGTCGTCGCGGTCGTCCGGCCTGGGTGTGCTGCCGGGTCAGACGGGCAGCAGCGGATCGATGCCGACTGCGAGGAAGACGAGCGTCAGGTAGCTGATCGAGCTGTGGAACACGCGCATCGGCGTGACCGTCTCGTGGCGGATGGCCTGGTTGTACAGGCGGTGCGACTCGAAGATGAACCACGCGCCACTCGCGACCGCGACGACCGAGTAGACGATGCCCATGCCGGCGACGGGGATGAGCAGCAGCGAGCACGCGACCGTCGCCCAGGCGTACAAGATGACCTGCAGCCCGACGATCGTGCGCCCACGCACCACGGCGAGCATCGGCACGCTGGCCGCCTGGTACTCGTCGCGGTACTTCATCGACAGCGGCCAGTAGTGCGGCGGCGTCCAGAGGAAGATCACGGCGAACAGGATGACTGGAGCCCACGTGAGCGAACCGGTGACGGCCGCCCAGCCGATGACGACGGGGAAGCAGCCGGCGATCCCGCCCCAGATGATGTTCTGCTCCGTACGGCGCTTGAGCCACAGGGTGTAGACGAAGACGTAGACCAGGATCGCCAGGAGTGAGAGGGAGGCCGCGAGCCAGTTGGTGAACACCGCGAGCCATGCGATGGACGCGACACCGATGACCCACGCGAACACGAGGGCCTCGCGGTCGGTGAGCTCGCCGGTGACGAGGGGGCGCTTCTGCGTGCGCTTCATGAGCCGGTCGATGTCGCGGTCGATGTAGCAGTTGAAGGCACTCGCCGAACCGGCGCTGAGCGAGCCGCCGATGAGCGTGGCGATGACGAGCCAGAGGCTGGGGAGTCCGCCCTGGGCGAGGATCATCACGGGAGCGGTTGTCACGAGCAGCAGCTCGATGACCCGGGGCTTCGTCAGCGCCACGTAGGCCTTTGCCTTTCGGGCAAATCCGATCCGTCCTGTGCTGGGGCGGCTCTCTACGGCAACGTCCATGACTCCTCAATCGACAACTTGGCAGTTCCGCTAATTCTACGCGCTCCATGCTCGGGCTTTCGCTGCGCACGAACCCGTGCTGCTCCGGTCGGGCGTCAGGCACAAGCCCGCGCCCGGTCGTTCAGCAATCCCTATACTTGAATGTGCTTGCCACCCGACGGCAAAGAGCCCGGATTCTCACCACCCCGAGAACGCCGCGGCACCCGTCGGTAGTGCCGACGACGACACGGTGTTGGTTCAACATGTCCATTTGAGACAGCGGCAAGCGAACACAACCTCTCCGCAGCGGTCGCTCCGACCTGCTGCTGTGCAATATGAAGGGTCATCAATCACGTGGCAGCTTTCCAATGGGATTCCATCGACAACAAGGCAGTGAACACCGCCCGCATCCTGGCCGCAGACGCCGTGGAGAAGGTCGGTAACGGTCACCCTGGCACCGCGATGAGCCTCGCCCCAGCCGCCTATCTGCTCTTCCAGAAGGTCATGCGCCGCGATCCGAGCGACGCCACCTGGGTGGGGCGCGACCGCTTCATCCTGTCGGTCGGCCACAGTTCTCTGACGCAGTACGTGCAGTTCTACCTCGGCGGCTACGGCCTCGAGCTCGACGACCTCAAGGCCCTTCGCACGTGGGGCTCGAAGACCCCCGGCCACCCCGAGTACGGCCACACCGACGGCGTCGAGATCACCACCGGCCCCCTCGGCCAGGGCCTCGCGTCGGCCGTCGGGTTCGCCTACGCCGCCCGCTACGAGCGCGGCCTGTTCGACCCCGAGGCGGAAGCGGGCACGAGCCCCTTCGACCACTTCGTCTACGTCATCGCCGGCGACGGCGACCTCCAGGAGGGCGTCACGAGCGAGGCATCCTCGCTCGCCGGCCACCAGGAGCTCGGCAACCTCGTCGTCATCTACGACTCCAACCAGATCTCGATCGAGGACGACACCAACATCGCCTTCACCGAGGATGTCGCGGCACGCTACGCGGCCTACGGCTGGCAGGTGCTCACCGTGGACTGGAAGAAGACGGGCGAGTACGTCGAAGACGTCGAGGCCCTCAACGACGCGATCGAGGCCGCCAAGGGCGAGACCGAGAAGCCGTCCATCATCATTCTGAAGACCATCATCGGATGGCCCAGCCCGAAGAAGCAGAACTCGGGCAAGATCCACGGCTCCGCGCTCGGCGCCGACGAGCTCGCCGCGGTCAAGGCCGTCGTCGGGTTCGACCCCGAGCTCAGCTTCGACGTCGACCCGGAGGTGCTCGAGCACACCCGCAAGGCGGTCGACCGCGGCCAGGCCGCACACGCCGCGTGGAACGAGCAGTTCGACGCCTGGGCCACCGCGAACCCCGACAAGAAGGTGCTGTTCGACCGCATCCTCTCGGGCGACCTGCCCGAGGGTGTCGAGGAGGCACTGCCCGTCTTCGAGGCGGGAACCGAGGTCTCGACGCGCGCAGCGTCGGGCAAGGTCATCAACGCCCTCGCCGGCATCATCCCCGAACTCTGGGGCGGCTCCGCCGACCTCGCCGAGTCGAACCTCACCACGATCAACGGTGCGGGCTCCTTCGTGCCGCAGAAGTGGTCGACTCACGAGTGGACCGCGTCCGAGTCGGGCCGCGTGCTCCACTTCGGCATCCGTGAGCACGCGATGGGGTCGATCCTCAACGGGATCGTGCTGCATGGCAACACTCGCCCGTTCGGCGGCACGTTCCTCATCTTCAGCGACTACATGCGGCCCGCCGTGCGACTCGCCGCGCTGATGAAGGCGCCGACCATCTACGTCTGGACCCACGACTCCGTGGCCCTCGGCGAAGACGGCCCGACGCACCAGCCGATCGAGCAGCTCGCCACCCTCCGCGCCATCCCTGGACTCGACATCGTGCGCCCCGGCGACGCGAACGAGACCGCATGGGCCTGGAAGACCATCCTCGAGCGTCGACAGGGCCCCGCCGGAATCGCGCTCACTCGCCAGAACATCCCCGTATTCGCTCGCGGCGACGACGAGGCGAGCGGCGAGGTCTTCGCCTCCGCCAAGCACGTCGCCAAGGGCGCCTACGTTCTCGCCGAGGCGCCCAACGGAACCCCCGACGTGATCTTCATGGCGACCGGCTCGGAGGTGCAGATCGCCGTCGAGGCCCGCGAGGTGCTCAAGGGCGAGGGGATCAACGCGCGCGTCGTCTCCGTGCCGAGCCTCGAATGGTTCGAGGAGCAGACCGCGGAGTACCGCGAGTCGGTCCTCCCCGCCTCCGTCACGGCGCGCGTCTCCATCGAGGCCGGAATCAGCCTCACGTGGGACAAGTACGTCGGTGACGCGGGACGCAGCGTCTCGATCGAGCACTTCGGCGCTTCCGCCGACTACAAGACCCTGTTCCGTGAGTTCGGGATGACCACCGAGGCCGCCGTGGCCGCCGCCAAAGACTCGCTCGCAGCCGTCTGATCTCAGACCACAAGCTGCCAGCACTAAGAAAGAAGAGAAGAAGACATGACGAACACATCCCCCACCGCAGACCTCTCGACTGCCGGCGTCAGCATCTGGCTCGACGACCTGTCTCGCGAGCGCATCTCGACCGGCGGCCTGCAGAAGCTGATCGCCGAGCGCAACGTCGTAGGCGTCACCACCAACCCCACGATCTTCGCCACTGCCCTCGCCAAGGGCGAGGCCTACGACGAGCAGGTCGCGACCCTGGCCGCCGCGGGCACCAACGTGACCGACGCCGTGTTCGAGATCACGACCGACGACGTGGCCGCAGCCAGCGACATCTTCCGCCCGATCTTCGACTCGACCAACGGCTTCGACGGCCGGGTGTCGATCGAGGTCGAGCCGGGCTTCGCTCACGATGCGGCATCGACGATCGAGCAGGCGAAGGCGCTCTGGGCCAAGGTCGACCGCCCGAACGCCCTCATCAAGATCCCGGCGACCGTCGAGGGCCTCGAGGCGATCACCGAGACCATCGCCTCCGGCATCAGCGTCAACGTCACGCTGATCTTCAGCCTCGAGCGTTACCGCGAGGTCATCAACGCCTACCTGACCGGGCTCGAGAAGGCCAAGGCCGCGGGAATCGACCTGTCGACCCTGCACTCGGTCGCCTCGTTCTTCGTGTCGCGCGTCGACTCCGAGATCGACAAGCGCCTCGAGGCCATCGGCACCGACGAGGCGAAGGCGCTCAAGGGCAAGGCCGGCGTCGCGAACGCCCAGCTCGCCTACCAGGTGTTCGAGCAGTCGTTCGCCACCGAGCGCGCCCAGGTGCTGCTCGCTGCGGGTGCCAACAAGCAGCGCCCCCTGTGGGCCTCCACCGGCGTCAAGGACCCGGCCGTGCTCGACACGACCTACGTCGTCGAACTGGTGGCGAAGGACGTCGTCAACACGATGCCGGAGAAGACCCTCGAGGCGACCTTCGACCACGGCGTGATCGCGGGAGACAGCATCACCGGCTCGTACGAGGCCGCGAATGCCGTGCTCGACGCCGTCGCGGCGCAGGGCATCTCCTACGAGGAGGTAACCGCACAACTCGAGAAGGAGGGCGTCGAGAAGTTCATCGTCTCCTGGAACGAGCTGCTCGATACCGTCACGGCAGCTCTCGAAGCCGCTAAGTGAGCGTCAAGATCGCGGTGAGCGGAGCGGCCAGGGAAGCCGTCGACCGCATCGTCCCCGAGCTCGTGAGCGACCTGGTCGCGAGCCGCATCACGGGAGGCGACTCCACCCTGTGGGGCACCGACGCGGAGGAGGAGGCGGGCAAGCGCCTCGGCTGGGTTGAGGCCGTCTCGGTCTCCACGCCCCTCGTGCCCGAGATCCTCGCCCTGCGCGACACGCTGCGCGCGGCCGGAGTCAACCACTTCGTGCTCGGCGGCATGGGCGGCTCATCGCTCGCCCCCGAGGTCATCACCAAGACTGCGGGCGTCGAGCTCACCGTGCTCGACGCGACGGACCCCAGCCAGGTGCTCTCCGCGATCAACGACCGGCTCGAGACCACAGCCGTGGTCATCTCCTCGAAGTCGGGCGGAACGACCGAGACCGACAGCCAGAAGCGCGTCTATGAGGCCGCATTCCGGGCCGCCGGCATCGACCCGCTCGAGCGGATCATCGTGGTCACAGACCCGGGATCGCCGCTCGACACCGCGGCACGCGCGGATGGCTACCGCGTATTCAACGCCGACCCCACGGTGGGCGGACGCTACTCGGCGTTGACCGCGTTCGGCCTCGTGCCGTCGGGTCTCGCAGGCGTCGACATCCAGGGCCTGCTCGACGAGGCCGACGCGATGTCGTACTCGCTCGCGCTCGACGAGCCGGGCAACCCGGGCCTCGTGCTGGGCGCGGCCATCGCGGGCGCCCGCCCGCTCAAGGACAAGCTGGGCATCGTCTCCGACGGCACCCACATCGTGGGCTTCGGCGACTGGATCGAACAGCTCATCGCGGAGTCGACGGGCAAAATCGGCAAGGGGATCCTTCCCGTCGTGCTGACGACCGACTCCCCCGAGCTCGGCGAGAACATCGCCGACCTCCAGGTGCTGCGTCTCGTGGGCGACTACAAGGCGACCGAGCACCTCAACGAGGGCGACATCGAAATCACGGGAACGCTCGGGGCACTCATGCTCACGTGGGAGTACGCGGTCGTCGTGGCCGGGCGCCTGCTCGGCATCAACCCGTTCGACCAGCCCGACGTCGAGAGCGCCAAGAAGGCCGCGCGCGGCCTGCTCGACGCCACGCCGTCCGAGCCCGAGCCGCTGTTCGTCGACGGGAACGTCGAGGTGCGGGCCACCGAGGGCCTGCTCTCGCAGGAGAAGACGCTCGCCGAGGCCGTGGCCACTCTGCTCGCCACCGTCGAGCCCCGCGGCTACGTCGCCGTGATGGCCTACCTCGACCGCCTGCGCGACGCGTCGCTGGCCGAGGTGCGACCTGCCCTCGCGAAGCGGACCGAGCGACCCACGACCTTCGGCTGGGGCCCCCGCTTCCTGCACTCGACCGGCCAGTTCCACAAGGGCGGGCCGGCCGTCGGCACGTTCCTGCAGATCACCGGCTACGTCGAGGAGGACCTCGCGATCCCCGACCGGCCGTTCACGTTCGGCACGCTCATCACGGCGCAGGCCATGGGCGACGCCCAGGTGCTCGCTGACCACGGCCGGCCCGTGCTGCGCCTGCACGTCACCAGCCGGGCGGGCCTCGACCAGGTGAAGGCGGTCCTGCGGTGACGAACCCGCTCAGAGACCCACGGGACCGCAGGCTCCCCCGCGTGCCGGGGCCGTGCGCCCTGGTCGTGTTCGGCGTGACCGGTGACCTCTCGCGCAAGAAGCTCATCCCCGCGGTCTACGACCTCGCCAACCGCGGCCTGCTCCCGGCCGGCTTCGTGCTGCTCGGCTTCGCCCGGCGCGACTGGGGCGACGGGGACTTCGAGACGGTGGCCAAGGAGTGGGCCCAGAAGGGCGCCCGCACCGAGTTCCGCGAGGAGACCTGGGCGCGGATGGCCGACGCCATCAAGTTCCTGCCGGGTTCCTTCGATGACGACGCCGCCTTCGACGCGCTCGCCCAGGCGCTGCACGACCTCGGCGCCAGCCACGGCACCCAGGGCAACGCGGCCTTCTACCTCTCGATCCCCCCGCCCGCCTTCCCGACCGTGCTCGCCCAGATGGAGCGCACCGGGATGGCCGACAACGAGCAGGCGGGCGCCTGGCGCCGGCTCGTCGTCGAGAAGCCCTTCGGCGAGGACCTGGAGTCGGCCAAGGCGCTCAACCACCTGGTCGACTCGGTGTTCACCGCCAAGGACGTCTTCCGGATCGACCACTACCTCGGCAAGGAGACGGTCCAGAACCTGCTGGCCCTGCGCTTCGCCAACGAGCTGTTCGAGCCGATCTGGAACCGCCAGCACATCGACTCCGTCCAGATCACGATGGCCGAGGACGTCGGCATCGGGACCCGGGCCGGCTTCTACGAGGGCACCGGCGCCGCGCGCGACGTCCTGCAGAACCACCTGCTGCAGCTGCTGGCGCTGACCGCGATGGAGGAGCCCGGCGGCTTCGACGCCGAGAGCCTGCGCATCGAGAAGCGCAAGGTCCTCGCGGCCGTGCAGGTCCCCAAGGACATGTCCGCCTCGGTCGTGCGCGGTCAGTACGACCAGGGCTGGCTCGCCGGTGAGCGGGTCGCCGGCTACCGGGCCGAGGCCGACGTCGACCCCAAGAGCACGACCGAGACCTATGCGGCCGTGCGCCTCGAGGTCGAGTCGCGCCGCTGGGCCGGCGTGCCGTTCTACCTGCGCACGGGCAAGCGGCTCCCCCGCCGCGTCACCGAGATCGCGATCGCCTTCAACAAGGCCCCGGTCCTGCCCTTCTCGCACACCGACACCGAGGAGCTCGGCCGCAACCCGCTCGTCGTGCGCGTCCAGCCGGACGAGGGCATGACGCTGCGCTTCGGCTCCAAGGTGCCGGGCACGCAGATGGAGGTCCGGGACGTCGCGATGGACTTCCTCTACGGAGAGGCGTTCACCGAGTCCTCCCCCGAGGCCTACGAGCGCCTCCTGCTCGAC
>JAODMO010000018.1 GCA_025464995.1 Microbacteriaceae bacterium
TGATCTGCCGCGAGCACGTCGAGCCGGGGCTGGATGGCGTCGTGCCAGTGCGACCGCTCGACGCTTCGGGGGCGGTCGGCGAAGCCGGTGATGGTGGAGTTGACGCCGGGCGTCCAGCCGCGCGGCGCCTGCACGTCGACGAGCACGATGCGGGTGCGCCGGCCCACGATGCCCCGCCGACGGGGAGTGCGCGTTCGGCGGCCGCCTCCGGCACGGGTGCCGGTTTCGCGGCGCGGGCCGCCGCGACGAGCAGGGCACGCGGACGCGAGGCACCGGCGTCTCCAGAAAACGGTAGGAGAGATCGGAGGCGATCACCGTGACGGCGAGGGCGACGAGCCCGACCCAGCGCAGCGGCGGCACGTCGAGCGCCCGGCCGAGAGCGCTTCCCGGATGAGTGGCACACGCGATAGCGACGATCGCGAGCAGCGCGACGAGAGCGAGATCGCCCTCGTACATCGCCGGACCGGCGGCGGGCATCACCATCGCCTTCGCGACGAGTCCGACGATCGCGAACGCCCCGAAGAGCGCGGCGGTCCTCCGCCCTCGGTTCGTTGCCGGCGCGCCGAGGCCGGGCCAGTCGAGCCACACGATGGCGAGAGCGGCTCCGAGCGCAAGGCCGAAGCTGTGGGTGTCTGCGCCGTAGTAGACCCGGGTAGTGGCTCCGGCGCCGCCGCCGGCAGCCATGGCCACGGCGGATGCAACGGCGATCGCCAGCACGGCCCCGAGACGCGCCCGGCGCGAGGGCGTCGTCCAGAGCATGAGCAGCAGCGCCGGCCACACGAGGTAGAACTGCTCCTCCACGGCGAGCGACCACAGGTTGCGCAACAGCTCGGGCGTCGTCGCATCCAGGTAGCGCGACCCGTCGGCGATGGCGAGCCAGTTGTAGCCGAAGGTCACCGCCCCGAGCATCTGGCGGCGCAGCCCGACGAGAACGTCGCCACCCACGACGGACGCCGCGGCCCCGCACACGACGAGCACGAGGGCGAGGGCCGGCAGCAGGCGTCGTGCGCGTCGCATCCAAAACCGCGTGATGTCGATTGATCCAGACGCGGCGCGCTCCCGGAGAAGCGGGCCCGTGATGAGGAAACCGCTGATGGGGAAGAACACGTCGACGCCGACGTAGCCGCCGGGCAGCGCCCGCACGCCGAGGTGGAAGAGCGCCACGAGGGTGACGGCGACGGCCATAAGGGGTGCGCCTTCGTGCGGCGCGTCCGACAAGCCTAGACTCGCTGGGTGGAAAGCCAAGCGACGAGACGGGTCCGGCTGGACATCTCCTACGACGGAACGAACTTCTCGGGATGGGGCAACCAGCCCGACCTGCGCACGGTGCAGGGTGAGCTCGAGGGGGCGCTGGCCGTCATCCTGCGCCGCTACGGCGAGCCGCCGACCCTCACGGTCGCCGGGCGAACGGATGCGGGCGTGCACGCGCTCGGGCAGGTGGCGCACATCGACCTGACGGCCGCGCAGATCCGCAAGCTCGAGCGCCACCGCGGCGCGCCGGACGCCCCGCAGAACAGCGCACCCGCGGCCCTCGCCCGCCGCCTCAACGGCATCGCCGGCTTGAACAGCGACGTCTGGGTGACAGCGGCGAGCTGGGCGCCCGCGGGGTTCGACGCGCGGTTCTCCGCTATCTGGCGCCGGTACGAGTACCGCATCGCCGACGCCTCGATCCCGCGCAACCCGCTGCTGCGCAACCACACCCTCTGGCACCACGCGACGCTCGACGTCGCCGCCATGGATCTCGCCGCATTCTCGCTCGTCGGGCTTCACGACTGGGCGTCGTACTGCAAGCCTCGAGCCGGTTCGACGACGATCCGTGAGTTGCAGGAGTTCCGGTGGGACCGCCGGGACGACGGCGTACTGGTCGCCCACATCAAGGCCGACGCGTTCTGCCACAGCATGGTGCGCGCACTCGTGGGAGCGTGCGTCGCCGTGGGGGAGGGCAAGCTGGGCATCGAGTCGCTCGCCGCCATCCGCGAGCAGCTGGAGCGAACATCCGATTTCAAGGTCATGCCGGCGAAGGGCCTCGTGTTCATGGAGGTCGGGTATCCGGAGGACCACGAGGTCGGCGACCGTGCCGAGTTGACCCGCCGCCGCCGTGGAGTGGTGACGTGGGACGACAAGGTCACGGCGGCACGGCACGCCGCGGGCCAGGCGGAGATCGCCGCTCGAGAGTCGGCGACCGCGACCGACCCGGATGTGGCATCCGAAGCCCTTTTGACTCAAGCGCCGCCCGTCGAGTAGTGTTGACCCTTGGTGTCTGCGCCCCTGTGCCCGACGCCCGATCATGAGCCCTCCACCGGATCGGTTTCCCCGCATTGCGCGAGCGAAACGGCCACGGAGCGGGATTCACGAACAACTCACTCGATCAAGAAGGCAGCACTACTGTGACTCGTACTTTTTCCCCCACGCCGGAGGATGTCCAGCGCGATTGGCTCATCATCGACGCTGAGAACATCGTTCTCGGTCGTCTCGCCAGCCACGTTGCGGCGCTCCTGCGCGGCAAGCACAAGGCGACATTCGCTCCCCACATGGACATGGGCGACTTCGTCATCATCATCAACGCGGAGAAGGTAGCTCTCACCGGCTCCAAGCTCCTCCAGAAGAAGGCCTACCGCCACTCGGGCTACCCGGGCGGGCTCACGGCGACCACGTACTCGGAGCTGCTCGAGAAGCACCCGACGCGCGCGGTGGAGAAGGCTGTTCGCGGCATGCTCCCGAAGAACTCGATTGGTCGCGCACAGCTGACCAAGCTCAAGGTCTACACCGGCACCGAGCACCCTCACGCTGCACAGCAGCCGAAGATCTACACCCTTTCCCAGGTCGCTCAGTAGCGCCGGCTTAGAAACTAAGGACGTAACTACCGTGGCTCAGATTTCAGACATCATCGAAGAGGCTCCTCAGAGCTACTCGACCGAGACGCCCGCCGAGGCCGCCGTCAAGGCTCCCCGCGCGGTGCTCAACGTTCCCGGCGCAGCCGTGGGTCGTCGCAAGCAGGCCATCGCCCGCGTGCGCATCACCCCCGGCACCGGAACCGCGACCGTCAACGGTCGCGAACTCGCCGAGTACTTCCCCAACAAGCTGCACCAGCAGCTGATCAACGACCCGTTCAAGGTGCTCGACCTCCTGGGCAGCTACGACGTGATCGCCAAGATCACCGGCGGCGGCCCCTCGGGCCAGGCGGGCGCCCTGCGTCTCGCCATTGCGCGTTCGCTCAACGGCATCGACCGTGAGAACAACCGCGCCGCACTGAAGAAGGCCGGATTCCTCACCCGTGACGCTCGAGTCATCGAGCGCAAGAAGGCCGGTCTCAAGAAGGCCCGCAAGGCGTCGCAGTTCTCGAAGCGCTAACCAGCGCCTCGCAGGACACTATGCCTCGCCTTTTCGGTACGGATGGAGTTCGCGGTCTCGCGAACGACGAGCTGACTGTCGAGCTGGCGCTTGGGCTCTCCCAAGCGGCAGCCGTCGTGCTCGGTAAAGGACGATTCGCCGATGGTCGGCGCGCCTCGGGGCGCCGACCCATCGCGGTCGTCGCGCGTGACCCGCGCGTCTCCGGCGAATTCATCGCCGCTGCCGTCGCTGCGGGTCTCGCGAGTTCCGGTGTCGACGTCTACGACGCGGGTGTCATCCCCACCCCCGCCGCGGCCTTCCTCACCGCGGACTTCAAAGCAGATTTCGGCGTGATGATCTCCGCCTCGCACAACCCGGCCCCCGACAACGGCATCAAGTTCTTCGCTGTCGGCGGCACGAAACTGCCCGACATCGTCGAGGACCGCATCGAGGCGGCCCTCGCCCAGAAGAAGCTCGCGCCCACCGGCGTCGAGGTCGGCCGTATCCGTCGTTTCGCCGACGCGGAAGACCGCTACGTCGTGCACCTGCTCTCGACGCTGCCGCACCGCCTCGACGGGATCCACGTCGTGCTCGACTGCGCCAACGGCGCCGCCGCCGGCGTCTCACCGCAGGTGTTCACGGATGCCGGCGCGAAGGTCACCGTCATCGGTGCCGACCCCGACGGCTACAACATCAACGACGGTGTCGGTTCCACGCACCTCGACAACCTCGCGCGCGCGGTGCTCGAGCACGGTGCCGATGTCGGCATCGCGCACGACGGTGACGCCGACCGCTGCCTCGCGGTCGACCATCTGGGCAACGTAGTCAACGGCGATCAGATCATGGCGATCATCGCGCTCTCCATGAAGCAGCGCGGCCTTCTCACCGATGACACGCTCGTCGCCACGGTGATGAGCAACCTCGGGTTGCGCCTCGCGATGGCCGAGCATGGCATCTCCGTGCTGCAGACCGCGGTCGGCGACCGCTATGTGCTCGAGGCGCTCGGCGAGCACGGGCTCTCCCTCGGCGGTGAGCAGTCGGGTCACGTCATCATGAGCGAGTACGCCACGACGGGCGACGGCATTCTGACCGGGATGCATCTGCTGGCCGAGATGGCACGCACCGGCAAGACGCTCGCCGAACTCGCATCGGTGATGACCGTCTTCCCGCAGATCATGATCAACGTTCGCGATGTCGACCACCACGCCCTCGCGTCGAGCGTCGTCATCGCCGCCGCCGTCGCGGCCGCGGAGGCGCATCTCGGTGAGACCGGACGCGTTCTGCTCCGCCCGTCGGGTACCGAGCCGATGGTTCGCGTCATGGTCGAGGCGGCGGAACAGCACACCGCCGATCGCATCGCGCACGAGCTCACCGTCGTGGTGCGCGAGGAACTCGCTCTTCCCTGAGCCGCTGTGGCCGGCCCGCTCGACCGGGGGAGCGCACGCTAGATCTTGCGCAGCAGAACGCTGTCGACGGCGTGATCGGCGTTCTTCCTCAGTACGAGCGACGCGCGAGCCTTTGTCGGCAGGATGTTCTGCTCGAGGTTCGGCTCGTTGATGCTCTTCCAGATGCCGCGGGCTCGTGAACGGGCCTCGTCCTCACTCAACGAGGCGAAGCGGTGGAAGTACGAGCGGGGGTTGGCGAACGCGCCACGCTGCAGGCTGAGGAACCGTTCCTCGTACCAGCGCGCGATGTCGTGGGTGCGAGCATCCACGTAGATGGTGAAGTCGAAGAGGTCGCTCACCGCGAGGCGATGCCCCGCGTAGGGCGGCTGTAGCACGTTGAGGCCCTCCACGATGAGCACGTCCGGCTGGCGCACCACGATCTCGGCGTCCGGCACGATGTCGTAGTGCAGGTGTGAGTAGAAGGGGGAACGAACCTCGGATGCCCCGCTCTTGACCTGTGTCACGAACCGGAGCAGCGCCCGACGGTCGTACGACTCGGGGAAGCCCTTGCGGTCCATGATGCCGCGGCGTTCCAGCTCCGCGTTGGGGAGGAGGAAGCCGTCCGTCGTCACGAGCTCGACGCGCGGTGTGTCGTCCCAGCGGGCGAGCAGCTCACGGAGCAGCCGCGCCACCGTCGACTTGCCGACCGCCACCGAGCCGGCGACCCCGATGACGAACGGGGTGCTGCGAGCAGTGCCGTCGGCCGAGCCCGCCCCGAGGAACTGCGTCGTCGCCTGGTGCAGGTTGCGAGCACCGGAGACGTAGAGGTTGAGCAGCCGGCTGAGCGGCACGAACACCTGGCTCACCTCGTGCATGTCGAGCACCTCGCCGAGGCCGCGCAGCTGCACAATCTCGGTCTGTGTGAGCGGCAGGCGCGTGTGGGGGGCGAGGGCAGCCCAGTCTTGGCGGTTGATCTCCGTGAAGGGGGAGAGGTGGCCGTTCGCGCCGCTGGGATCAGTCATCGCGCCAAGCCTAATGCGGTGCGGATGCTGCGGAACGCCTGTTCCGGAGCCGCGCCGCGGCTCGCCCCGGCGCGCATTCGGATGCAGATACCCGTAAAATCGTGCCTCATGTGCGGAATCGTGGGTTATGTCGGTGACAACAAGTCTCTTGAAGTTCTACTCGGAGGCCTGAAGCGCCTCGAATATCGCGGGTATGACTCCGCGGGCGTCGCGGTCATCGACCGCGAGGGGCACATCGACTCGCGCAAGAAGAGCGGCAAGCTCCAGATGCTCGTCGATGAGCTGGAGACCCACCCCATGGCGAACGGCGCAACCGGCATCGGTCACACCCGCTGGGCGACCCACGGCGGCCCCACCGACCGCAATGCACACCCCCAGCTCGGTGACAACGGCAAGCTGGCGCTGATCCACAACGGCATCATCGAGAACTTCTACGCGCTCAAGCAGGAGCTGCTCGAGAAGGGCGAGACCTTCACGAGCGACACCGACTCGGAGGTCGCCGCAATCCTCGTCGGCCACGCCTACCAGGAGACGGGTGACCTCACCGAGGCCATGCGCGTCGTGGTGGACAAGCTGCACGGTGCCTTCACTCTCCTCGTCATGCACGAAGACCAGCCGGGTGTCGTCGTCGGCGCCCGCCGCAACTCCCCGCTCGTCATCGGCCTCGGCGACGGCGAGAACTTCCTCGGTTCCGACGTCGCGGCGTTCGTCGAGTTCACGCGACGCGCCGTGGCCATCGGTCAGGACCAGATCGTTACCATCCGTACCGACTCGGTCGTCGTGACCGACTTCTTCGGCGACCCGGTCGAGACCGAGGAGTTCGAGATCGCATGGGATGCCGCCGCCGCCGAGAAGGGCGGGTGGTCGAGCTTCATGGCGAAGGAGATCAGCGAGGAGCCCGAAGCAGTCGCAAAGACGCTCCTCGGCCGCCTGGTCGACCACACCGTGCGCCTCCCCGAGCTCGACTCGCTCGGCGAGGGCGTGCTCGAGAACATCGACCGCATCGTCATCGTGGCGTGTGGCACTGCCGCCTACGCGGGAATGCTCGGCAAGTACGCGATCGAGAAGTGGTCGCGCATCCCCGTCGACGTGGAGCTGGCCCACGAGTTCCGCTATCGCGACCCGATCCTCACCGAGCGCACCCTCGTCGTCTCGATCAGCCAGTCGGGCGAGACGATGGACACGCTCCTCGCCGTGCGGTACGCGCTCGCCGCCGGTGCCAAGACCCTCTCCATCTGCAACACGCAGGGTGCCACCATCCCCCGTGACTCCCACGCCGTGCTCTACACGCACGCCGGGCCGGAGGTGGCCGTCGCCTCGACCAAGGCCTTCGTCGCCCAGATCGCCGCGCTCTACCTGCTCGGCCTGCGCATCGGTGAAGCCCGCGGCACGCTCACCCCCGAGCAGATCGCCGAGAACGCGATCGAGCTTCTCGCCGTCCCCGAGAAGATCGAAGAGGTGCTCGTCGCCTCGCAGTCGATCGGGCAGCTCGCGCACTGGATGACCGACACCCAGTCGGTGCTCTTCCTCGGCCGCAACGTCGGCTACCCGGTCGCCCTCGAGGGAGCCCTCAAGCTCAAGGAGCTCGCCTACATCCACGCCGAGGGCTTCGCGGCGGGCGAGCTGAAGCACGGCCCGATCGCCCTCATCGAGCCGGGCCAGGTCGTCTTCGTCATCGTACCCAGCCCGCGCGACCCCGATTCGCTGCATCCGAAGGTCGTCTCCAACATCCAGGAGATCCGCGCCCGCGGTGCCCGCGTCATCGCGATCGCCGAGAAGGGCGACGCGGCCGTGCTGCCGTTCGCCGACGAGGTCATCCCGATCCCGCTCGCCGGCTCGCTGTTCGAGCCTCTGCTCGCCGTCGTGCCGCTGCACATCTTCGGCATGGAGCTCGCCTCGGCCAAGGGCCTCGACGTCGACCAGCCGCGCAACCTCGCGAAGTCCGTCACGGTCGAGTAACGCACGGTGGAGCTTCAGTCGTGATCATCGGCATCGGCGTGGACGTGGTCGACCTCGCGAGGTTCGAGCGCGCCCTCAGCCGAACGCCGGCGCTCACCGCTCGGCTGTTCGCCGACGCCGAGCTCGTGAGCGGCGACCGCCTTCTCCCCCTTCGCTCGCTCGCGGGCCGGTTTGCCGCCAAGGAGGCGCTCATCAAGGCGCTCGGCGAGTCGACGGGAATCCGTTGGCACCACATGCAGGTGGTCTCCGACGGCCACGGCAACCCGTCATTCGTGCTCTCGGATGCGGCGGCTCGCGTCGCCGGCGAACGAGGCGTGACCGCCCTGCACCTGTCGATGAGCCACGACGCCGGGGTCGCCGTGGCGTACGTCGTCGCCGAGGGCAGCCCGTGACCGCGCTGCGGGAGGCCAGCATCGACCTCGGCGCCATCAGCCGCAACGTCGAGACGATCGGGGCGGCCGTCGGATCGGCCGACGTCATGGTCGTCGTCAAGGCGAACGGCTACGGTCACGGCGCCGTGGAGTCTGCGCGCGCGGCGATGGCCGGGGGAGCGACGCGGCTGGGCGTCGTCGACATCGCGGAGGCTCTCGCCCTGCGCGCGGCGGGCGTCGACGCACCGATCCTCGCGTGGCTGCACGGCGCCGCGGCCGACTTCGGCACGGCCGTCGAGGCGGGCGTCGACCTCGGCGTGAGCCACCTCGCCCAGCTCGATCGCGTCGCCGCGGCATCCGGCGTCGCCCGCGTGCACATCAAGGTCGACTCGGGGCTCGGGCGCAACGGCGCGAGCGAGGCGGAGTGCGCCGAGCTCTTCGCCGCCGCCGCGCGGCACGAGCGCGCGGGCCGTCTGCGCATCACGGGCTTCTTCAGCCACCTGGCGAACGCGGGCGATGCGGCGGATGCCGCCCAGCTCGAGCGCTTCACGAGGCTCCTCGCGGGCGCGCGCTCGGCGGGGCTCGACCCCGAGACCGTGCACCTCGCGGCGACGGCGGGGGCGCTGCGTCTCCCCGCCGCGCGGTTCGATCTCGTGCGCATCGGTGTCGGCGCCTACGGGCTCTCCCCGTTCGATGACGCGTCGAGCGCAGATCTCGGCCTGACGCCCGTGATGCGGCTGAGCGGCGAGATAGTCTCCGTCAAGCGTGTTCCGGCCGGCACCGGGGTCTCCTACGCGCACGACTACGTCGCCCCGCGCGACACCACGCTCGTGCTCGTGCCGCTCGGGTACGCCGACGGCATTCCTCGGCACGCCTCGGGCGCCGGGCCGGTGTCCATCAATGGCCGCACCTTCGCCGTGTCGGGCCGAGTGGCAATGGACCAGTTCGTCGTCGACGTCGGCGACCACCCCGTGGCGCTCGGCGACCGGGCCGTGCTGTTCGGCGACCCGGCGACGGGTGTTCCGAGTGCAACCCAGTGGGCGGATGCCGCGGGCACGATCAACTACGAGGTCGTGACGCGCATCGGCAACCGGGTAGAGCGGCGCTACCGCTGATGCGGCTCGAGATCTCGACGCCCGACGACATGGCGGCGCTCGGGGCACTGCTCGCGACGCGACTTCGTGCGGGCGACCTCGTGACGCTCAACGGCGAGCTCGGCGCCGGAAAGACGACGCTCACCCGCGGGCTCGGCGAGGCGCTCGGTGTGCGCGGGGCCGTGACGAGCCCGACGTTCGTTCTCGCCCGCACCCACCCGCGAGTCGATGGGTCGCCGCTCGTGCACGTCGACGCCTACCGCCTCTCGAGCGCGATCGAGCTCGACGACCTCGACATCGACTTCGAGGCGTCCATCGTCGTCGTCGAATGGGGCGAGGGCCTGCTCGACGGCATCACCGACGAGTGGCTGCAGCTCGACATCGAGCGTCCGGTCGGCGGTGCCGTCACCGGCGACGGCGTCGAGGCGCGCACGGTCACGGTGACGGGCCACGGTGACCGCTGGGCCGACCTCTCCTGGCTTCCGGCTTGACGCAGCACTCCCTCTGAACCACGCCTAGGCTGGTCGGGTGCTTCTCGCCATCGATACCTCCGCCGGAACGAGCGTCGCCGTCGTCGACCGGGATGCCGGTGTGCTGGCCGACCGCTCCTCCGGCGACACCCGCGGCCATGCCGAAATCATCGGCCGCTTCATCCGCGAGTGCCTCGACGAGTCCGGCATCGCCGTAACCGCCCTGTCCGGTGTCGCCGTGGGCATGGGCCCCGGCCCCTTCACCGGCCTGCGTGTGGGTATCGCGTCGGCGCGCGCGTTCGCGTTCGGCGCAGGCAAGCTCGTCGTGCCGGTGGTGAGCCACGACGCCATCGCGTTCGGGCTCGTCGCCCCCACCCTGGTCGTGACGGACGCGCGTCGACGCGAGGTGTACTGGTCGGCCTACGCGGGCAGCGACGCGGAGGGGCTTCCCGTGCGCGCGAGTGGGCCCGCTCTCTGCAGGCCCGACGAGCTGGAGAACGCGGTACCGGGCTTCGCCGGATACACCCGACTCGACGCCGAGCTCGTGTCTGCGGCATCCGTCGGCATGCTCGCCGAGAGCCTCTACCTGCACAAGCGTCCATTCGCCGGCGGCGAGGCGCTGTACCTGCGATCCCCGGACGCCACGGTGGGCGCTGGTCCGAAGCGGGTCAGCTGATGGCGTGGCAGCTGCGGCGGGCGACGGCGGGCGACCTGGACGCCATCATGAGCATTGAACACGCGGTCTTCCCGCGCGACTCCTGGTCGGCCGAGTCGATGCGAGCCGAGCTCTCGAGCGGGCACGGCCACTACCTCGTCGCCTTCGACCAGCGGGCACCCGACGACTTCGTCGGCTACGCGGGGCTGCTCGCCCCGCGCGGGTCGCACCAGGCAGACATCCAATCGGTCGCCGTCGTGGAGAGTGCCCGCCGGCGAGGCCTCGCCCGCACTCTCGTGCTCTCCCTCCTCGCGGAGGCGCGTGATCGCGGCGCGCGGGAGGTCTTCCTCGAGGTCCGGATCGACAACCCGGCGGCGCAGAACCTGTACGACTCGCTCGGCTTCGAAAGGATCGCGGTGCGCAAGGGCTACTACCAACCCGACAACGTCGACGGGATCGTGATGCGCCTCGTCGTGCCCGAACCGAAGCTCTCGCCGGCGGTGGGGCGATGACCGCCGAACCGCTCGTGCTGGGTATCGAGACGAGCTGCGACGAGACCGGCATCGGCATCGTTCGCGGAACGACCCTGCTCGCCAACGTGATCTCCTCCTCGATGGACGAGCACGCGCGCTACGGCGGGGTCGTTCCCGAGGTCGCGGCCCGGGCCCACCTCGAGGCGCTCGTGCCGGCTCTCACGCAGGCGCTCGCCGAGTCGGGCGTCACCGTGGGCGAGATCGACGCGATCGCGGTGACGAGCGGCCCCGGACTCTCCGGCGCGCTCATGGTCGGCGTCGGTGCGGCGAAGGCGCTCGCGCTCTCCCTCGACAAGCCGATCTACGCGGTCAACCACCTCGTCGGTCACGTCGGCGCCGACGTGCTCGACTCCGACGCTCCCCTCGAGCTGCCGACGGTCGCGCTGCTCGTCTCGGGCGGTCACACCTCCCTCCTCCTCGTGCGCGACCTCGTCTCCGATGTCGAGCTGCTCGGCGAGACCATCGACGACGCGGCGGGAGAGGCCTTCGACAAGGTCGCCCGGCTGCTCGGACTGCCCTATCCCGGCGGTCCGGAGATCGATCGGGCGGCCGTGGGCGGCGATCCGAGGGCGATCCGTTTCCCCCGCGGGCTGAGCCAGCAGAAGGACATGGAGAGGCACCGCTACGACTTCTCCTTCTCCGGCCTCAAGACGGCGGTCGCGCGCTGGGTCGAGCAGACGCGCGACTCGGGTGTGGACGTGCCGATAGCGGATGTCGCCGCGAGCTTCCGCGAGTCCGTCGCCGACATCCTGCTCACCAAGGCCATCGCCGCCTGCTCCGACACGGGCATCCCGCGCTTGCTGCTCGGCGGAGGCGTCGTCGCGAACGCCCGGTTGCGCGAACTGGCCGCGGAGCGCTGCGCGGCGGCAGGAATCGAGCTGCGCATCCCGCCGCTCTCGCTCTGCACCGACAACGGGGCGATGATCGCGGCGCTCGGAGCCCAGCTCATCATGGCCGGCCACGCGCCCTCGGGCCTCGACTTCGGCGCCGACTCTACTCTGCCGGCGACGGTGATCCAGGCCTGATTGACGCGGCTCGCACGCGGTGGGAACATGGCAGCCACGTTCCCGAGTCAGGAGTTCCCCATGACCGATCCCATCGTTCCGGAGCCGACGCCCTACGCGCCGACGCCGAGCGCCGCCAACCCGACGCCCGTGCTGTCCATCATCTCGATGATCGTGGGCATCCTCGGATTCCTCATCGGATTCTTCGGGCTCGGCCTCCTCTTCGCCATCGGTGCGGTCGTGCTCGGGCACCTCGGGAAGCGCAAGGAGCCGGGCGCCAAAGGCTTCTGGCTCACCGGCCTCATCACCGGCTACGTCGGCATTCTCATCAACGTGATCGTCATCGCGTTCTGGATCATCGCCACGATCGCACTCGTCAACTCAGGAAACTCCTATTACCAGTAGGCGAGCGGCGGGGTCGCCTACTGCACATCGGCCGGGCGCCTTCCCTCTATAGACTGGGCGGAACCTGTGAGGAGCAAGCCCATGACAAATGCAGACGACGAGTCCACCCCGCCCGTGCCGCCCGCCGCTTCCCCCTACTCGCCGCCGCCCGCGGCGCCCGCCCACCCGTCGGCGCCCCCGGCATACGGCAGCGCCCCGACCGCCCAGCCGAACCCGTACGCGGTCAACGCCGGCCCCGTCGCCCCGCGCGGACTGTCGATCGCCTCGATGGTGACCGGCATCGCGTCGGTCGTGTTCGCGTTCTTTTGGTTCGGTTTCCTGCCCGGGGTCGCCGCTGTCATCCTCGGCCACCTGGCGCAGCGCAGGCAGCCCGACGCCCGCCCGTTCTGGCTCACCGGCATCATCACCGGATACGTCGGCATCCTGATCGGCATCATCCAGGGCGCCTTCATCCTGTTTCTCATCATCGCCGCGGTCAACTCCGGCAACGGCTACGGCGACTTCAGCTAGACCCGCTCGGCCAGCAGCGCCACTCTCTTCCCCGCCGCGCGCGTGAGGAAGAGGGTGGCGCTCTTGTCTCCCCTGAGCGACAGCTTCGAACGGAACGTCGCCGGGTCGATGTCGACGCCGCGCTTCTTGATCTCAAGCGTGCCGACACCGAGGGTGGCTAGCCGCCTCTTGATGGCGCGCTCGTCGAGGGGCATTGTCTCGGTGATGCGGAAGCACACCGCGAACGGCGTCTGCGCCGGCGCGTCGGCCGTGAGGTAGGCGATCTGGTCGCTCAGCATGCGGGCGTCGATGGCGCGCGCAAGGTCGCCGATGAGCCGCGCCCGGATGACGGCACCGTCCGGCTCGAAGAGGTATTCGCCGAGCGGCCCGATGCCGGCGTCGTCGCTGTCACGCGGCGCGGTCAGCTCGGCCGCGCCGTGGTCGCCGATGACGAGCGCGGAACGCCCGATGCCCGGACGCGCGACCGCGCCGAACCATACGCCCAGCTCCACGACATCGCGGTCGACGGAAATCCACTGCGCCTCGACGCCGGCGGGGATCAGGTCGCGGTCGACGCCCGGACCGAGCTTCACACCGGTCGGCCGACGCGAGCCGATCTCGAAGGCGAAATCGAGCGACGGCGACCAGTCGCCGGGATCCTTCAGCCGGCGCGCGCCGTCGCGGCGAGCGGGGTCGAGGTAGACGCCGTCGTATCCGGCGAGATCGACGGCCGCGGCATCCGCGTGCTCGACGCCCGCGTTGGGGAAGGGCGCCAGGTTGTAGGTGGCGAGCGCGGCGGTGACCTCGTCGCGTTCCACTCCCGTCACCTCGAGGTCGATGGCGGCCATCGCGAGGGCGTCGGCGCCGATACCGCAGCCGAGGTCGGCGATGCGGGAGAGCCCCGCGTCGCGGAAGCGACCCGCGTGCATCGCGGCGACCCGCAGGCGCGTGGCCTGCTCGAGCCCCGCCTCGGTGAACAGCATGCGCCCGGCGAAGGCGCCGAACTTGGCCGCCGCGCGCGACCGCAGCTTCGACTGGGTCAGCACCGCGGCGACGAGTGCGGGCGAGTGGCCGGCCTTGCGCAGTTCGGCGACGGTGCGCACGACGTCGGCGGCGGCGTCGAAGGCGGGCAAGGAGTCCAGCAGACGCAGGCCCTCGATGGACAACAACTCGCGCAACTCGATGGGCTCCATCACCCCATTCTCCCGTAGCCCCACGGATGCCGACTAACCGGCGGGTGACGCTCCGTGCTGGCACTCGGATTGATCGAGTGCCAGCACACTTGTATAGTTGGTCTGGCACTCTCGTACGGGAAGTGCCAACCCAAGTTTTTCGTTAGTTTAGAAAGAAGAGGTCAACTGTGTCGGTCTCCATCAAGCCGCTCGAGGATCGCATCGTGATCAAGCAGGTCGAGGCAGAAACGACGACCGCCTCCGGGCTCGTCATTCCTGATACCGCCAAGGAAAAGCCCCAGGAGGGCGAAGTCGTCGCCGTGGGCCCCGGCTCGCGTGACGACAGCGGCAAGCTGAACGCGCTCGACGTCAAGGCTGGCGACCGCGTCCTGTTCGGCAAGTGGTCGGGCACCGAAGTCAAGATCGACGGTCAGGACCTCCTGATCATGAAGGAAAGCGACATCATGGGCATCGTCGGCAAGTAAGCCACGACACCCGTCCGCTGATTTCAATCCCCATCTAGCGAACCTCATCGGTTCAGGAGTTTCAACATGGCTGCCAAAGACGTTCGTTTTTCGTCCGACGCGCGCGACCGCATGGTGCGCGGCGTCGACATTCTCGCCAACGCCGTCAAGGTGACGCTCGGCCCCAAGGGTCGTAACGTCGTCATCGACAAGTCCTTCGGCGCGCCCCGCATCACCAAGGACGGTGTGACGGTCGCCAAGGAAATCGAGCTCGAAGACAAGTTCGAGAACATGGGCGCCCAGATGGTGCGCGAAGTGGCCTCGAAGACCAACGACACCGCCGGCGACGGCACGACGACCGCGACGGTTCTGGCCCAGGCCATCGTCAAGGAAGGCGTCAAGTACGTCACCTCGGGCATGAACCCGATGGACCTGAAGCGCGGCATCGACATGGCTGTCAAGGAAGCCGTGGCCGACATCCAGAAGCGCGCCAAGAAGATCAAGTCGTCGGAAGAAGTCGCCCAGGTGGGCACGATTTCGTCCAACGGCGACAAGTCGATCGGCGAAATGATTGCCAAGGCGATGCAGAAGGTCGGCAATGAAGGCGTCATCACGGTGGAAGAGGCCAAGAGCCTCGAGACCGAACTTGACGTCGTCGAAGGCATGCAGTTCGACCGTGGCTATCTCTCGCCTTACTTCATCACCAATGCCGAGAAGATGATCGCCGAACTCGACGACCCCTACATCCTCATCTTCGAGAAGAAGCTCTCGTCGCTGCAGGCCATGTTGCCGGTTCTCGAAGCCGTCGTGCAGACCGGCAAGCCGCTCGTCATCATCGCTGAAGACGTCGAAGGCGAGGCGCTTGCCACGCTCGTCGTCAACAAGCTGCGTGGCGGCCTCAAGGTTGCCGCCTTCAAGGCTCCGGGCTTCGGCGATCGCCGCAAGGCCATGCTGGAAGACATCGCGATCCTGACCTCGGGCCAGATGATCTCGGAAGACCTCGGCATCAAGCTCGAGAACGTGACCCTGCCGATGCTCGGCCGCGCCAAGCGCGTTCGCATCGACAAGGAAAACACCACGATTATCGACGGCGCCGGCAAGAAGAAGGACATCGAAGGCCGGATCTCGCAGATCAAGTCCCAGATCGAAGAGACCACCTCCGACTACGACCGTGAGAAGCTCCAGGAGCGTCTCGCCAAGCTCGCTGGCGGCGTCGCGGTCATCCGCGTCGGCGGCGCGACGGAAGTCGAAGTGAAGGAAAAGAAGGACCGCGTGGACGACGCGCTGAACGCCACCCGCGCCGCGGTGGAAGAAGGCATCGTCCCGGGCGGCGGCACCGCGCTCTTGCGCGCCCGCGTCGCTGTGTCGAAGCTCACCAGCGACAACACGGACGTCCAGGCTGGCATCAAGATCGTCCTCAAGGCGCTTGAGGCCCCGATCCGCCAGATCGTCGACAACGCCGGCGTTGAAGGCTCGATCGTCATCAACAAGATCGGCGAGAACAAGTCGCAGACCTTCGGCTTCAATGCGCAGACCGAAGAATATGTCGACATGATCGAAGCCGGCATCGTTGATCCGGCCAAGGTCGTCCGCACGGCTCTCCAGGACGCCGCTTCGGTGGCTTCGCTGCTGATCACGACGGAAGCCATGATCGCCGACGCGCCGAAGGACAAGTCCTCCATGCCGGCGATGCCGGGCGGTGGCGGCATGGGCGGCATGGACTTCTAAGAAGTCCATCCGACCAAGATTGAACTGGCGGCGCGGTCTCCAAAAAAGCCCGCGCCGAGCATGACGTAGTTTGGTCGAAAACAGACACGGCTGATGCGGACTGGATTTTAAAAGAAGTCCAGTTGCTTAAGCGGCCTGAACTTGACCAATACTGCTGCAACTAAAGTTAGAAGGGTCGCCTGTTGGCGGCCCTTCTTCGTTCCGATAGGCTGCCCTTGTCAAAGAAGTGTGGCCACGAAGGCACATCGGGATTTGATTCAGCCAAGCCATTTCAATAGGTTTGCTGCTGTCATATGATCGAAGCCGCGTAGGCCGCGCAGCGACAGGGGGGCGGTTGCAAGCGTTCAGGACGCGCAGGGATTCTTGCGTGTTTCAAACAACGCAGCCGATAGGGTCATGTCTAACAGAACCACCACCAGAGCGGATCTTCTTGAAGCAGTCTACGGAAC